>JACDUA010000099.1 GCA_013519935.1 Ectothiorhodospiraceae bacterium WFHF3C12 | reverse complement strand
TCGGCGTCCGCCGGCCCGGCGAGCTGCAGCCGGTAGACGCGATCGCCCTCGGCGCTCGCCGCCGCCACGCCCGGCAATGCCGAGAGCCGTTCCAGGTCCACGCTTTCACGGGTCACCAGCCGGTAGGCAAGGCCCGGTTCGTCGTCCAGGGGACCTGAGTGGACGCACTCTCCGTCGTTGAGGATCAGCACCTGGTCGCACAGCGACTGGACTTCGGCCAGCAGGTGACTGGACAACACGATGGCATGGTCGCGGCCGAACCCCCGAATGAGGGTCCGCAGGCCCTGGACCTGAATCGGGTCGAGTCCCAGGGTCGGTTCGTCGAGAATGAGCAGCGCCGGCTCGTGGATGACGGCCTGGGCAAGACCGATGCGCTGGCGGTAGCCGCGGGAGAGATTCCCGATGCGTCGCCGGCCGACGGCTTCCAGGTCGCACTGCTCCAGCACCGCTTCGGTGCGTTGCCGGGCGGCCGGGCGGGCCAGGCCGCGCAGGCGGGCTACGTGGGTCAGATAGTCGGCCACCGCCATGTCCTCGTAGAGCGGTGGGGTGTCGGGCAGGTAACCCAGGTGACGGCGCTGTGCCGGCCGGCGCTCGTTCATGGGTTCGCCCAACAGCTCGATACGGCCGCTGCTGGGCGGCAGGACACCCGCCATCAGGCGCATTGCGGTGGTCTTGCCGGCCCCATTCGGCCCGAGCAGCCCGAGGATGCCCCCACGCTCGAGACGCAGGGAGAGGCCGTTGAGCGCCGTCCGGCCGTTGAACCGACGCGCTACGTCCATGAGCTCGACAACCGTTTCCATCTGTGCCCTGGGCGCCGCCACGGCGCCTTATGCTCTTTCGCGAATTAGACTGGCAACCTGTTCGGACCACGCCACGGCCTCCAGGAAGGCCGAACGCAGGGTATCAACCGGACCACCCAGCCGGCTAACGCGCTCCCAGTCGCCGGTCTCATAGGCCAGCACCCATTCGAGAACCCGCCCCGGCTCACCCTGGCGCTCGAGCAGCGCCCGCTCCGTATCCTCGCTCAGCGGCAGCTCCTCGAGCACCTGGGAAAGCGGCACGTCGAACAGGGCGTCCAGGCCCGAGAACAGGCCCACGGTGAAGCAGGTGCTGGCTTCGCCGGGACAGAGGGCGCGGGCAACCAGCTCGCAGGTCTTGGCCCGGATCATCAGACTGGTCATCAGCGCCTGGGGTTTGTCCGGCACCGCGGCCAGCGCCACCAGCGAGGCCCAGCTGCGAAGCTCCCGCAGGCCCAGGAAGACGATGGCCTGCCGAATGGAGTCGATGCGACGACCCAGGTTGAAGAACGCCGAGTTAAGGTAGCGCAGGAGCTTGTAGCTCAGCGAGACATCCCGGGCGATCAGCCGCTCCAGCTCGTCCACCTCGGCGTCCGGGCGGTGAAGCGCCGCGAGCAGGCTCAACGCGGGCAGCCGGTTGGTGGGGATGGAGCTGGCGCTGAGGTTGCTGGGCCGGCTCAGGAAGAAGCCCTGGAACAGCTCGAAGCCCAGCTCCCGGCAGAATTCGAACTGCTCCCGGGTCTCCACCTTCTCGGCCAGCAGTCGCACCCGCCACGAGCGCAGCTCCGCCACCATCGCCCGGATCCGCGACGGTTCGTGGGCGAGCACGTCGATCTTCACCGTCTGCACCAGCGGCAGCAACCGCTCGGTGTCGGCGCTCCATTCGAAGTCGTCCAGGGCGAACCGGTAACCGCGACCGCGCATCGCGGCGATGACCTCCAGCACGTCTTCGCTGGCTGGCGTACCCTCCAGTAGCTCCAGCACCACCTTCTCCCGGGGAAACGGCAGCTCGGAATAACGGACCAGGAAGTCACCGGTGACGTTGATATAGGCCGGCAGCCCGCCGCAGACCTGCTCCAGCCCCAGCACGGTGAAGGCGTTGAGGATGACCTGCGAGGTCGCACTGCTGGCATCCATGATGTTGGCACTGCCGCGATCGGCATGCCGGAACAGCAGCTCGTAAGCACGGACCGCCAGGTCAGCGTCGAAGATCGGCTGGCGGCCGAGGAAAATATTGTGGATGCTGCCGTTGCTCACGCCTGCCGCACACCGTGCATCAGTATCCCACCGCGCAATGCACGGCACCGACGAGGGTCAGGGCAGACGCCGGACGACATTTCCTGGCCCGCTGACTGTACCGGCTGCCCCCGCGCCGCCCA
The DNA here is from genome assembly GCA_013519935.1 of Ectothiorhodospiraceae bacterium WFHF3C12. Lineage (GTDB taxonomy): Bacteria > Pseudomonadota > Gammaproteobacteria > Nitrococcales > Nitrococcaceae > WFHF3C12. The sequence continues at coordinate 9,506 of JACDUA010000099.1, read as the reverse complement.
TGATATCAAGGCCGCCCCGGCGGGCGTAGCGGCGAGGAAAAAAGGGCGGAACGCCGACGGGTTCATGGACCGGCGCGCGGCGCTGCCCTATAGTGAATGCACCCGGTGGGCGCAACCGGCGCGGCGGGCGGCCGGACCGCGCGGGCCTTACTCTCAATCCAGATCAGGCGGTATTCCTTGAACGTATTCGACTATCTCTATGGGCTTTTCCCGATGCCGTGGTGGGGTTATGTCCTCGTCACGCTGGGCCTGACGCACGTCACCATTGCGAGCGTCACCATTTACCTGCATCGCCACCAGGCCCATCGCGGGCTCGACCTGCATCCGGCCGCGGCCCATTTCTTCCGGTTCTGGCTGTGGCTGACCACCGGCATGATCACCGCGCAGTGGGTGGCGGTTCACCGCAAGCACCACGCCAAGTGCGAGACGCCGGACGATCCGCACAGTCCCCAGGTGCTGGGTATCCGCCAGGTCATGCTGCGGGGTTCGGAGATCTACCGGGAGGCGGCCACGGATCCGGAAACCCTGGCAAACTACGCCCACGGCACGCCGCGGGACTGGCTGGAGCGGAACATCTACAGCCGTCACAACATCCTCGGCGTGACATTGCTGGCCCTGATCGATCTGGCCTGCTTCGGCGTCGTCGGCATTACCATCTGGGCCGTGCAGATGCTGTGGATCCCCGTCTGGGCCGCCGGCATGGTGAATGGTCTGGGGCACTACCTGGGTTACCGCAACTTCGAACCCGCCGACGCCTCCACCAACCTGGTGCCGTGGGGCGTGCTGATCGGCGGCGAGGAGCTGCATAACAACCACCACGCCTTTCCCAGCTCCGCCAAGCTCTCCAACAAGCGCTGGGAACTGGACATCGGCTGGGCCTATATCCGTTTGATGGAAATGGCCGGGCTGGCCCGGGTCAAGCGGGTGGCGCCAATGCCGGCCATCGACCGCGCCAAGACCGACGTGGACATGGACACGGTGGCCGCCGTCGTCCGCGCCCGGGTACACGTAATGGCGCTGTATGCCCGGGAGGTCATCGGTCCGACCATTCGTGCTGAGATCAGCCGCGCCGACGAGTCCTACCGCCACTTCCTCAAGCGCGCGAGGCGGCTGATGGTGCGCGAGGAAAGCCTGATCAGCGAGCGCAACCAGGCCCGGCTGCAGAAGGCCCTGAGCCGCAGCGAGCAGCTGGCGCTCGTCTACCAGTATCGTCAGCGTCTGCAGGACCTGTGGCGCCAATCCGGTGTTACCCGCGAGGCCCTGCGCGACGGCCTGCGGGAGTGGTGCCGCCAGGCCGAGGCGAGCGGCGTATCCACCTTGCAGAACTTCGCCCAGCACCTGCGCGGCTTCACCCTGGTTCAGCAGCCCACCGCCGCCTGAAACCCGTAGCCGCGAATGAACGCGGATTAACGCCGATTCGGTAGACGCGCTCGGCGGCAATGCTCGATGCCCAGCTATCGCTGGGCATTTTTGTGTCGCTCTTTCGAGGAATCGCCGCTTGCGCCGCTTCTACAAGGGCTGCATCGCCGGCAACCTTGAGCGCGGCGCGAGTCGCCCTTCTCTCGGTGCTTTACGCCGAGCGTTACAGGCGGCGAGGTTCAACATCATTCGAGTTCATCCGCGTTCATTCGCGGCCAACCACAAAAAAGCCCGCCGGAGGCGGGCTTTTTCGGTATCCGTGAAGGCGGAAGCCGCTTACTTGAGCTTGGCTTCCTTGTAGATGACGTGCTTTCGCGCCACCGGGTCGTACTTCTTGAACTCGAGCTTGTGCGGCGTGTTCCGCTTGTTCTTGTCCGTGGTGTAGAAGTGACCGGTTCCCGCCGACGACACCAGTTTGATCTTCTCGCGCATGATGAGCTCCCTCAGACCTTCTCGCCGCGGGCACGCAGATCCGCCAGCACGGATTCGATGCCCTGCTTGTCGATGATCCGCATGCCCTTGCTGGACACGCGCAAACGGACCCATCGGTTCTCGCTTTCCACCCAGAAACGATGGTAGCGCAGATTGGGCAAGAAGCGACGCCGGGTCTTGTTGTTGGCGTGCGAGACATTGTTTCCGGTAGCCGGCCGCTTGCCGGTCACCTGGCAGACCTTGGACATGGGAGCTGCCTCCTGAATCCTGTACGTTGCGCTCTTCACGGATCGAGCCGAAGGCCGGCTTTTATACCAGCGCGGCGGCTGGAGTTCAAGCACAGGGAAACGCTGCAGTATGCCCGAGAGCCCGGCCCGCCGCACCATGCATCTTGATTTCCCATGGACCACCTCCATTTCGAGACCAGCCAGAAGCGCATACCGGAACAGGGAGGGAAGGAAGATGGCTATCAGGCGTTACGACCCGTGGCGGCTGCTCAACGAGCTCAGCACCGAGATCGGCCGCCTCTACGAGACGGCGCCCGCCGGCGAGGCGGACGAGAGCAGCCTGGCAACCAGCGACTGGGCACCGGCCGTGGACATCGTCGAGGAATCCGACCGCTACCTCATTCACGCCGATGTTCCGGGCGTGAAGCCGAACGACATCGACGTGCACATGGAAGGCGGCGTGCTGACCATCCGGGGCCAGCGCAGCAGCGAAGCCAAGGAAGCGAGCCAGGGCTACAAGCGCGTGGAACGCGCCCAGGGCACGTTCTACCGCCGCTTCAGCCTGCCGGACTCCGCCGATGCCGAGCGGATCTCCGCCCGTGTGGATCACGGTGTGCTGGAGGTCGTGATACCCAAGCAGGAGCGCGTCCAGCCTCGCCGGATCAAGGTTGAGGGCTGATCGTCCCTGCGGGCAGGACGCGGCCGCGCCCCGTCCTGCCCGCGCCATTCAACCGCTGAGACGCCGAAGGCATGGAGTACAAGGACTACTACAAAACGCTCGGCGTATCCCGCGACGCCTCCACCGAGGATATCAAACGCGCCTACCGGCGCCTCGCCCGGAAGTACCATCCTGACGTCAGCACGGAGGCCGACGCCGAACAACGATTCAAGGCCATCGGAGAAGCTTACGAAGTCCTCAAGGACCCGGAAAAGCGCGCCGCCTATGACCGGCTGGGCAGCCACTGGCACGCCGGCGACGATTTCCGGCCGCCACCTGGCTGGGAAAGCCACGGCGGCTTCGGCGGCAGCCAGTTCAGCGACTTCTTCGACGCCGTGTTCGGCGACCGGGGCGGCTTCGGCGACGGCGCCAATCCTTTCGAGGGCATCTTCGGTGGCCGCCGCGCCGGCGGCGCGGGAGCGGACCAGACCACCAAGGTCACCGTGACCCTGGAAGAGGCCTACCACGGCACCACCAAGAACGTGCAGCTGCAGTCTCCGGGGACCGATGCACGCGGCCAGGCGCGCTCGAAGCCGCGCAACCTGCGGGTGAAGATCCCGGCCGGGGTGCGCAACGGCCAGCGCATCAGGCTGCAGGGACAGGGCGCGCCGGGCATCGGCGGCGGGCCACCCGGCGATCTCTTTCTGGAGGTGCACATTCAGCCCCACGAGGTCTTTCACCTGCGCGGCCACGACATTCACCTTGATCTGCCCGTGGCCCCGTGGGAAGCGGCTCTCGGCGCCACGGTCAACGTGCCCACGCTCGGAGGCCGCGTGGAGATGAACATCCCCGCCGGCAGCCAGACCGGCACGCGGTTCCGGCTGCGCGGCCGCGGCCTGCCGGGCAAGGAGCCCGGCGACCAGTACGTGTCGCTGAAGATCGTCAATCCGCCGGCCGACTCGGGGAAGGCCCGCAAGTTCTTCGACCGAATGCACCGGGAGCTGGACTTCGATCCGCGCTCGGAACTGCGGCGCCAGGCCGGAAACGGCTAGACGCGCGCCACGCCTGGCCGGTAAACCCCTGAGAGACAATTGAAAACCCGGACAGCACCCCAAAGACATGGGAATACGGCCGGCAGCCAGCCGGCTTCGACGCAGAAACGCCAAGGAGGATGCTATGGCTACCCAGCAGACCGCAGATGAACGGCATCGCACCACCGAGCGGGTCGCCCAGGCGGCCCATGATACCGTTGACCGGGCGGCAGAGCGCGGCGCGCGCGCCGAGGAATATGTCCGCGACAACACGGATCGCTACCGCCAGCAGACCGAGGATTTCGCGGACCAGGTAAGCGGCTATGTCCGCGAGCATCCCTACCGCTCTCTGGGCATGGCGGTGGCCGCCGGTTTCATCATCGGCTCGCTGCTCCGCCGCTGATCGGCGAGCCCAAGCCGCCCAACTGCACGCGCCACGGACTGTTACCATGAGGTCGAGACCAGCCGCATAGGACGCCTCACCCAATGAGCCCATCCGGCGACGCCGAATCCCGGGAGCGGAGCACGGATACCGGCGAGCTGCCCCGGGAAGCGCTGCGCATCGGCGCCACGCTGAGGGCCCTCGCCGCGGACATGGGCGAGCTCATGGGCCTGGAGGCCCGTCTCGCCGGTATTACGCTGGCCGCCCTGTGCGGCCTGGCGGTGCTCGCCGGCGGCCTGGTGTTGAGCGGCTGGCTGCTGCTGCAGCTGGGCGCCGTCTGGTGGCTCGGCGTGTACGGCATCAGCACGGGCCACGCCCTGATTGGCGCCGGCGCGGCCAACCTGCTCCTGGCGCTGGGTTGCTGGCTGGTCGCCGTTCGCCGCAGCCGGCACCTCACCTTCGCCAATACCCGCGCCGTCATCGGGCAACTCTACAGCCATGAGCCGACTGACCAGGGCCGTTGAGAGCAAACGGGCCGTTATCGAGGCCCATCAGCGCGATCTGCGTGATGGCGTCGCCCGATTCAACGAGGGCCTTGGGGAACGCGCGGCGCAACCATCCTGGCTGGGGGCGGCCTTCGGCGCCGGACTCCTCGGCGGGCTGGGCTTTGGGCGCCGGCGCCGGCCGGCACCGGAACCCACCGGGAGCACCGGTGGAACGTGGCTCACCAGCCTCATCCGCGAGTTCGGTGTGCCCTTCGCCATGAACCTGCTGCGCCAGTACATGGCCCAGCGACATCCGCCAGAGGAGCCGCCGGCGGAGCCCCCCACCGGGGAGCCCACGCCGCGGGAGCAGGAGTAGGCCACGGTCGGCGGGTCAGACCCGCCGGTATACTTCCGCCCCCTGTTCACGGAACTGCTCGGCCTTCTCGGCCATGCCCGCCTCCAGCGCCGCCTGGGTGTTGCCGATACCCCGCGCCTGCGCGAACTCCCGGACCTCCTGACTGATCCGCATGGAGCAGAACTGGGGACCGCACATGGAGCAGAAATGCGCCACCTTGTGCGCCTCCTTGGGCAGGGTCTCGTCGTGGAACTGGCGGGCCTTGTCCGGGTCCAGCCCCAGATTGAACTGATCGTCCCAGCGAAACTCGAAACGCGCCTTGGACAGCGCGTTGTCGCGGATCTGCGCCGCCGGATGCCCCTTGGCAAGATCCGCGGCGTGGGCCGCCAGCTTGTAGGTGACGATCCCCTCGCGCACGTCGTGCTTGTCCGGCAGGCCCAGATGCTCCTTCGGCGTGACATAACAAAGCATGGCCGTGCCATACCAGGCGATCATCGCCGCGCCGATGCCGGAGGTAATGTGGTCGTAGCCGGGGGCGATGTCCGTAGTCAGCGGGCCCAGGGTGTAGAACGGCGCCCCGTGACAGGCCTCCAGCTGCTTGTCCATGTTTTCCTTGATGCGCTGCATGGGGACGTGGCCGGGGCCCTCGATCATCACCTGGACGTCGTGGCGCCAGGCGATCTCGGTGAGCTCGCCCAGGGTCTTGAGCTCGGCGAACTGGGCCTCGTCGTTGGCGTCGGCGATGGAGCCAGGCCGCAGCCCGTCGCCCAGGGAGAAGGCCACGTCGTAGGCCTTCATGATCGCGCAGATGTCCTCGAAATGCTCGTAGAGGAAGCTCTCCCGGTGATGGGCCAGGCACCACTTGGCCATGATGGACCCGCCCCGGGAGACGATACCGGTGACCCGGTTGGCGGTCATGGGCACGAAGGGCAACCGAACGCCGGCGTGGATGGTGAAATAGTCCACCCCCTGCTCGGCCTGCTCGATCAGCGTGTCGCGGAAGATCTCCCAGGTCAGCGCCTCGGCCTTGCCGTCCACCTTCTCCAGTGCCTGGTAGATGGGCACCGTGCCCACCGGCACCGGGGAATTGCGGATGATCCACTCCCGGGTCTCGTGGATGTGCTTGCCGGTTGACAGATCCATGATGGTATCGGCGCCCCAGCGGGTCGCCCAGACCATCTTCTCCACCTCCTCGGCGATGGAGGAGGTCAGCGCCGAATTGCCCATGTTGGCGTTGACCTTAACCAGGAAGTTGCGGCCGATGATCATGGGCTCGGACTCGGGATGGTTGACGTTGGCCGGGATGATGGCCCGGCCGGCCGCCACCTCGTCGCGCACGAACGCGGGCGTGACGGCTTCCGGCAGATGGGCGCCGAATCCCTCGCCGGCGTGGCGCCGTGTCAGCTGTTCGTGCTCGCGATACGCCTCCAGGCGCTGGTTCTCGCGGATGGCAATGAACTCCATCTCCGGCGTGATAATGCCGCGGCGGGCGTAGTGCATCTGGCTGACGTTGCCGCCACCGCGGGCGCGGCGGGGCTGCCGCGCGGCGGGAAAGCGGATGGCGTCGGTGGCCGCGTCGCTGGCCCGCTCCCGGCCGTATGACGAGCTCGGGCCCGCCAGGCGCTCGGTGTCCCCGCGCTCCTCGATCCAGGCCTGGCGCACCGGCGCGATGCCGCGCAACAGGTCGATATCGGCGTCGGGATCCGTGTAGGGCCCCGAGGTGTCATAGACGTGGATCGGCGGATTGCCCTCGGCACCGAACATGAACGGCGTGTCCGACTGCTCCACGGCGCGCATGGGTACGCGAAGATCGGCGCGGCTGCCCTGCACGTAGACCTTGGCGGAACCGGGGAACGGCGCAAGCACCGCTTCGTCGAGATTACCGTGCCGGCCCTCGAGGGCCTCGGTGGTCGCATTCATGGATGTCGCCTCCCAACCATTGGACGGCGACGAAACGGAGAGATGGGGCGACCCGCCGTTTTCATCGACGACCGGCCACACCCTGAAGTCTCCCTTCGCTGGTCCTAACCAGTTCAGGTTCCAAGGGACTCTCTCAGCTTCCGGCGGCCCGGAAGCACCCCCGCTTCGTCAGTGCATGACCTGCGTCATGGGGGACGCAGAAGACGCCTGCTAGTCTACCCGCCAATGACCACGGGAGCCATGGCCACCCCCGGAGCCACCCGGTGTTGCCTGCGTCAACATGGGTGGCGCATTGGCTTGCTTGCGCCGCACAATCGCCGTAGGCTTTACGCCGACTACCGGTAGGGGTATGGGAAGGTCGAGCCACCATGACTGAGCTGAATTTCGAGCGCGCCCGTTACAACATGATCGAGCAGCAGGTCCGCCCCTGGGAGGTCCTGGACGAGCGGATCCTGGACGTGGTGCAGCACACCCCCCGGGAGGATTTCGTACCCAGGGCCTACCGCAACCTGGCCTTCGCCGACCTGCAGATCCCCCTGGGCCATGATGAGGTGATGATGGAGCCGCGTCTGGAGGCAAGGCTGCTGCAGTCACTGAACCCGCAGCCCAACGAGGAGGCGCTGGAGATCGGCACCGGCAGCGGCTATCTCACCGCCTGCCTGTCACGGCTCGCCGCCCACGTCACCAGCATCGAGATTCACGAAGACTTCCGCGACGGCGCCCAGGCCTCACTGACCCGCCTCGGCGTGCGCAACGCCGATCTCGCAACCGGCGACGCCGCCCGTGGCTGGGACGATGGCCGGCGCTACGACGTCATCGCCGTCACGGGCTCCCTGCCGGAGCTGCACGAAGGCTTCCACCGCAGCCTGACCATCGGCGGCCGGCTCTTTCTGATCGTCGGCGAAGGCCCGGTCATGGAGGGGCTGCTGATCACCCGGGTGGCGGAGGACTACTGGGCCACGGACAGTCTGTTCGATACCAGCATTCGGCCCCTGGTGAACGCGCCGACGACCCGGCGATTCAGCCTCTAGGGCACCGGTCAACCATTTAGAAGGCAGTCCGCATGCGCCAGCAAGCCCCGATCCCCACCACCGCCAGCCGCCTGTTGCGCCGTTCCATCGCGGCGGGCGTCGTGGCCGCGTGCCTGGGTCTCGCCGCCAATGCGGCCGCCCAGAGCGACGCCAACCTGGTGGACGTCTACGAGCAGGCCAAGGAGAGTGACCCGGTCCTCAGGCAGGCCGAGGCCCGGTACCAGGCCGCCCAGGAGGCACTGCCCCAGGCCCGGGCCGGCCTGCTGCCGCAGCTCAGCGGCTCCGCCGGGTACACCTGGACCAGCGAGGAAACCGAGTACCAGCGCAACGCCCCCGACAGCGATCAGGACTACACGACGCTGCAGTACGGGCTGGAGCTGCGCCAGCCGTTGTTCCGCTGGAGCACCTACAAGCGCCTGGACCAGGCCGACGCCAGTGTCGCCCAGGCCGCGGCGAACTTCGCCGCCGCCGAGCAGGACCTGATGATCCGGGTCTCCGAGCGCTACTTCGGCGTACTCAGCGCCGAGTACCAGCTGCGTGTGGCCCGATCCCGGGAGACGGCCATCGAGCGCCAGCTGGAGCAGGCCAGGCAGCGTTTCGAAGTGGGTCTGATAGCCCGCACGTCCGTCGAGGAGGCGAAGGCCCGCTACGACCTGGCCCGCGCCGACGTCATCGCCGCGGAGAACCAGGTGGCCAGCAGCCGGCAGGCCCTGCGCGAGCTCACCGGCATGCCCATGGGCGAGCTCGCCAACATCGTCGACAACGTCCCGCTGGATCGCCCCGAGCCCAACAGCGCGGAGGCCTGGAGCGAGACCGCCCAGGAACAGAACTGGCAGCTCACCGCCGCGCGCCGGGCCGCCGAGGCCGCCATGGCGAACATCGGCGTCCAGCGCGGCGGCCACTACCCGACCCTGGACCTGGTGGGCAGCTACGGCGTCAATGAACGTTCCGACGGCCAGTTCTCCACCGGCACGGGGACCGTCGAGACGGGCACGGTGGACACCACCCAGGCCCAGGTGGGCGTGCAGCTCAACGTGCCGATCTTCTCCGGCGGCGCCACCTCGTCACAGGTCCGCCAGGCCCAGTACGAATACACCGGCTCCCGCGAGCAGCTGGAGGAAGTGAACCGCTCGGTGCAACGGCGCACCGCCGACGCCTTCCGCGGCGTGGAGAGCAGCATCCTGCGGGCCGAGGCCCTGGAGCAGGCACTGGTGTCGACCCGGGCGGCACTGGAAGCGGTAGAGGCGGGCTACGAGGTTGGCACCCGGACCATCGTCGACGTCCTCGACGCCCAGAACGCGCGCTTCCAGGCCGAGCGTGACTACCAGCAGGCCCTGTACGACTACCTGCTCAACACGCTTCGGCTGAAGCTCGCCGCTGGCACCCTCTCCCCGGAGGACCTGCGCGCCGTCAGCCAGAAGCTGAGTCAGTAGCGCCACCGAGCCCGGGCAGCAGCGCCAGGATCCGGTCCACGGCACCACGATTCCGCGCCACCACGGCGCCGGCCTGCCGCCCGGCCTCGGCGCCGGCGGCCGGATCACCCAGCCACGCCACCACCGCCTCTGC
>JACDUA010000098.1 GCA_013519935.1 Ectothiorhodospiraceae bacterium WFHF3C12 | reverse complement strand
ATCCGACCTTGTATGTTTTCGGGTTGAGGGGTTTAGCTAGCCCCTCTGGCTTGGCGGTGAGCCTGAATCCGACCTCAGCGTTGTAGGCTGTGTTGTAGATAAGGCCCCGCCAGGCCCGCTCTCGCCCTTGTAGGCTGAACGGTATCCAAGGCCCCGCGTGGCGGTGAGCCTGCATGTACAAGGGCAGTCGGTGTTAGCGCGAGAGCAGGAGGTGGAGATGGAGTTTCACTGCGGGATCGATGTTGGCAAGCACAAGCTGCAGGCCTGCCTGATCTGGATTAAGGGCAAGCGGCGCAACAAGAGTGTGGCGAATACGCCAGCCGGTCGACGCACGCTGTACCAGTGGCTGGAGCGCCAGCTCCAGGGGCGGCTCGATACGCTGCAAGCGATTCTTGAGCCAACGGCCCACTACCACGAGGCGTTGGCGGAGGAGCTCGTGGAGCTTGGCGTGCGCGTGGCCACGCCCAACCCCAAGCAGGTCAAAAAGTTTGCCGAGGGCCTAGGCTTTGAGTCCAAAGCCGACCGCCAGGATGCGTTCGTGCTGGCGCGCATGGGCGAGAGCCGCGAGCTGGCGGCTTATACCCCGCCGGCGCCGGAGGTAAAGGCCTTGCGGGCGCTGCTGGCACGGCTTGAGGCGGTGGAGAAGGACGCTCAGCGCGAGTCCAACCGGCTCGAGCATGCGCTCACGGCCCAAGCCCCGCAGGATGTCATCGACTCCATTCGCAACAGTCTTGCCTTCCTCGAGGCCGAAAGACGGCGCCTGGAGCGGATGATCGATGAGCATATCGACCGGCATCCGCCGCTCAAGGGCGATCGCGAGCTGCTCGAGTCCATCCGGGGCATCAGCGCGAAGAGCTCCCGGGAGATGCTCAGCATCATCCACCGGCATCCGTTTGACCGGGCCAAGCAGGTGGCTTCCTATGTCGGCGTACACCCGAAGGTCTTTGAGTCGGGCACGAGCAAGGAGCTGCCCCCGTGTATGAGCAAGATGGGCAGCGGGCGCGTCCGGGCCAAGCTCTACATGGCCGCCGTCAGCGCCATCCAGCACAACCCCGACGTGCGCGCCTTCTACCAGCGCTTACGCAGCCGGGGCAAGGCCAAAATGGCCGCCCTGGGGGCGGCCATGCGCAAGCTCGTCCACATCTGCTTCGGGGTCATCAAAAACCAGACACCCTATACGCCGCAGATCGCTTGATCCGCGAGACGGTATCTACGGCTGTTGGGGCGCTTCCCTCCCGCGCTCTGATTACCCCTTGTCGAGATGGCGTCTGATGCATCCCGCGTACGACAGAAGATCATCCAGATGATTTTCAAGAATGTCCCGAACCACTACCCGGTCAACATCCTGGTACCCATGCACGACGACATTGCGGAAGCCGACCATGGCATAGAGCGCTTCGGCCAGATCGAGGTCTATGACGCCATCCTTCTGCAGCAGATCGAACAGGGCGCGGTTCGTCCTGGGCTCCCCGAGGCGGCGGGCCGAGACGATATGCCCGGCCGTGTCCAGGGCTGCCTGCACCGCAATCTGCAGGGTGTGCTCGACGAAACGTGCCTCGCGGATGTCGCTGTCGATCAGGTCGGGCCGCGCGAGCTCTCTTAGCTCGCGCACGCAGGTCTCGATGAACGAGAGCTTCTTGCGGATCAGGTCGCGGTCCACTACGCCGCCCGCCCCTCTCGATACAGCCGCAGGTAAGGCAGCAGATCGAAATAGGTGTTGCGGGCCTGGACCTCGAAAGCGATTCGTTGATCGCGTGCCCTGTCCACCAGCAAGACGCCCTCCGACAGAATCCGGTGGATCAGGTCCGGCGGGGCACTGCGCATGTCGATGAGGTCCACCTCGCGCTCCAGAACCCGCTCCAGCGCGCCGCGCAGCCGCGGCAATGGCCCCAGAAGCCCTTGCTGCCCGACATAAGCCGACAGGAGCACGGCAATGTCGACGTCGCTTTCCGCCGCGCCGGTTCCGCGGGCATGGCTGCCGTAAAGGTAGGCACAGATCAGCGGCTCCTGGGTTGCCGCCAATACCCGTCGTGCCCGTGTTTCGATATCGCTGGTGCTCATGGATGATGATCGAGCCGTAACCTATTGAGCAGTCTACCATGGTCGCCTGTCTGGCTGCGTCGACCGTGCCGTTTCAGTCTCATCGAATTGGGCGTCAACTCTCCCGGGGCGCACATGTTCGCGGGCAGGGCGCAGCGCCCATCGCGGCGGGGACGCCGCTCCCACAATCAGCCGCCGGCCTCGGTGCCAGGACAGTTATGGGAGCCCCATCCATGCGGCCAGGGGTTGGTGTGGCCGATTCGCGGCCAGGGGCCGCTCCTACGACTTCTCCGGGTCGAGAGGTTCGGGATCCGGGCGTGGGAGGCACGTCCCCGCGGCGATGGCATGAACGTAGCTCAGCTGAAATGGCTCGACGCGAAGTCCCTCATGGCGATAAAGGCACTGTGCAGCTCGCCAGTCAGCGCGCGGGCCTGCCTCAGAGCGGAGGCCATGGCCGAGGGGTCCGTCATGTACTCGTGGACCAGCCGATTTCGCAGGCGCCGCATGATCAGCCAATCGTCAGCGGCATTGATGAATCCCAGCCGCTCGGCTCGGTTGAGGTTGTCAATGGCCGCGCCCGGATGCTCGCCCGCGGCCGTCAGTAACGCAGGGAGGAGCTTGTCCACCACCGTGTCCTGCATACGCCCGAATTTGGCACCGAAAGACTCCAGCCGGTCGATGCCTTCCGGGTTCGATAGCGTCCTGGTCACCCATTCGCCATCTACGCCTTGCTCGGGCACGGTTCCGAAGAAACGCGCCTGCACGCCGCGCAAATGCTCGTCCTCCCGTTCGACCAGGTCCAGAAGCTGCGTCACGCGTCGCACATCGGAGTCAGTGGTCCTCAAAGCCGCACCCCGGTGCGCTTCGCTTCTTCGTCAATACTGCGAGGCGGCATATTGTTGGGACGGACGATGATATCTATGCGTTGTTCTCCAAGCCGCCGAACAAGGAAGGCATACAGCCGGCCTTCGAGCTGCGTGACCTCATCGCTGGCGCAGGGCGCCTCGACATATAGATCAATGTCGCCGCCTCGCCGGCTGTCGTCCGTGCGCGAGCCAAACAGCCAGACCCGGGCGTTCGGGCCGAAGATCTTTCTCACCCCTGCACGGATCGCGGCTGCATATTCATCGGACAGTCGCATACTCCTCGACCCCGCTCCGGCTGTGCTATGTCGGTTGCGCTCAGTATCGCAGAACGCCCCTTTCGCTCCAATGAACAGGGCTGGGTGCCCATTGCCCGTGGCAAGGCGGACATAAGTCATAGCGGCCGCGGGCGCGACTACGTGGCGGACCGGCCGACGGTTAACGCAGCGGGGGCGCCGCTTCCGCAGTTGGTTCGGCACCCCGGTGCCATCAGCGCGGGTATGGGCGCCCGGTGCTGGGGGCGATTGCGTTTTCAGGCCAAATGTCGGGTGGCGAGCCGGTGCGGCTTACGGCGCCTGGTTCGCGTCCAGGGGCCGCTCCTACAAGCCCGCCCCTTGGGTCGTGGATTCGGGATTAGGGCGTGGGAGGCACGTCCTCGCGGCGATGGCATTCCGAGGCCTTCGCGGCGAGGACGCCGCTCCCACAAATAGCCATAGTCCTCGGTGCCGGGAGAGCAGCCGTGGGGCCCGTTCCGGGGCGGTCGAGCCTCCAAAACCGGGTGTCGGATGGCGAGTCCATCCGACCTACGGGTGGTTCGCGGCCAGGGGTCGCTCCTACGCCTTGACGTTGTGGTAGTCCATGTACCAGTCCACGAAGCGTTTCACGCCCTCTTCCACCGAGGTCTCGGGCTTGTAGCCCACCTCGTCGGCCAGGGCGCTGGCGTCGGCGTAGGTGTCCGGCACGTCGCCCGGCTGGAGCGGCAGCAGGTTCTTCTCCGCCGTCTTGCCCAGGCAATCCTCCAGCACCTCGATATAGCGGGTGAGCTGGACCGGGTTGTTGTTGCCGATGTTATAGACGCGGAACGGGGCGTTGCTGGTGGCCGGGTCCGGGTGGTCGCTGTCCCAGTTGGGGTTGGGCTCGGCCGTTTTGTCGCAGGCGCGAACCACGCCCTCGACGATGTCGTCTACGAAGGTGAAGTCCCGCATGTGGTGGCCGTAGTTGAAGACGTCGATGGGCTTGCCTTCCAGGATGTTCCGGGTGAACAGGAACAGCGCCATGTCCGGGCGGCCCCAGGGGCCGTAGACGGTGAAGAAGCGCAGGCCCGTGGTCGGCAGCCGGAACAGGTGGCTGTAGCTGTGGGCCATGAGCTCGTTGGCGCGCTTGGTGGCGCCGTAGATGGCCAGCGGGTGGTCGGCGATCTCGTGCTCGGAGAACGGCATCCTGGTGTTGGCACCGTAGACGGAGCTGGTGGAGGCATAGACCAGATGCCCCACCTCGTTGTGCCGGCAGCCTTCGAGCACGTTCATGAAGCCCACCACGTTACTGTCGATGTAGGCGTGGGGGTCCTCGATCGAGTAGCGAACGCCGGCCTGGGCCGCCAGGTGAATGACGCGGTCGAAACGGCCGTCGCGGAATACCGCGTCCATGCCGTTACGATCCGCCACGTCCAGGCGCACGAAGCGGAAGTTGATCTGCTTCTCGTGCTCCTCGAGCTGCTTGAGACGGTCGTACTTGAGGTTGACGTCGTAGTAGTCGTTGAGGTTGTCCAGGCCCACGACTTCGTCGCCGCGGTCGAGGAGATACTTGGCTACGTGAAAGCCGATAAAGCCGGCAGCGCCGGTGACGAGTATTTTCATGTGAACACCTAAAACCTGTTAGCCACAGATGAACACGGATAAACACAGATGTGCGTACGTGTTCACAGTGCGATTCTTTTCCACTCCAGGCGCGGTCGCTGGAAGTTCAGCAATAGACATAACCTCAACCCTGAAGCGCGGAGGTAGTTGATGCATTGCGCTGTGTGCTCTTCTCTGAGCCCTTGCACACACTTGAGCTCCACAAGCACACGTTCGGCGACAACCATGTCGGCAATGTAATCGCCAACAAGGCTGCCTTTGTAAAAGACGGGGAGTGCCCTCTGTACCTCCAAGGGCACACCTCTTTGCGACAATTCCACAACCAAGGCGTTCTCATACACCTTCTCAAGAAGGCCGGAGCCAAGGTAGTTCGAGACTTCAAAGGCCGCCCCGATCACCTGTTGCGTCAGAGCCTTGGAAGCTCCTCGGTCATGAACATCCGTGTTCATCTGCGTTCATATGTGGCTAAAAACTAAAGCCGTCCGTCCACCTGGTTCTTGGGGTAGACGTACTTGATGTCGTAGACGATGCCGCCGGGTTTGCATAGGCCGCGGACGCCTTCGATGCCCATTTCGCGGAATTCCTTGTGGCCCACCGCGAGGATGACGGCGTCGTACGCGGCCTTTTTGGGGGCTTCGATCAGGTCCAGGCCATATTCTTCCCTGGCCTCGGCCTTGTTCACGTTGGGGTCGTAGACGTCGATTTCCGTGTGGTAGTCCTGCAGCTCTTCGATGATGTCGATGACCCGCGTGTTGCGGATGTCCGGGCAGTTTTCCTTGAAGGTCAGGCCCAGGATCAGCACGCGGGAGCCGACGACCTGGATGCGGCCCTTGGTCATGAGCTTGACCACCTGGGAGGCGACGTACTCGCCCATCTGGTCGTTCACGCGGCGGCCGGCCAGGATCATCTCGGGGTGGTGGCCGATGGCCTGGGCCTTGTGGGTCAGGTAATAGGGGTCCACGCCGATGCAGTGACCGCCGACCAGGCCCGGGCGGAAGGGCAGGAAGTTCCACTTGGTGCCCGCGGCCTGAAGGACCTCCTCGGTGTCGATGCCCAGCTTCTCGAACAGGATGGCGAGCTCGTTGATCAGCGCGATGTTCACGTCCCGCTGGGTGTTCTCGATGACTTTGGCGGCCTCGGCCACTCGGATACTGCTGGCCTTATGGGTACCGGCGGTGATGACGCGCCGGTAGAGCTGGTCCACGAACTCGGCGATCTCCGGCGTGGACCCGGAGGTGACCTTCAGAATCGTCGAGACGCGGTGTTCCTTGTCGCCCGGGTTGATGCGCTCCGGGCTGTAGCCGGCGAAGAAGTCCTGGTTGAACTTCAGCCCCGAGACCCGCTCGACGATGGGCACGCAGTCGTCCTCGGTGGCGCCGGGGTAGACCGTGGACTCGTAGATGACCACGTCCCCCTTCCCGATGACCTGGCCCACGGTCTCACTGGCTGTGCGCAGCGGGGTGAGATCCGGGGTGTTGTATTCGTCGATGGGCGTGGGGACGGTGACGATATAGACGTTGCAATCGCGAATACCGTCCAGCTCGCTGGTGTAGGCGAGCTGCGTGGCTTCGGCCAACTCCGCGCCGCTCACCTCCCGGGTGAGGTCCACGCCTTCCTTCAGCTCGGCGATGCGCGCGTCCCGGATATCGAAGCCAACGGTCGGAAGCTGTTTGCCGAACTCTACGGCCAACGGCAAACCGACATACCCGAGGCCTATCACGCCGACTTTCACATCGCCCGTACTGGGGACGCCCATGTTCCGTGTCCTGCCCTGTTGCGGTACTGCTCGGCGGCCTGGCTTGAGTGCGGACCGATTCGCGCCAGGCGGCACCGGATCAGAAAGGAATATCGTCGTCGAAGTCGTCCGGCGGGCCCTGGTCGGCACTGCCGCGGCTGCCACCGCCGCCGGAACCGAAGTCCTGGCCGCCGCCACCCGCGCTGCTGCCGCCGCCCATGTTGCCCGTACCGCCGCCACCGCGACTGTCGAGCATCTGCATATCGTTGGCGACGATCTCGGTGGTATAGCGGTCCTGGCCGTCCTGGCCCTGCCACTTGCGGGTCTGCAGCCGGCCCTCGATGTAGACCTTGGAGCCCTTGCGCAGGTATTCGCCGGCGATCTCGGCGAGCTTGCCGAAGAACACGATGCGGTGCCACTCGGTGCGCTCCTGCTGCTCGCCGGTCTGCTTGTCGCGCCAGTTCTCGGACGTGGCGAGGGTGCAGTTCGTCACCGCGGCGCCACTGGGGCTATAGCGGACTTCCGGGTCCTTGCCGAGGTTGCCGATGAGGATAACCTTGTTGATGCCCCGGGCCATGGGCGCCTCCTTTCTATTGATTCGAGTCGTTTGGCTGCGCTTCAGCCACGTACGGATAACCGGCGACTTTAGCCGGTTTTGGGCCTCGTGAAAATGGGCGGATCGGGGCGGCGGTCCAGCAACTGGAGTGCCGCCCGTTGGTTGTGGGCGCGGCGTCCCCGCGGGGATGGCCTTTCCAGCTTTATCGCCGCGAGGACGCGCCTCCCACAATCATCCTGCTGGTACCCAGGCTGCCGGCGGCTTATGGGAGCGGCATCCCCGCCGCAATGGCCTTTCCAACTTCATCGCCGCGGGGATGCGCCTCCCACAATCATCCTGCTGGTACCCAGGCTGCCGGCGGCTTATAGGGGCGGCGCCCTCGCCGCGATGGCCTTTCCAGCTTTATCGCCGCGAGGACGCGCCTCCCACAGCTGCGCTGCTGGCAACTGGCTCCGCGGCCGGCTTTGGGAGCAGCGTCCCCGCCGCGATGGCTCTTCCAACTGTATCGCCCCGGGGACGAAGCTCCCACAGCCACCCTGATAGCGCCTGGGCTTCGTGCCAACTCCGGAAGCGGGGCCCGTAGTGAGGCTTTCCATCTATCGTCGCCGCGGGGACGCGCCTCCCACAGTCAGGTTGCTGACGCCCGGGCTGACGGTCAGCTGTGGGAGGCGCGTCCTCGCGGCGATCAGTCCGCCCGGCGTTGCCCCGCGCACGACTACAGCCACACGGCGTCCCACAACGGATAGTCGCCAACCGATCTCACCAGGCCCGCGCGCAGCGGATTGGCGACCACATAGCGGGCCACCGCAATCAGATCTTCTTCCCGCCGCAGGGCCCGGTCATGGAAGCCGTCCTGCCAGAGGCGGCCGCGGTGATTGAACAATTGGTTGACGGCCCGCGCACTTTTCGACTTAACCCGGCCGACAATCCGCTCGAGGGGCTCTATCCAGTTCAACTGGATCAGCCAGTGCAGATGATCGGGCATGACCACGAAGCAGAGGGTATCGACACGACGCTCCGTCTTCAGCGCCTGGACCAGGGCGCGGCCCGCCCGGATGTCCTGGAACACTGGGTAGCGGTCGTGGGTGGTCGTCGTAACGAGGTAGATGCGGCCGGTTTCCGAATACCGGCCGCGCCGGAGGCGGTGTGACCGCCCATGCGTTCCTTCCATGGTTGCAACTCCCTGTCGGTTCCTTCGACAGATGTCACTTGTCGCCGCGGGGACGCGCCTCCCACAGCTGCGCTGCTGGCACCCAGGCTGCCGGCAGCTTGTGGGAGCGGCGACCTCGCCGCGATGGCTTTTTCAACTGTGTCGCCGCGAGGACGCGCCTCCCACAACCGGGTTCCGGGCACCTTGGCCTGAGGGCAGTTGTGGGAGCGGCGTCTCCGCCCGCGATGGCCTCTCCAACTTTATCGCCGCGGGGACGCGCCTCCCACAACCGGGTTCCGGGCGCCTTGGCCTGGGGGCAGTTGTGGGAGCGGCGTCCCCGCCCGCGATGGCCTTTCCAACTTTATCGCCGCGGGACGCGCCTCCCACAGTCAGGTTGCTGACGCCCGGGCTGACGATCAGCTGTGGGAGGCGCGTCCTCGCGGCGATGGCCTTGCTCCTACCCCTGGTTCTGCAGGCTGATGTAGCCCATGTGCTCCAGTTTGAGGATCACCTGCTGGGCGCACTCGTCCGGCGTGGAGTCGGTGGTGTCGATGCGAAGCTCCGGGTCCTGCGGCTCCTCATACGGGTCATCGATGCCGGTGAAGCCCTTGATGATGCCCTGGCGGGCCTTCGCGTACAGACCCTTGCGATCGCGGCGCTCGCATTCCTCCAGCGGTGTGGCCACGTGGACCTCGATGAAGGCGCCGTATTCCTCGATCATGCCGCGCACGGTGGCACGCGTGGCCTCGTAGGGCGCGATGGGGGCGCAGATGGCGACGCCGCCGTTCTTGGTGATCTCGCTGGCCACGTAGCCGATGCGCTGGATGTTGAGATCCCGGTGCTCCTTGGAGAAGCCCAGCTCGCTGGACAGGTGCTTGCGCACCAGGTCGCCGTCGAGCAGGGTCACCGGGCGGCCGCCGAGCTCCATGAGCTTGGTCATAAGCGCATTGGCGATGGTCGACTTGCCGGAGCCGGACAACCCGGTGAAGAACACCGTGAAGCCCTGCTTGGCCTTGGGCGGGAAGGTCTTGCGCAGCTCCGCGACTACCTCCGGGTAGCCGAACCACTCGGGGATATCCAGCCCCTCGCGCATGCGCCGGCGGAACTCGGTGCCGGAGATCTGCATGGTGGTCTCGTTCTCTTCCACCTCGTCCACCGGGGCGTACTCGGCCCGCTCCTTGACGTACACCATCATCTGGAAGGGGATGACCTCGATGCCCACCTCGTCCTTGTACTGCTCCACCAGGTGCTGGGCGTCGTAGGGGCCGTAGAAGTCCTCGCCCTGGCTGTTCTGGCCCGGCCCGGCATGGTCGCGGCCGATGATGAAGTGCGTGCAGCCGTGGTTCTTGCGGATGATGGCGTGCCAGACGGCCTCGCGCGGCCCGCCCATGCGCATGGCCAGGGGCAGCAGGGACAGGTCCGTGGTGGCCTCCGGGTACTTCTTCAGCACGTGCTCGTAGCAGCGCACGCGGGAGAAGTGGTCCACGTCGCCCGGCTTGGTCATGCCCACCACCGGGTGGATGAGCAGATTGGCCTCGGCCTGCTTGGCGGCACGGAAGGTCAGCTCCACGTGGGCCCGGTGCATGGGGTTGCGCGTCTGGAACGCCACCACACGGCGCCAGCCGGACTTGGCGAAGCGCTCGCGCAGCTCCCTGGGGGTGCGGCGCAGATGGGTGAAGTCGTAGTGCACCGGCGGGGTGACGCCGGTCAGCCGGCCGCCGACGTAGACCGGGTTGGACTGGTTCAGCAGGAAGTCCACGCCCGGATGGGCGGTGTCGTCGCTGCCGAAGACCTGTTTCGCTTCGTGGGTGCGGTCCGGGGTGTAGATGTCCTCCACGTCCAGCACGGCGATCAGCACGCCCTCGGGGTCACGTAGCGCGACGTTGTCGCCCTGCTTGATGGTGCCGGCGAACTCCTCGGTGACGTCGAGGGTGATGGGCATGGGCCAGAGCGTGCCGCTGGTCAGGCGCATGTCGTCCACCACGCCCTGGTAGTCGGCCTGGGCCATGAACCCGTCCAGCGGCGAGAAACCACCGTTGAGCAGCAGCTCGATGTCGCAGAGCTGGCGCTGGGTGAGATCCCACGAGGGATAATCAGCGGCGTTGCGTTTCTCCGCCTCGGCGGCCTCGGCGCCGAGATACAGTTCCTTGAGCTCGCCCCCATGGGGCTGGATCAGATCCGTCATGACACAGTCACCTTCCAGTTGAAGTCAACGCCGCTGGGATGCGCGGGCGCGCGGTGGCGCCACCCCGGCGCGGCATTCGGTTCTATAGATTCGTCGTCACTCGGCCGGCGCCCGGGCCGCCGAGCGGGGCGCGCGCAATCCCACGGCCACCAGGAACCAGCCCGCGGCCACGAGCGCGCAGACGGTGAACACGCCGTCCGCCCCATAAGCGCCGAACACCGCGCCGCCCACCACGCCGCCGAGAAACGCGCCAATGAACTGGGACGTGGAGTATACCCCCAGGGCCGCGCCGCGATGCGCCTCCGGCGCGAATTTCGAGACCATGGAAGGCAGCGTCGCCTCCAGAATGTTGAAGGCCGTGAAGAACAGCCACAGCGCGCCCAGCAGCCAGGTGGTGGTGTGCAAGGCCTCGGCCAGAGCCAGGTCGGCCATGGCCAACACCAGGACGACCGCGCCCAGAACCCGGTGCATGTAGCCGCTGCGTTCGCCCAGGCCGATCACGGGCACCATGGCGACCACGGAGAGCAGCATGACCGGCACGTAGACGTGCCAGTGGTCGGCCCTGGCGACGCCGAGGGAGTCCTGCAGCACCACCGGCAGGGCCACGAACATGGCGATCAGGATGAAATGCAGGGCGAAAATGCCGAAATCCAGACGCAGCAGGTCCGGATCCCGGAGCACGCTGGCCATCTCCGCCAGGGTTGTGCCACGGTGCCCGCCCGTCTGGTCCGCGCGCGGGGGCGGCACCAGGAAGAGCATCAGCCCCATGGCCAGCGCGGCCAGCCCGGCGGTGAACCAGAACACGCCCGAAAGCCCCACGCTCGCGGCAACCACGGGGCCAATGACGAGCGCCGCCATGAAGGCGGCGCCGACGCTGATGCCGATGACGGCCATGGCCTTGGTGCGCTGGGTCTCGCGGGTCAGGTCCGCCGCCAGCGCCATGACGGCCGCGGCGATGGCGCCTGCGCCCTGCAGCGCCCGGCCTGCGATAACGCCGTAGATATCGGTGGAGACGGCGGCCAGCACGCTGCCGGCGACAAAGGCCAGCAGCCCCAGCATGATCACCGGGCGTCGGCCCCAGCGATCGGAGGCCAGGCCGAGGGGGATCTGCAGCAACGCCTGGGTCAGGCCATAGGCGCCGATGGCGAGGCCGACGAGCATGGGGGTTGATCCGCTGAGCTCGTCCCCATACAAAGTGAAAACCGGCAGGATCAGAAACAGCCCCAGCATCCGCAGACCGAATATCGCCGCCAACCCAAAGGTCGCACGCCGCTCGGCCGGGTTCATCGCTCGCGACTCTGGATCCAAGATTGAGAATGCCGTCGTTCGGAAAGACGGCGTATATTAACAGGTTGGCCAACGCACGGAAAACGCATGCAGTTGAATAGCAAGACAGGTTTCCAGGGCCGCCCCGTGGGAGCGGCGACCCCGCCGCGAACGCCCGCGCGTGC
>JACDUA010000097.1 GCA_013519935.1 Ectothiorhodospiraceae bacterium WFHF3C12 | reverse complement strand
GGACGCGCCTTCTCTAAAGCGGCCCCGGATGTCAACCGCCCGGATTGTGTAGAAGGGACTGCGGCTTAAGGGTCTTCAGGCTTCTCTACGCGGTCGCTGTGCGCCGCAAGATGGGTTCGGAGCACGCGGCCAGGATCTCCCACACGGGGTCGTCTGCCCCAAGGCGCGTTCTTGGTCCGCGTGACCGAACCCTTAAACCGCTCCCGCTTGGAACTCGGCTATCGGCTTAGCCAGCCATGGGCTCTGTCGCGATGGCAGCTCAGCTCGCCGTCGCCAGGCCGCGCTGCGTGTCGAATCGCTCCCCGCTCAACCACAGCCGATAGAGCAGCATCGCCAGCTTGCGCGCCACGGCCACCTTGGCCTTGGCCCCACCCTTGCGCTGGCGAAGGGCTTCGCCCCAGCGCTTGAGTGCGCAGTCCGGCCCCCGGTTGAGCAGCGAATGGGCGGCCTCCACCAAGTGCCAGCGCAGCAGCTCATCGCCTTCCTTGGTGATCCGCCCACGGTATTCAGTCTCACCCGTCTGGTGCACGCTCGGCGACAGCCCCAGGTAATCCGGCACCGCCTCGGCCCGGTGAAAGCGCCGCGGATCATCGACCGTCGCCACGTACGCCCGGCTGACCAGCGGGCCTACCCCCGGCACGCTCTGCAGCTGCTCGGCCACCGCCTCGTGCTCGGGCTCGACACGGGCGCGCTGCATCGAGCGCTTCAGCGCCTTGGCCTGCTCGCCGGCCCGCGCCCAGAGCTCGAGCAGCGCCTCCAGGCTCTCCAGCAGCTGCGGCACCTCGGCACCGGCGAGCTCACGCACCCGCTGGGCAAACTCACCCTCGGCCACCCGGCCTACGCGCACCCCGTGCGCCTTGAGCAGCCCCCGGATCTGGGCGGCCATCGCCTTCTGCGTGCGCACCAGACCCTGGCGCGCCTGCAACCGACTGCGCATCACCCGCGCCGAGGCCGACTTGCGGTGAACCTCCACATACCAGCCACTCTGACCAAGCCGCGCCAACGTGTAGGCATCCCGCGCATCGGTCTTCTTCTTCGAGTTCACCAAATGCCGCGCCGCCCGGGCATCGATGATCACCGTTTCGTGACCGCAGCGCTCGGCCACCGAGGCCACCCACTCCGCCAGCGGCGACGACTCAATGATCACCCGCGAGAGCGGCCACCGAGCCAGCTCCTCGGCCAGCGCCGAGGCCTGGGTCGCGCACTCGCACTGCCCGAGCTGCTCGCCGTGCTCATCGACCACGCACATCGCACTTGCCCGGTCCGCTACATCGATGCCAACGTTGTTCATGGTCAACCTCCCAGGGTCTGCTTTTGAGGCGCTTGCGCGACCTCGTGTTGAAAATACCCGGGAGGTTGACCTCTCACTTCCGTATCCTTCAACCGCGCCGCTTTATCTCATCTCCCACAGTCGACCGCGGCACTGGGTTGGCATGGCCAGTAGGTCGGCACCGGCGCAGCCGGCGCCGACGTTCCCCACCCAAGTGTCGGATGGCAAGTCCGTTCGATCTCCGTTTGATGCGGCCGGATAGCGCCTCGCCATGGGCCGAAGAGGGGTTTGGGAAGAGGGGGAAGCGCTCGAGGCGCTTGAACCGCTACTCACCGGGCGCGCACTATAGCCTGCAAACAGAGGTGCGCGTGCCGGATGCGGAACCGGTCGAAGCGCCCCATGCGGAGGAGACGAACCATGGCCACGTCGGTCCACGATACGCATTCCCACGGACATCCGGACGCCCAGGGCAGTCCCGATCTCGCCGCCCACTGGATGCCGTTCACGCCCAACCGGCAGTTCAAGGCCGAGCCGCGCATGATCACCGGCGCCCGGGGCTGCTACTACACGGCCGCCGACGGCCGGCGGATCCTCGACTCGCTCTCGGGTCTGTGGTGCGCCAGCTTCGGGCACGGGCGTGAGAAGATCGCCCAGGCCGTCGGCCGGGCCGCGCTGGAGCTGGACTACTCGCCGGCCTTCCAGTTCGGCCACCCGCTGGCCTTCGAGCTGGCCAACCGGGTGCGGGACCTGACCCCCGCGGGGCTGGACCACGTGTTCTTCACGAACTCCGGGTCCGAGGCGGCGGACACCGCGCTGAAGATGGCCCGCGCCTACTGGCGCCTGAAGGGCCGGCCGGAGAAGACCCGGCTCATCGGCCGCGCCAAGGGCTACCACGGCGTCAACGTGGGCGGCACCAGCATCGGCGGCATCGGCCCCAACCGGAAGAACTTCGGCCAGTTGATGGACGTGGACCACCTGCCCCACACGCTGCTGCCGGACAATGCCTTCACCCGCGGCATTCCCGAGCAGGGGGCGGAGCTGGCCGACTGGCTGGAGCAGATCGTGGCACTGCACGACGCCTCCAACATCGCCGCCGTAATGGTGGAGCCCATGAGCGGCTCGGCCGGGGTCATCGTGCCGCCGGCCGGCTATCTCAAGCGCCTGCGCGAGATCTGCGACCGCCACGACATCCTGCTGATCTTCGACGAGGTGCTCACCGGATTCGGCCGGGTGGGCGCGGCCTTCGGGGCGGATCTGTTCGGCGTCACCCCGGACATCATGACCCTGGCCAAGAACCTGACCAACGGCACCGTACCCATGGGCGCGGTGGTGGCCAGCGGCGAGATCTACCGGACGTTCATGGACCCGGACGCCCCGCCGCACCAGGTGGAGTTCCCCCACGGCTACACCTACTCGGCGCACCCGGTGGCCTGCGCCGCGGGGATCGCCGCCATGGACATCTTCGAGAACGAGCGCATGGCCGAAAAGGCCGCGGCGATGGCGCCGTATTTCGAGGAGCAGGTGCACGGCCTGCGCGGGCTGCGTCACGTGGTGGACATCCGCAACCTGGGGATGGCGGCCGCCAT
The DNA here is from genome assembly GCA_013519935.1 of Ectothiorhodospiraceae bacterium WFHF3C12. Taxonomy (GTDB): domain Bacteria; phylum Pseudomonadota; class Gammaproteobacteria; order Nitrococcales; family Nitrococcaceae; genus WFHF3C12. Next base: position 9,549 of record JACDUA010000097.1, on the reverse strand, counting down.
CCAGATCGAGGCGGCCCCGGACGGGCCCGCGCGCCGGCCCTGGGAGATCGCCCTGAAGGCGTGGGAGCGGGGCATGTACCTGCGCTGCGGCGGCGACACGGTGCAGCTCGGGCCGCCGTTCGTCGCGGAAAAGGCCCACATCGACGAGATGTGCAACATCCTGGCCGACGTTATTCCGAGCGTCGACTGAATCGGGCAGGCCACCGGCCGCGCCGGGAACAACAATGAAGGGGATGCCATGACCATTACCGCCTACACCGCCCGGGCCGTCCACACGATGAACCCGTCCCAGCCCACCGGCCAGTGCGTGGCCGTGCGCGACGGGCGTGTGCTGGGCGTGGGTCCGCTGGAGGAAATCGAGCGCTTCGGCGAGGTCCGCGTGGACGACCGCTATGCCGACAAGGTGCTGGTGCCCGGTTTCGTGGAGGGCCACAGCCATGCCCTGGAGGGCTCCATCTGGGACTATGTCTACCTGGGCTACTTCGACAAATACGACCCGGAGGGCGGCTACTGGGCGGGCGTGAAGTCGCCGGAGGCGGTGCGCGACCGGCTGGCGGAGCACATCGGCGACGGCCCGGAGGACGAGCCGCTGATCTGTTGGGGCTTCGACCCGGTGTACTTCGAGGGTGAGCGCGTGGACAAACGGCTGCTGGACAGCGTCAGCGACACGCGGCCCATCGTCATCATGCATGCCAGCCTGCACGTGATGGTGGTCAACAGCGCCACCATCCGCCTGGCGGCTCTGGCGGACAAGGATCTGGAAGGCGTCATGCGGGGCGCGGACGGCGAGCCCAACGGCGAGTTGCAGGAAATCCCCGCCATGCACCTGGTGTTCGACGCCCTGGGCTTCGACATCTTCGACGGCGCCTCCAACGAGCACGCCCTGCACCGCTACGCCAGCGCCGCCCGGCGCAAGGGCATCACCACCGTCGTCGACCTGCTCAACCCCATGAACGACGCCGCCATTGACGCCCTGCGTGCCGCCACGGGCCGGGCGGACTACCCGGTGCGCCTGGTGCCGGCGCTCAACGCCCTGGCCTGGGACCCGCAGGCGGGCAGCGAGCGGGTCATGGACGCCATGCGGCACAACCACGATCGGCTGCACTTCGGCCTGGTGAAGCTGGTCACCGACGGCGCCATCCAGAACTTCACCGCCCGGCTGCAGTGGCCCGGCTACCTCACCGGCCCGGAGAACGGTGCCTGGAACGCCCCGCCCCAGACCTTCCACGAGATGGTCCAGCATTACCACGGCGCCGGGCTGCACATGCACATCCACACCAACGGCGACGAGGCCATCGGCATGATCCTGGGCGCGCTGGACGAGGCCCTGGCCATGTGGCCGCGGCCGGACCACCGCCACACCCTGCAGCACGTGCAGCTGATCCGCCAGGATCAGCTCCGGCGGGTGGCGCGGCTGGGCGCCTGCCTGAACATCTTCGCCAACCATATCTACTACTGGGGCGACATCCACCTGACCAAGACCCTGGGCTTCGACCGCTGCCAGCGCCTGGAGCCCGCCGCCAGCGCCGACCGCATGGGCATTCCCTTCGGCATCCACTGCGACGCGCCGGTGACACCCCTGTCGCCGCTGTTCACCGCCTGGTGCGCCACCACCCGGCAGACGGCCGGCGGCACGGTCCTGGGCGAGGCGGAGCGCATCAGCCGCGCCCGGGCCCTGGAAGCGATCACCCTGGGCGCGGCCTACACCCTGCGCATGGACGACCGGGTGGGCAGCCTGGAGCCGGGCAAGTGGGCCGACGTCACGGTGCTGGACGAGGATCCGCTGGCGAGCGACACGCCGCTCAAGGACATCGGCGTGCACGACACCCTGCTCTCCGGCGTGCCCACCGGCGGGGGCTGAGCCGTGTCCGGGGCAATGGCCGAGCCGATCCCCGGCATCCGCGCGACGCTGCTCTGCGGCTTCCTCGGCAGCGGCAAGACCACCCGCATAAATCGGCTGATCCGCGGCGGCAAGCTGGAGGACGCCCTTTTCCTGGTCAACGACTTCGGCAGCATCAACATCGACGCGGAGCTGATCGAGTCCCGGGACGAGGACGTCCTGCGCCTGAGCAACGGCTGCGCCTGCTGCGGCATTTCCGGCAACCTCTCCGCGCAGCTTCGGGAGATAAAGGACTGGCCACGGCGGCCCGGGCACCTGGTTTTCGAGGCCAGCGGCATCGCCCGGCCCCGGCCGCTGATGGAGCTCTTCGACGCCGCGCGGGGTTATGCGCTGGAGGCCGCCGAGTCCCTGGTGGACGCCAGCGCCTTCCGGCGCCATCGGCGGGACACCGCCATCGAGGACATCTTCACCGCCCAGATCCGCGAGGTCTCCCGGCTGCGGGTCAACCGCGCGGGCTGGCTCGAGCCCGACGAGCGCGACGCGGTGTTGCGCGAGATCGCAGCCGTCAACCCGGACGCGGAGATGATCGTGGAGTCCGACGAGGGGGCGCCTCCGCCGGCGGCCCGGGCGACCACGCCGGCCCCTGCGGGGCCGCTGGTGAGCGAAACCGTCAACCTGCCCCACCCCGTGGACGTGGCGGCCCTGGAGACCCTGCTGACCCAGTCCGCGCCGGCCCTGGTGCGGGCCAAGGGCACGGTCCGGGCCGACGACGAAGCCCGGACGCGCTACCTGGTGCAGTTCGCCGGCGGCCGCGTGAGCCGCACCGCGACCCGTTACGGCCACACGCAAGCGCTGGTGGTCATCGGCCACCGGGGCGGGATGCTGGATTCGCTGCTCGAGGCGCTGCGGGCGCTCTGAAGCATCCCCTGTCCCGCGACGAGACGGGGAGCAGGGCTGCCACCACCCACGCAGGAGCAGCCCTGGCTGCGAACCCCTCGGATGCCTTTCGCGACGGGCTGACGTTCGACCCAGCGGCCACAAAGCCGAGGCGCCATCAAAGCGCTGTGGGAGGCGCGTCCTCGCGGCGAAACAACCCCCCCCCATTCCGGCAGGCGTCAACCTCCCGGCGAAGTGGGCAAGTGCCTCGTGAGTCGGTCGCTCCATGGGCGTCTCGCCCCGGCGCAGGAGAGATGATCGCCACTAATGGGCCACCCCAGGCATCCGTGCGACAAGGAACCTTTCCACCCCTTTTCGCGTGTCACTGCTTGAGGAACACAAAAAGGACAAGGCTCAGGGACCGAAGGCGCTTTCGTAACCGCGTGCGGATCCTGGGGGGCTGGGCCTTGGGCTACAACGCACCACCGACGCTGGTACCCGTGGCATTCGAGCAACTCGCCGTTTGCCACGAGAACGGGTTCGTCAGTCACGTCCTCTCGGCCACCGATGCGGAGGGCAGCCTCGCGCTCCAGGACCTGTCCGCGCTATGGCAGCCGCTGGCTGCTCCGGATCCGGGCCGCGAGCTGCCGGCGGAGGCGTTACTGGTCACTGTCGGCGCTTCCATGCCGGCGAACTTTCGCCCGGATATCCATTTCTACAGTCCCGCCTGGGGCCGCGACATCATCGACGGCCATGCCCTGTCACGGGTCTCCGTGCATGACAAGGATGACCTGCCGACAGCGCTGGACGATTTCCTCGCACTCACCGACCGCGGCATGGTCGGGCTGGATATCGGCGACGTCCGGGCTCTGCTCGAAGCCACACATCGACGTGTGGGCCGGTATTTCGGCCTGCAGGTGGAACCCCCCTGGCAGCTGGGCACGGCGTTGAATGGCTTCCAGGGTGCAAGGGCGGCCCTTGTCAGCGTGCGCCTTCCGAAGCTTGCCATCGGCGATCCACGGGGCTTCGAGCTCTTGAGCGCCGCCCACATGGCGCTGGGCAGCACGCCTTCGTACCTGGATAACGTCTCGCCGGCGCGGGGCGAAGCCGCCCGATTGGGCGTGTTCATCTGGAACGGAACAGCCGGGGCCTCGTAGCCGTTTCGCGGTCAGGCCCGGCCTTGGCTTTTGGGAGCAGGTCCTTGCCACCATTGCCTTCCCGCTCTCCGCCGGGGGAGAGGGACTTGCCCGGGCCATCAGGCCGGTGTAGGAGCGCCGCGAGGCGCGATGGCCGGGTGCCGGTTCAACAATGAATCGCGGCTTGCGCCGCTCCTACGGGTGCCTTCGACCCGGTGTAGGAGCGCCCACCGGGCCGCCCGTCGCCGCGGGGACGCGCCTCCCACCTCCCACGCCCGCCGCTATGCACATGGCTGTGCATTCGGTTGTGGGAGCGGCGCCCTCGCCGCGAAATACGTCCGGTTCGCGGCCAGGGGCCGCTCCTGCAACGTCGGCGTGGTCGGATCCATGGCCCCGCGGTGGCAAACCGGCGGATTAATCCTCGCCCTTGAGCAGGTCCGCCAGCCCGGCCAGGCCCTTGTGGGTGGCACGGCCGCCGGCATCGCGTTCCGCACCGCCGGCGGCGTCCAGCTGGCGCTGGTGCTCGTTGTCGTGGCAGTAGACGCAGAGCAGCTCCCAGTTACTGCCGTCGGGCGGGTTGTTGTCGTGGTCGTGGTCCCGGTGGTGAACCGTGAGCTCGCGCAGGTTGGCGCGGGTGAACTCGCGGCCGCATCGCCCGCAGACCCAGGGGTACATCTTCAGGGCCTGCTCGCGATACCCCTGCTCCCGCTTGATACGGTTCTGCTGGGTCTCGGCGACCAGACGGTCGAGCTTGCCGGCGTCGGGGGTCCTCCTGGTGGGCATGGCGCATACACCTCGCTCTCTCGCCTACCCCGAAAGTCTAACGCACCACCGAGCCCTGCAGGAGCGGCGCGAGCCGCGATTCAACTTCAGTGGCCCGGCACACGGATCGCGCCTTGCGGCGCTCCTACGGTCGGCTGCGGCAAAGAATGCCGCTCCCGCAACACCATGCGAAACCATGCGGACAGGGACCATTGTGGGAGGCGCGTCCCCGCGGCGACGGGCGGGCGGCCGGTTCGCGGCCCGGGGGACGCTCCTACGCCGGGTCGAAGGCACCTGTAGGAGCGGCGCGAGCCGCGATTCGGTCTCGATGCGCCGGTGTACCCATCGCGCCTTGCGGCGCTCCTACAGTTGGCGCCGGCGCTGGCGTCCCGCCCCCGTGATGTCGGATGGCATTACCCACGCGACCTGCGCCCGGTGCCACGGGACAGCCCCTCTCCCCTGGCGGGAGAGGGGTTGGGGAGAGGGGGAAAACCACCCTCTAGGGCTTTAAAGCCCCTCGAAATATTCCACCATCCGCCGCCGCTGGGCGCTGTCCGGCAGCACGCCGTGGCAGGCGCCGATGTTGTCCCGGGAGTGCTCGGGGTCGCTGGTGGCCGGGATGGCGCAGGTCACGGCCGGGTGGCTGACGATGTACTTGAGGAAATACTGGGCCCAGCTCTGGGCGCCGGCGTCGCGGGCCCAGTCCGGCAGCGACTGGCCGCGCACCGCGCTGAACAGCCGGCCGCTCTCGAAGGGCTCGTTGACGATGACGGCCACGCCCTGGTTGGCGGCGGCGGGTAACAGGCGTCTCTCCGCGTTGCGGGCAGCGATGTTGTAGTTGAGCTGGACGAAATCCAGCGGCTCGCGCTCCACCACGCGCTTGAGGTCACCGTGGGCCGAATTCCGGGAATGGGTGACGCCGATGTAGCGCACTTTCCCCTCGTCGCGCCAGCGCTTGAGAGTGTCCAGCTGGGTGCGCAGGTCGCGCAGGTTGTGCACCTGGATGAGCTCCAGCCGGCCGCCGCCCATGCGTTCGCGGGAACGCTGCATTTGCTCGACGCCCGCCTGAGCGCCGTCGGTCCAGACCTTGGTGGCCATGAACAGCTCGTCGGCGATACCCAGGTCCCGGGCCAGTACACCGACCACGGTTTCCGAGTTACCGTACATGGGCGATGAATCCACCATCCGGCCGCCGCCCTCGTAGAAGGCCTTCATCACCCCGCGCAGGGGCGCCATGGCCTCGGCATCGCTGTCGTCGACATTGAACGTACGCGCCGTGCCCAGCCCGATGACCGGGATCTGCTCTCCCGAGGCCGGTATGGGGCGGCGGATGAGCGTGTCACTGGCCGCCCACAGCGGCACCGGACCCATCGCGCCCAGTGCCGCCGCACCGGCGGATGCCTTGAGGAATTGCCTACGATTGAGCCCGCCGTTACGGGGCGGGCGAGTATGCCGCTCGTCCATCCTGTTCCTCCCGGCGCAGCGCCTGCGCCTGATCCTGTTGGGCGATACCCAGTCGATAGCCGATGACCAGCCAGATCACCGCCAGCGGCACGGCCACCAGGGACACCCCCGAGGTGCCCAGGCCGATGGCGCCGAGGCCGGTGAAGACCCAGCCGGCAATGGCGTCGCCGCCGCGGTAGACCACGGTGTCGATGAAGTTCTTGCTCTTGTACTTCTGCATGCGCGGGACCACGGTGAACAGCATCTCCCGCCCCGGCTTGGCCACGGCGTAGTTGCCCGCCCGGCGCAGCACCTGGAAGGCGGCCAGCACCAGCAACGCCGGTATCGCCGCCAGCACCAGGAAACCCACCGCCACAATGGCCGGCACGAAGGCAAGCGCCTTGCCCAGGCCGAAACGGCGGACCAGCCGCGCGGTGATGAACAGCTGCAATCCCACGGTGAGGGCGTTGGTGGTGAAGTCGATGGCGGCGAAGACGGACGTGCGATCGCCGGTGTCGGCGAAGGCGCTCTCGACGATGTCCGCCTGGGTGAAGTACAGGAAGGTGGCCAGCGTGGTGTAGAGCCAGATGAAGGCGCAGATGCCCAGCAGGTAGCGGGAGCCGATCACCGCCTTCACGCCCTCCAGCAAAGTGCCGCCCAGGGCGCGCTCCTCACCGTCGGGCCGCTTGCCGCCGTCCTGACGGCGGTGGGACCAGTGGTTCAACGCCCACATGCACGGCAGGGTGAGCGCCAGGATGGCCGCCGCGATGGGCAGCAGGGCGTGGGGCTCGACCTGCTGGGCCAGCACCCCCGTCAGCCCGGGACCGATGATGGCGCCGGCGCTGCCACCGGCGGCAATGGCGCCGAACATGCGTGCGGCCTGGCGGTCGTCGAACAGGTCCGCCATGAAGCTCCAGAACACGGAGACCACGAACAGGTTGAACACCGACAGCCAGACGAAGAACGTCCGCGCGCCCCACTCCATGGCCACGTCGGCCCGCAGCCACAGCCAGAAACCCAGGATGCAGGCGATGAAGATGCCGTAGACGGCCGGAATCAGCGCGTTGCGGCGGAAACGCGTGGCCAGGGCCGCGAAGATGGGCACCGCCACCAGCATGGCAACGAAGGTGGCGGTGAACAGCCACTGCATGTTCTCCACGCCGCCGCGCACGCCCATCTCGTCGCGAACCGGGCGCAGAATGTAGTAGCTGCACAGCAGGCAGAAGTAGTACAGAAAACCGCCAATCAGGCCGGGCAGCTCGCCGCGCTCCACCAGCGTCAGCCGGGCCAGCAGGGAGCCGTTGCCGTCGTGGGGTGAACGGGTGCCGTTCGCCATTGCGGACCTCTGAAAGGGTTCGTAGGGAGACAGTTGGGTCGACGGGGCGGTTTTCCATGTGGCGGTTCGGGCTTCGTTCGCCGGGGTCGGGGTCCCGGGGACCATGAGCCTTGCGGCACCCCCCCTCTCCCCTGGCCCCTCTCCCGCGAGGGGAGAGGGGGATGACCGGGGTCACCGCGATGCATGATTGCGTCCGCAGTCCTAGTGAGTCCCTCAAAATGGAAAGGTGTAAACCACCTGCCCGGATCAAGCTGAAATGGAGGTTGCCGGTTTGTCCGTGATCGTCCCCCTCTCCCCTCGCGGGAGAGGGGCCAGGTGAGAGGGGGCGACCGGTCACGGCCGCGAAAAGCGCCCGGACGCCCGCAACCTCCCGCGCCCCGAACGGTCAAAGCCGTTACCATGAGCAGCATGCAACCCGAGGGCTACGACCTAATCGGCGACATTCACGGCCACGCGGAGCCGCTTCGCGGCCTGCTCCGCCGGCTCGGTTACCGCTACCGGGACGGCCGTTTCGCGCATCCGACCCGGCAGGCGATCTTCCTGGGCGATTTCATCGACCGCGGCCCCGAGCAGCGCGGCGTGCTGGAGGTCGTCCGGCCCATGGTCATGGACGGCGCGGCCCTGGCCGTCATGGGCAATCACGAGCTCAACGCCCTGGCCTTCCACACGCCGGACCCGGCGGCCCACGGCGAGCACCTGCGCCGGCGCAGCGCGAAGAACATCGACCAGCACCGGGCCTTCCTGGACGAGCACGAGCACCCGGAGGTGCTGGACGCCGCCCTGGAGTGGTTCTGGGACCTGCCGCTGTGGCTGGACCTGGGCGAGCTCCGGGTGGTCCACGCGGCCTGGGACACGCCCGCGCTGAACCGCATTACGGATCGGGTCGCCCCGGGCAACCGGCTCACGCAGCCGCTGCTGGAGGCCGCCTCCCGCCCCGGTACGGCGGAACAGAACGCGGTGGAGAACCTGCTCAAGGGTATCGAGGCGGAGCTGCCCGCCGGGCACGGCTTTAGCGACAAGGACGGCCATCACCGGCGCTACATCCGGCTGAAATGGTGGCGCTATCCACAGGGCGAAACCTGGCGCAGCATGTTCCTGGGGCCGCCCGGCGTGGCGGCGAAGCTCCCCGAGGCGCCGCTGCCGCCAGATGTCGAAACCGGCTACCCCGACACAGCACCGCCGGTGTTCGTCGGGCATTATTGGATGGTGGGTGAACCCACACCCCAGGCGGCGAACGTTGCCTGCCTGGACTACAGTGTCGCCAGAGACGGCGGCCGCCTGGTCGCCTACCGCTGGGACGGCGAACAGGTCCTGCGCGACGACAAGTTCGACTGGGTGGAGCGCCGCTGAGGGGCGGCAGGGGCAGACGATCCTATGCGCAAGCTGGCGGTGGTATTCGTCATCTCCCTGGCAATCGGGGCGTTTATCGGTCTGCGCGCCGACCCGACCACGTTCGAGACGGAGGTGGCGCGGGCGGACGCCCGCGCGAGCCTGGATCTGCCGCAGGAGACCGTGGCATCGCTGCCGCCGCAGACGCTGGGGGCGCTGCTCGGCTACGCCGACGACGAGGTGCTGCTTTACAACGCCCGGGCCGCGCTCGCCCGCTACCCCGCCAAGGCCGCGCGTGTGATCGGCCTGTACGGCGACGAGGACGAATTCGGGACGATCCTGCGCGACTACGGTGCCAGCGTGGTGCCGCCGGTGCACTACTACCTGGAGAACGAGAGCTACACGCTCAACGTCATGCGCTACACCGCCGAGCAGATCCGGCGGGCGAACGAGCTGGCGCGGCGGTTCTGGACGGAGGAGCGCACCGGCGCGCGGCAACCGGTTCAGCAGGCGGCGGCGAGAGAGCAGGCGCTGACCCCGGAGCTGCGCGGCTGGTACGCGGTGAACTTTATCCGCGAGGAAGGCCACGACTTTCTCGGCCAGTTCGTCGTCGACAGCACCGGCGACGTGCAGCGTGTCCAGTTCGAACGGGTGATCGAGGGCACGGCGCAGTTCTTCACCAGCGGCCTGCGTACCCTGGAACAGAAGTACCGCAGCGACGCGACGGTCACCGCCGGCGACTACGCCTGGGCCGGCGTGGATCTCGCCATCATGGGCGGTGCGGTAAAGATCCTGCGCGCGGGCAAGGCCGCGGCGACCGGCACGCG
>JACDUA010000096.1 GCA_013519935.1 Ectothiorhodospiraceae bacterium WFHF3C12 | reverse complement strand
GCCGGCCTCCGCGGTGGCCGGCACCTCGTCGGCCTCGGCGTGCCGGCCGGTCAGGGTCAGGAAGACATCGTCCAGGCTGGCACTGCGCAGCATCAGCTCGCTGACGGTGATGCCGCGATCGTCGAGCCGCCGCACCAGGGCGGGCAGCAGTGCGCTGTCGGTGGCGGGCGCGGTGAGCCGCTCGCCTTCGATCTGCGGCTGTGTACCGGTGAGCTCGCCCAGCACCTGGCCGATCACGGGCACGTCCCGCGCGTGGGTGGCGGTGACGACGACGGCCTGGGCGCCGATGCGGCGTTTCAGGGCCTCGGGGGAGCCGGCGGCGATGACCCGGCCCTCGTCGATGACGGCGATGTCGTCGGCCAGCTGATCGGCCTCGTCCAGATACTGCGTGGTCAGCAGTACCGTGGTGCCGTCCCGGACCAGCCGGCGAATCAGCTCCCAGAGCTGGAGCCGGGCGCGCGGGTCCAGGCCGGTGGTGGGCTCGTCCAGGAACAGGATCCGCGGCTCGCCCACCAGGCTCGCCGCCAGGTCCAGCCGCCGGCGCATCCCGCCGGAATAGGTCTGGGCGGCACGGTGCGCGGCGTCCTCCAGGGCGAAGTCGCGCAGCAGCGATATCGCCCGCGAACGGGCCTGGGCACGGCCCAGTCCCAGGAGCCGTCCGATGAGCACCAGGTTCTCCCGGCCCGTGAGCTTGTCGTCCACGGATGCATATTGACCCGTCAGCCCGATGAGCTGGCGGACCTGGTGGGCCTGGGTGGCCACGTCGTAGCCGCCGACGCTGGCCCGCCCGGCATCCGGCGCCAGCAGGGTGGCGAGGATGCGCACGGCGGTGGTCTTGCCGGCGCCGTTGGGTCCCAGCACGCCGAGCACCGTGCCCTCCGGCACCGTCAGGTCAACGCCATTCAGCGCCCGGGTGGCCCCGAAGTGCTTGACGAGGTTTTCGGCATGGATGGCGTGGTGCATGACCGTCGTGCCCGTTCGCGAATCCCAGCGGGTCTGCAATCGTCCTACCGGACGGCGGCGCTGTCCAGCGGCGGACGGTGACAAGACCGCGCCGGCCGTGATCTGTGGAATGAATCGCAGATTGAGACGGTACGGGTTTCATCGCCGGGGCGTGCAATTACCCTCGAAAATTTGGGGGCAAAAAGGGGGCATGACCATGGCGTCGCAGACACCGCCCTACAAGGAGTTGGTCAGCGAGCCGGTGCACGTGGAGTTGCCGCGGCCGATCCTGGGCCTGTTTCATCAGGCGCGCGGCGAAGTGAAGATCAGCGGCGCCGGCCGGCGGCTGGGCGTGATAGAGCACCCGCCGGCCATTGGCTTGCGGCCGGTACAGCTGCGGGTGGCTGGCCGGCGCATGCGCCTGGACCGCCCCGATGATGCCACCCTGGGTGAGCGCCTGGCCGCGCTGGCCACGACATTCTTCGGCTTTCCGCAACGGCGCCGCGTATGGCGTGCCGGTGCCGGGATTGCCACGGAGATCCGCGAGACCACTGAGTCACGGGATCGCCTTACCGGGAGCTTCCAGATCGAGGACGAGGACTATCAGGTGGTCTGTGTGCCCTATACGCGAGCAGCCCGGGCGTACAACCGGCAGTTGTTCTCGCCGCGCGGCCTGCTGGCCGAGATGGAGCGCAGCGAGTTCAAACTACATGAGTTTTTCCTGACGCCGCACAAGCCGCTACGACTGGATGTGCTGGCCGTGGCCGTTCACCTGATGTTCTGGCTGTCCACGCCCGGCGGTGCCGGGGGCGGCGGTCCGGGTGGTGCCGGCGGTGGCGGTGGCGGTGGCGACGGTGGCGGTGGCTGTTGATCGGATGGCGGTGGAATATGCTTCGCTATTCCACGATACAGGGTTTCGTGGGAGTGCGGTTCGCGGCGGGGACGCCGCTCCCACATGAATCCGCCGGCCACGGTGGCGGGTGCTGGTTGTGGGAGGCTCGTCCCCGGGGCGAGAACCCGTGATCCGAAGCCACCGCGGCGCTGGTGCCAATTCCATGGCAGTCGTAGCCGGCGGTCTTACACCGAGCAGTAGCGCTCCTGCATTTCCTCGTCGGCGAGCAGGGCCGCCGCCCCGGACTCGTGGACGATGACGCCCTGGTCCATGATGTAGGCGCGGTCGGAGATGGCCAGGGCCCGGTCCACGCTCTGCTCGACGAGCAGAATGGTCATGCCCTCGGCGCGCAGCTTCTCGAAGAGCTCGAACATCTCGTCCACCAGCACCGGCATGATGCCCTCGGACGGCTCGTCCAGCAGGATCATCCTGGGGTCGGCGGCCAGCGCCCGGGCGATGGCCAGCATCTGCTGCTCGCCGCCGGAGAGGGTCTCGCCGATCTGGTCCAGTCGCTCCTTCAGACGGGGAAACGTCTCCGCCAGCCGCTCGATGATCTCCGCCTCGCGCTTGAGGTGGGGGGAGGCGAGCAGGCCCAGGCGCAGATTCTCCCTCACGGTCAGCCCCGGCACGATGCTGCGGTCTTCGGGCACGTAGGCGAGGCCGTGACGGTAGCGCTCGTGGGTGGGCAGTCCGAGAAGGTCCCTGCCTTCGAATTCCACGCGGCCGTGGCGTTTGGCCACCAGGCCCATGAGCGCCCGCAGGGTGGTGGTCTTGCCGGCGCCGTTGCGGCCGATGACGGAGACCACTTCGCCGGCGTCGACGTGCAGGTTGACCTTCTGCAGGATGTAGCTGCGGCCGTACCAGGCCTCCAGATCTTCCACTTTCAACATGGTTAGGTCCTCTGCCCCAGGTAGACCCGTTTCACGTCGTCGTTAGACTGAATGTCCGCCGGCGTCCCCTCGGCGAGCAGCTCGCCGTGATGCAGCACGATGAGCTGGTCGCTGATGCCCATCACCAGCTTCATCTTGTGCTCGACGAGGATCACCGTGCGTTCCGCGGCCAGGCCCTCGATGAGGTCCATCATCACGCGGGTCTCCTCCGGGCTCATGCCCGCCGTCGGCTCGTCGAGGAGCAGCAGCCTGGGCTCGCAGGCCAGCGCGAGGGCCACTTCCAGGCACCGCTGTTCGCCGTGGGCGAGATTGCCGGCGTTGCGGTGTCGATGGCGGTCGAGACCCACCTGGTCCAGCAGGGCCTCGGCCTTTTCCTGCAGCTCGGGAAACGATGTGCGCGAACGCCACAGGGTGAACCGGTTGGTCATCGCCTGCAGGGCGACACGCACGTTCTCCACCGCCGTGAGCTGCGGGAAGACGTTGGTGATCTGGAAGGACTTGGCGATGCCCATGCGGGGGAAGGCATGCTGCGGCGTGCCGGTGATTTCCCGGTCCTCGTAGTAAATGCGGCCCTCGCTGGGCGGGAACGCCCCGGAGAGCACGTTGAACAGGGTGCTCTTGCCGGCCCCGTTGGGGCCGATGATGGAGGTCAGCCGGCCCCGGTTGAAGCTCACGCTGACGTCCTTGAGCGCCGTGAATCGGCCGAAGCGCCGGGTGACGCCATCGGCCTTGAGAACGGTATCGGTACTCATCGGCCCAGCCTCTCCAGTAGCGTGCCCCAGATGCCCTTGGGCAGGAACAGTACGAAAAGCACGAAGAGCGTGCCGAGGAACAGCTGCCAGTGCACGGTGATGTTGGTGATCACGTCCTCCAGCAGCAGGAATACGAAGGCGCCGATGAACGGGCCGAAGAACGTGCCCATGCCGCCGAGCAGGGACATCATCACCGCCAGACCCGAGGTGTGATAGTGCAGCGACTCGATGGGCACGATGCTCAGGTGAATGGCGCTGAGCGAGCCGGCCACGCCACAGAACAGGCCCGAGAGCAGGAACGCCACCCACTTGGTCTGGGCGACGTTGTAGCCACAGGCCCGCGCCCGGTTCTCGTTCTCCCGGATGGCTTCCAGCACGGCGCCGAAGGGCGACGCTAGGATGCGGGAGAACACCCAGATGGCCGGGCCGATGAAGGCGAGCATGAAGTAGTACTTGTTCACCGGGTCGAGCAGGTTCACGGGCACTCCCAGAACACTCAGCTCGCTGACCTGGATGCCGCGCAGGCCGTTCTCGCCGCCGCTGAGCTCCGTCATCTGGTAGACCGCGTAGTAGACCAGCTGTCCCAGGGCCAGAGTCACCATGGCGAAGTAGATGCCGCGGGTCCGCGTCGCCAGGAGGCCGATCACCGCGGCCACCGCCGCGACGATGACCAGGCCCAGCGCCATCGCCCCGAACCAGGGCACGTTGAAGTGCACCATGGCGATACCGGTGGCGTAGGCGCCGGTGCCGAAGAACGCGGCATGGCCAAACGACAGCATGCCGGTGTAGCCGAAAATGAGGTTGAAACCCATGGCGAAAAGCCCGTAGAGCAGAATGTCCACGGCCAGCGCCTTGTAGGGCATCAGCCAGGGGAATATCGCCAGCAAGACAAGCACGGCGAGGACGCGGTGGCGTGCCACGGCGTGCAGCGCGGCGGCGACGCGGCGCCCCGAGATGGGGATGTCGTTCGTCGCCAGCCGCTCGGTTCGTGAGTTCTTCGTTGCCATTGTCGTGATTCCTCAGCCGCCCATCAGGCCGGCGCGGCCGAACAGGCCCTGTGGCCTGATCACCAGCACCAGCGCCATGAGCGCGAACATGGACATGTCGGCGAAGGCCGGCGCGAACAGCGACGTCATGCTGACCACCACGCCGACCAGCAGGCCCGCCACCACGGCGCCGGCCAGCGAACCCATGCCGCCGACCACCGTGACCACGAAAGCCTCCACCAGCACCGGGATGCCCATCTCCGGAATGACGCCGCGCATGGGTGCGGCGAGCAGGCCGGCCAGGCCCGCCACCGCGGTGCCCAGTCCGAAAACCAGTAGCCAGACCCGCGATACGTCGATGCCCAGGACCCGGACGATCTCCGGATCGCGGGCGCCGGCGCGGATAACCAGCCCGTAGCGGGTCCGCTCGATAAACAGCCACAGCCCGATCAGCAGCACCGTGGTGAAGCCGACAAGGAAAACGCGGTACAGCGGGAAATAGCCGAAACCCAGGTTGAGCGCGCCCTGCAGCGAGGGCGGGGCGCTGAACGGCACGCCGCTGGTTCCGAAGGCGATGCGAACCAGCTCGACCAGGACGTAGGCCAGGCCGAAGGTCAGCAACAGTGGGTAGTCGATGCCGCGGCCGTACAGGGGGCGCACCAGAAAACGTTCGACGACCAGCCCGATAGTGCCGACCACCAACGGAACGCCCACCAGGCAGACCCAGAAGTTGCCGGTGAGGCCGAAGAGGAACACCCCGGTATAGGCGCCGACCGTGTAGAACGCGCCGTGGGCGAAGTTCACCACCGTCAGCAGCCCGAAAACCATGGACAGCCCGACCGCCAGCAGCACGAACACGGTTCCCAGAGCGAGTCCGGTGAACAGCTGCATGACGATCAGCTCGATCGGATAACCAGCCATGTAGATACCTCGAAAAGGCGGCCCCGGCCGCCACGGGCCGGGGCCGGCGTCGGGTCAGGCCTTGTGGCCGAGCGCTTCGCAGCTGCGCAGCATCGACTCGCTGGCCTCGCGGACTTCCTTCACCTCGAAGACGTCGTACTCGTTACGCATCGCCGAGGCCGGTTTCGATTCCACGACCAGTACCGACTGCACCGCCTGGTGATCGCACTGGCGGAAATACTCCGGACCCTTGTAGAGGTTGTACTTGAGCGCCTCCATGGCCTCGACCACCGGATCACTCCGGGTGGTGCCGGCGTCCTTGGCCGCCTGCAGCAACGCGCCCACGCCGGCGTACCCGTAGGCGCCATAGTCGGAGGGCGGGGCGCCGTCGTGACGCTCACGGTACTTGTCGTTGAAGGTCTTGGCGGTGGCCACCGAGTCCTCGAGCGTCCAGTGATAGTTGGCCGCGCCCACCACGCCCTCGAAGACGTCGGGGCCGCCGGCCAGACGCTGGTTGTACAGCAGCGCCGGAGCCACCAGCTGCATGCTCTCCTTCATGCCGAAGGAATGGGCCTGCTTGATGGAGTTCAGCTGATCGAGACCGAAATTGCACAGGCACAGGATGTCCGGGCCCGCCGCCATGATGCGTGGCAGGAAGGTCGAGAAATCCTGGGCCGCCAGCGGGTGGATCACCTCCGCGACGGTTTCCATGCCGTACTGCTCGCCGGCCACCTTGAAGCCACGCATCATCTCGTGACCGTAGGCGTAGTCGGCCACCAGGTAGGCCACCTTCTTGCCCTGGTTCCGGGAGAAGGCGTAGTCGCCGGCCGTGCCCGCCGTCATGTGGGGGTTCATGGCCTCGTGGAAGGTGTACTTGGTGAAGTCGCTGGCTTCGTTGATGGTGTCGGATTGGCTGATGGAGTTGTAGATGATGCCGCGTTCCGTGGCCACGGAGTTCACCGCCAGCTGTACGGAGGCCGACAGGGAGCCGCAGACGAAATCGACGCCATCCTTCTCGATGAGCTCCAGGGTGCGCTTGGCCGCCTCGCCGGGTTTGAGCTTGTCGTCGCGCACCAGCAGCTCCGCCATGCGCCCGTCGAGGCCGCCGGCGGCGTTGAACTCGTCGATGGCGATCTGCGCGCAGGCCGCCTGCTCCTTGGCCTCCGAGCCGTAGGGGCCGGTCAGCGGCACCGGGAAGCCGATGCGGATCGTGTCCTGGGCGCGGGCGAAGCCGCCAATCCATGGGCCGGCCGCCACCGCCGCCATGCCCAGGGCCGAGGTCTTGATGAAATCCCGCCGGTTGAGGCCGTGCCGGTCCTCGGTGCGGTTTCCGTCGGTGCCGTTCTGGTCGTCTTTGGTGCTCATTGTCACTCCTCCACTCGCTATGCGGGTTTCTGGCTGGATCCCGCTTGTCTTTCTATGAATGCCGCGCCGGGTCAGATACGGCCCAGTGCGGTCAGGATGCGCTCGGGTGTCATCGGCATGGCGGACACCCGGGCGCCGAGGGGTCTCAAAGCATCGTTCACGGCGTTCATGATCGCCCCCGGAGAGGCGGCCGTGCCGGCTTCGCCGGCCCCCTTGGCGCCGATCTCCGAATACTGGGTGGGCGTCTCCACGTGGGTTACGTGGATGTCCGGCAGCTCCGAGGACAGGGGCACCAGGTAGTCGGCCAGGCTGGCATTGGTGAGCTGGCCCTCCTCGCTGTAGAGGCATTCCTCGAACAGCGCCATGCCGATGCCCTGGGCAACACCCCCGCGGGCCTGCTCTTCGACCAGCTTGGGGTTCAGCACGCGGCCGCAGTCCTCGACCACCCAGTGTTTGAGCAGCGTCACGCCCCCGGTTTCCACGTCCACCTCAACGTAGGAGGCGTGGATGCCGTTGGTGAACGCGAACGGCAGGCCCTGGGGCGCATAGTGTCTTACCACGGACAGCTGCGGGTGAAAGTCCGGGGGCAGCGTGTCGGGCCGGAAATACCCGACCCGGCCCACCTCGGCCACGCTCAGGCGCTCCTCGCCCGACTCGCGGCCGACGATCTGCCCGTCGCGGATATCCAGGTCCGCCGGCGCTTCCTGAAGCACGGCGCCGGCTACCTCCAGGATGTTCTCCCGCAGCGCGCGGGCGGCACGGACCGTGGCCTCGCTGCCGATGGCCGCGGCCCGGGAGGCCCAGGCGGCACCGCCATAGGGCGTGCTGCCGGTATCGCCGGTGGTGACGCGGATGTCCTCCATGCTCACGCCCAGCTCGGTGGCCGCCACCTGGGCGACGATGGTCTCGGTGCCCTGGCCGAGCTCGTTGATACTGATGGCGAGCTGCACCCGGCCGGAGGGCTCCAGCTTCATGGAGCAGCCGTCCTGAGCGGAGATCCGGGCACCGCCCACACCGTAGAATGCGGCACCGGGGGCGGTGATCTCGACGAAGGTGCCCAGGCCGATGCCCCGGTAGACGCCTTTCTCCCGAAGCTGCGCTTGCTCGCGGCGCAGGCCCTCGTAGTCGATGAATTCCACCAGCCGGTCCAGTGACTGCTGCAGCGAGAGCTGTTCGTAGGCCATGCCGCTGGCGGTCTTGTAAGGGTAGGCGTCGTCGGGGACGTAGTTGGCGCGCCGGATCGCTACCGGGTCCATGTCGAGCTCCGCCGCGGCCTTGTCGACCAGTGACTCGGTGACCGCGAAGGCGATGGGGTGGCCTACCGCCCGGTACTGGCTCATGACGTTCTTGTTCTGCAGGACCACCTTCAGCGCCGCGCGGTAATGCTCGATGGCGTACGGCGCGCCCACCAGCTTGATGACCTGGTTGCCTTCCACGGCGCTGGTGCGCGGGAACACGGAATAGGGGCCGACGCCGGTGAGGTCGTCCACGTCGAAGCCCACTATCCGGCCTTCGGCGGTCACGGCCATCCGCGCGCGGACCCGGTGGTCCCGGGCGTGGATGTCGCTGACGAAGGACTCCAGCCGGTCGGCGACCCACTTCACCGGCCGGCCGAGCATCATACTCAGCGCACAGGTGGTCATCTCCTCGCCATGGACGTGGAGCTTGATGCCGAAGGCCCCGCCCAGGTCCTTGCACAGGACACGGACGTTTTCCTCCGCGAGGCCCAGGTGGCGGGCATAGACATCCTGCATCTGATAGGGCGTCTGACTGCCATGATAGGCGGTCAGGCGCTCCTCGCTGGGATCGTAGTCGGCGGTGATGACCCGGGGCTCCAGGGTGACACCGGTATGACGCGGGAAATGGAATTCCTCTTCCACCACCAGATCGGCGTCGGCGAAGGCCGCGTCCACGTCGCCGGCGTCCACCCGGCTGCTGAAGCACAGGTTGTCCCCGAGATCCTCGTGGATGACCGGGGTGGCCGGGTCCAGGGCGGTCTCCGGATCCGTGACCGGCGTCAGCTCCTCGTAGTCGATGTCCAGCAGCTCCAGGGCGTCCTCCGCTTCGGCCCGGCTCTCGGCGACCACCGCCACCACGGGCTCGCCCTGCCAGGTCGCCTTCTCCATGGCCAGCGGATACTGGGGCGGGGATTTCATGCCGGCGAAGTGATCCAGCGTACCCACCCAGGGCTTGCACAGCCGGGCGATGTCCGCGCCCGTGGCCACGGCCACCACGCCGGGCGCGGCCCGGGCCGCTTCGGTGTCGATGGAGCGGATGCGGGCGTGGGCGAAGGGACTGCGCGCGAAGGCCACGTGGACCATGCGCGGCAGCACCATGTCCGTGGGGTACTGACCGCGGCCGGCGAGCAGGCGCCGGGCGTTGGGCCGGGGCACGCTGCGGCCGATATAGCTGTTGGGGCGATCCAGGACGCTCAACGGAGGCTTTTCGCTCATTGCTCCGCCTCCTTGCCGTTCTGAGCCGCCTCGGCGACGGCGTCGACGATGGCGTGGTATCCCGTGCAACGGCAGTAGTTGCCGGACAGGCCCGCGCGAATTTCCTCACGGTCGGGATCCGGGTTGCGGATCAGCAGGTCCGAGGCCGCGATCAGCATGCCCGGGGTGCAGAAGCCGCATTGCAGGGCATTGTTGCGATGGAAGGCCTCCTGCAGGCGGGTCAGGTCGCCCGTCTCCGTCAGGCCCTCGACGGTGTCCACCCGTGCGCCGTCCGCCTGGACGGCGAACATCAGGCAGGCGCGGATCTGCTCGCCGTTGAAGCGCACGGTACAGGCGCCGCAGACCCCTTGCTCGCAGCCGACGTGAGTGCCGGTGAGCCCCAGATCCTCGCGCAGGAAATCGGCCAGGGAGCGGCGCGCCGTCACGCGGCGGGTGGTTTGCTCGCCGTCGACGGTCAGGGTGATCTCGTGAATCGGCTCCATTATCGACCCTCTCCGTGATACAGGGTGGTCATGACGCGCCCCAGGAGCACGCGGGCCAGGTGGGCCTTGGCCGCCGAGGACATGTAAAGATCCTCCATGGGCGTGAAGTCCGTGGGAAGCGCCTCCTGGGCCGCCTTCAGCGTCGACTCGTCCAGGGGCTGTTCTTCCAGCGCCGCTGCCGCGGCTGTGGCGAGCATCGGCCGGGCCGCCACGCCGAAGAACGCGATGCGCAGGTCATGCAGGCGGCCTTCGCCGCGCTTGAGCAACCTGCCGATGGCGCCGGACGCCCCGACGCGGCCCTGCACGGCCACGCCGACGCTGGCGTAGTCCCCCTTGCGGCGGGCGAACTCGGAGAATCCGGCGCGGTAGCCTTCCCCGATCGCCGGGATTTCCACGTGGGTGAGCAGCTCATCGGGCTCGATGGCGGTCTCGTAGACGCCCTGGAAGAAATCGCCGGCGGCCACCTGCCGGGTTCCCCGGGCGCTCACGAGGTGGATGGTGGCGTCGAGGACGGTGGCGCAGGCGGGCCACTCGGAGGCCGGATCCGCGGTGGCGAGGCTGCCGCCGAAGGTGCCGCGGTTGCGGATGGCCTCGTGGGCGATCCATGGCGCGGCCATGCTCAGCAGGGGGGCGTGCGCCGCCACGGTCTCGGAAGCGGCTATCTCGGCGTGGCGTGTCAGGGCGCCGATACGCAGCGTCCCCTTGTCCGCCTCGATCCCGGACAGCTCCTCCACGTGGTTGATGTCGATGAGGACCGCCGGCGCCGCCAGGCGCACGTTCATGGTCGGCACCAGGCTCTGTCCGCCGGCGATAACCTTGGCCTCGTCGCCGTGCTCCGCCAGGTGATCCAGGACTTCCTGAACCGTACGCGGTCGAATGTAGTCGAATCGCGCCGCTTTCACCGGTTGCGCTCCTCCGTGCCGACTCGCCGTCATTGACTCTGGTCAAGTTATTTATCGTTTGATTAACTATGGACAGCACGTGAGTGCCTGTCAATCGAGTTGTTCACTCTCGACTGGGAGGCGAGAATGGTGCCGGTCCGCAGCGAAGCCTGGACCGGGGCCGCAGGGGACGGTCCGGCACTTCCCCCGACCCAGGTGAGAGGACAGGCGTGAAGGCAGGCACAGAGCAAACCGGCGACAATACGGACCATCAGGGCCGGCGGCGTCTGACACCCGCCGAGCGCGAGAAGCAGATCGTCGACGGCGCGATACGCTTCTTCGCCGAGGTCGGTTTCGAAGGCCAGACGCGGGAGCTCGCCAAGCGCCTGGGCATCACCCAGCCATTGCTCTACCGCTATTTCCCCAGCAAGGATTCGCTCATCGAGCGCGTCTACCTGGAGGTCTTCGTCAAACGCTGGCAGCCGGGCTGGGACGTGCTCATCGTCGACCGCTCCCGTTCGCTGCACGACCGGCTGACGCAGTTCTACCGGGAGTACACCCGGGCGATCTTCAACTACGAGTGGGTGCGGATATTCATGTTCGCGGGCCTCAAGGGCGTGAACATCAACGAGCGCTACCTGGGCATCGTCCGCGAGAAGCTGCTCCGGCCGGTGTGCACCGAGCTCCGCGAGATGGCCGGGCTGCCATCGCCGGAGGTGGTGCCGCTGACGGAAGAGGAGCTGGAGCTCGCCTGGGATCTCCACGGCGGCATGTACTACATGGGCATCCGTCAGTGGATCTATCACCTGTCCGTCCCCGATGACCTGGACGGGCACATCGACCGGGTCGTCGGTACCTTTCTGCGCGGTGCGCCCGAAACCCTGCGCGAGCATTTCCCGAGTCTTGCCCCGAACGCGCCGTCCTCGAGCGGCGCCAACTGAACGGCCGTAAGGGGACCTTCGCCGTTCGCGACGGGGGGGCTTGCTTTCTGGCGCACTGACAGTATCCTCCCTATAAATTATCAAACGATTAATAAGCCATCGGCCGCCGCGCCAAAGGGCCGGAAGAGCCGAGGTGAAGGAGGGCGGGTTGGACATTTCCGGCGAGCAACACATCCCGGCGTCGCGAGGCGCGGTCTGGCAGGCGCTCAACGACCCCGCCGTGCTGGAGGCCTCCATACCCGGCTGCGAGGGGCTGGAGAAGCTGTCCGATACGGACTTCGACGCGCGTATCGTGAGCCGTATCGGCTCCATCAAGGCCCGTTTCCAGGGCCAGGTCTCGCTGTCCGACGTCAGGCCCGAGGAAGGCTACGTGATCCATGGGCGGGGCCAGGGCGGCGTCGCCGGTGCCGTCAAGGGGTCGGCCACGGTGCAGCTCGCCGATGACGGTGCCGGCACCCTGTTGCGCTATACCGCCCGGGCGGAGGTGGCGGGCAAGCTGGCGGGCGTCGGCAGCCGCGTCATTCAGGGCGTTGCGAGCAAGACGGCCAACGACTTCTTCGACAACTTCACCCGCTACGTCTCCGCGGAAGAGGGCGGGCGCATGCCGGAATCAGCCGCGGTTGCGGGGTGGCGGCGCACGCCCGTCGTTGCGGGGAGCGTTGCCGCCGTATTGGTTGGCGCCGCAATTGCCGCGGCGCTGTTGATCTAGATAACACCGAAGGGGAGCGAAATGGCTGGATACTGGATCGCGCTGGTCGACGTGGATGACGAGGCCGCGTACAAGGAGTACGCCAAGCGGGCCTCGGCGGCCGTGGAAAAGTACGGCGGCCGGCCGTTGGCACGGGGCGGGCGCAAGGTGGGCCTGGAAGGGCCGGAGCCGCCCGGCCGGGTGGTGATCATCGAGTTCGACAGCCTGGAACAGGCCCAGGCGTGTTACGAATCCCCCGAGTACCAGGAGGCGCGAAGCTATCGGGAGAAGGTGTCCCGGGGGCAGTTCATGGTGGTCGAGGGCCTCTGACGCCCGTGGCGCCCGCGGCGGGCGCCAGTGCGCCCGCCAGCTCGTCGGTCAGCGTGGAGGCCAGCTCTTCGATGTGCCGGACCGTGACGCTGCGACGATAGAGCCGCTCCACGGATTGCCCGATGCCGACTCCCAGCAGCTCGATGCGGCCGGCCCGCTCGATGCCGGCGATCACTGACGCCAGGTGGCCCGCCAGATAGCCGTCGCCGTTGGCGGCGGCCGTGGCCCGGTCGCGGGGCGCGCCGTCACCGATGACGATCAGAATCCGGCGCCGCTCGGGGCGTCGTGCCAGCCGCCCTGCCGCCCACAGCAGCGCCTCGCCGTCGATGTTTTCCTTCAGCAGCTCCTCGCGCAGCATCAGCCCCAGCCCCGCGCGCGAGCGTCGCCAGGGCTGGTC
>JACDUA010000095.1 GCA_013519935.1 Ectothiorhodospiraceae bacterium WFHF3C12 | reverse complement strand
AGAAATGGACCCTGAATCCTGGACACCGCCTTAAGTGGAATCCGCCTTGGGTTTCAGGCCGCCATTTCCGGGGCAACCTGTTTGAAGTACACCGCATCCGGGGTGCGTCGGTCCAGCGCCGTGTGACGGCGCCGGGTGTTGTAGAACTCGAAGTAGCGGCCAAGCCCGGCGCGTAGCTCCGCCGGCGTCTCGTAGGCGCGCAGGTAGACGTCCTCGTACTTGACGCTGCGCCACAACCGCTCGACGAACACGTTGTCCACCCAGCGGCCCTTGCCGTCCATGCTGATCGCGACCCCGTGAGCCTTGAGCACACCGGTGAAGGCCTCGGAGGTGAACTGCGCCCCTTGGTCGGTGTTGAAGATCTCCGGCGCCCCAAAGCGCTTCAAGGCCTCTTCCAGGGCATCGATGCAGAAGTCCGTGTCCAGGGTATTGGACACGCGCCACGACAGTACCCGCCGGGAATGCCAGTCCATGATCGCCACCAGGTACATGAACCCCTTGGCCATGGGGATATAGCAGATGTCAGTGCACCAGCACTGGTTCGCCCGCTCGATGGACAGACCCCGCAGCAGGTAGGGGTAGATCTTGTGGCCCTTGCCCGGCTGGCTCGTTCGACGCCGCGGATACAGCGCTCTCAAGCCCATCTGACGCATCAGCCGCTGGACGTGCTTGCGGTTGATCCGGTAGCCCTGTGCCTGGAGCTCGTCACGCAGGCGACGGCTGCCGTAGAACGGCCAGCGCAGATGGATCTCATCGATCAGCCGCATCAAGGCCAGATCCCGCTCCGAGACCGGCGCGGGGCGGTAGTAGGCACTCGAGCGGGCGAGCCCGAGCAGCTCGCAGCGCCGCGTCTTCGGCAATGGGTGCTCGATGGCTATCCCGGCGCGTCGCTCGCTCATCGGTCGCGCCCGAGCACTTTGGATAAAAAATCGTTCTCCATCGCCAACTGCCCGATCTTGGCGTGGAGCTTCTCTACCTCCTGCTCGTCATGCTGCGCCTTGACCGCGTTGCCACCGAACACGTCTTCGGCGCCTTCCGCCAGGCGTCGCTTCCAGTCCTGAATCTGGTTGGGGTGAACGTCGAACTGCTCGGCCAGCTCCGCCACCGTGCGCTCGCCCTTGATCGCCGCCAGCGCCACCTTCGCCTTGAACGCCGATGAGTGATTACGTCGCTTTCTCCGGGTCATCTTCCGCTCCTTCTCTCTCGAGAACTCTACGCCAGAAGATTCCACTTAGCAGGCTTCGATCTCTGTCCAGTCCCCGGGGTCCACCTCTAAATGCCTCCTCTATGTCGACGCTCCCCATGGCATTTATTCGCGTCGGGCTCAAGTGCCCCCATCTCTGCTTCAACCAATAGGGTACAGTCCAGTTGATCTTGGAGTTTCCACGGTCTATTACCGCCGCAACCAAGAAAGCGAAAGGATCGGTTAAGGCGAAATGCGAGGCTTCGGGCTCAAGGGTCGGAAAGAAATCGGCGAACTCAATCTGCTCGTTTAGCTTGAGCAGTCGGTCCGCGATTGCACGATCGGATACAGTGTCGCTCATCTCTCCTGTACCCCCCGTGCATATCAGATCAAAGGTCTACCAGAAGTCTAGAAGCAAGATGCACCTATGCAAGGCAGACGGTCTGTGCGTCCGCTTTGGGTCGCTTTACGACCTCCCCCTCCAGCGGCATGGCCTCGACATGAGTACCGAGATGCCACGGCCGGAAGCTGTCAATTAGTCCCTGTGGCTGTGCTGGAATGTGAGACACGACGCCGAGTACCGTCTCAATCAGTGCCAGCGCTCCGTCGATCGCGCTCCTTGCCGGTCCCCCTTGCATTCACATCCGTGCCGTGAACCGACGGGCGCGCGACGCCCCGCTCCATCCGGGCAATCTGCACCAGAAGTATGCCTGCGGCCACCAGAAGCACGCCGATCCAGGTGGCCCCGCCCACTGGCTCGGCTAGCAGGAACCAGGCGATGAGCACGCCGAAGCCGGGGTTGAGAAAGTGAAAGACGCTGGCCCGGGTGGGCCCGACCCAGCGGATAAGGGTGAACCATATGAGCGTGGCGGCAAGGCCGGGTGCGAAGACGATATACGCGAAGGCGGCGCCGAGCCGCCAGGTAAGATTGACATCGGCGGGCGTCTCGAACGCCGCGGCGAGGGGCAATAACGCGACGGAGCCCACGAGCATCTGGAGCCCCACGATCATGAACAGCCCGCCCTCAATACGCAGCCGGTTAACGATCTGGGTCGCAAGCGTCAACGCGGCCACGGCTCCCACGCAAAGTACGGTGCCGACCACCCCGACGCCGCCTGTAACGCGGTCGTGCATGATGTAGATAACCCCGCCAAACCCCAGCGCCAACCCCAGGACCACGACCGGCGTGGGCCGCTCCGCTCCGATTACCGCCGAGCTCAATGCAACCAGTAGCGGCAAGGCGCTCGCAATGATAGCGACCAGTGCCGCGGGTACGGTTTGTAAGGCGACGAATACGAGGCCGAGGTAGACGGCGTTCTGGGCCAGCCCGAGGACCAGCACCGCGAGCCAGGTCCGCCGCCCCCGCGGCAGCGTTTGACCCGCGAACCCCGCGACCGTGACCGCTATCGTACCCGCCACGAAAAAGCGCATGCTGAGCAGCCACAGCGGGGGCGCGTCTTGAACCGCGATCTTGGCAACGGAGAACGCCGAGCTCCAGATCACCGAGAAAAGTACGCCGAGGGCGATGGCGGACGGACGCAAGGCAACGGGCTCCTGTCAGCATTGGCGGCTACCGAAGACGACGGTGAGAGCCTCCTCGGCCCCGGCGCGGATCGGTTGGTCGGTGTAATCTGGCGCCAGGGGCAACGGTACCGCCTGGGGCGGTTAGCGCCAAGCTGGCAAGAGACCAGGCGTTGTTGGAGTCCGCCGCGCTCGGGATGCCGAAGTCAGGTCAAGATACGATGTCCTGCAATCAGGCACACCCACGTGCCATCCGGCTACACCGTGACCGGGAGCATTGGGTCGGTTCCTGCCTCTATCGAAACAGCGTCAAATCTAACGATGCACCAGCGGTGCCAGGCGCCTGACACTGGGCACAGCGGCAAACCTGCATCTGAGAGAGCGGATAGGCGGCGGCTGCAGTCTGCGTCGCCGCCGCACCAGTGACGCGACGGATCTACTGTGGTCGATGAAGTGCACAAATCTTGTTGCCGTCAGGGTCACGCACATACGCCAGGTGCAGTGCGCCCAGCGAGCCCTCACGGAGCCCTGGCGGGTCTTCAATCGAAGTTCCACCATGCGCAACCGCCACGTCATGCAACTGTTGCACCTGCTCTGGCGAATGGCACTTGAAGCCAATGGTGGCGCCGTTCGCGGGCGTAGCCGTCTCTCCGTTGATCGGCTCGCTGACACAGAACGTTCCACCGTCGTGTCGGTAGAACAGGCGGACCTGTCCCGTGCTGTTTGTATTTCGCAGCGGCTCTCCCACCCCAAGCACGCCGAGCACGGCGTCATAGAAGCGCTTGGAACGCTCAATGTCGTTCGACCCAAGCATTACGTGGCTGAACATTCAGTTGTCTCCAATCTCTGTGGCGTTGTGTCCAGTTGATCGCATGCGGGTATGCCGGGGCTACTTCTCGCGCCTTCCAACTCAAGCGTTCCCACAAGCGCGACCATCCCGTTCGCTACGCTATTACAGCAGCTTGTCCGAAACTAGCCGCGCCGCCATGGAATCGCGCAACTTCCAGGTCGTGCCAGTACGGACCGAGTGCACGGCATCCGGGAACGAAAGACGGAAGCCTGGAGGAGACCTGCGGCTGGCTATCCGGGCTCAACGCCAGAGCCTGACTAATATCCTGCGCCAATTGAGCGGCCGGGCGTTCCGGAGCCCGAGGTGGATGTTGCAGTGGTCGTAGGTCGGCTGGGCTTGCCAGCCGACAGCGTGCAGCCCCAGTGTCGGCGTCGCTTCGCGATGCCGACCTACGGCCTATGCCCTTTGGAGAAACGTGGCGGACCACGGTTCTGGGCAACGGACCGTCCGCTCAGGGTCGTGTCCCGCCCGTACCTCGTGAGGGTAGAGGAAGTCGGAGTCTGCGCGCTGGCTCGAAGCCTGCATCTCATCAGACGAATTAGCGCCGCCGCCACGCCTGAGGTTCGTTCATTCAGCACTTTCCGGTGGCGCTCCAACCATACGGCATGCCGTGGTTTTCGCACGGCGCGCGGCAGGCTCCGACATCGCGGGACCGAGCATCTCATCGCCCAGCCGCGTGGTGAATGTCCGGAAGCCAGGGTCCAGCCATATCATGGCCTCGGCCAGCCGTATCAGCGCGTGCACCTCGTTTTCCGGCAGTGTCCAGCTCGTTGCAACGTCCCGAAACGCCTGCCGGCAGCGGCTGTTGTCGATGAGGTCGAAATCGACGTAAGCCGTGTCGACCGTTAGCTGCTCTCTGAGGGTCGGTGCCCGCATGAGGGAGCGGATCTGCTGTTGCAGGCCTTCCAGGGTCCCGTACGTGGCGTTGTCGATGGCCGAGCCGGTGGTGGCGTTGAGCATGTCGAGCATGCCGGGCGTGGCCTTGCTCCGATCGAGGCTCGTGGCGGCGTCCGAGCGGGCATTCACCACCAGGAAAAGCACGCGGTTGATATCCCCGCGGTCGAAGCGGCTCAGGAGGTTCAGTGTGCGCTCCCGCGTGGTCAGGAGTCGCAGCGGCTCCGCGACACCGAGGTTCTCGGCGATGCCACCGTCCAGCAGGTGGATGTATGGCCGCACCAGCTCGCCGTCACGGACCTGGTAGTAGCTGGCGGCGACACGGGCGCGCCTTACGCGGGCGCGGTGGGTGCGGGGCGATATGGTGCCGTTTTCCAGGCTCGTGTCGATGCGGCCGATCCACGCCGGCGGCCATACGTCGTCGCCGGCCGCGCGCTGCGCCTCGCAGCCGCCGGGCTCGGTGTAGTTGACCAGGGTCACGGGAGAGAGGGCGACGGGGAAGGCCGCGGATGCCGCCACGCCGACGGACAAGGGCAGCTGCTCGAGATCGGAGCACAGCAGGTCGAACTGGTCCTGATGGAAGGCGAACGGCTGCTCCTGGGTCATGTCGGCCGCGTTCAGGATCAGGAACGGACGGCGCCAGCCGTTGGGTGCGTCGGGGTCGCGCAGATCGGCGTAGGTGATGCCTTCGGAGGGCAAGGGCTCGGCGGCGAACAGTGCGTCGTCGAACCAGCGGATGAGCATGTCGATCCGCTCCACGGCGGGAGTGGAAAGCTGTGCCAAGCCGTATGGGTTGAGGCCGCGCCAGAGCAACCGGCCAATGCCGTCCTGGTGCAGGAACGCGTCCTCCATCGCCGGCAGTCCCTCCGGCCCGACGGCGGCGAGATAGGCGGCCGGCACGCTGCCTCCGGAGACCGACGAGACGATGTCGACCGCGTGCAGCAGCGTGTCGTCGCCACCGCGCAGACGGACGTTAGCCAATGCCTGCATGGCGCCGTAGCCGAGGGCAGCGGCGCGCGTGCCGCCGCCGGAGACGGTCACGATCACCAGCGTCCGGGCCAGGGGGCCGTCGTCGACCTGGTAGCCGCGATAGCCTCGATCCTGGTCGATGGGCTCCTCGAGGGGCGCGTTTCGCGTCGGGTAGGCGCACGCGCTCACGGCGAGCACCGTGAACAGGATTAGCAGACGGTGGAGGTGTTTCGGGACGGCGGTCAATGGTGTGCTGCCGGCCGTCATGTCAGCGGGACGGGCTGAAGGGTCACGGTGATCTCGGCCCCTTCCGACGGGATGGTGCCGCTGCCCTCATGGTCGATCTTCCCCTGCCGCCGGGTAACGAACGTGTAGGCGATGCCAACTTCCCCGGTGATAGGGGTGACCGTTCTGCCGGCGTCGCCGATCCTCGCGGCGTGGTTGCCCCGCCCGTACTGGCCCTTGAACCACACGAGCCGGCGCGGTGGCCCGACGACTACGATGCTGCCGTATTCATGCGCTACGGTACTTCCGTGTTCGTTGCCGTTGCTCATACGCTCATCGTCCCTGGAAGCCGCGCCTGGGCCGTGCACGGCGCCGGCAATCGGCACCCGCCGATAGGTCCCGCCACGCGCGGCGATTCGAGGCCCGGTCGCGCCAGTCCGAGTGTTCGCACGTCCTCTAATACAACCGTATAGCTCGACAACGCCCCGCTGGCCATCAAAGCGTGATTCAGTGACCGCCTTTTGATTTCTGCATGCGCCCGGTGTCCATCTCATCGGAGCGCCGAGACGATGCCGACGCGTGTAGCGGCATGCGGCGGTAGCGGTAGGGACTAATTCGGGTCACCCGAATCCCGTTGTAGACGGATGATCAGTTCCGCGGCTGCCAGGTTGCTGGCCAGGGGGACGTTGTGAACGTTGCAAATGCGCTGCAACCCCTGGATGTCCGGCTCGTGGGGGTGGGGGCTCATGGGATCGAGCAGAAACACCACGGCCGCAACCGCGCCCTCAGCCACGCGCGCCGCTATCTGGGCGTCACCGCCGAGTGGTCCGGAGAGGTATCGATGAACGGCCAATCCCGTGGCCTCTGCAATCCGGCTGCCGGTGGTACCGGTGGCTATCAGGTTCCACCCGGCAAGGATATGCCTGTTCCGCTCGCAGAAGACGGTTAGATCCTGCTTGCAGGCATCATGGGCAATTAGCGCGATGGTATCCCGTTCCGGCACTAGTTTGCGCACCGCTTGGCGTTCGGAACGCACTCTGTGGGGGTCACTTTTAACATTCCAGCATCTTCTGCGCGCCTGTCGGCTCTCGGTCGGTTTGAGGGCCCAGCGTCGGCGTCGCTTCGCGATGCCGACCTACATGTGCTGTCGGTCGGTTTGAGTGCCTCAGCCTTCAGCAGTCCCCCATGATCTCACCAATCTTCTCCCGGCATGCAGCGGCCGCTTGGCGCTGCAATTCCTCGACCTGCTCAGTCAGCCAGTCGTAGGTCGGCTGGGCTTGCCAGCCGACGGTATGCAGCCCCAGTGTCGGCGTCGCTTCCCAAAGCCGCCCTAGGGCCCCGGGTCAGTGCCAAGCGGGGCGGGTGGGGGAGTCAGCCGACAGTGTTAGGGCCCAGCGTCGGCGTCGCTTCGCGATGCCGACCTACATGTGCTGTCAGTTGGTTTGAGTGCCTCCGCCTTCAGCCGTCCCCCATTATCTCACCAATCTTCTCCCGGCATGCAGCGGCCGCTTGGCGCTGCAACTCCTCGACCTGCTCAGTCAGCCAGTCCAGCTCCTCGGCAGTGATCTCGTAATCGGGCTCGAACCGCGCCTCGGTGTACGCGCGCTTGAGGCGGTCAAACGCCTGCCGTTCGAACTCGGTGGCCTGCGGGAACAGGTGGACAAAGCGGGTGTCCAGGCCGCGGACCTGCTGGTGCAGGGCCTCGATGCTGTGGGTCTTCGGCTTGTAGTCGGTGTGGACGAGGATGACCGCGAACAGGAAGCGCTCCGTGGCCTGGTGGAGCATGAAGGCGGCGTCGTGGGGATCGTGTCCGCGTATGAGTTGGGCAGACTTCAGCGCTGAAGCGCCTCTCTGAAACCAGCGGTCGAAATGCGCCTGCGCGAGATCCGCCCGCTGGGCGGGGTCCAGCTTCTTCGTCTCCGCCAGCTCCCAGCGGCCCGCGTCGTAGAGCAGCCGGCCTTCGCGCTTCACGTCGGTGTAGAAGTACTGGCCCCGTTCCAGCTCGCGGTTGACGTGGCGCACGTCCTCGACGATGAGGCTGACCGGGGTCTTGATGGCCGGCTCGCTGCGGATGGCCTCGCGGATCTTGTTCCACTTGCGCCCGTGGGCGCTCTCGCGCTCGCAGTCCAGCACCACCATCAGGTCGAAGTCGCTGCGGTACTCGTAGGTGATGCCGTCCTTCACGTACCGGTCCTCCACCCATTCGCCCCGGGCGTAGCTGCCGAAGAGGATGATTAGCTCCACGTCCGCGTTGGCGCGGATGAGCTGGACGATGGAGTCCAGCTCTTGCCGCTTGTGATCGGGCAGGTGGGCGAGGTCGGTGTGCATGGGTTCGGACCAGGTGGTCTTCCTTGCTTCGTTCAGCGCCATGTTACTGCTCCGTGTATTGGCGGCTTTTCGGCAACGGTACCGCCTGGGGCGGGCGGTGCCAAGCGGGGCGGGTGGGGGAGTCAGCCGACAGTGTTCGGGCCCAGCGTCGGCGTCGCTTCGCGATGCCGACCTACACGTGCTGCAGCGATTTGGTCAGACGCGGGTGGGCGTCCGCGCCGATTTCAGTGGTCGTAGGTCGGCTGGGCTTGCCAGCCGACGGTATGCAGCCCCAGTGTTGGCGTCGCTTTCTAAAGCCGCCCCAGGGCCCAGGGTCAGACCAGGCAGCCGCCGACGGCGCCCCAGCTCCATTCACATTCATTCGAAAGATTCATCATTTTCAAGGCGTTCGAGTAGCGCGGTCACCGCGCGATAAAGCTCCGGCAGTTTGCCGGATGCAACACCCCATACAAGCTGGTCATCAACGTCCGCGTACCCGTGGATCAGTATGTTTCGGAACCCGACAATGCGTCGGTATTCGGGCACTTCGTCCGCGATGTTGGGGGCCACGCGGGAGAGCTGATTGAGGGCCTCGCCCATGATTTCGAACTGCCGTTCAACGCCGGCCCTTAGCAAATCATCCTGTTAATAGTCGTCCAGCGATTTGCCCCCGAGAAAGCGCTGGACGCGTTCAGCCGCAACCGACACGTCGTAAAGATACTTGCGCGGATCACGCTGCATACAATTCCGCGTTCTGTCGGTCGATTGCGTTGCGCAGGTAGGGGTTGTGCAGGCCGCGCTCAGTAATCAGGTCGACCTCACGGCCCAGCAGCTGTTCGAGCGCCTCCTTTAATCCGAAGTACGCATCCGCCAGCGCTGCTGGCTCCATGTCGGCAAACTGAACGAGCAGGTCAACGTCGCTTTCCGTCGGATCGAAGTCATCGCGCAGGGCCGAGCCGAAAAGCGTCAGCCGCTCAACCTGGTACTGCCGGCAAAGCCGCTCGATGTCCGCGCGCTGTTCGAAAAGCGTGGATAGCATCAGGATCTAACCTTCGGTCATATTGCATCGACTATATCAGCGTTCCAGCAGCTTGACCGAGCACTGCGGACGAGTTGATGAGATCGGGAGGCATGGGTTCGGACCAGGTGCTCGTCCTTGCTTCGTTCAGCGCCATGTTACTGCTCCGTGTATTGGCGGCTTTTCGGCAACGGTACCGCCTGGGGCGGGCGGTGCCAAGCGGGGCGGGTGGGGGAGTCAGCCTACAGTGTTCGGCCCCAGCGTCGGCGTCGCTTCGCGATGCCGACCTACATGTGCGCCGGTAGCAATTCGGCCAGACGCGGGTGGGCGTCCGCGCCGATTTCAGTGGTGGTCGTAGGTCGGCTGGGCTTGCCAGCCGACAGTGTTCGGTCCCAGTGTCGGCGTCGCTTCGCGATGCCGACCTACGGCCTTTGCGACTGCACCTGACGGCTGCGATGCCCGTATTCGGGGTGGATTTCGTGTGCCTATTCGACCGGCTCCAGCGGCACCAGCAATACCTGGACGCCGCTGATGTAGCCGGGCAGGTCAGTGGCGGACTCAAGCCGAGCGCGTAGCCCCTCCAGATCGGCCAGGTCTATCGCGTTTACGGGCAACAGCATTTCCGCGAACACCATGTCGCCGTGATAGTGCAGAATGATCCGCCGGGCGGCGTGGCTTTCCGGTATGTCCGCCCACGCCTTGCGCAGATCCTCGAGCACGCGCCCGCGCAGCGGGGCCCGCCGTTCCTCGGTGACGTCCAGCCGCTCGGCGTCGACGTGCACCAGTACTTCGCCGGGCCGGTCCAGGTACTGCTCAAGGCGGTGCTCCACGGCCTCGCCGATGCGGTGCCCCTCGCTGACGCTCACCAGCGGATCCACCAGGATGTGCACGTCCGCCAGCGCCGCCCCGGCCATTTGCCGCGTGCGCAGGTTGTGATGGGAGCGCACGCCGTCCACGGAGTCGACGATCCGCCCGAGCTCGCTCACGGTATCGGGATCGAGGCCGGTGTCCACCAGCTCCTGCATCGACTGCCAGGCGAACTGCCAGCCCATGGTCCCGACCATGACCGCGACGATGATGGCGGCCACCGCGTCGAACCAGGCGAACCCGGCGGCCGTCCCGGCGAAGCCGCCGATGACCACGAGCGAGGACAGCGCGTCCGAGCGGTGATGCCAGGCGTTGGCCTCGATGAGCCGCGAGCCCACGCGCCGGCCGACCCGCGCGGTGTACTGGTAGACGATCTCCTTGGCGAGCACCGACACCACGGCGGCGGGCAGGACGATCCACCCCGGCATCCACAGCCGCTCCGGCTCGGTCAACCGCAGCACGGCGTCGTAGGCGAATCCGCCGGCGACCATCAGCAGCACCACCCCGATGGCGACGGTGGCCGCCGTCTCGAACCGGGCATGGCCGTAGGGATGATCCTCGTCGGCCTCCTTGCTGCCGGAGTGGGCCGCGAACAGGACCAGGGCGTCGCTGACCAGGTCGGAAAGGGAATGGACCCCGTCCACCACCAGGGCCTGGGACTGGCCGATGACGCCGACAACCACCTTCAGCGCCGCGAGCAACAGGTTCACGGCCGCCCCGGCCAGCGTCACACGGGTCTTGAGACGGCGGGCGTTGCCCGCCGCCGTCAGTGGTGCGTCAGAGTAGCTCGTGCTCATGGGTGCCCTTCGAGGTTGTCTCCACGGTGCTGGATGAGCCGCGGGGCGGCACCATGTGTCCGCCCCGCGGCGTCAGGCCGGGGCCGCTACCGGCTCGCTTCGCTGCTGTGCCGGCGAACCAGCTCACCGACCAGCAGCGCCGCCGGGTAGAGTACCTCCTCTTCCGTGCGGGCGTGTACGCCCAGATCGTCGCAGAACTCGACGATATCGTCCCGTCCGGCAGCTTTTGCTGCGTCGGCGAGCTTCTGTGCCGCGGCCCGGATTTGCGCGTGTTCCTCCAGCATGCGCGGCAGCTCGGCCGACAGCGCATCGGTGAGCTCCAGCACCTCGTCCATGTCCCGCCGGTACTCGCCCTTCGACAGCGGCAGAAGCAACGCGAGGGGCGGCATGGCGATTTCCTCCTCGCGGACGAAATGCGGGTGAAGCGCCGCGATGAGATTGTCCGTAGCTTCGGCGACGGCGCCGCCCGCGTCCTTCGCGCTGTGCAGGCGCTGGTGCAGAACCTCGTGCTCGTGGGTCAGCGGCTCGGGTATGTTGAATTGCATGGCATTGCCTCCTTGTGTCTGGAATTGCCCGCATCCCGATCGCTTCGTTCTATAATCGGAATGTTGATTGCATCTTATAGAGCGTTCCGCGCGCGCTCAGCGACTTTGGTTACAGAGTGCAAACCATGAACGAACTCCGGGCGGCCCTGACCGCCGTGCCTTATTTCCAGGCGCTGGACGATGCCGACATCGACGGCATCGCCGAGCACATCGAGCTGCGGGATCTCGAAGCCGACAGCGTGGTGCTGTTACAGGGCGAGCCGTGCGCGGGCCTGGGCCTGGTGGTCAAGGGCCGGGTGCGGGTCGTGCGCACGTCGCTGGAAGGGCGTGAGCAGGTGCTGCGAATCCTGGGCCCGGGGCGGACGTTCAACGATGTCGCTGCGGTGGACGGCGGCGCCAATCCCGGCACGGTCGTGGCCACCGTCCCGGCGACGGTGGGCCTGTTTCCGCGGCACCGTCTCATGGCGCTGCTGGAGCGTCGCCCGGTCGTTGCGCGGGCGATGCTCGACCTTCTGGCGCACCGGCTGAGGTCCGTCGTCGACCTGGTCGAGGATACCTCGCTGCACTCGGTGGTCAGCCGCGTCGCCCGCCTCATTCTGCGCTGCGCCACCGATGACCAGCAGCTCGTCGAGGGCGCCCCGGAGGCCTGCCAGCGGATCACGCAGCAGGACATCGCGGCCATGACGGGATCGGTGCGCGAAGTGGTTCAGCGCGCGCTCAAGTTCCTCGAACAGGAGGGCGCCATCAAGCTGGGCCGCGCGGAGGTCATCGTGACGGACGTGGCCGTCCTCCAGGCGTACGCGGAGGCGTAGCCGCGTCGCGGCGAAGCGCCTTTGTAACGGGGAAGAAAGCGGGGTCGGACCAACGCAACCTTCTGACGGGCCGCCATAAACGGGCTCATATGAAGCTGTTTTGACGTCTTCGACGGCTGTTTTGGACCGAAAGACGACGCTCTAAGGATATGCCGGGACAGATGCCGTGGCTTGACGGCTCTTCTAGCCGGTATGGGTCGTTCCCGGCCCTATCCCCAAGCTTGGGATCACGACGTTACCGTCCATCCTGACTGGCCTCTTGTGCGCCTCCGTGCCCCTGCGGAAGAGGCATGGCGGCCGCATCCACCCTGTAGCAGAGAATCGGCACCGTCACGCCCGGGTGCAGTCCTGCGGACCCTATTCCCGCAGCCGGCGGTAGATAGTGCTGCGATTGATGCCCAGGGCTCGCGCGGCTGCCGCGACGTTGCCGCCGTGGGCCTCGACGGCTTCCCGGATCATGTTGTCCTTGGCTGCCTGCAGCCCGCCAGCGCTCGACGCGGCGCTGAGCTCCGCGCGGAAGTCGTCGGGCAGGTGGTGGGCCTGGAGGGGTCCGTCGCCCTCGCGCAGGGCCAGGGCCGTGCGCAGGACAAACTCCAACTGTCGGCAGTTACCGGGCCAGGGGTGTTCGAGCAGTAGGCTCAGGGCATCGTCGTCGATCTCGGCGCCCGGCTCGCTGGCGTGCAGCAGCTTTTGGACCAGCGCCCGGAGATCGGAGCGCTCACGCAGGGGCGGCAGGGCGACCCGGAGGCCGTTGAGGCGGTAGTAGAGGTCCGAGCGGAACTCGCCGGCGGCCACCAACTGGCGAAGGTCCCGGTGAGTGGCGCTGATCAGGGTGAACTCCACCCGCAGTGGGCGGCTGCCGCCCACTGGCACTATCTGGCGCTCCTGGAGCACGCGCAGCAGCCGACTCTGCAGCGCCAGCGGCATGTCGCCGATCTCGTCTAGAAACAGGGTGCCGCCATCCGCCTCGGCCAGCTTGCCGGGATGGCCCTCGCGGCGGGCACCGGTGAAGGCGCCCGGTGCGTAGCCGAACAGCTCGGACTCGATCAGCGACTCCGGCAGGGCCGCGCAGTTGACGGCGACGAACTCGCCCGCGGCATGGGGACCGCCCTCGTGCAGCCGCCGGGCGAAGTACTCCTTGCCGGTACCGGTCTCCCCTTCCACCAACACCGGAATGTCCCGCGCCAGGACTCGCCGGGCCTGCTGCAGGGCCGAGGCCACCATACCGTCCTCCGCCGGCTCCTCCGGCGGGCGGATGGGTCGACTGCGCCGCGACACGCGCCCGCCCAGCCGCAGCCGCGTGCGGGTGTGCAGG
>JACDUA010000094.1 GCA_013519935.1 Ectothiorhodospiraceae bacterium WFHF3C12 | reverse complement strand
TCCCCGGTGGGTCAGAAAGGACTTGCCGGGGGTGGAGGGACTGACGCCGCATCTGGCCGAAGGCACAGACAGTGGGAGAAATCGTCCCGCCCTCACCTTAGCGCCCATAAGGAATCTATCGGCGTGTAGCCGCACGACCGACGATTGATGGCAAGCCAGCGCCTCGGTGAGCCCCCGACAAGCAACCTTCACAGTAGCCAGGGGGCACAGCGATGGCAATGCAGGTGGAGTCTTTTATCGTTGGCGTGGACGTCGCCAAGGCGGAGTTGGTGATCAGTGAGCAGGGTCAGTCCCGGCTCATCACTTTGGCCAATGAGCGCAGGGCGATCCGGCGCTACCTCAAGGCTCTCGCCGGCCCGGCCTGGGTCGCCGTGGAGGCCACCAACACCTACCACCTGGCCTTGGTCGAGGAGGCGTACCGCCTCGGCCACCGGGTCTATGTTATCGACGGCTATCGGCTCAGCCGCTACCGCGAGGGGGTCGGTGGGCGGGCGAAGACCGATACCTCGGATGCCCGGCTGCTAGCGCGTTATCTCCAGCGCGAGCACGACCAGCTGCGCCCCTGGAGCCCGCCGGGGAAGGGCTACACCCGCCTGCGGCAACTACTGCGCCGTCGTGCCCGATTGGTGCAGGTCAAGACCACGCTCTCACAGAGCCTCAAGGAGCTGCCCGAGCTCAAGAGCTCTGCCCAAGCGGTGCTGCGCCAACTCAACCGCCTCGATGCCCTGATCCAGAAACGCCTGCGTCAGGCACTGACCGAACACGGCTGGCTCGCCGACGCCCGCCGCTGCCAGGCCGTTGAGGGCATCGGCGAGATCACCGCCGCGGCGCTGACCATGAGCTACAACCGCGGCGCGTTCGTCAGCGCCGATGCCTTCATCGCCTTCATCGGCATGGACGTGCGGGTGCGCGACTCAGGCCGTTCCAAGGGCAAGCGCAAGCTCACCAAACAAGGCGATCCCGAGCTGCGGCGCTTACTCTACCTCGCCGCCATGACCGCATCCCGATCGGCCACCTGGCAGCCCGTCTACCAGCGCTATCTCGCCCGAGGAATGAGCCCCATCCAGGCCTTCGTCGCTCTCGGCCGCAAGCTCGCACGGATCGCCTTCAGCCTGATGAAATACCAAACCAACTACGCACCCAAACTCGCTCACAACGCTTGCGCGGAAACATAGAATCTCCCACAACGCTCTGACTGACCCGTGGCATGGGAAGGACCCGTGGGAGGCGCGTCCCCGCGGCGATGGGTGCGCCGTCGGTTCGCGGCCAGGGGCCGCTCCTACAACGCGACGGCCTGGTCCCAGGCACCTGTAGGCGCGGCCCGAGCCGCGATCCGGTCCGGAGTCGGCACCCGGCCATCGCGCCTTGCGGCGCTCCTACAGGTGGCCCCTTCGCAATCCGTAGGTCGGCACCGGCGAAGCCGGCGCCGACAATCAGCGGTGGGTTGTCGGATGGCAAGCCCATCCGACCTACGACCTACGACCTGTCATTCGCGGCGGGGACGCCGCTCCGACAACGCTCTGACTGCCCCGCGGCATGGGAAGGACCCGTGGGAGGCGCGTCCCCGCGGCGATGGGTGCGCCATCGGTTCGCGGCCAGGGGCCGCTCCTACATCGCGAGGGCCCGCTCCCAGGCATGTGTAGGAGCGGCGCGAGCCGCGATCCGGTCCGGAGTTCGCACCAGGCCATCGCGCCTTGCGGCGCTCCTGCAGGTGGCCCCTTGGTCCGTAGGTCGGCACCGGCGAAGCCGGCGCCGACGACCGGCGGCGGGTTGTCCGATGGAAGCACCATCCGGGCTATGTTCCGGATGCCGCGGCTGCCGGAGACTATTCCGCCGCGTCCCGCTCCTCGAACAGGTTCTCCTGCTGGTCGCGGATCATGTGCTTCTGGATCTTGCCGGTGCCCGTGCGCGGGAACTCGTCCACGAACACCACGGCCTTGGGCACCTTGAACCCGGCGAGGTTGGCCTTGCAGTGCTCCAGCAGGCCGTCCTCGTCGACGTCGGAGTCCGGCGAGCGCACGACCACCGCGGTGATCGCCTCGCCCCAGCGGTCGTGGGGCAGGCCCACGACGGCGGCCTCGGCGACGCCGGGATGGGACATCACGCAGCGTTCCACCTCGATGGACGCCACGTTCTCGCCGCCGGTCTTGATCACGTCCTTCTTCCGGTCGTGGAACCAGATGGCCCCGTCCTCGTCCATCCAGGCCACGTCGCCGCTGTGGAACCAGCCGTGCTCGAAGCTCTCGGCGGTCTTTTCGGGCAGATTCAGATAGCCGTTCATGACCTGGGGGCCGCGGTAGACGATCTCGCCGCTCTCGCCGCGGGGCAGCAGGTTGCCCTCGTCATCCATGATGCCGACGCGGGTCATGACGGTGGCGGTGCCCCAGGTCGGCGCCTTGGACCACTGGTGCTCGGGCCGCTGCATGCAGGTGGCCGGCGTGAACTCGGTCTGCCCGGAGCCCAGCACCACGTCGGCGTTGGGGAAGAGCTCGTGGATGGCCTTCAGCCGTTCCTCCGGCATGGGGGCCATGGCGTAGATCGCCCGGCGCACGTGGGAGAAATCCCGTGCCCGCGCCTCCGGATCCGCCAGCAGCTCGGCGTACATCATGGGCAGGAAGACGAACAGGTTGACCTTCTCCTGTTCGATGAGCCGGGCCGCCTCCTTGATCTCGAAGGCCTTCATGAGAACGGTCTTGCCGCCGAGCAGAAACGCCGGCATGGCGATGGTGTTGAGGGCGGTGCAGTGGAACAGGGGCAGATTCAGCAGCACGCAGGCGTCGTTCTGCATGTTGCTGGCGATGGCGTCTGACATCGCCGCGATGGTCGCCGACAGGTGGCTGGTGAGCACGCCCTTGGGCAGCGCCGTCGTGCCGGAAGTATAGAGCAGCTGCACCGGGTCCCGGTCGTGTATGACCACCTCCAGCTCGCCTTCTTTGCCGCGTGCGAGCAGGTCGTCGAACGTGCCGGCGGACTTCTCCACCTGGGTCTGATTGGCGCCGGTCCAGTACACCGACTCGACAGCGGGGAGCTGGCCGGGCAGCGATGCGGCCAGTTCCGCCAGGGCGTCCTCCACGATCAGTACCCGGGCGCCGGAGTCCTTGAAGCAGTACGCGATCTCTTCCGCGCGGAGCCCGAGGTTCGCCGGCGCGCAGATCAGCCCGGCTTTGGCGCAGGCGAAGTAGGTGACCAGCTGCTCGATGCTGTTGCGCGAGACCACGCCCACCACGTCACCGTGCCGCAGGCCCATGTCCAGCAGCGCGTGGCCAAGCCGGTTGGCCTGGTCGTCCAGCTCGCGGTAGGTCATCCGCCGCTCGCCGTCGACGATGGCCACGTCATTGGGATAGAGATCGGCGCTGCGGGTGGTGATGTCGCCGACGCAGACGCGCTCGATCATGTTCTGCGCGAGATCGTTCGCGGCCGCTGGCGTGCCCTTGGCAATGCTGCTCACGGTCCACTCCTCCTCGATTGATTCGGCCCCTGGTTTGATTGGTTTCGGGGGCGCGCGTAGCTCGATGCTCCACCCAAACCTAGAACATTCTCAGGGCTTGAGCAACCGGTTGGTCAAGCCCTGCCGGCCCCTGCGGGCCGGGTTCCGCGGACGCCGGAGCCGCCCGGCGCGATGGTCTTAACCAATCACTTGCTCAAGTCCGCCTCGTGGTCTACGGTTGGAGTACCCACGATGCTCGGCGCACTGTGCCGGGGAGCCATAAGAAAGGGTGGAGATGAGAGGTTTTCTGTGGGTCGTTGACGGCCTCAACGAGCTCGTCGGTCGCGTTTTCTCCTGGGCCGTCGTTCTGATCATGCTGATCACCGTCTACGACGTGGCCATGCGGTTTCTATTCGGCATGCCCACGCTCTGGGCGTTCGACGTGGTCAAGCAGCTCTACGCGCTGGAGTTCATGATCCTTGCCGGCTTCGGGCTGGTGCGTAACGCCCACGTCTCCGTGGACGTTTTCACGTCGAAGCTCTCGCGGCGCAAGCAGGCCGGGCTGGAGGTGGTCTCCTACCTGATCTTCTTTCTGCCGTTCATGGTCATGCTCATCTGGAAGAGCTACGAGTTCGCGGCCCGCTCCTGGGCCAGCGGCGAGAC
Source organism: Ectothiorhodospiraceae bacterium WFHF3C12 (assembly GCA_013519935.1). Taxonomy (GTDB): domain Bacteria; phylum Pseudomonadota; class Gammaproteobacteria; order Nitrococcales; family Nitrococcaceae; genus WFHF3C12. Next base: position 9,342 of record JACDUA010000094.1, on the reverse strand, counting down.
CACCTGGGGCGTCGTCGCCCTGCCGGTCTATCCGATCAAGACCGTGATGGTGGTGGCCTCGGTGCTGCTGTTGCTGCAGGGCATCGCCAAGATCATCCGCGAGATCGCGGTGCTGGCAGGGAGGGAATCGGCATGTTGAGCCCCGAACTCCTCGCCGTGGGCATGTTCGTCGGTCTGCTGATCGGGCTGTTCATGGGCCACCCGCTGGCCTTCGTCCTGGGCGGCCTGGCGGTGATCTTCGGCTTCCTCGGCCCGGGTCCCCAGGTCTTCGGCACCGTCATCAACCGGGTCTACGGCGCCATGGACAACTACGTCCTGGTGGCCGTGCCGTTGTTCATATTCATGGCCCGGCTGCTCAGCGACTCCGGCGTCACCGACCGCATGTTCGAGGTGCTCCGGCAGCTGCTGGGGCCGGTGCGCGGCGGACTCACCCTGGCGGTGATCGGCGTCTCCGTGCTGCTGGCGGCCACCACCGGCATCATCGGCGCCTCCATGACGGTCATGGGCCTGCTGGCACTGCCGTCCATGCTGCAGCACAACTACCAGCGCGAGATCAGCTGCGGCGCCATCGCCGCCGGCGGAAGCCTGGGCATCCTCATCCCGCCGAGCATCATGCTGATCATCATGGGCAGCTACGCGCAGCTGTCCGTGGGCCGGCTGTTCGCCGCCGCCCTGCTGCCCGGGCTGTTGCTGGCGGCCCTGTACGGGGTTTACGTCGCCCTGCGCAGCTTTCTCCAGCCGGAGCTGGGACCGGCCATGACCCGCGAGGAGCGGGACTCGGTCAGCACGCGGCAGCTGATGGGCATGATCGCCAAGCTGGTCGTGCCGCCCCTGCTGCTGGTGCTGGGCGTGCTGGGTTCGATCTTCGCCGGCATCGCCACCGCCACCGAGGCGGCCTCCATCGGTGCTTTCATCGCCCTGCTGCTGGTGATCGCCTACGGGCGGTTCACCTGGCGCGGTTTCTACGAGTCCGTGGTGGACGCCGGCAAGACCACCACCATGGTGTTGTTCGTGGTCGTCGGCGCCACGGCGTTCACCGGGGTGTTCATTTCCGGCGGCGGCATCGACGTGGCCAGCGACTTCGTGACCGGGCTGGGGCTCGGCAAGTGGGGCACGCTGGTGGTGATGCTGCTGATGGTTTTCGTGCTGGGCATGTTCCTGGACTGGCTGGGCATCATCCTGATCTGCTTTCCCCTGTTCCTGCCCCTGGCCGCGGAGTTCGGCTTCGACAAGCTGTGGTTCGTCGTGGTCATTGCCCTGGTGCTGCAGACCTCGTTCCTGACGCCGCCATTCGGCTACGCGCTGTTCTATCTCAAGGGCGTCGCGCCGGCGGGGGTCGAGACCGGCCACATCTACCGCGGCGTGATGCCCTTCATCGGCCTGATCCTGCTCGGCACCGCGCTTTGCGTCGTCGAGCCCTCAATCATCATGTGGCTGCCGCAGTTGCTGTTCGATTAGCGGCGGCCGAACCGTGAGCGACCCCCGAGGAGGAGTGAGATGAACCTCAGAAAAGCAATACAGGCAGCAGGCTGCGCGCTTTTCGCCGCAGTATTCGCCCAGACGGCCGCGGCCGAGCCGGTCAAGATCCAGATGACCACCACCTGGCCCACCGGCATCAGCCTCATCGATTCCGACCGGCACTTCGTCGAGACCGTCAACCAGCTCGCCGGCGACCGCCTGGAGATCGATTTCCATCCCGGCGGCACCCTCGTGCCCTCGGGCCAGGTCTTCGACGCCGTGTCCTCGGGCTCCATCGACGCCTCCGCCGACTGGCCCGGCTACTGGGCCGGCTACAACTCGGCGTTCGCCCTGCTGGGTTCGTTCCCCATGATGCTGACCGCCGGGGACTACCTGCTGTGGCTGCAGCAGTGGGGCGGGTTCGAGGCCTTCCAGAAGGTCTACGGCGAGCACGACATGGTCTATCTGCCCTACGCGGTCCTGTCCATGGAGTCCGGTCTGCGCTCCAAGGAGCCCCTGAAGAGCCTGAAGGACCTCGAGGGCAAGCGCCTGCGCATGTCCGGCCGGCCCCAGGGTGAGATCCTCCAGGCGCTGGGCGCGGCCCAGGTGCAGCTGCCCGGCGGCGAGGTCTACCAGGCCCTGGAGCGCGGCGTGGTCGCCGGCGCCGAGTTCTCCTCGCCCGGCGTGGACTGGGGCATGGGCTTCGCGGAAGTCACCAGCCACTGGACCGTGCCCGGCTGGCATCAGCCCGGCTCCGTGGGCGGCGTGATGATCAACAAGGAGGTCTGGAACAAGCTCAGCCCGGAGCTGCAGTCGGTGATGAAGATCGCCGCCCGCGAGACCCTGATGTGGTCCCTGGCCTACTATGAGAAGACCGCCCTGGAGGCCGTCAACAAGTTCAAGGAGGCCGGCGTGGAGGTGCACAAGCTCTCCGACGAGGAGCTGGAGCGCATCCAGCAGATCGCCAACGAGGCGCTGGTCGAGGCCTCCTGCGACAATCCCCTGTACGCGGAGATCGCCTACTCCCAGGTGAAATTCCTGGCCGATTACGCCGACTGGCGTGAGCTGCAGCAGCCCTTCGGCTTCGGGCGCAATCTCTCCAGCCTGCCGGATGCCGGCAAGATCGAGTCCTGCATGGAAGAGTAGGCTTCAACGGCGCACCCCCGGGAGGGCATGACGCCGTCCCGGGGGCGGAACCGAGCCATGTCACAGAGTCAGATCGATCCCGGCGTCGCCGCGGCCGCGGCGACGCTCACCATCGGCGGGCTGTTCCGTCACCAGGCCCGCTATCATCCACAACGCATCGCGCTGCAGGACGCCGATGGCGAATACAGCTACGGCGAGCTCAACGAGCGGGTCAACCGGATGGTCCACTGGCTCGCCGGTCAGGGTGTCGCGCGCGGCGATCGTGTCGCGATGCTTTCCGAGAATCGCCGGGAGTACGTGGAGGCCATGCTGGCCGCCGCGAAGCTGGGCGCCATCCTCGCCGCCCAGAACTGGCGGCTGGCCGCCGGAGAGCTGACGCACTGCATCCGGCTCACGGCCCCTAAGGTGCTCCTGGTATCCGAGCGACACGCCCCCGTTCTGGACGAAGTGGACCATGACGTCGACACCGTGGTCCGGCTCGGTCCCGAGTACGAGCGGGCGCTTGCCGGCGCCGCCACGGACGAACCCGTCGACGCGGCCGAAGGCGAGGACGGGCTGCTGATCCTCTACACCAGCGGCACCACCGGCTTGCCCAAGGGCGCGCTGATCAGCCATCGCGCGGAGATCGCCCGGGGCCAGTGCTTCTACATCGACCACGACATCGACCGCGAGGATGCCTTCGTGGCGTGGGCGCCCATGTTTCACATGGTCTCCACCGACCTCTGCCTCGCGGCCCTGTGCCGGGGCAGCAAGGTCATCGTCCAGGACGGTTTCGACCCGGACGCCCTGGCTGATGAGGTTGGGCGCCAGCGCATCGGCTGGCTGGTGCTGATGCCGGGGATGATCGAGGCCTTCATCGACGCGGTGAAGCGACGGGGCATTACGCCCGCCGGGGTCAAGTCCTGCGGCTGCATGGCGGACCTGGTGCCCCGGCACCAGATCGCCGAGGTCACCCGGCTGCTGGACGCGCCTTACGTCAACAGTTTCGGCTCCACCGAGACCGGCTCCGGGCCCGCCACCGCCGGCCTCATCCCGCCCGGCGAAGTCCCGGGGAGCCTGTCCAAGGTCCAGAGCTCGTACTGCGAAGTGCGCCTGGTGGACGCGGATGATCGCGAGGTGGCCGAAGGCGAGCCGGGCGAGCTGGCGATTCGCGGTCCGTCCCTGTTCAGCGGCTACTGGCGGGCGCCGGAGGTCAACGCCGAGGATTTTCGCGGCGGCTGGTTCCACATGGGTGACATGTTCGTCCGCAACCCGGACGGGACGCTGGATTTCGTCGACCGGCGCAAGTACCTCATCAAGTCCGGCGGCGAGAACATCTACCCGGCCGAGATCGAGCGGGTGCTGCTGGCCGACGCCCGTATCGCCGACGCCGTGGTGGTGCGAACCCCGGACCCGCGCTGGGGCGAGGTGCCCATCGCCTTCGTGGTGCCGGCCCGGGACGACCTCACCGAGGACGACGTCCTGGCCTGCTGCCGCGGGCAGATCGCCGGCTACAAGATGCCCAAGGGGGTGCGTTTCGTCACCGACGCGGACCTGCCCCGCAGCACCACCGGCAAGATCAAGCGCCACGAGCTGGAGGACCGGCTCCAGGACGCGGCCGGCTGACGGCCATGGAGGCTTGAATGGATACCGGATTCATCACCCGACGCAGTCAGTGGCCTTGCCGCCGGATCGACGGCGCCCGTCCCGCGGTTTCCCTGGAGGACCGGGAAACCTGGTCTCACGACGCCCTGTACCGCCAGGTCAACCGGTACGCGAACGCCCTGCTGACGCGCGGCGTCGGCGCGGGGGACCGGGTCGGCATTCTGCTCTACAACGCCCTGGAGTACTGGGCGTTGTACCTCGCTGTCACGCGCATCGGCGCCATCGCCGTGCGGTTGAATTTCCGCCTGACGGCCGCCGAGCTGGAGTTCGCCATCGGCGATGCCGGCTGCAGGACGCTGTGTTTTGACGCCGGCCTGGGCGAAACCCTGGCCCCGATCCGCGACCGGGTGCCGGTGGCCGACTACCTCGCCCTCGATCACGGCGACGTTCCAGTACCGGACTGGGCGCGACCCTGGTCGGTGCTGGAGGCGGGCAGCGCCGAGGAGCCGGACTGCCCGCGGCCCGCCCCCCGCGACCCGGCCATGCTGATGTACACCTCGGGCACGACCGGCCGGCCGAAGGGGGCGTTGTGGAGCCACGACAACACCCTCTGGTTCGCCGCCATCCAGGCCCTGCAGTGGGGCTACAGCGAGGACACGGTGGCCATGACCACCGGGCCCATGTACCACGTGGGCGCCGTGGAAGACCTCACCAGCGCCGCCCTGGCCGTCGGCGGCCACGCGGTGGTTCTGTCCAGCGGGGGGTTTTCCATCCGCCGCGTGCTGGAAACCGTCGAGGCCCAGCGGGTCACCGATCTGTTCCTCTTCCCGTTCATGATCTACCAGCTGGCGCAGCTGGACGACAGCGAGGCGGATGCCCACGACCTGTCCAGCCTGCGCCGCATCTGCTCCGGGGGCGATCCGCTGCTGCCCTGGGCGACCCAGGTGCTGCAGCGCCGCTATCCATGGATCGAGATCTCCCAGGTCTACGGCCTCACCGAGGGCACGCCCATCGCCGCGTGCTCCACCGGGGCGGAGACCCTGGACAGCCCGGACAGCGTCGGCCGGCCCATGCCCTTCACCGAGATCTCCCTGCGCGACGACAGCGGCGGGCAGGTCGGACCGGACGAAGAGGGCGAGATCTGGATCCGGGGGCCTGTGGTCTGCGCGCGATACTGGCAGCGCCCGGAGGCCAGCGCCGAGACCTTCGTCGACGGCTGGTGCCGGACCGGCGACCTGGGCCGGCTGACCGCCGACGGCCTGCTGGCGATCGCCGGGCGCAAGAAGGACATGATTCGCACCGGCGGCGAGAACGTCTATCCCGCCGAGGTGGAGGACGTACTGATGCGTCACTCCCGGGTGCGGGAGGCGGCAGTTATCGCGGTGCCCGACGCCCGGTACATCGAGACGGTATGCGCGGTAATCGTGCCGGCGGGCGGCGAAACCGTAACCGCGGAGGATATCGTCCGGCATTGCCGCGAGCAGCTCGCCGGCTTCAAGTGCCCACGGCACGTGGTCTTCGCGGACGAGCTGCCGCGTACGCCCTCGGGCAAGCTGATGAAATACCGGCTCCGGGAGACCTACCGTGAGCTGGGCTCGGAGCCGGGGGCCTGACGGGGCCCGCGACCTGGCCGTTCAAAGCGATGGGGGCCGGAATGCCGGGAGACGAAACACAGCTGCGCGAGGCGCTGGAGGCACTGGCCGGGCGGCTCGCCGCCGGCGGCAGCATCCACAACCTGTGCAAGCTCACCGGCGGCGCCAGCCAGCAGACCTGGTCGCTGGATCTGGTCTCGCCGGCGGGCACGGAGGCGCTGATCCTGCGTCGGGCCGGCTACTGGACCAGCGGCGGCAGCGACCAGAACATAGCCCTGGCGGACGAGGCCCGGTTGCAGGCATTGCTGCGGGAAGCCGGGGTCGAGGTGCCCGGCGTCCGGTACGTGCTGACCGATGCCGACGGCCTGGGCGAGGGCTACCTGATGGAGCGGATCGACGGGGAAGGCAATCCCTTCCGCATCGTCAACCACGAGCGCTACGCCGGGGCCCGGGCGCACCTCGCCCGCCAGTGCGGTGAAGCGCTGGGACGCATCCATACCCTGGCGACCGGCGAGCTCGGCTTCCTCAGGGCCACGACGCCCCGGGACGAGATCGAGCGCCAGCGCGAGGCCTACCGGCGCCAGGGCCCGCGCCGGCCGGTCCTGGAACTGGCGCTGCGCTGGCTCCAGGACAACTGCCCGCCGCCGGGCACGCCCGCGCTGGTGCACGGCGACTTCCGCACCGCCAATCTCCTGGTGGACCCGGACGGCCTGCGCGCGGTCATCGACTGGGAGATGGCGCATCTGGGCGATCCCATGGAGGACCTGGGCTGGATCTGCGTCAACTCCTGGCGTTTCGGCCACAGCCATCTGCCCGTGGGCGGTTTCGGTACTCGCGAGGCCCTGTTCGCCGGCTACGAATCCGTTACCGGCCGGCCGGTGGACCCGCAGGCGGTGCGTTTCTGGGAGGTCTACGGCAGCCTGAAGTGGGGCGTAATCTGCCGCATGATGGCCGCCTCCTATCGCGACGGCAGCGGCGGCGGCCTGGAGCCGGCCGTCATCGGCCGGCGGACGTCGGAGGCGGAAGTGGACCTGCTACACCTGCTGGCCCCGCTGAGCGGGAGGCAAGACGATGCGTGACCTGCCGGACGATTCCGAGCTGCTGGAGGCCATTGGCGCGTTCCTGCGCGACGAGGCGGTTCCGAACCTCGCGGGGCGGCCCGCGTTCCTGGCCCGCGTGGCGGCCAACGCCGTGGACATCCTACGTCGCGAGCGCGAGCAGGCGCCCGGGGCCGAGGCCGCGGCCCGGGAGCGGCTGGAAGCCCTGCTGGGCCGTCCCGGGACGCTCGAGGCGCTCAACGAGGCGCTCTGCGAGGCCATCGCCGCCGGCGAGCTGACTCTGGAGACGCCGGGGCTGGCCGAGCATCTCTGGGCCTCCACCCTGGACCGGCTGGCGGTGGATCAGCCCCGTTATTCCGGGTATCTGCGAGCCCTGGAGCAGCGCCAGGGTCGATAGCCCGCCGCCGAACCGTATCACCGAAGGAGAACCCCAATGCCCGAGCATCAGGTGGAGCTGTACTGGGACCCCGCCAGCACCAACACCTATTTCGCGTTCAAGCTGATCAAGCCGGTGCTCGAGCGCACCGGCGCCACGCTCGTTCTGCATCCGTTCAACCTCGGCTACGTCTTCCGCGCCCACAACTACGTGCTGATGGACGAGCCCCAGGCCAAGCTCGACAATCGCAAGCGGGACCTGCAGCGCTGGGCGGAGAAATACGCCCTGCCTTTCCGCTTCCCGGACCGGTTCCCCATCAAGACCAGCCGCATCCTGCGCGGCGCGCTGGCCATGCGGGAATGGGGGCTGGAGCACGCCTACACGGAAGCGGTGCTGGACGCCTACTGGGAACGCAACCGCGACGACATCGAGACCTACGCGGGTCTGCGCCCCCTGGCCGCCGATCTGGGCGTGGACCCGGACGCCTTCGAGGCCCGCAGCGAGGACCCGGCCATTCGCCAGCAGCTCGCCGAGAGCACCGACCGGGGCATGGCCCGCGGCGTGTTCGGCGTACCCAGCTTCTTCGTCGGCGACGAGCTTTTCTGGGGCAAGGACCGCATGGAGTTCATCGAGGACGAGCTGCGGCGTCGCCGCAGCGACTGAGCCGTCCTCTCACGCCGCCTTGAGCCTATCGTCCGTCGGCCCGGCGCTCGCTCAGGGGTTGCACTGCACGCAATGGGCGGGGTCGGCCGCGGTGTCCGTCACCGCGCGTTCGGTGGCATGGCCGCAGGCCGGGCACGCCCAGTGCTCGGCGCGTGGGGCATGGGTTGGCTCGCCGCACCAGCGGCAGCCCAGCCCCGGCAGATGGGTCGTGACCCAGAAGCCGGGGGCATCGCACGCCGGGCAGCGGGAGCGCAGCCGGGCGGCGAGGTTCTCGGCGGCCCGCCGGATTACCCCCTGACGGGTCGGATTGCAGTGGGCCCGCAGGTCGCTTTCGGCGAACACCCCGCCCCCGGCGCTTCGTTCGCAGAGAGCATGGAACGTTTCTCGCAGGCGTCCCCAGTCGGCGATTCCCTTGGTTACCGCCGGATGGTCTTCGTGCTCGGGCCGCAGCGTCAGCCCGTGCTCGGGAAAGCCGGCCGCCTCCGCCAGCGCGCAAAGTCCCGTCCAGTCGGCGACCAGGCCGTGGCTGCGCCGGGCCGGACCGTGAGCCTCGCCCGTGATCTCGAGGCCGGTGCCGTCGTCGATGAACATGACGATCTCGGTGTTCCACGCCAGCAGCCCGGTGTAAGGGTCAGCGCCGAAGGCACCTTCGCTGGCGAGCCCCAGTCCGGCGCCGGCCAGCTCCATGCCGGTGCGCGCCTTGCGCCGGGCCGCCTCCATTTGCGTGCCCTGCCTGCGGATCTCGCGGGTGAAGGTGCCGAGGCGGTCGGTGTCGAAGCCCGATACCCGCCTCACGCGGCGGCCCAGCACTGGCTCCAGCGCCGGCGCCAGCAGGCGCTCCTTGCCGTGCTGGGTCAGCAGCGCCACGTCGCGGGGCGCGCTCACGGTGCCTGCGCCTCCGGGCCGGACCAGCGCTGCCAGGTGCCGCCCGCGTATGCTTCGACCCCGTCCTCGCCCATGCGGAACAGGTGCAACCAGCCGTTGTTCACGAGGTTGGCCACGGTTTCATGGCCGTCGATGACGCGTTCGATCATCGCCCGGGGCGCCTCGATGAACACCGAGAGCCTCAGAGGGGTGTGCATCCACTGCCGCCCATCGTGGACCGACTGCCGGGCCAGGCCCAGGCGCAGGTCGCCGCCATTGCCCTCGAACACACCGATGCGTCCGCCGACCACGTTGTGCAGCACCTTGTTGCCGCTGCCGTAGCGATGGTTGTCCACTGTCGAGGCGTAGTACTGCATGTTGATCCAGTGGGTGACGACCATCGGCGCGGTCATGATCAGCTCCAGCACGCCGCCGTCGGTATCCTGCCGCCAGTCGTAGTCGTGCAGGAACGCCCGGCCGCCAAGGTCGATGCCGCGGGTCCGCGCCCGGGGCGCGACGATGAAGGCCGCGTTGCCCGCCAGGCCCCACTCCGGCCGGGTCTGGGCCCAGTCTCTGCTGCGCGCGCGCACCGCCCGCAGCA
>JACDUA010000093.1 GCA_013519935.1 Ectothiorhodospiraceae bacterium WFHF3C12 | reverse complement strand
GGCCGGCGCGCTACGGCGCACGTAGGGATTGAACGCGGAATCGACGCGCATCTGAACCTCGGAACCGGGCGTTGGACGCACCCGCCCTCAGCGTAATCCGGCGGCGGGCCCCGGTTTCGAGACCTGGTTCTCAAACGCGGACGAACCCCCGATCCGCCTGGCTGGCGGTATAGACAGGTCCCCGGGTGATCCGTGGGTGATAGGACCGGTGAGCCGGCGAACCCGCCGGCCACCAACGCTCGAAACGCCGCAGCCACCCGCGGTGGTCGTAGGCCACGGGCAACGCCTGACAGTGCAGCCCGTCCAGCTCGATGCCGTAGAGCGCGTCGGGCGCGGGCGAGGCGCCAATGCGCGTGATGAGCCCGCGCAGATCGCCGCTGAAGTTCGGCATACCCGCCGAGCCATTGTTGATGACCGCTCCGGCCCCGCCGTCCCAGCGATACCCCTGTGCCACCGGCAGACACGTATGGGTGCTGGCGAACACGGATACGTTGGCGCGGCGCAGGTAATCCCGTACCAGCTCCGGAGAGGTCTGCCGCGCCTGCGCGCAACCCAGGGCGGTGCGCAGCGCCGTGTCCGGCGGCGCCAGGCTCTCCGCCGCGAACGCCCAGCCGGCGAGGCTCTCGGGGTCGCCGTGAATGACGCCGATGCGATGGCCGGCGACCGAGAACACCGCGTGCATCGGCAGGTTGCCGAGCTGGTTGCGACTCCCGGGAACAGCACGGGCGACGGCCCGCAACCGCTCCATGATCTCGTTGGAGCGAGCCACCGTGGCGGCGTCCACGTACTCCGGATAGCCACAGCCGCAGCCGGCACCGGAGGCCGCCGCAAGCTCCGCCTCCACGTTCCCCGCGATGGCATCCTGTTCGGCAAGCGCCAGGTTCACGGCCTGGAAAGCATCCGGGTCGACATCGAACCAGTGGGCATCGCCGTTGAACACCAGCCTGACCGGGCCGGTCGCCGCGCGGCACTCGGCCTCGTAGCGGGCCAGAATCGCGTTCAACGCATCGACGTTGCCGTAAAGGCCGCCCACCACCAGCAGGGTCTGCGCCTCGGCCACGGGGAGCCGGTCCAGAACCTCCGGGCCGTAGTGATAATGCAGCGGGCAGCTGCGTCCGGGATCGAGATCGGGATCCATCAGTGCGCTCCACTGAGTCGCCGACCACCAAGCACTGACGGCAGCCAGAATAGTGCCGTGCAAAGCAGCAGGCCATAGAGATTCACGCCCAGCAATCCGGCGTATCTGCCCTCGCCGATGGCCCAGCTATCGGGAACCAGACCTGCCGCCAGAGCCACGCCCAGGACCACGCCGGTCCAGAAGCTCAGATGAAAGCCGAGTGCCGTCCGACCGGCCCAGCGGTAGAACAGAAAGACCGGCGCCAGGCCCATGACCATCGTGCCGCTGATGGTGGTGGCCTTGAGGATGTCCGTGCCCAGCACCATCGGCAGATTGCCCAGCACGGCGAACACGACCATCACGGCAATACCAAAGCGAATGCTGGAGTGTCCCTGGCGGCTGCGAATGGCCGGGAGGTCGAAAGCCAGCGTCTTGGACAGCGAGCTGAAGGTGGAGTCCAGTGTAGACCCCGCCGAGCTCATCATGATCACGCTCATGAAGAAGAACGTGGCCACGCCCAGGGACCGGCCCACTGCCGCCGGCACGTTGCCTTCCCCCTCGATGCCCGAGAGCTGGGCGTGCACCCCGAAGAGCCCGAACAGGAAAATGCAGATGAAGCCGAGCACGCCGGCGACCACGAAGGAGCGCAGCATCCTGCGTTCCTCGTTGATGAAGGCCCGGTCGGTCAGAACGGGGTCGTGGAAGGGGTAGCTGAAGATCTGCAGCCCCGCCACCAGCAGTAGATCCACACCCGTCGAGAGCTGCCAGGAGCCTGCGGTCACCAGGTTGGCGACGCCGTGCTCCGGGAGTACCAGGAACAGCACCGTGGCCAGGAAGAACACGAATATGACGGCCTGGAGGGCGTCGGTCACGATGGAGCCGCGGAGGCCGCCCTTGGCGCTGTAGCCCAGTGTCACCAGCGTGAATACCACGGCCGCGGCAATGAATGGCCAGCTGCCCGGCTCCCCGAAATAGCCGCCCACCACCGCCGTGTTGCTCCAGACCTCGTTGTAGAGGCGGATCATGATGGCGACGGCAAAGGCGGCGGCCGCCCCGCGCCCGTACCGGCTGATCAGGAAGTCCACCAGACTGCCGGCCCCGGTGTGACGGCGGATGCCGTAGATCACCAGGCCGGCCACGGGAATCGACAGCCAGTAGGCGGCGTAGGCGAGGCTGCCGACCGCACCGTAGCTCGCCCCCAGGTTGGCGGCGTTGGTCACCGACTTGGCGAAGATCCAGCTGATGAAGATACTGGCGGTCAACCACCACTCGGTCACGGGGCGGCCCGCCGCATCCGTGCCCTGGAAGAACGTCTGCAGGGACGCGGCCCTGGGAGAGACCACGTACATCACCCCGCCGTAGAGCAACAGGAACCCCCAGAAGGCCGCGGCCACCGTCCAATCCGTCATCTGCCTCGCTCCGTTGCCGTTCCGAGCTATCCGCGAACACGAAGGGCTGAAGATAATGGCCGGCGGCGCTGATACAATACGTAGCTTTCCGTATTGGCGTAGCGGACGTGCGTGCCCGTCCAAAATTCGAGGAGAGCGAGATGGCCGACAACAAGCGCAGCAAGGTGATCACCCAGGGCGTGGAGCGCACGCCGAACCGCGCCATGCTGCGGGCGACAGGCTTCCGGGACGAGGACTTCGACAAGCCCATCGTCGGCGTCGGCAACGCCCACAGCACCATCACGCCCTGCAACATGGGCATCGGGGCCATGGCCGCCCAGGCCGCCGAGGCGCTGCGCGCCGCCGGGACCATGCCCCAGAGCTTCGGCACCATCACCATTTCCGACGGCATCTCCATGGGCACCGAGGGCATGAAGTACTCGCTGGTTTCCCGTGAGGTGATCGCCGACTCCATCGAGACGGTCTGCAACGGCCAGCGCATGGACGGCGTGCTGGCCACCGGCGGGTGCGACAAGAACATGCCGGGGGCGATGATCGGCATCGCCCGGCTCAACATCCCGGCCATCTTCGTCTACGGCGGCACCATCAAGCCCGGCCATTACAAGGACCAGGATCTGACCATCGTCTCCGCCTTCGAGGCCGTGGGCCAGTACTCCGCCGGCAACCTCTCCGACGAGGACCTGCTCGGCGTCGAGCGCAACGCCTGCCCGGGGGCGGGCTCCTGCGGCGGCATGTATACCGCCAACACCATGTCCAGCGCTTTCGAGGCCATGGGCATGAGCCTCATGGGCTCGTCCACGGTCTCCGCCGTGGACGAGGAGGCGAAGACCGTGGCGGCCCGCGCGGCCGAGGTGCTGGTGGACGCCATCCGCCACCAGCGCCTGCCCCGGGACATCATGACCCGCGAGGCCTTCGAGAACGCCTTCGCCGTGGTCATGGCCCTGGGTGGCTCCACCAACGCGGTGCTGCACCTGCTGGCCATCGCCAACGCCTGCGAGGTGGACTTCTCCATCGACGACGTGGAGGCCATCCGCAACAAGGTGCCCGTGCTCTGCGACCTCAAGCCGTCCGGCACCTACGTCACCAGCCAGTTCCACGAAGTCGGCGGCACACCCCAGGTGATGAAAATGCTGCTCGCGCGCGGCCTGCTCCACGGCGACTGCATGACCGTGGCCGGCAAGAGCATTGAAGAGCTGCTGGCCGACGTCCCGGCCGATCCGCCGGCGGATCAGAACATCATCATGCCCTTCGACAAGCCGCTCTATGACAGGGGTCATCTCGCCATCCTGCGCGGCAACCTGGCCGAGGAAGGCGCCGTGGCCAAGGTCACCGGCATCAAGAAGCGCCAGATCACCGGCCCGGCCCGGGTGTTCGACTCCGAGGAGGAGTGCATGCAGGCCATCCTCAATGATCGGGTCAAGGCGGGCGACGTGGTGGTGGTGCGCTACGAGGGGCCCAAGGGCGGCCCGGGCATGCGCGAGATGCTCGCCCCCACATCGGCGCTGATTGGCCGCGGCCTGGGCGATTCCGTGGGGCTGATCACCGACGGGCGATTCTCCGGCGGCACCTACGGCATGGTGGTGGGCCACGTGGCGCCCGAGGCCTACGTGGGCGGCACCATCGGCCTGGTGCAGGAGGACGACGAGATCACCATCGACGCCGACCGCAACCTGCTCCAGCTCAACGTCTCCGACGAAGAGCTCCAGCGCCGCCGCTCGGCCTGGAACAAACCCGAGCCGCGCTACCGCCGCGGGGTGCTGGCCAAGTACGCCAAGCTGGTGTCCTCGGCCTGCTTCGGGGCGGTAACGGACAAGGACCTGGAGCTGTAGGTCGGGCCTCACGCAAAGGCGCCAGGGCGCAGGGGTGTTCGCGGCCATGGGCCGCTCCTACGAATCGTCTCCGGCGGGTATAGGTGCGCCGCAAGGCGCGATGGGGGGTGATCTGCGGCGGGCGATCGCGGCTTGCGCCGCTCCTACAGGTACCGTGGATCCGGCCGTGGCGGCGTGGGAGCGGCGACCTCGCCGCGAATCCGCGATCACGGCGGCAGCGTCCCCACCACCTCCAGGCCGCTCTCGCCGGGCTTCACCACCACCATCTCACCCGATGACGGAAACACGCCGGTCAGGCCGGTAATATTGACCTGATGAGTCACCAGCACCAGCGTCCTGCCGCCGGCCTCCCGGTCGATCAGCTCGCGCATCTGCGCCAGGCGGGTGTCGCGCTGTTCCCGGCGACCGAAAAAGGAATTCAGCCCTTCGTAAGGCGTTACTTCGCCGAGTCCCAGCAGCCGCGCCGTATCCAGGCAACGGCACCACTGGCTCGAGTAAACGGCCACATCACTGACCTCGTTCGATCTGAAGCGCTCACCGATATTCCTGGCCTGTTCCCGGCCGCGCTCCGAGAGATTGCGCTGAGTCGAACAGTCACCGAGCTCGAAATCCGCGGGATCGCCGGTACCCGGAGCAATGGCGTGGCGCATGAGCACCACGTGGCCGCCACTGCGCAAGGCATTCCATAGCGCCTCCCCCGTCGCCGCGGACAGGGCCGGCGAACCGGTCAACACGAAGGTCAGGACCGCCAGAAACAGGGAACCGCGCAGGGTGCGGGATTGGATCGACATCTTGGTCAAGGCAAGCCCTCTTTGCGGCCACTTCCCGATATATCCGGACGCGCCACCCAAAACGCAACGGCTGCCGTCGATAAAATCCTGGCTTGCGCGTCTGGCCTATTCCCGATGAGGCCTCAAGGAGGGCGCGCTGGAAGCGCTGCGCCGCGACCGGACCGGGGAGCCCTGCTGAGCGAACTCGCCGGCTACGCCGGCAACCCGAATCCGGGCCATGACGACACCCGGGACGTGACGGTGCCGGTGGTCCATTTCGTCGGCGAGCTGGGCTGGACCGGCCCTGCAGCACCGCCAGCCCGGACTTCCAGGTGAAGTATTCGCCCGGCTACGGCCATCTGGACGTCTACTACCGCACCCACTCCGAGCAGGACGTCGAGCAGCCCATGCTGGAGTGGATGAACGCCCGCAAGTAACCCGCCGAGGCGCGTCGGCGCTGGCTGCGAGGTTCCGGTACACTGCCGGCCATGTCACCCCCGCCCGACCCCGCCAACGCCGACGAAAGCCAGAGTCTGCTGCGCCGCTACCTGGGCGTATTCCGTTACAGCCGCCGGGCCATCGAGCTGGTCTGGACGACCAGCGCCCTGCTGACGGTGGTGCTGGCGGTGTGCACCCTGGTGGCGGGCGTCCTGCCGGCGGCTGCGGCCTACATCGGCCAGCTCATCGTCGACGGCGTGGTGGCTGCCATCGAGACCGTGGAGCAGGGCGGGCCGGCGGCGCTGACCGGGCTGTTCCTGCTGGTGGCAGGCGAAGGGTTGATCATGGCCGCCATCGCCGGCGCCCAACGCGGCATCTCCACCGTGCAGTCGCTGCTGCGGGCGCTGCTCGGCCAGCGGGTCAACGTCATGATCCTGGAGAAGGCGCTGACCCTGCAGCTGGCCCACTTCGAGGACTCGGAGTTCTACGACAAGCTCACCCGCGCCCGGCGTGAGGCCTCCAGCCGCCCCCTGGGCCTCGTCAACAAGACCTTCGGGCTGATCCAGAACGGTATCTCACTGGTCAGCTATGGCGCGTTGCTGATCGGCTTCTCGCCCTGGGCGGTGCTCATCCTGATTGCCGGCGGCCTCCCGCAGTTCTTTTCCGAGGCCAAGTTCTCCGGCGATGCGTTCCGGCTGTTCCGTTGGCGCTCGCCGGAGACGCGCAAGCAGATGTATCTGGAAACCGTGCTGGCCCGCGAGGACAGCGCCAAGGAGGTCAAGCTCTTCCAGCTCGGCCCGCTGCTGCTGCAGCGCTACCGCGAGATCTTCAACCGCCTCTACCGGGAGGATCGCAGCCTGACCCTGCGCAGGGATTTCTGGGGCTTCACCCTGGGCCTGGTGGGTACGGTGACCTTCTATGGGGCCTACGCCTGGATCGTCCACGACACGGTCATGGGCCGGATCAGCCTGGGTCAGATGACGATGTACCTGATGGTCTTCCGCCAGGGCCAGGCCGCGGTCAGCGCCAGCCTAACGGCCATCAGCGGCATGTATGAGGATAACCTCTATCTGTCCAATCTCTACGAGTACCTGGAGCAGCCCGTGCCGGCACAGACCGGCCACGCCACGGAGGGTCTCGTGCCCGGCGACGGCGTGCGCTTCGAGCGCGTGAGCTTCACCTACCCGGGCAACGAGGCGTCCGCCCTGGTGGACGTGAACCTGCACATCCCGCCGGGCCAGAGCCTGGCGCTGGTGGGCCAGAACGGCTCCGGCAAGACCACCCTGATCAAGCTGCTGACCCGTCTGTACAGTCCCAGCGAGGGGCGCATCCTGCTGGACGGCCGCGACCTGGAGGAATGGGACGAGGCGGTCCTGCGCCGGCGCATCGGCGTCATTTTCCAGGACTTCGTCCGCTACCAGATGCTGGTGGGAGAGAACATCGGCGCCGGCGACGTGCGCCGCTTCGACGAACCGGCGCAGTGGCGCGATGCCGCCGAGAAGGGCATGGCGGACAGCTTCATCGAGACCCTGCCGTCGGGCTACGAAACCCAGCTCGGGCGCTGGTTCCAGGGCGGGCGCGAGCTCTCCGGCGGCCAGTGGCAGAAGATCGCCATGGCCCGGGCTTTCATGCGCAGCGAGGCGGACATCCTCGTGCTGGACGAGCCCACCGCCGCCATGGACGCCGAAGCCGAAGCCCAGGTCTTCGAACACTTCCGCGAGCTTACCCGGGAGCGGATCGCCATCCTGATCTCGCACCGGTTCTCCACGGTGCGCATGGCCGATCAGATCGTGGTGATGGAGGAGGGGCGCATCGTCGAGCGGGGCAGCCACGACGCGCTCATGGCCGAGGACGGCGTCTATGCCCACCTGTTCAAGCTGCAGGCTCAGGGCTACCGTTAGGGAATGCGCGGGTATTCGAAACCCGCCGCCCGTCCGTCAGCCCCAGGTACTCATTCGGCCAGGGCCTCGTGACCGTCATCGGCCTGCTCCGCCATGACCACCCGGTTACGGCCTGCTGCCTTGGCCCGGTACAGGGCCCGGTCGGCCAGGCGCACCAGCTCGGCCTTGCCGCAACTGCCGCCCTGGCACACCGCCACACCGAGGCTCACGGTCACGGCGATGGCGCCGGCCGCCGTGACCACCGGCCGCGCGCCAACCGCCTGGCGAAGCCGTTCGTACAGGGCCAGGCCAACCGCGCCCGGACCCGTGGCGATGACCATGAACTCCTCGCCGCCATAGCGGCCGAGGTGATCGTAGGGCCGGAGCACGTCGCGGATACGCCGGACAAGCCCGGTGAGCACCTCGTCGCCCACGGGGTGGCCCTGGCTGTCGTTGATGTGCTTGAAATGGTCCGCGTCTATGAACGCGACGGTTACCGCGCCGCCGTCGCGGCGGGCACGCTCGAGCTCGCGTTCCAGCACGTCCATGATCGCACCGTGGTTCAGGGCCCCGGTCATGCTGTCGTGCACCGCCTGGTACTGCAGCTCCTCCGTGACCTTGCGCAGGGCCTCGCGGTCGCGGGTCTGCTGCGTGATGTCCCTGAAGGTGCCGCATACCCGCGCCGGCTCTCCGTCCTCGTTCCATTCGACGACCGTCCCGTGGGTGTGCAGCCAGCGCCAGTCGCCCTCCATGTTGCGGACGCGGTACTCCACCGTGTAGCTCGCAGTGGCGTTGTCCAGCGCCCGCTCACCAGCGGCCACGGCCACCGCCCGGTCATCGGGATGGACAATCCGTATCCACTCGCTGGAGGTCATCTCGATGGGGCCACCGAAGAAGTTCAGCGTCGGCGCCCAGCCGTCGTTGGCGAAGACGCGTTGCTCGCGCATGCGCCATTCGAATACGCCGATATCGCCGCCCTGCAGGGCGAGCTGCAGCTGGCTTTCGCTCTCCCGGAGCTCGTCGACGACACCGCGCAGCCGGGCTTCCAGCTCATGGCGGTCGCTGACGTCGATGGTGCTCCCCATGAGCCGGACCACCTGGCCGGTATCGTCCTTGATGGGCGTCAGCACGGTCCGCCAGCGGACCACGCGCCCGATGAATCTCAGACCTTCCTCGTACTGCAGGACCTCACCGGTTTCCACGCACTGGTCGTAGCGACCGAGCACGCGCTCGCGCTCCTCCTCGGAGAGCAACTCGTCCATGTACCGGCCGGTCATGTCCTCGTGACGCAGTCCGGTCGCCTGTTCGATGCGGCAGTTCAACGACAGTAGCCGATAGCGGCGGTCACCACAGACCTCCAGCATCAATATGCCGCTGCCGATCTGATCGGTCAGTCGCTTGAGCTCCGCCGGTGTTGCGGTTTCCCACATGGCTGTCATTCTCGTTTTCGTGGCGACCGGTCCCTGGTCGACGGACCCCCGATTCCGTACACGCATGTTAGGGCACCGCCGCGGCGCGGCTCCCACACGGCCAGATAATGGGCGGATTTCAACCGATCAGCGTGACACGGCTTCCCCGGCGGACTGCTGTCAAGGGATACTTGAAGGCACTATGGTGTTCTATCGCCCCAACACAGTCCGATGGGTAGATTCTGACACCGGCCGCAATGGTCTGCCTGTGACCCTGTGCACCTTACCGACCGATACGAAACGGAGTACGCAGTGACATCCACGCCAGCCGATACGCTAACCATCAGCCGCAGATTCAACGGTCCGCCGAACTCCGCGAACGGCGGCTACGTGGCCGGGCTACTCGGTCCACTGGTTGGGGATTGCGCGACGGTGCGGCTGACCGCCCCGCCGCCCCTGGAGCGTCCGCTCGGCCTGCGGCCCACGGACGACGGCTATGCGCTCCTGGACGACGGGCGGGCGGTGGCGCGCGCCCGGCCGGGGCGGATGACACTGGAGCCGCCGCCCGCGCCGACCATCGAACAGGCCCGGGCGGCCATGCGCCACTACCGCGGACAGACCGAGGACACCTTCCGCGGCTGCTTCGTCTGCGGCATGGACCGGCATCCCGGGGACGGCCTGCGTGTATTCGCCGGACCACTGGAGGACGGCCAGGCGGTGGCCGCCGCCTGGACCCCCGAGGCGAGCGTTGCCGACAAGCAGGGCAACGTAAAGGCCGAATTCGTCTGGGCCGCCCTGGATTGCCCCGGCGCCTTCGCGCTGGGCCAGGGCGAAGTCGAGGTGCTGCTCCTGGGCGAGATGACCACCGAGCTGCGCGGCACGGTCCCCGCCACGGAACCCTACGTTGTCGTGGGCTGGCGGGAGGGGGAGGAAGGCCGAAAACAGTACAGCGGCACGGCGCTGTTCGACGCCTCCGGCGCGTGTCTGGCCATCGCCCGGGGCACCTGGTTCGCCGTGCCCCGGGAGCGCATTGCCTGAAGCCTGACGGGGCGCGGCGCAATCATGCCCTGGTCGACCCTGGCGGATGCGGTGCTCCTGCTGCATCTCGCCTTCGTCGCGTTCGTTCTGTTCGGCGCCCTACTGTGCCTGCGCTGGCCCCGCCTGGCCTGGGTGCACGTTCCCTGCGCGGCGTGGTCGGTCTGGGTCAATCTGGCCGGCTGGTATTGCCCGTTGACGCCGCTGGAGATCACCCTTCGGCGTGCCGCCGGCGAGGGCTTCTACGAAGGCAGCTTCATCGCCCACTACCTGGCGCCGCTCGTGTATCCGCGGGCGCTGAGCCCGACCCTGATCCTGGCTATGGCCGGCGCTATCGCCGCCTGGAATGCCCTGCTCTATGCCCTGGTCTACTGGCGTCATGGGCGCCGGCGCCAGTAGCGAGCTCTCGCCGCGGGGGCGGCGCCCGGCTTTGGACAGGCGACGGCGCGGGCGTTACTGTTCCGGATGGGTGGACAGAGTTTCGGTAACAGCGTGAGCGAAAATACTCCCAGCGCCATCGTCCTGGACACCAGCGTGTTCACCAATCCGACGGTTTCCGCCGTCTTCGGGGATGACACGACGGCGGCCGTCAACGCCTTCGTTCGCCTGGCGGTTCAGGTGGAGGACCGGGCCGCCTTCTACATGCCGCCATCGGTGCTCAACGAGCTCCACCACTTCACCGATGCCGATCGCCTGCCGGCCGACCTGGAGTTCGTCATCAACCTGCGCGCGCCCAAGCGCCATGAGATAACGGTGCCGGGCGGGTTTCTCTACGAGCTCATCGACGACATCCGCTCGCGCATGGACCGTGGCCTGCGGGTGGCCGAAAAGGCCGTCCGCGACGTCCAGCCCAGGAGCGTGGACCGGACCATCAAGTGGCTGCGCGAGCGCTACCGCGACGCCCTGCGAACGGGGCTGCTGGACTCCAGCGAGGACCTGGACGTGATCCTGCTCGCCATCGAGCTGGACGCCGCGGTGGCCTCCGCGGACCAGGGCCTGGTGGGCTGGGCGGAAAAGGTGGGTCTGAGGCTGATGCCCCCTGACCGACTGCGGGGGCTGCTGGACCATCTCATCGCCGAAAAAGAGCAAGACTAGCCGCTGATTAACGCGGATCAACGCAGATTCGTGTTTGAGCACCGGCAGCTGTAGGAGCGCCGCAAGGCGCGATTGCACGTGACCGACGCCGAAGCCCGAATGGCGGAGAACGCCCGACCCCATGTGCCGCCGCCAACATACAAGCGGCCCATGGCCGCGAACACGCCCGGCGAGGCGCCGCGGCGGGGGCGCCGATTTCCAACAGGCTGCTCGCTCAACGGCGGATGCTCCGGGCCCACACCCGTGGTGGATAACGCTGCGCTATTCCACGCTACTCGCTGGTCACCGGACCATCGCGGTGCCCTCACCCGATCGAACGACAATTTGCGTGAATCCGCGTCCATCTGCGGCTGGACTGTTTTATCCGTGTCCATCCGTGTTCATCCGTGGCTGACCATACGCAGTCAGTCAAAAATCGGCCCGCCCTTGAGCAGGGTTTCCAGCTTCGACGTGGACTTGCGGAAGATCTTCTCGAAGACCAGCTCGGTGTGCTCACCCAGCTTGCGGCGCGAGACCTCCCGGGCGCGGATCGTTTTCGAACCGGCGTTGAGGCGCTCCAGCAGCTCGTCGGCGGTGCGCTCGTCGCGCAGGCGGATATGGTAGCGCTTGGCGAGATGACCGCTTTGCTCAACCTGGGACAGCGCGCGGTCGAAGCCGTCCACCAGCGCGTGACCCATGGCGGCGCCCAGCTCCGGAATCCGGTCCTGTCGGCCCAGTTCGTGCAGCGCCATGACCATGCGCACGACCCGGTGGGTATAGAACTCGCCGGGCGTCTCCATCTCCAGGGCCGCTTCGCTGGCGATGTCCTGCAGGTTGATGCTCGGACAGACGTATTTGAGTCGCAGCCCGTCGCCCGGGGGCTTGAGCACGACGCCCTCACCACCGTCGGCATCGATGCGCAGGATGGCCGCGCCCAGCGCCTCGAGGTCCGCGTCCGTGAACCGGCCGAGCTTCGGCGCCTGGGGTATCTCGGGGAACGCATCGAGTATGGCCTCGCGCTCCTCCACGCCGACGAAGCGCTGATCGTCATAGCGCATCAGGTCGAAAACCAGCAAGGCCACGTCCTCCCCGCCATGGGGGGAGATGGTGTCCATGTAGGGATTCCCCGGTCCGGCGACTTCGGCGCAGATCACCATGTCGGGATGGGCGTCGAAGAAACGGTGCAGGGCTTCGGGATCCACCAGGTCCGGGAGCCGGTCCAGCGTGAACGGACACAGCTGACCGCTGCGGGTCAGCGGCAGAAAACGGCCCTGGGTGCGCACCAGCCGCACGTTGTAACCGTCGATCTTCTCTTCGGCGTAGAAGGGTCCTTCGAAATTCTCCGCGATGCCCGCGGAGAGCGCGAAAACCCGGGCGATATGAGGGTAGTCGGGAACCACGCGGCCGTCGACGGCGGCAACGCCCCGCGGCGCCATACGCGAATCGCGACGCACTCGCAGGTACTCCACGCCGTGCTCCGCGACTCGCTCGGCTTCTCCCGTGCCCACCGCCGTCTCGATGTCCTTGAGCGACGGCGCCACCGGGTAGCGCTTGCGTCTCGACATGGACCCCCGGAACCTCTTCGTCGGCCTGGTCTGAATAGACTTGGCGCCGCTGCAGGCCGAGTCAATGGCGTGGGTCGGTGAATCGTCAGAGCCTCACGTGCAGCCGGCGCAGCAACAGCGCCATGAACACGGGCTGCCCCAGTGCCAGCACCATGGCAAGGAGCGTTAGCTCCGGCACGTGGAGCAGGGCGCCGGTCTCGTCCTGGGAGAGGATATGAGAGGACAGGAACGCCCCGCCCGCCGCGGAGAAGTGCTGAAAGGCGTTCTTCACGGACATGAATGCCGCGCGCTCCCGGGGCCTGGGCACCCAGCTCACCACCGTGTTGGCCGACACCGCCATGGTGGTGCGGGCGATCATGAACGCGCAGAACAGCAGCATGACCGGCAGCCAGGGCAGTGCGAGGTAGAAGCCCCAGTAGAGGACAGCCAGGTAACCCAGTGAGGCGGTCACGGTGACGGCCAGTGGCCCCAGCCGATCCGCCGTGCGCCCGGCGAGGCGCATGGTGAAGAAGCTGATACTGCCGCCCACCAGGAACAGCAGGCCGATGTCTTCCCGCGGATAACCCATGTTCAGCTGGTAATACGTGGACAGGTTCGGGATCAACAGAAAGCCGGAGACCACCGAGACGCCAATGGTGGCGTAGGCCAGCCACGCCCGGTAATCCCCCAGCAATGCGGCCAGGCGGCTGCGGTCGGGCAACTCCGCGTCGTCACCCTCCAGGTGTCCGCGCATGGACGGCACCCGCCAGGCCGTAACCAGGGCCAGAAGCAGAATCACGCCACCGATGACCAGGAACGGCGCGCGCCACCCCGCCCAGTGCGCCAACTCCAGCCCGGCCGGAACGCCGAGCACCGACGCCGCGGAGAAGGCGCCCATGACGGTCCCCATGGCCCGGCCCCGGCGCTCCGCCGGTACGGCGTCCATGAGGATGGAGATGGCCATGGCACTGGCCGGCCCCGCCATG
>JACDUA010000092.1 GCA_013519935.1 Ectothiorhodospiraceae bacterium WFHF3C12 | reverse complement strand
TGCGGGGCGCCCGCCCGGGCCATTGATCTCGATCAACGTGGCCCATCGACCTTCAATCTAGCCTGCTGCGATACCTTTGGGTCCTGACGCGCGAACCCCGGACCCGAGCAAACGCAAGAGGCAGACTATGGATTTCGGCTACGCCCCCCGCGTTCAGACCCTGCGCCGCCAGGTGCAGGATTTCCTGGAAGACTACCTCCTGCCGCACAACCTGCAGTGGCACCGGGCAGTGGCCGACGGGCAATTTCCGCTGCAGCTCATGGAAGACCTCAAG
This sequence comes from Ectothiorhodospiraceae bacterium WFHF3C12, assembly GCA_013519935.1. GTDB lineage: Bacteria > Pseudomonadota > Gammaproteobacteria > Nitrococcales > Nitrococcaceae > WFHF3C12. Next base: position 13,689 of record JACDUA010000092.1, on the reverse strand, counting down.
GCGCTGGCCAAGTGGGACGGGCTGTGGAACCTGTTCCTGCCTGAGCTGCCGGAGGACGCGCCGGGCACGCGACTGACCAACCTGGAATACGCCCCGCTGGCGGAGATCATGGGCCGACTGCCGTGGGCACCGGAGGTGTTCAACTGCAACGCGCCCGATACCGGCAACATGGAGCTGCTCAATCTGTTCGCCACGCCGGAGCAGCGCGAGCGCTGGCTGATGCCCCTGCTGGAGGGGGAGATACGCTCGTGCTTCGCCATGTCCGAGCCGGACGTCGCCTCCTCCGACGCCACCAATATCCAGACCAGCATCCGTCGCGACGGCGACGCGTACGTCATCAACGGCCGCAAGTGGTTCATTACCGGTCCGGCCCACCCCAATTGCCGGCTGGCCATCGTCCTCGGCGTCTCCGACGAGGGCGAAGACGCGGACCCCCATGCCCGCCACAGCATGGTTCTGGTGCCCATGGACGCGCCCGGACTGGAGGTGGTCCGCAACATCCCCATCATGCATCACCGCGCCGCCGAGGGGCATTGCGAGCTGGTCTTTCGCGACGTGCGGGTGCCGGCCGGCAATCTGCTGGGAGATGAAGGCCAGGGCTTTCGCATGGCTCAGGCAAGGCTCGGGCCCGGCCGCATCCATCACTGCATGCGCACCATCGGCCAGTGCGAGGTGGCCCTGGAGCTCATGCGCGAGCGTGCCATGGAGCGGCGCAGCTTCGGCAAGTACCTCAGCGAGCACGCCAACGTCGCCGACTGGATCGCCCACTCCCGGCTGGAGATCGACCAGGCCCGGCTGCTGGTGCTGCAGGCTGCCTGGCAGATCGACGAGCATGGCGCCAGGGCGGCGCGCACCGCGGTCTCCGGCATAAAGGTGGTGGCCGCCCAGCTGCAGACCCGGATCGTGGACCGGGCCATGCAGATCTTCGGTGCCATGGGACTGACGCCGGACACGCCGCTGAGCTATTTGTGGACCTGGGGCCGGGCCATGCGCTTCCTGGACGGCCCCGACGAGGTCCATCTGCGGGTGGTGGCCAAGGACGAGTTCCGCCGCGCCCGCGAAGCGCCCCGCGGCGCCACCAGCCAGTACTTCACGCTCGAGCAGGATCTTCGGGATACCCACTGACCGGTTTGCGCGGCCTCGACAGGCCGCGCAATGGGCTTACCATCCGACATCCCGCCACCGATTGTCGGCGTCGGCTTCGCCGATGCCGACCTACGGACTCCGAAGGGGCCAGCTGCAGGAGATGACCGGTTTGCGCGGGCCCTGACAGGCCGCGGGACGGGCTTATCGTTCGAGCCCCGCGGCGCAATTTCGGCGCCGGCGTTTCTCCCTTGCCGTCCGCCGCGCGTTCACTCATGCTCAAGTGAGGCCCATGAACGCGCCGAGACGGGGGACGCCAATGCAATGGCCCGATGACGGCCGCTTCGCGAAGCGCACCGAAGCCCATTTCCGGGACCGGGTGGTCACCTGCTTTCGAGACCGCCCGGCATCCGTCGATGAGCTCTTCCGTGACGCCCTGACCGCCAATCCCGAAGGCGATGCGGTGGTTCACGCCGGCGGGCGGCTGACCTACCGCGAGCTGGAGACGCGGGTGGAGCGGGTGGCGGCAAACCTGGCCGCCCACGGCCTCAATCCCGGGGACCGCGTGGCGCTGCTCATCGGTAATGAGCCGGAGTTCGTCATCGGCGTGCTCGCCGCCGCGCGGTTGGGGGCCGTGGCGGTCCCGCTGACCATCCGCGAACAGGCCGAGGGGCTTGGCTACATCCTCGGCAACTGCGAGGCGCGGGCGCTGCTGTTCGAGGCACGCCTGGCGGACCGGCTGCCCGCCTTCGAATCCCTGCCACGGCTGCAGCACCGCTTTGCCGTGGGCGGAGAATGCCCTGCCGCCTGGCGGTTCGAGACACTGCTCTCCGAGGCCGCCGCCGGCGTCCATGGGGCACGGGTCGACGAGGAGGAGACTGCGGTCATTCTGTACACCTCGGGAACCACCGGCCGCCCGAAGGGTGCCATGCTCACCCATCTGAATATCGTGCACTCGGTCATGCACCTGGAACAGGCGCTGGCGCTGCGCACGGGTGAGCGTTCGGTACTGGCCGTGCCGGCCAGCCATGTAACCGGGCTGGTCGCCATCATCCTTTCCATGGTCCGGGTGGCCGGCTGCACGGTGCTCATGCGGGAGTTCGACGCACGGGTGTTCAACCGGCTGGCTAGCGAGGAACGCGTCAGTCATACGGTGATGGTCCCCGCAATGTACAACCTCTGCCTGATGCGCGCGGATTTCGAATCCCACGATCTCAGCCAGTGGCGCATCGGCGCCTTCGGCGGCGCACCCATGCCCGAGGCCACCATCCAGCGGCTGCGCGAGAAACTGCCCAACCTGGAGCTGATGAACGCCTACGGGGCCACGGAGACCACCTCCCCCACCACCATCATGCCCGCCCGGTTCACCGACGACCACCTGGACAGCGTCGGCCAGGTGGTGGACTGCGGCGACGTCCGCGTGATGGATGATAGTGGCCGGGAAGTCCCGCACGGCGAAGCCGGCGAGATCTGGATCGCCGGTCCGATGGTGGTGCCGGGCTACTGGAACAACCCGGAGGCCACGGCCGACAGCTTCGCTGGCGGCTACTGGCGCTCCGGAGACATCGGCTCCAAGGACGCCGATGGTTTCGTGCGGGTTTTCGACCGCAAGAAGGACATGATCAACCGCGGCGGCTACAAGGTATTCAGCGCCGAGGTGGAAAGCGTCCTCGCCCACCACCCGGCCGTGGTGGAATCCGCCGTGGTCGCCCGGCCCGATCCCGTACTGGGCGAAAAGGTGCACGCCTTCGTCATGGTCAGTGAACCCGGCACCGATCCCGAGCAGATCCGCGCCTACTGCCGCCAGCATCTAGCCGACTACCAGGTGCCGGACTACCTCACCCTCCAGGAGGCGCCGCTACCCCGCAACGCCAACGGCAAGGTCATCAAGCGCGACCTGCGCCTCCAGGCGGCCGAAGAGACCAAAGACGGTTAGCCACATATGGACACGGATAGACACAGATGAGTTGAAGCCAACGGCCCAAAACGCCGCCACGACCCATTCGTCACGGTGGCTACATCGTGCACCCCGAGCCCGAACCCCAGACGAATCGGTGTTCATCCGTGTTTATCTGTGGCTAACACCGTCCTTTGAAGCTGTAGGAGCGCCGCGAGGCGCGATAGGTCCTCTGTATCCAATGCGAATCGCGGCTTGCGCCGCTCCTGCAGTTGCCGGTCACAAGCCAACCGCAGGCAGCGGCGCCGCCGCGAAACGCTGCTGCGCCGTTGAGTAATTCGCGTCCATCCGCGTTCATAAGCGGCTAACCCAGTCCTTTGAAGTCAGGAGCGCGCTTCTCCATGAAGTGCGCCACACCCTCCCTGAAGTCGTCGCTGGCGAAGCTTGCTTCCATCTCCGCGTCCGCCGTCTCCAGGGCCGCGTTGAAGTCCTGATGCAGGGCCTTGTAAATCTGGGCTTTCATGACCGCCATGGAGCGCGGCGACACCGTTTCGACCAGGTGGCTCGCATACGCCCGCACGAAGTCCATGAATCCCTCCTGGGGGAAGACCTGATTCACGAGCCCGATGCGCTCGGCCTCGTCGGCCTTCACCTTGCGCGCAGACAGCAGCAGATCGAAGGCATGGGCCGGGCCGACCAACCGTGGCAGCAGCCAGCTCACGCCATGCTCGGCGACGAGGCCGCGCTGGGCGAATGCGGTGGTAAAAACGGCCTCCTGGGCCGCGAAACGCACGTCCGCGTAGAGGCTCACCACGAGGCCCAGGCCCGCGGCCGGCCCGTTGACGGCGGCGATCACCGGCTTCGGGCAACGCAGTATGTAGCCGAAACGCCCGCCATAGTCGCGGCTTATGTCCGGCCCCGGCGCCGTCCCACCGGCCTCGACCGGCGTTGCCGCTCCGCCGGAAGTCGCCTCACCGGCGTTGTCCGCGTCCAGGCCCTGAAGCAGGCTCATATCCGCGCCGGCGCAGAACCCCCGGCCGGCACCGGTGATGAGGATGACCCGCACGGCGGGGTCCGCCGCCGCCTCTGCCATGGCCGACGCGACGCTTTGCTGCATGGCGCGGGTCCAGGCATTGAGCTTGTCCGGCCGGTCCAGCGTGATCGTGGCAATGCCGCCGTCCACCTCGTAGCGAATGTCCTCGTACTGGCTCACGGGTTTCCTCCGTCGTCTGGTTTCTCGTTGGGCTTGCGGGTCGCTGAACCCCTATCCTAAACCCCGAAGACGCAGACACGCAGGAGCCGTGAACAAGATGCAGACAAGCTACGAGACCATTCGCCTGGAGCACGTCGAATCCGCCATCGCCCGCCTGACGCTGAACCGTCCGGACCGGATGAACGCCTATACCACGCGCCTGTGCGAGGAAATGGTCGATGCCCTGGAGACATACCTGCGCGACGACAGCCTGCGCGTGCTGATCGTCACCGGGGCCGGCCGCGGCTTCTGCGCCGGCGGCGACATCGCCGGCGACGACCCGGATCACGGGACGGCGCTGGAAAGCCAGCTGGGCCATGCGCGCGAGATGCGCGACGGTATGCATCGCGTCATGCAGGCGCTTGCCCGCGTCGACAAGCCGGTCATTGCCATGGTCAACGGACCGGCCGTGGCCGGGGGTCTCGCGCTGGCCCTCGCCTGCGATATCCGGATGGTGTCGGACCGGGCGAAGATGGGCGATACCAGCGGCCGCGTGGGCCTGCTGCCCGACGAAGGCGGCGCCTGGCTGTTCCCCCGCTTCATGGGCCTGGACCGCGCGCTGAGGATGTCCCTGCTCTCGGAGGTTTACGATGCCACCGAGGCAAAGGCCCTGGGCTTGGCGACGGAGGTCATCGCCCACGATGCGCTGGAGGCGGAAACCCTGGCCCTGGCCCGACGCCTGGCCGGCGCCGCACCACTTGCCGCGCGCCTGACCAAGCGCATGATGCAGCGTGCCGCCGATACGAGCTTCGAGCATTCACTGGGCGACGCTCAGCTGTCGGTGATGATCGCCAACGCCAGCGAGGACGTCCGCGAGGGCGTTCGGGCCTTCTTCGACAAGCGTGATCCGGAATTCAAGGGCCGATAGCGCCGCGCATGGGTGCCGACGGTCGCTGATCGTAAATCCGGATCCCACGCAGGGCGGGTACCAGGCGAAGGGCGGTGAGCCGGGGTCAAGACCCAACGAGCACGGCCGGGCCGATGGCCTGACCAGTCCCGACTGCCCGCGGGCGATATCCCGCGCTGAACGTTTCGGAAGACTCCGCGTTCATTCGCGGTTTCCGAAATACCGTCCTGGTGCGATGACCGTATGCCGGGATGTTCCGAAGCGTTTATAGCTTATTCGAATAAATCATTTTTGACTTAATACGGGTTCGTTCTATCATCGCCCGCCAGTGGAAATTGCGCTCCGCGACCCCATATGTCCGGACGCAATCAGGTTACCGGGAGGACGGAATGAGCAAGCTGGCCGCCGCGCGCGTTCTGAGCGTACATCACTGGAATGATTCGCTATTCAGCATCCGCACGACCCGCGAGCCGAGTCTGCGGTTCGAAAACGGTCAGTTCGTCATGCTCGGGCTCGAAGTCGACGGAAAGCCCGTCATGCGCGCCTACAGCGTGGCCAGCCCGAACTATGAAGACCACCTCGAGTTCTACAGCATCAAGGTGCCGGACGGCGCCCTGACCTCCCGCCTGCGCCACGTCAAGGAAGGCGACGTGGTATTCGTCAGCCGCAAGCCCACCGGCACGCTGGTGCTGGACGACCTCCACGCCGGCAAGCACCTGTATCTGCTGGGCACGGGTACCGGTCTGGCGCCGTTCCTCAGTCTGATCCAGGATCCGGAGGTCTACGAGCGCTTCGAGAAGATCGTCCTGGTGCACGGCGTGCGCTACGTCAGTGAGCTCGCCTATGCCGACTTCATCCAGTACGAGCTGCCGGAGAACGAGTTCTTCGGCGAAGAGGTGAAGCGGAAGCTGATCTACTACCCCACCGTCACCCGGGAAGAGTTCCGCCACCAGGGGCGCATCACCGACCTCATCCGCACCGGCAAGCTCTTCGAGGATATCGGTCTGCCGGAGATGAGCCCGGAGGACGATCGCGCCATGATCTGCGGCAGCCCCTCCATGCTCGCCGACACCCGTGCCCTGCTGGACGAGCGCGGTCTGCGCATCTCGCCGCGGCTCGGCGAGAAGGGCGACTACGTCATCGAGCGCGCCTTCGTCGAAAAATAATCCAACCCCTTTTTGAGCCACAGATGAACACGGATGAACACCGATTGGCCGCGTGCAACGCGGTCAATCGACATCTCGCCGTTCGCCGGTCCCGACAGAAAAGCGCAAAACATCCGTGTTTATCCGTGTCCATCTGTGGCTGGCTAAACATTTCAGTTGCCGTAGACCCTGTTAGGTAGCCAGGTGATCAGCTCCGGGAAGACGATCACCAGGAACAGCCCCAGCGCCTGCAATCCCAGGAACGGCAACGCGGCCTTGAAGATCATGCCCATGGTGATCTCCGGCGGCGCCACGCCCCGGATATAGAACAGCGCGTAGCCGAATGGCGGGCTCAGGAACGACATCTGCATATTGACCAGGTAGAGCACGCCGAACCACAGGGCGATGTCCCCCGGCTCCACGCCCGGCAGACCGAACAGCCCCGAGAACTCCAGGGACTCGATGATGGGCACGAAGATCGGCACCGCCAGCAGCAGAATGCCCACCCAGTCCAGGAACATGCCCAGCCCGATCAGCACGATCATCATCACCAGCAGGACCCCATAGGGACCAAGACCGCTGGCCTGGATAAGCTCGATGACGAAGTCCTGGCCGCCCTGGCGGATATAGAAGCCGACGAAGATCGTGGCGCCGAAGATGATCCACATGACCATTGCCGTGGCTTTGAGCGTCGTCATGCTGGCCGCGTGAAGGTTCGGCCACGTCAGGCGGTGATGCATCGCCGCCACGACCAGAGCGCCCAGGGTCCCGATACCCGCTGCTTCCACCGGTGTCGCGAGCCCCGTGAATATGACCCCCAACACCAACGCGACCAGCGCGATGGGCGCGATCATCTGCCGCAACAGACGCAGTTTCTCCGTCCAGGACACCCGGTCCTCGGGAGGCAGCGCCGGTCCGCTGCCCGGGCGGAACGTGGCCAGAAGCCAGATGAACAACCCATACATGCCCGCCAGCAGCAGCCCGGGGACGACCGCTCCGATGTAGAGCTCGCCGACCGACTGCTGGGCCACCACGCCGTAGATGATGGCCAGGATCGACGGCGGGATGAGAATGCCCAGCGTTCCGCCGGCCATCACTGAGCCGAGGGCGATGGTGGGATCGTAGTGACGCTTGAGCATGGCCGGTAGCGCGATAAGTCCCATGGTCACCACGGCGGCACCAATAACCCCGACCATGGCCGCGAGCAGTGTCGAGGCGGCCACCGTGGCGATGCCGAGCCCGCCCTTGAGGCTGCCCATCCACTTGTAGGCGACGTCGAATAGCTCTTCGATCAGCCCCGCCTTCTCCAGCACCGCCGCCATGAAGATGAACAGGGGAATGGCGGAGAGCTGGTAGTTGGTCATCAGCGGGAAAATCCGCGACGGCGTGATGTGCAGTGATGCCTGATCGCCGATGATGTAGAGGAACACCAGCCCCAGTCCACCAGTGACGAAGGCCAGGGGCAGCCCCGCCATAAGCGCCACCATGAGCGATCCGAACATGACCACGGTCAGCAGCCCGATTCCGGTGCCCTGCAGGCTGGCCTCCAGCGAAACGGGCGCCTCCAGCGGGAAATACAACACGATGTTGCCGATCTCCCACGCCACGACCACGGCCAGAAATGCCGCCGCGTAAACCATCGTCCAACCCAGGGCGCGGCTCCCGGTGTGGTGCCTCAGTGCCTCCCGGAAGGACTGCCAGTCCTTGACCAGCCGCGATATCCCGGCCAGCAACAAGAGCAACCCGCCGAGGAAGATCGTGAACTTGATGGGCCAGTAAGGGAGCGCCCACTCGGTGAAGGAGACCTCATTGCGGTAGCCGGTCGCCCAGAAATAGTCCTCGCCGCTCATGGAGCGCGCGAAGAAGTTCCAGGCCGTTGCCGTCAGTGCCAGCGCGAAGACGAAGAAGATGACCGAGGTCAGGATGTCCAGGCCGTAGCGGGTGACGGGGCGCAGGCGCGCATACAGCACGTCGACGCGCACGTGGCCGTCCTCGCGCAGGGTGTAGGCACCCGCCAGCAGGTACTGCATGCCGAACATCAGGTACATGGACTCATGCGCCCAGTTGGTGGGCGAGTTGAAGGCGTAGCGGGCCAGGACCTCGTAGGAATAGATGAACGGCGCCAGCAGCGACCAGTAGGCCACGTAGCGCCCCGAGAACCCGCTGATCGCGTCGATCACCCGGGTGGCGGCGTTGCCCGGCGGGGCGAACTCCCGGGCAACGGCCTCCGGCCCTTCCTCGGTCCCGCCGGTTACGGTGCCGCCCTTGCGGTAGCTGCGTTCGACAAAGAACATCACCACCAGCGGGCCAAACAGAATGAGCGACCAGTACAGCCAGTGCGGCAGCTCCCAGCTGATCTGAAGATCGATCATGCACTCCCCTCCGGCAAAAAAACGCCGTCCCCGGTAATGGGCACGGCATGGATCAGCGACGGCGTGGCGAAATACGCCACGCCGCCGTCGGCATGGGCTGTCAGGCGTCCAGCGTGAAGCCCTTGATGTCTTCCTCGCTGATCACCGCGATTGCCGGATCCTGCATGGCCTGCAGGTGGATCTTGAACAACCCGGCGGCGTCCTCGCCCTTGTTGGCCCATTCGAACCATTTCGGAATGGCCACTTTGCGGAACCGCTGGGCATCCTCCTCGGTGAGGTGGATGACCTCCACGCCCGCCTCCTCGTACTTCGGCCAGGCCGCACGGTTGGCCGCCTGTATGGCGGCGTAGTGCTCGCGGGAGTAGGCGGCGACGAGATCGTGCATGAGGTCCTGGGTCTGGCTGGAGAGCCGGTCCCAGGTGCGCTTCTGGATGGCGATGTCCATGAGGTCGACGGGCTGATGCAGGCACGGCGTCGAGGTGGGCCCCATGATGATGTAGTCGGTGACCTGGTGGAAACCGAGCTCGTAGTTGACCGCCGGGCCGACGAAGTCAGCCGCCTCTATGGTGCCGCGTTCCAGAGCGGGATAGACGTCCGAGCCCGGCAGGAGCGTGGTACGCACGCCCACCTCCGCGAAGGTCTCCGCGACGATGCCGCCGGGAAAGCGAATCTTCTTGCCCTTGAAGTCATCGAAGCTTCGCAGCGGCACCTTGGAGTGGATCAGGTTCATGTCGTGGTGGACATGCCCGAGGAATACGCTGCCGAAGCGCGCGTACAGATCCTTCACGTACCCGAATCCGCCGTAGGCGCCGTACATGACGTCCCAGTGGTGGGGCATCGACAGCGCCATGGGATAGGAGCTGAAGAATACGCCCGCCGGCATGCGGCCCGCCCAGTAGACGGTGAACATGTTCTGGCCCTCGATGACCCCGTCGCGCACGGCATCGGGCATGTCGAAGTCGCCGACCACCGCGCCGGCGGGGAATGGCTCCACGCGTACCTCGCCGCTGGTCAGCTCCTGGACGCGGGCGGCCCATTTCTCGAAGGTCTTGTAGCCGACGGTACCCGGCTGCCAGGAGCTCTGGATGCGCAGGCGAATACCGTCCTGGGCCTGGGCATCGCCGATATAGGGCGCGCCCGCGATGACCGCGCCGCCGGCCGCACCCAGCGCGGCATTTCGCAGAAACTGGCGTCGCGAGGTATCTGCCGGTCCGCTGTTACCGCCAGCGTCGCGATTTTCAGTGTTGATTGTATCGTCGGTCATGCTCTCTCCTCCTGGGTCTTCTTTTTGTCTCCATGGCATCGGCGGCGAGCACCCGCGTCGCGGGCCATCGCGGACTGTGGCCGCACCATGGCGTACAAGCACCAGCTTATTTGACAGGCGTCACACGGTTTTATAGTAAACTCCTCCGGGTCACGCCACCTCGGAGCACGCAGAAGTTCCCGGGCCGGCAATTCCAAATCACGGGACTCGCGGATAGACTGTCGCCATGGTCAGAAAACGTTTCGACAACGCCACCTGCTCCGTCGCCCGCGCGCTGGACGAGGTCGGCGACTGGTGGTCGCTGCGTATCGTACTGCATGCCATGCGCGGCACGCGCCGCTTCGTGGACTTCCGCGAGGAACTCGGTATCGCCCGCAACATTCTCTGCGACCGGCTTGCCCGGCTCGTGGAAACGGGCGTGCTATGCAAGGTGGATGTCGGGGAGCATGGCTGCCGCTACGAGTATCGGCTGACGGACAAGGGCCGCGACCTGTTCACCGTGGTCGAGGCCCTGCGCCAGTGGGGCGACAAATGGAACCCCGCGCCGGGCGGCCCGCTGCACCAGGTCCGCGACCGCCACAGCGGCCGCCCCCTGGCGCCGCTTCAGGTCCGTGACGCTGAAGGTCGGCCTCTGACGGTACGAGACGTGCTTATCACGGACGAACGCATCGAGGCCGGGCAGCAGGCAGGACAGGATTCGCCGAACCGCGCCCGCGGTTGACCCGTATCGACCGCACGCCCAGGGCGTGGCCATGAATGTAAAGGAATATGAAAAACCCGGGCGCGCGCTCGCCTCGACACCGTGATCAGTGCTTGTCTCCTTTGCAGGGGAGTTACAGAACGGGATCGGCCACGACCGCCGGGTGGCGATTCCATATCGAAGGGGGATAGGCTCGATTGGCGAAGGCCAGCGAAGCCGGACGCAAAGAAGCGGATCCGGATCATTCGGCATCGGACGCCCGTATCCATATCGCACCCCCCACCCTGGGGCTCGCCCGGCTAACGCTGGGGCAGAAGCTCTGGGCGGCGATCGCCCTGTTCCTGGCCCTCTGGCTGCTGCATCTGCTGGTCGCCGTCATCTCCGGCAGCGACATCCGCGATCTGACCGGCGTGGTGGACGACGCCGGGCGACTGCGCATGCTAAGCCAGCGAATCGTGGTGGAGGCGCAGCGCACCGACCTGTCGCCCGCGCAGCGCCGGATACTGGTGTCCGCGACCCGGGACGAGGCGGCCGCAGTGCTCTCCGAACTCCAGGACAAGGCAATCCGCCTCAGTTCCCAACAGCGTCAACCGGGCATCCGCGCCGGGCTGGCCGACCTGGAGGCCGGCTGGAGCCTTCTGGGCCAGTCGGCAACAACCATGGCGAGCGGCGAAGTCGCCTCGACTAGCCTGCGGGAGGCCTCCACCAACGCCCTGACGCTCGCCGAGCGTCTCGTCCAGGACATCCGTCTCGCCCAGGCGGAGCGCCAGCGCGTGCTGGATCTGCTGCGCAACGGCATCTACATGCTCGGCGCACTGCTGCTGGTATTCCTCGGTATCAGCGTCCACAGGGGCGGTGTCAGGCCCCTCCGGGCACTGGCGCGCATGGCCGCCGACCTCCAGCGGGGCCGGTTGACCACCCGCGTGGACTACCCGGCCCGCGACGAGGTCGGGCAGCTGGCGGCAACCCTGAACCATGCCGCGCAGCGCATCGACGAGCTGCTCTCCTCGCTCGCCGCCCAGCGCGACGCGGTGGCCGAGGAGCGCCGGCGCGAGAGCCTGCTGTTCGAGCACGGCGCCGACGGGCTGCTCATCGTCGACCAGTCCATGCGGATCCTGCGTGCGAATCCCGAGGCGCACCGCATATTCGGCTACGATGACCACGCCCTGGTGGGGCGGGACCTCTCCGTGCTGGTGCCGGAACCTCAACGGGAACAACACCGCGCGCTGGTCCAGGATTATTTCGCCAGGCCCTGGGTCCGCGCCATGGGGTCGAACATGCGCATCCGCGGCGAACGCGCCGACGGCAGCATGGTGCCGGTGGACATCCGCCTGGCTCCGCTCGAGGTGGGGGGTCATCGCCGAGCCATTGCCGCGGTGCGGGACGTTAGCACCGAGCGCGAACACGAGGCCGTGCGCGACCGGCTTGCCGGCATACTGGAGGTCACCAGCGACCTGGTGCTGGTCGCCCGGCACGACGGGACGCTGAGCTATGCCAATGCAGCGGCCCAGGTCGCCCTGGGCATCGACGCCAGCCGGATCGGTGACCACAGCCTGAGGGACCTGCTGACGGCCAAGGCCCGGCGCCGGCTGGATGATCGTGCCCTGCCCCAGTCGGGCGAGCACGGGCGCTGGCTCGGCATACTGTCTTTTCGCGGCCGCGATGGCCAGGGCATGATCCCCGTTTCCAGCGTCCTGGTATGCCGCCGTGACGAGGCCGGCGGGGTGGAAAGCTATTCGCTGATCGCCCGCGACATCAGCGCCGAGCTTCGCCACAAGCGCGAGCTCCAGCACCAGGCGACCCACGACGCCCTCACGGGCCTGCCCAACCGCACGGTCTTCGAGGACCGCCTCGATCAGGAGCTCCGTCGCGCCAGGCGCAACGGCACCGCCTGCGCGGTGGTATTCGTTGACCTGGACAATTTCAAGCTCGTCAACGACAGCCTCGGTCATGCCGCCGGCGATGAGCTGCTGCAGGTCGTCGGCCGCCGCCTGGAGGCAGTCGCCCGCGATGCCGACACGGTGGTGCGCTTCGGCGGTGACGAGTTCGCGATGGTTCTTCCGGAGATCGGCGACGAAAAGGATGCCGCCGCGCTGGCGGAGCGACTGCTCGAGCATGTCGCCCGCCCCGTCACCGTGAGCGAACGTCACCTGGCCGTAACCGTGAGCGTCGGCATCGCGCTCTACCCAACCCATGCCGATGACATGGAGACCCTGACCATGCGGGCGGATACCGCGATGTTCCGGGCGAAGGAACTGGGTCGCAACCAGTTCGCGATCTATACGGGCACTGCCGACGAATCCGATGCAGTGAACGAGCTGGACCTGCGGGCGGTGCTGCCCGCCGCGCTGGTGCGGGGCGAGTTCGAGCTGCATTACCAGACACTGGTCGATGGGCCCGGAACCACCACGACCGGCGCCGAGGCCCTGATACGCTGGCGGCGGCCGGAAGGGCTGCTGTCACCGGCGGCGTTCATCCCCGCGGCGGAACGCCAGAAGCTGATGGGGGAGGTTTGCGCGTGGACGTTGCACGCCGCCTGCCACCAGGGCCAGCAGTGGCTGCAGGCCGGCCATGACCTGGACTACGTGGCCGTCAACATCTCCGCCACGCAGATCCGCGAGGACCACCTGACCGAGAGTGTCATCGAGGCCCTGGACCACTCCGGCCTGCCGCCTGAGAAACTGGAGCTGGAGCTGACCGAGACCGCCGTCCTGGAATACCACGAGCAGGCATCGGTCCTGTTCAACCGGCTGCGCGCGGTGGGCGTGAGGCTGGCCATCGACGACTTCGGCGCCGGTTACTCGGGACTGCGCTACCTCGCGGCCCTGCCGGTGGACAAGATCAAGCTGGACCGCTCACTGATCAGTCAACACCGCCAGCGCCACATCCGGGTTCTCCTCCAGGCCATCATCGACATGGCGCACCAGCTCGGCGCCACGGTCACGGCAGAGGGTATCGAGACCGTGGAACAGGCCCGGATGCTGCGCATGCTCGGCTGTGACGAGATGCAGGGCTTTCGCTTCTCGCGCCCCGTTCCGGCAACCGAGGTACGCTTCGGAGCGGCGACGCCGGCGGCCGGGGCGCCGGACACGGAGCGGGCGCCGGCTGGCTAGCCCGTCATCTCCCCGA
>JACDUA010000091.1 GCA_013519935.1 Ectothiorhodospiraceae bacterium WFHF3C12 | reverse complement strand
CAACCGCCTGCCCCGTCGCCGGCTTGGCAGCGCGGAGGGCCGCGCCGCGCTTTACCATGCCGTGGCCCACATCGAATACAACGCCATTCATCTCGGACTGGACGCCGTGTACCGCTTTCGCGGCCTGCCGGAAGGCTACTACGACGACTGGATGCGCGTTGCCGACGACGAGGCGAGGCACTACACCATGCTTGCCGAGAGGCTGGCCGAGCTGGGCTACCGCTACGGCGATTTTCCGGCTCACAACGGCCTCTGGGAAATGGCCGAGGAGACGGCCCACGACGTCATGATCCGCATGGCGCTGGTGCCGCGCGTGCTGGAAGCCCGCGGCCTGGACGTCACCCCCGGCATGATCGAACGCCTGCGCGAGGCCGGTGACGGAGCCGGCGTGGCCATACTCGAGCGCATTCTGGCCGAGGAGGTGCCCCACGTGGCCATCGGTTCGCACTGGTTCCGCCACTTCTGTGACCGGCGAGGGCTTGCGCCGGAGTCGACCTTCCGGGCGCTGGTGAGCGACTACATGCGCGGCCGGCTGAAGGGCCCGTTCAACGTCGACGCTCGGCTGGCCGCGGGCTTCAGCGAGGCGGAGCTGCGGGCCCTGGAGGCGCTCGCCCCCTAGCGAATGGCTCAGCGTTTTCCCGGGGCGTTGGCCCGCCCGTGGCGGATCGGCCAGCGTCTTCCGGGCCGCTGCATTTGCGTGGTTGCTGGCGTGGACGCTATTTTGTCTTATTATTCGACGCATGAATCGCTCGCCATGCGCCGACTCGCGGCGCCGGCGCGACCACCACTGCAGCGACGCCCGGGAGGACTTCAGTGGATCGCCAGCTCGAACCGGAGCTCATGACGGAGCCGGAGCAGGCCAGGGCCTACGCGGAGGCGGACTTCGAAGAGCCCAACAGCCGTTTCCTGGCTCTCTTCGAGCAGTGCTTTCCCGGCTTCGAAGGCGAGGGCTATATCCTCGACGTGGGTTGCGGTCCCGGCGACATCACGCTGCGATTCGCCGAGCGGTATCCGGGCGCCGTCGTTCACGGTGTCGACGGCGCTGCGGCGATGCTCGATCTGGCGCGTCTGGAGGCGGGCCGGCGTCCCGCGCTTCAGGGGCACGTGGACTTCCTGCAGGCCACGCTGCCCGATCTGCACCTGCCCCAGGCCCGGTACGCGGCCATCATAAGCAACAGCCTGCTGCACCATCTGCACCAGCCGGAGGGCCTGTGGCAATGCGTCCGCCAGTACGCCCGGCCCGGGGCGCCGATCCTTGTAATGGACCTGTTCCGCCCCAATACGCCCGATGAGGCGAGGGAACTGGTCGATCACTACGCCGCCAGTGAACCGGAAGTCCTGCGCAAGGACTTCTTCAACTCATTGCTCGCCGCTTTCGAGCCTCAAGAGATTCGCCGTCAGCTGCAGGAGGCAGGGCTGACACAGCTTACCGTGGAGCCCTGCAGCGACCGCCACGTTCTCGTGCACGGCCACGCCTGAGGGTGTATGCACAGTGGGTGGGGCAGGGCGTATCGGACCCAACCAGAATAAAGGTAAGGGCACATGGCTGAAGACAAGATAGTCCTGGAAAACCTCTACAAGATCTTCGGCCCCAATCCGGACGACGCTTTCGAGCTTCTGGAGAAGGGCCACAGCAAGGACGAGATATTCGAGAAGACCGGTACCACCGTCGGCGTCCGCGATGCCACCTGCACCATCAAGCAGGGTGAGATATTCGTCGTCATGGGGTTGTCCGGCTCGGGGAAGTCCACGCTGGTCCGCATGCTGAACCGCCTGATCGAACCCACCCGCGGACGGGTGCTGGTGGACGGCGATGACGTCACGGCCATGGACCGCAAGGACCTCATCAACCTGCGCCGCCACGACATGGCCATGGTGTTTCAATCCTTCGCGCTGATGCCTCACAAGACCGTGCTGGACAATGCCGGCTTCGGTCTCGAGGTGGCCGGCATCGAAAAGTCCAAGCGCGACGAGCGGAGCATGAAGGCCCTGGAGCAGGTCGGCCTGAAGGCCAACGCCGAGAGCTTCCCCAGTGAGCTCTCCGGCGGCATGCAGCAGCGCGTGGGTCTGGCACGCGCGCTTGCCATGGACCCGTCCATACTGCTCATGGACGAGGCGTTCTCGGCGCTGGATCCGCTCATCCGCACCGAGATGCAGGACGAGCTGCTGGCACTGCAGGAGCAGTCCCAGCGCACCGTGGTGTTCATCTCCCACGACCTGGACGAGGCCATGCGTATCGGCGACCGCATCGCCATCATGGAGGGCGGTGCCATCGTGCAGGTGGGCACGCCGGAAGAAATCGTCACCAATCCCGCCAACGACTACGTCAAGTCCTTCTTCTACGGCGTCGACGTCAGCCAGGTTTTCAACGCCGGCGACATCGCGGATCGCAAGCAGGTGACGGTTGTGGAGCGGCCCGGCGTCAGCGTCCGCGCGGCGTTCGAACGGCTGCGCGAACACAGCCGGGAGATCGCTATCGTCACGGACAAGTCCCGGAAGTATCTCGGCATGGTCAGCGCCGAGACCCTGACCGACCAGATCAAGGGCGGCGGGGAGCCAAAGTATTCCGAGGCCTTCCTCAAGGAGGTCGAGGCCGTACAGTCGGACATGTCGCTCTCCGACGTGCTGAGCCGCGTGGCGGCCAGCCGCTATCCGGTGCCGGTGGTGGATAGTGAGGGCCGATACGTCGGCGCCATCACCAAGACCGCACTTCTGCAGACTCTGGACAAGGCGGGGTAAGAACAATGGATTCCGAGGACATCAATCTGCCTATCGCGGAGTACGTCGAGGCGGGCGTCGACTGGGTGCAGACGAACCTGACGGGGCTGCTGGACGGCATTTCCGCGGCCATCGGCTTCATCGTCGACAACCTGGAGGATTTCCTCCTGTGGCTGCCGGACTGGCTGCTGGCCGTGGTCGTCGTGGCCATCGGTTTCTGGCGGGTGAACTGGCGATTCGCGATCTTCGCCGCCGTGGCCATGTTTCTGGTGTTCGGCATGAACCTCTGGGAGGAGACCGTTTCGACCCTGGCGCTGGTACTGGCCTCCAGTATCGTGGCGCTGGCCATAGGCGTACCCGTGGGTATCGCCATGGCCCGGCGCGACGTGGTGGAGATGATCGTGCGTCCAATCCTCGATTTCATGCAGACCATGCCTCCTTTCGTGTATCTCATCCCGGCCGCGATCTTCTTCGGCCTGGGCAAGGTTCCGGGCACCATCGCCACGGTGGTTTTCGCCATGCCGCCGGCGGTGCGCCTGACCAACCTCGGCATCCGGCAGGTCAGCAAGGAGCAGGTGGAGGCCGGCCTCGCCTTTGGCTGCACGGCTCGCCAGCTCCTCTACAAGGTCCAGTTGCCGCTGGCCATGCCCTCCATCATGGCGGGCGTCAACCAGACCATCATGCTGTCGCTGTCCATGGTGGTCATCGCCTCCATGATCGGCGCCGGCGGCCTGGGCAATACGGTGTTGACCGGCATCCAGCGGCTCAACGTGGGCCTCGGCTTCGAGGGTGGCCTCGGCGTGGTGCTGCTCGCCATCCTGCTGGACCGGCTCACCCAGAGCTTCGGGCAGAGCAGAAAGGGCCGCAAGTAAACGCCGCCGGTTGAAACGGCGGCGTATGGCCCAAACGCTCACAGTGACTCTCATGAGTTCGCGCCACGACCGTGGCGCGGCAGAACGAGGCAACAGGGAGAAAAAAGCATGATTAAAGCGATGAGTCGCATCATTCTGGGGGCCGCTCTGGCAATGGGCATGACTGCCGGCGCGCAGGCGGCCAAGCACGAGATGGAGCCCGTGCGCATTGGTTGGACCGCGTGGTCCGACGCCGAGTTCGTGACCAAGCTCGCGGCCCGTGTCATCGAGGATCGCATTGGCCAGGAGGTCAAGCTGGTCCAGACCGACATCGCCCCGCAGTACCAGGGCCTGGCCTCTGGCGACATCGACGCCATGCTGATGTCCTGGCTTCCGGGCACCCATTCCGACTACTACCAGAAGGTCAACAACAAGGTGGTTGACCTGGGCATTCTCTATACCAAGGCCCGGCTGGGCTGGGTCGTGCCCAACTACATTCCCGAGGGCGAGCTGAGCTCCCTCGAGGATCTGAAGAACAGCAGCGTCAAGGAGAAGCTGGACGGTACCATTACCGGTATCGATCCGGGCGCCGGTCTGACCCGCCTGTCCAAGCAGGCTATCGAGGACTACGGCCTGGACTATGATCTGCAGCTCTCCAGCGGTGCCGGCATGACCGCTGCCCTCGATCGCGCCGTCAAGCGTGACGAGTGGATCGTGGTCACGGGCTGGAGCCCGCACTGGATGTTCGGCGCCTACGACCTGCGCTATCTGGAGGACCCGAAGGGCACGCTGGGCAGCTTCGAGCGTATCCACGCCCTGGCCCGGCAGGGTTTCTACCAGGAGAACATCGAGGTGGCGTCCTTCCTCTCCCGCATGCAGATCCCGATCAACGACCTGCAGGCGGCGATGTACGACGCCCAGGAGACCTCCTATGAGGAGGCCGTGACCAAATACATCGAGAACAACGGGAAGCGCATCGATTACTGGGTCACGGGCGAAATCAACTAATAACCTAGTTCGCGACGCTGCTGGCCGCGGATGCCTTTCCCGGCCAGCAGCTTGTATGTGAGCTATTCAAGGTGGAATCGCAAACCAACCACTCTACGGAGGGGACACACCCATGAACAACAAGACGATCGTGAGTCTTGCCGCGGCAGCGACCCTGGGTCTGCCGACCCTGGCCGCCGCGTCTCCGGATATCGCCGGCGGTTTCTGGGCCAGCTGGCGCTACAACACCACGGACGATTCCGACACCGCCGAGACGGACAAGGACACCTACGGCGACATCGGTCGCGAGGCGTTGATCCTGTACGTGGACGGCGGTGACGGTCCGTGGACCTATTCCGCGGAGACCCGGTTCGGGCCCGGCAGCTTCACGGACACCGCGAACAACTCCACCGGGGACAACTTCGCGATCCACAAGGCCTGGCTGGGTTACACCATCAACGACAACTGGGACGTGAAGATCGGCAAGAGCCAGGTGCCGTTCGGCTGGAAGACCGTCAACTTCTGGCCCGGCGACATGTTCCAGGCCGGTTACGGCGACCAGATGGACGTGGGTGCCAAGGTCACGGGCGGTTTCGGAGACTTCGGCCTGGCGCTCGCCTACTACCACCAGGATGACTGGGGCGAGACCAGCACCGATACCGTCGACGACAATGCTCACTGGGGCAGTTCCGGGACGTGGCGCAAGGGCCAGACCGGTGTGATCGACTTCAACTACACCCTGGCCACGGGCAGCATGAGCCACAAGTTCGGTGTCTCGGCCCAGGCCGGTACGCTCCAGGACCTCACCGATGCCGATCCGGCCACCGGCGGCAACGTGGACTATGACCACGGCAGCCACAACGCCGGCGTGGTCTACTACGAGGGCATGATCGGTCCGTTCACGGGCAAGGCCGAGTACATCATGGTCAACCGTGACATCCCGGACACGTCCACCGACGTGGAGAACAGCCGTATCGCCCTGGAAGGCCAGTATGCCGTGGGTAACTGGACGGCCTATCTCGACGTCACCACGGCCAGCACCGACACCGACGGCAACAACGCCGACGACATCATGGCCTATTCGCCGGGCGTGAAGTACAACTACGGCCCGGGCTGGTTCTACGTGGAGTACCTTGACCAGGACGGCTTCATCGACCGTAGCGGCGACGTGAACGAGGGTGACTTCTCCTCGCTGTACGTCACCATGGACTACTACTTCTGAGCCGCCAGTCGACAAGAGGACGAAAAACACCCCGCGCCGCGGGGTGTTTTTGTGTTCCGGGGCAGCAAAGCCGGGCGACGCCCGGGTTTGCTCACTCCTCGTAGATCATCCGCCGCGTCATTCCCCCATCCACAACGAGGTTGGCGCCGGTAACGAAGCCACTACCCGCCAGATACAGCACCGCCTCCGCCACGTCCTCGGGCCGGCCCACCCGCCCGGCGGGATGCTGAACATGATCGCTGTCCGCAAGCGGCTCTCCGACGGGATCGCCCTCGGCGCGCCAGTCGCCGGTATCTATCCATCCCGGACTGACGGCGTTCACGCGCACCTGCGGGCCAGCGCTCACGGCGAGGGCATGGGTGAAACCCACCAGCCCGGCCTTGCTGGCCGCGTAGGCCTCGCTGTGGGGCTCCGACTGCAGCGCCCGGGTCGAGGCCATGTTGACGATGCTGCCGCGGCGTCGCCGCAGGAGCGGGAGCGCATGCTTGCTGCACAGCATGGCGCCCGACAGGTTGGTTTGCAGGCGCTTTTGCCAATCGGCCCAGGGCAGGTCTTCCAGGGGCGCGTTGAACGGGTCCGCAATGGCGGCGTTGTTGACCAGCAGGTCGAGACCGTCCCAGCGAAGGCCCACATCTTCCATGACCGCCGCCACCCCGGATTCCTCGCCCACGTCGGCGACCCGGTGCGGCGCATCCGCCTCGGCCGCCGCCTGGCGCACCGCCGGGCCATCCCGGTCAACGAACATGACCTCATAGCCATGTCGTGCAAGCGTCGTCGCCACGCAGCGGCCGATGCCGCGGGCGGCGCCGGTCACCACGGCAGTGTATCGAACGTCGGATTGGGTCATCGTCTTCGGGCCCCATAGCCCCATTCTCCAGGGCGCAGGCAGTGAGTCAGTTGGGTCATACGACCCATGAGGTTACGTTCAAATCACGAGCGATTGCACCTTTGTCCCATAAAAGCTATACGGTTCATATGGTTATGCCTGGTCATCATTGCCTGGTTCGGCTCCGCTCGTTCGGCGGGCCGCAGTTAGAATTGTGTTAGGGCATAGCTGCCACACTTGCAACAACAAGCCCACGGGTCGAGCCCGAGGGCGGGGAGCGTATCGCGTTCCCTCCATAAGAAAGTGCACGGTGACAGCGGCCTGAAATGATTCGACATACCAACAGTCTGCTCCTGGAGATCCACCAGGCAGCCAAGAAACGTGACGTGGAAAGCTTCAAGGGCTGGGTGCTGGAGCGGCTGGCAACCCTGGTGCCCTTCCGCTACGCGGTGTGGCTTTCCGTTCCCGTGGATTTCGACGCGCCCCAGGCCCTCTATGGCTTTGGCCAGGATGGCCGCTTGACGGCATCCACCCAGCGTTTCTCCGGGCCAATTCTGCCAATGATCGCCGGTCAGGCCGAGCGCCGAGCCGGAGAGACGGTGCCGATTGGCTGGGACGATCAGGATGCGGCCGCACGCTTGCCGGCCGACAATCCGCAGCCGCGGCAGGCCCTTGCGACCCAGGTCAGCGACCACGGTATCGTCGCGGCGTCGTTGCTGGTGGTCTTCCGCGTGGCCGGCGACGCACCGTTCTCCAAGGAGGAACGCAGCGTCGTGGAGATGGTGGCGCCCCACCTGGTCGAGGCATTCCGGACAGTGCTGTTGCGCCATCTGGTCGGACAGGCGGTGCATGCACGGGGCGATCACCACGCCACGCTGGTCGCCGATGGGAGCGGCGTCATCCACGAGGGCGACTCGCGCTGCGTCGAGCTTCTGCGGGCACAATGGCCGGGCTGGAACGGTCCGCTGATACCCGAGGAACTGCGGGACTTTTCCAGCGAGCAGCGCACGGGCTGTCACGGCAGGGTCTGCTACCAGAGCCGGCCCATAAACGACGAGCTCTGGTTGATCGAGATCTGGGAGCGTGGCGGCGTGGACGTGCTTACACCCTCCGAGCGGCGCGTGGCCGCGCTGCTGGCCGATGGTCTGACTTACCGGGAGGCCGCCAGGCGCCTGGGTATCACCGTGTCCACCGTCACCAACCACGCCAACCGCATCTACGACAAGCTCAATATCCGCAACAAGGCCCAGCTGGCCCAGGTCGTGTCGCAAAGCCGGGACGTCTAGCGGATTGCGCACTGGGGTAACCCGGCCCGGAATCGGTCGCCAAGGAACGAACCTGTCGGGTGTGCCTCTCGCGGGAGGCAAGGATGGTTAGGCGCTGCCGCAGCGGATGGATTCCAGCGCCCGCTCGATCTCATCGCGGGAAAACTGCTCGGCCTCCAGTTGTCGCCGGTAACGCGATAGCGCCTTCTCGGCCGCTGCCCCGGTACTCTGCCGCCGGCGAATCCCGTAGAGACGCTTGATGGCTTCCTCGTTGATGGGGTCGTCCTCCAGGAACCGTTCGAGCACGGCCTCGGCCTCGCCGTGGGCACCGCGCTGCTGCAGCAGGCCGGACCAGGCGAGCACGCGTTGCTCGGTAATCCGGTGCAGGTGCAGCCGGTAGTCGCGGACCAGGTCGTTGTCTTCGGCCGTGGGCGCGAAGGTGCCGCGCCAGAGTGCGTCGGCTTCCTGGAACAGGCATTCCGCCTGCCAGTGTTCGCCCCGCATCCAGTGGCCGAGCCCGGTCTCGGTCAGTGTCCGGTACGTAGCGGCGTCGATCCGGGCGTTTTCCAGCCGCACGACACTGCCGGTCATCTTGAAGTAGTCACCGGCCGCCAGACCCGGTGCGGCATGCTGCAGGTTCTTTTTGAGCCGGTTGCGTACGACATAGATGTTGGCGCTGTTATGGGCGCCGCCCGGCCAGATGGCCTCGAACAGGCGCTCGCGGTCGATCTGCTGATCGTCGGCGCCGGCGAGCGTGGCGAGATACGTGCGCTCGCGCCGCGCAAGATGGTCACCGCTGACCTCCTGGGTCTGACAGCGCAGGCGAATACGGCCCAGCAACTCGAGCCGGAGCAGTGGCAAATGCCCGCCGCTCCCGGTGTAGGCGCGGTCCAGCAACCGCTGCCCCAGCCGGTTCACGGTCTCCGGGTCGATGCCCGCTTCGGCGGCGAATGACAGAACCCGGTCCATTGTTCCGGGTTCGCAGAGGAAATAGCAGTCGTAGTGCTGCTCGCGCATCAATCGCAGGAAGGCGGTGACTTCGTCGCGGGCCCGGGTCCAGTGTTCCGCGTCCATGGCCAGACGTGCGGCCAGGGCGTGTACCCCCGCGCGGACGTACCTCGCGCCGGTCCGGTCCGCGGCACGCCCCGCGGTTTCCAGCCAATCGCGGGCGGGCTCGTGCTCGCCGCAGAAGAACAGAATAGCGGCCGTCAGCAGGGCCCTTTGAGCGCCGAAGGGGCCCGTGCCGAACTGATCGAAGAAGCGGTCCGCCTCGGACAGGGCCAGCCGCGCCCGCTCGACGCTCCCCTGCATCGCCAGCAGGAGGGCACGGTAGAGCAGGAACTGGCTGCGCAGGTTCGGATTCGCCGCCGCGTACCCCAGCGACAGACCATTCTCCAGCTCCGCCCAGGCGTCGTTCCATTGCCCCCGGCGCAGCGTTACCTCACAGGCCCATCGACACAGCAGCGGCGCGCTCAGGGTCTGGCGCCTTGGACCGTCCAGCGACGCCCGCTGGTACTTGTGGCGATGCCGCGAAAAGCTCTCCGGCATGTCCACAAGAGCCAGGTAGTGGCACTGCTGGGCATGGATCAGTGCCCTGGCCATGTCGCCAACACGTGGGTGGTCAAGGAACACGGCGAGGCGCTCAAGCTCGGTCACCGCGCCGCGCAGCTCTCCGCGCTGAAGGAAACGGTGACACCGGATGATGCGCACTCGCACTTCAAGGTTAGGGCTGGCGGCTCGCTGAGCATCGGCCAGGCACTCATGCAGAATGGTGTCGACCGACGCCGGGTCGTCGCAGAGCGCCCGGGCGCCGGCGATAGCCAGGTTCGCCAGCGTGCGCGCGTACCGGTCCAGGTCTTCCTCCCGATCGGCCAGCAGTTGCTCCAGGCTCTGGTGCAGGGCCGGAATGCGGAAGAACGCACCGTCGACCCCGGCGTGGTAGGTGATCAACTGGGACAGGCACAATGCCTCGCCCGTGACGTCACCGGCGGCCCGCAGACCGGTCAGTGCCTGCTGGATGGGCCCCAGCGCCTGGATCGGATGCACTTCGAGCAGGGCAATGCCCTGGAGAAGCAACAGCCAGGGGGCGTCCGCCACACGGTTGATCGGCAGCCTGTCCAGCCGATCCAGCACGGCCTCGAACCGGCCGTCGGCCAGGAGCTGAAGGCCCTGCTGCTCGAGTAGCCGGGCCGCGGCGGGGTAGGCCTGGGCCCGGAGCAGATAGTCGATGGCCGCTTCGTACGCGCCGCTGGCGCGAAGATGATCCGCGGCACGACACAGAATCGCGCCGGGGCGTTCGGGCGGCAGCGAACGCCGGGCGCGCCGCCGCAGGAAGTCCGCGAACAGGGGATGCAGCTGCGACTGGCTGGCGCTGGATGTCCCGCCCGGTCGAATGAGCAGCCCCAGGCTGAACAGCCGTGACAGCAGTCCCGGGACGTCGTCGGCGTCCAGAGCGGCGGAGACGAGCTCCGGGGACAGATCGTCGAGCCAGCAGATCTCGCAAAGCCGCGTCCGCAGGGCGGGGTCGAGGGCACGTACGACGTGGTGCTCGAAATAGCCGTCGAGCTCGAGCAGGTCGGCCGAAGGCGGCCCGGACAGCAGGTCCGCGTTGGCGCTGGCACCCTCGTCCAGGAGCTGCCGCTCCAGTGCCTGGGCGACCGCGATCACGCCGCGCACCCATCCCAGGGTTCGTTCATGGATTTCCCTGCACACGCTGCCGGGCAGAGCGCTGCGCAGGAACATCCGGCAGAGCTCCTGGGTTTCCTCGGCGGTCAGCGACAGCGCGGTGGCGCTGATCTCGGTGAAGCGTTCGGCGCGCACATGGGCCCGAAGCGCCGCCAGGGGGTGTCTGGCGACTGCCAGGCATTTCAGCGCCGGCGGCAACGTGGCCACGGCATGGAGGAGCAGTCGTCCGCCGTCACTGGCCGGGTCCATGGCATGGAACTCGTCCATGGCCAGGTACAGGGGTTCGTCCAGGTGCTCCGCGGCGCTGTTCAGCAAGGCGTTGACGGCCCCGACGAGTGTCTGGGGCTCCGCGGCATCGTCGGCCTCGAGCAGCGCTTCGGCTGGGGGACAGCGGTAGCCGGGCAGGGCCTTCTGCAGCAGATGCAGCAGGCTGCCCAGGACCACCAGCGGCTGCCGGTCCTCGGGGCCGATCCGGTACCACAGCCCCCGGCCGCCCTGAATGTCGATGAACTGGCACGCGGCCACCGACTTCCCGGCCCCGGGGCTGCCGGACAGGCAGACCACGCCATGGCGGTGGAAGGCGCGGTCGATCACTTCGTTGACCCGTGGGCGATGCAACCACGAACCGTGTTCAAGGGCCATGCTGGGACGGATGAACTTGTCCGCCGGCGTGGCGGCGAGGAGCCGCCGTCGCCAGCCGTCCGGTGCCGGATCGGAGTGGCCGTCGCGGTAGACGCGCTCGTGCGGCGTCGACAAAACTACCCCTCCTCATGGCCCTCGCGGTAACAGTGGCCGTCCTTGTGCTGACCGTCGGGCAATACCTGGTGAAAGGTTAGCGATGCCGCCGCGCCCGGCATTAAAGCCAGTCCGGGCGTTGCGGCCGTGTAGCGACGGAACCGGAGCTGCATCCGGCCCCCGGCGTTTATTGACTCATGCGTCATAGATTCCCGGACCGTGGTGGCGAGGTCAATAGCAACATCAGGCGCACTGCTTATAAGCCTTCCTCATACCGCCAGGTGCCGGGCTGCTTCGGGCGGTGCGGGGAAAGACGCGGGTAGAGGGGCATTTGTTACACTGCCCGCACCTAACGGGCAATAGATCGGGCCATGAGTCCATGCTGCAGCATTTCCGCAAGCCAAAGTGGCGCCATGCCAAGGCCTCGGTCCGGCGGCAGGCCGTGGAACAGCTCTCGGCCCAGGAAGGGGAGAGCGAAGCCCTGCTTCGCGAGCTCGCCTGCTCGGACGAGGATGCCGGCGTGCGACGGGCAGCCATTCGCAAGCTTTCCGATCTCGAGCTGCTGCGTAAGCGGATGATGGAGGAACAGGACGCCGGCGTCGCGGAGGCGGCGGCGGTGCGCTATCGGCAGATACTCACGGGAGGCAGCGGCGACGCCGACCTGCAACTGCGTATCGAGGAGCTGGGGCATTGTTCCGATGTACGCGTGATTGCCCATGCGCTGCGCGGCGGGCGTGAGGAGGCGCTGCGCCTGGCGGCGCTGGAACGTTGCACGGACGAGTCCGTGCTTGCCGATGCGGCCGTCAACGATCCCGTCGCCCGTGTGCGACAGGCGGCGGTGGAGCGGCTGCATTCCCAGCCCGCTCTGAGGCGTGTCATGGAACGCACGCGTCAGGGTGACCGCAAGATCTTCCGCCTCGCCCGGGACATGTTGCAGGCCCTGGAGGCGGCGGAGACTGCCTCTCAGGCCCGTGCCGAGGAGCGAAGCCGGGTATTGCAGGCACTGCAGGCGCTGGCGGATCGCGGGGCGTCGCCCTCGGCCGCCGAGCTCTCCCGTCTGGAGAATCGCTGGCAGGCCGTCGCCGGGGATGCCGAGGCCGAAGCCTCCGGTCGCTTCGGCGATCTGCTGGCCGCGGCCTGGCAGCGGCACAGGGAGTCCTTGCAGCCGCGGCAGTCGCCGCAGGAGCCACCGTTGCTGGCCCAGTGGCGGGCGGCGGCGGATTCCGGGCGGCCGGATCCGGATCAGCTCGAAGCCGTGCTGCAGGCCCTCGCCGAAGCCCCGTCCGACGACGTACCGGACGAGCTTCGCGCCGAGGCGGAGCTCGCCCGGCGCTTCGTTACGCACCGTGACAGCCTGCGGGCCTTGATCCGTTCCGCAGCGGCGAAGGAGACGGATGCCGGGAGCCGGGACTCGATGGAGGCGCTGATGGACGAGCTGCAGTGGCCGTCCGGCACGCCGCGTCCGCGGACTCTGCTCGACGCCATGGCGGCACTGGAGCAGGCGCGGCAGCCCGAGGCTGAGCCGTCCGGCCGTGACCAGCGCTACGCGGCCCTTCAGGAGCGGCTGCAGGGCGTGGAAGAGGCACTGAAGGAGGGCAATCTGCGAGGCGCACAGCGGGCTTTGCGGCAGGCGAGGGACATCGTGGACGAGGCGCCCGGCGGTGCCAGCGCCCAGGCCGAGCGGGCCCTGAAGCGCTACACGGCCAGGGTTGCGGAGCTTCGCGACTGGCGGCGCTTCGCCACCCTGCCCAAGCAGGAACAGCTCTGCGAGCAGATGGAAGCCCTCGTGGGCGCGGAGATGCCGCCGCCCGAGCTGGCCGAGGCCATCAAGTCGCTGCAGGACGCCTGGAAGGAGACGGGGGGCTCGGACTCCCCCGAGTCGCGGCGCCTCTGGGAGCGTTTCCAGAGTGCCTCGGACGAGGCGTTCGAACCCTGCCGGGCCTGGTTCGACGAGCAGGCCCGGCAGCGTGAGGCGAACCTCGCCGAGCGCGAGCGCATCGTCGAGCAGCTGGAATCGTTCCTCGAGCGGGTGGACGTCTCCGGTCTGCCGACCGCCAAGCTCATCGAGATCCGCGGCACGGCCCGGGAGGAGTGGAACCACTTCAGTCCCGTGGAGCGCCGGGCCGGCAAGGCGCTTAGCCGGCGCTTCGAGGGTTTGATGGACCGGCTGACCGAGCGCATCCGCACGGAACAGGCGGCGAATCGCCAGCGCAAGGAAGCTTTGCTCGAGCGGGCCGAGGCGCTGCCGGAGATCGAGCCGTTGGCCGCCCGAATGGATGCCGCCAAGGCACTTCAGGCCCAGTGGCGCGAGATCGGGCCGGCGCCGAAGGCCCAGGAACGCAAGCTCTTCCGTGCATTCAAGGCCGCCTGCGACGCCGTGTTCGCCGAGCGCGACGAGGCCCGGCGCACCGAGCAGGCACGCCAGGCGGAGAACAAGGCCGAGGCCGAGGCGTTATGCCAGCGGCTGGAATCCCTCGCCGAGGCGGAGAGTGTCGATGCCGGCGAGATGCGGGGAACGCTGGATGAAACCGGGGCGGCATTCCAGGCCCTGGGCCCGGTGCCGCGGGGTGTGCGGGAAGGCATCGAACGCCGCTTTGAAAAGGCCGCTGGCCAAGTGCGCCGGCGGCTTGAAGCGGCCCGGGCGCAACGCCAGGAGCAGGCCTATGAGGTCCTGCGGCGGCGGGCGGCGCTGTGCGCGGAGCTCGAGGCCCAGGTCATGGCCGGTTCGTCCGACCCGGCGGCGATCGAGGCGCGCTGGCCGGAAGCCGCCACTGGCGAGGTTGCGG
>JACDUA010000090.1 GCA_013519935.1 Ectothiorhodospiraceae bacterium WFHF3C12 | reverse complement strand
TGCGCCGCCAGCCACTGCTGCGCTTCGGCCTCGCCGGGCACGGGCAGGCTCACCGGCTGACAGCGGGACCGGACGGTGGCCGGCAGGCGCGATGGCTGGCTCGCCACCAGTATGAGGTATGCGCCGGCCGGCGGCTCTTCCAGGGTTTTCAGCAGACTGTTGGCGGCATTGATGGTCAGCCGGTCGGCGGGATCGACGATCCCGACCCGGGCGCCCCCGTACTGGCTGCTGAGATTCAGACCGCGAGAGAGCCCGCGCACGGCGTCGATCCCGATCGTGCTCTTCTCGGCCTCGACGCGCGTGGCATCGGGATGTGCGGCGGTGGCGAACAGATGACAGCCCCGGCAATGGCCGCAAGGCAGACCATGATCGTCACCGTGCTCGCACAGCAGCGCGGCGGCGAGGACGTCGGCGAACCGGCTCTTGCCCAACCCGGCCGACCCGGTGACGAGAAGTCCGTGATGCAGCTCCCGTCGGGCCAGCGCGGGATACACCACCCGCTGCCAGGTCCGGAGTTGCCAGGGGTAGAGGGTCAGCGGCCGCGCGGCCGTTGTCGCTTCAGCCTCGCTCATTGCGACCCAGGAAAGCGTCGAGAATCCGCTCCAGCTGCGACTGCACCGACTTGACGGGCAGCGAGGCGTCAACCACGTGAACACGCTCCGGCTCGGCTTCGGCCTGAGCCAGGTAGGCGGTCCGGGCCCGCTCGAAGAAAGCATCCCGCTCCACCTCGAAGCGATCCGGCGCGCCGCGCTGCGAGGCCCGGTCCCGGCCAATGGATACCGGCACGTCCAGCAAAACCGTCAGATCCGGACGCAGCTCGCCCTGGGTCCACGCTTCCAGCGCGGCCACCCGGTCGGCACCGAGCTCCCGGCCGCCGCCCTGGTAGGCGTAGGTGGCATCCGTGAAACGGTCGCAGACCACCCATTCCCCGCGCGCCAGCGCCGGGCGGATGACCTTGCTCAGGTGCTCGGCCCGGGCGGCGAAGACGAGAAGGACCTCCGTGGAGACGTCCATGCCGGCAAAACGGTGGTCCAGCAGCAACTCGCGGATGGCCTCCGCCAACGGCGTGCCACCCGGCTCGCGGGTCATCAGCGGCGGATGACCCGCCGCGGCGAGGTGGCTGCGCACGAAGTCCAGGCAGCTGCTCTTGCCCGCGCCCTCCAGTCCTTCGATCGTGATGAATCGTCCCGGCCCGCTCACGGTTCACCTGTTCAGCTGGAACCGGCGCACGGCCTGATTGTGCTCGCGCAGGGTGGCGGAAAAGTGATGGCTGCCGTCGCCCTTGGAGACGAAGTACAGGGCATCCCCTTCCGCTGGATGGACCGCCGCCTCGATGGAGGCCCCGCCCGGCATGGCGATGGGGGTCGGCGGCAGGCCACCGCGGGTGTAGGTGTTGTAGGGGGTATCCGTGCGCAGATCGCTGCGGGTGATGTTGCCGTCGAAATCGGGGCCGATACCGTAGATGACGGTGGGATCCGTCTGCAGCCGCATGCCCCGTTCCAGGCGCCGCGCGAAGACCCCTGCAATGCGGCGCCGTTCCTCGGGCACGGCGGTCTCCTTCTCGATGATGGAAGCCAGGATCAGAGCCTCGTAGGCCGACTCCAGGGGCAGTCCCTCGTCCCGTTCCGCCCAGATCTCGGCCAGGCGCGCGCTCATGCGCTGGTAGGCACGCTCCAGAAAGGCAACGTCGGTCGTGCCCCTGGGGAAGTGGTACGTATCCGGGTAGAAGCGGCCCTCGGGGTGTTGATCCGGCTCACCGATGGCCGCCATGACGGCCTCGGCCGATACCGACTCCAGCGTGTGTTCAAGGGCCTCGTGGGCCCGAACCGCCACCATCATCTCATGGAAGTTCCAGCCCTCGACGAGGGTCAGGCTGTACTGCACCACGTCCCCGGAGACCATACGGTCCAGAAAGGCCTGCGGCGACATTCCCGGCTCGATGGCGTATTCACCGGCCTTGATACGCTGCGCCTTGCCCTGAAGCCGGGCCATCAGCCGGTACAGCAAGGCACGCTCGATAAACCCCTGCCGGGCCAGCGCCCGAGCCACGCCCTGGAAGCTGCTGCCCGGCTCGACGTGAAACGTCCGGGGCTCGCCGTCGACAGGCACCAGCGCCGTGCGCGTGAAAACCTGATAGCTGTAGGCGAGGCTGCCCAGGGCACCCGCCAGCGCCACCAGGATCAGGATCGCGCCAATGAGCAGCCGGCGCTTCACGGGCCCGTCTCCTCGGCGGGTACAAGGCCCTCGGCGACAAGCTCCCGAAGAACGCGATGAGCGTGGATGGGGGCGCCCATGGACGCGCCCTCGAAGGCGCGCACCGGCCAGACACCGATGACCGAATTGGTCAGAAAGGCTTCGTCGGCGCCAGCCACCGCCGACAGGTTCAATCGCTGTTCCCTGACCGCCACACCGGACTCCCGAAGACGTTCCATAACCAGCCCGCGCATTACGCCCGCCACTCCGGCATCCTCCAGTGGCGGCGTAACGGCGGCCCCGCCGGAGACGACGAAGAGATTGCTCATGGTGCCTTCCACGACCTCGCCATTCTGTGAAAGCATCAGGCCCTCGGCAATCTCCGGATCGTCCCATTCCGCTCGGGCCATGACCTGCTCCAGCCTGTTCAGGTGTTTCAGGCCGGCCAGCGCCGGCTGACTGCCCAGGCGCTGACGGCACACGCGCACCGCCACCCCGTCCCGCCAGTGGCTCGGCGGATAGTCCGGATAGGGGTGAAGGGAGAGCAGCCTCGTGGGCTCGGCGTCACTCGGCGGTGCATAACCGCGTCCGCCGCTGCCCCGGGTCACCACGACCTTGAGGACCCCGGCCCGGCAGGCGCGGGCCAGTGATTCCGCCTCTTCGCTCAGGGTCCCCGCATCGGGCATGGTTATCCCCAAGCGTCGACAGCCGGCCTGCAGGCGGGCCATGTGCGCATCCCACAGCGCCGGGCGACCGTGCACCACGGCCAGGGTCTCGAAGAGCCCGTCGCCGTACTGTAGACCCCGGTCCGAGGCCGGCAGCGTCTCGGACCAGCGGCCGTTGACCAGCAAAACTGGAACCCGCCCGCTCAGTCGGGCTTGCCGAACACCAGCGTGCCGTTGGTGCCGCCAAAGCCGAAGGAGTTCGACACGACCGTGCCGATCTTCATCTCGCGGGCCGTGTTCGGCACGTAGTCCAGGTCGCAGTCCGGGTCTGGCGTGGTGTAATTGATGGTCGGCGGCGCCACCTGATCCCGAAGGGCCAGTACGCTGAAGACGGCCTCCACGCCGCCCGCCGCACCCAGCAGATGCCCGGTCATGGACTTGGTGGAGCTCACGGCCGTTTTGTATGCCCGATCGCCCAGCACGCTCTTGATGGCATCCGTCTCGGCGCGGTCGCCCACGGAGGTGGACGTGCCATGGGCGTTGATGTAATCGATTTCCTCGGCGTTCAGACCGGCGTCGCGCAGGGCGTTGCGCATGCAGCGCGCCGCGCCCTCGCCGCCTTCCGGCGGCTGGGTCATGTGATGGGCATCGCCACTCATGCCATAACCGGCGACCTCGGCGTAGATGGGCGCGCCACGACGCTTGGCCTGCTCGTATTCCTCCAGCACGAGCACGCCGGCCCCGTCACTGAGCACGAAACCGTCACGCTCGGCATCCCACGGGCGGCTGGCACCCTCGGGATCGTCGTTGCGGGCGGATAGCGCCCGGGCCGCGGCAAACCCGCCCAGGCCCGTGGGCGTGGTGGCAAACTCGGCGCCGCCGGCGATCATGACGTCGGCGTCGCCATAGGCAATCATCCGGGCGGCATCGCCGATGTTGTGCGTCGCCGTGGTGCAGGCGGTGACAATGGCGATGTTGGGGCCCTTGAAGCCGTATTTTATGGAGAGATTCCCGGAGATCATGTTGATGATCGCGCTGGGAATGAAGAACGGCGTGATCTTGCGGGGGCCGCCGTCCAGATAGGCCTTGTGGACCTTTTCGATGCTGTGGATGCCGCCGATGCCGGAACCCACCGCGCAGCCGATACGCTCGGCATTCTCCTCGGTGACCTCGAGACCGGCGTCCTCGATGGCCTGGGTAGAGGCCGCGATGCCGTAATGGATGAACGGATCCATCTTCTTGGCATCCTTCGGGGACACGTACGGGGAGACGTCGAATCCACGGATCTCGCCGCCGAAACGTACCGAAAAATCAGAGGTATCGAAGCGCTCGATGGGGCCGATACCGCTGCGTCCATTGATGATGTTGCCCCAGGCTTCGCTGATGGTGTTACCCACCGGTGAAATGATCCCGAGGCCGGTCACGACGACGCGACGCTTAGACAAGGGCGAACCCTCCCCGTCCGCTAGGGACATGCTGAACCAGTCCGGCCGGATACGCCCGGGATTCAGCGATTCCCATGACCAAAAAACGCGACAGGGTCGGAAATACCGACCCCGTCAGAGCAATCCATACCGCGTTTCAGGTGCGGTGCAATCAGTCCTGATGCTGATTGATGTAGTCAATCGCCTGTTGGACCGTGGTGATCTTTTCGGCCTCCTCGTCCGGAATTTCGCACTCGAATTCCTCTTCAAGGGCCATCACCAGCTCCACCGTGTCGAGGGAGTCCGCGCCAAGATCGTCGACGAAGGAGGCCTCAGGCGTAACCTCATCTTCCTTGACCCCCAGCTGCTCAACAACGATTTTCTTAACGCGTTCTTCGATGCTACTCATCTTGGTTCTTCCTCCCAAGGTTTCAGACGTTGCATCCCGGCTCGAGGCGCAGACTTTGCCCCTTTCGCCAGATGTGCCCCCGGCCGATTGCCGGCGTATTGTATGTGAACAACCCTATCAGTGCCAGAAATGCTCAGCTCATGTAGAGCCCGCCGTTGACGTTCAGGGTCTCCCCCGTAACGAAACCGGCAACCGGCGAGGCCAGGTAAACCACGGCAGCGGCGATGTCCTCTGGATTGCCCAGTTTGCCCAGCGGAGTCTGCCCGAGCAGCGCGTCCTTCTGTTCCTGATTAAGCTCGTCGGTCATGTCCGTGGCGATGAAGCCCGGCGCGACCGTATTGACGGTAATGCCCCGGGGACCCACCTCCCGGGCCAACGACTTCGTCAGGCCCAGAATGCCGGCCTTCGCGGCCGCATAATTGCACTGTCCCGCGTTGCCCATCAACCCCACGACAGAGGCGATGTTGATGATCCGCCCGCGACGGGCCTTCATCATTCCACGCAGGCAGGCCTTGCTCATCCGATACACCGAGCTCAGATCGGTGTCGATGATGCTGTCCCACTCCTCGTCCTTCATGCGCATGAGGATGTTGTCCCGCGTAATGCCGGCATTGTTGACGAGGACCGTGGGGGCACCATGGGCGTCGCCGACGGCCTTGATCAGCGCCTGCACCTGTTCGGCATCCGTCACGTCGAGCACCATGCCGCGGCCGTCGATACCGGCCTCCTTCAGGGCGGCGGTAATGCGCTCGGCACCGCCTTCCGAGGTGGCGGTGCCGACCACCGTCGCCCCGGCCCGGCCCAGCGCCAGGGCGATGGCCTGACCGATGCCACGGCTCGCGCCGGTTACCAGCGCGACTTCGTTGGATAGATCGAGCTGCATTATCCTTTCTCCAGCGCCTTTTCCAGTGATTGGGGATCATGGACCGCCGCGGTGGCCACCTGACGGTCAATGCGGCGGTTGAGGCCCGCGAGGACGCGGCCCGGGCCACATTCCACCGCCCTGTCCACGCCTTCCTTTGCCATGCGCTGAACGGTGCCCACCCAGCGCACGGGGCTGTGGAGCTGAGCCACCAGCTTCTCGCGAATTTCCGCCGAATCGGCGCTCGTGGAGACATCCACGTTGTGGATGACCGGAATGCGCGGCGGGAAGACCTCGATGCCGGCCAGGCGCTCGGCCAGCCGCTCCGCGGCCGGTTTCATCAGCGCGCAATGGGACGGCACGCTCACCGGCAGCTCCATGGCGCGCTTCGCTCCGGCGCCTTCCGCCGCCTTCACGGCGCGCTCCACCGCAGAGCGGCTGCCGGCGATCACAACCTGGCCCGGGGCGTTGAAGTTGACCGCCTCAACAACCTCGCCTTCTGCCGCCTCCCGGCAGACCCGCTCGACGACCTCATCGTCCAGACCGAGGATTGCCGCCATGGCGCCGCTGCCCTCCGGCACGGCCTCCTGCATGTATCGGCCGCGGTCGGCGACCACCGCCACGGCCTCGCTGAAGCGGATCGACTGCGCGCAGGCCAGCGCGGTGTACTCACCGAGGCTGTGACCCGCCATCAGGGTCGGCACCTCGCCGCCGCGCTCCGTCCACACGCGCCAGACGGCGACCCCCGCGGCCAGCATTGCCGGCTGCGTGCAGTCGGTCCGGTTGAGCGTGGCCTCCGGGCCATTCTGCACCACATCCCACAAGTCATAGCCGAGGGCTTCGGAGGCCTCGGCGAAGGTGTCGCGCACGATGCCGTGGGCCTCGGCCAGATCCCCGAGCATGCCCACTGACTGCGAGCCCTGACCGGGGAATACGAATGCCAGCTTCTGCGTCATTCCCGTCTCCTCGAAATCTCTTCCGGCCCGCCGTGCGGTCAGAAACGCACCAGCGCGGAGCCCCAGGTAAAACCGGCGCCGAAGGCCTCCATGAGGACGATCTGGTCACGCTGGATCCGGCCGTCGCGAACGGCCACGTCCAGCGCCAGCGGGATCGAGGCGGCGGAGGTGTTGCCGTGCTCGCCCACCGTGACGACAACGTTCTCCATGGGCAGGCTAAGGGCCTTGGCGGTGGCCGCGATGATGCGGATGTTCGCCTGGTGCGGCACCAGCCAGTCCACGTCGCCGCGCTCCAGGCCATTGGCACCCAGTGTCTCGTCGACGATTCGACCCAGAGTCCGGACGGCCACCTTGAAAACCTCGTTGCCGCGCATGGAGACCTTGCCGGACACGGAATCCAGGTGATCGTAGCCCTGCCCCACGCCCCACGGCACGTACAACAGCTCTTCCTGGCGACCGTCGGCGTGCAGATGGGTGGACAGCACGCCGGGGCTGTCGGAGGCCTCGAGCACCACGGCACCGGCACCGTCGCCGAACAGCACGCAGGTCCCGCGATCTTCCCAGTTCAGAATCCGGGAAAAGGCCTCCGCGCCGATCACCAGGGCCCGCCTGGCGCCATCGGTCCGAATGAAGCGGTTGGCAACGTCGAGCGCGTAGATGAACCCGGAGCAGGCCGCGGAGACGTCGAAGGCGATGGAGCCTGCCGGCATGCCCAATTCGCGTTGAATCAGGCAGGCCGTACTGGGGAATACCCGGTCGGGCGTACAGGTGGCCAGGACGAGCAGATCGATGTCTTCCGGGGTCAGGCCGGCGGCGTCCAGGGCCTGCAGCGCCGCCTTGCGGGCCAGATCGCCGCAATTCTCGTCATCCGCGACGATGTGGCGCTCGCGGATTCCGGTCCGGGCCTGAATCCAGTCATCGCTGGTGTCGACGATGCGCTCCAGCTCCTGGTTGGTCATGACCCGTTCCGGCAGGTAGCTGCCGGTACCGATTATGCGCGAATAGCTCAAGATTCCTGCCGCCCTATCGAAAATGCCTCGCCGAGCCGCTGATCGATGAGCGTCGGCACGGCCTTCTCCGCCTCGATTATGCCCACTTCCAGGGCATGCTCGAACGCATAGGTATCCGCGCTACCGTGGCTCTTGAGCACCACTCCGCGCAACCCCAGCAGGCTGGCCCCGTTGTACGAGCGCGGATCCAGGCGCCGCCGCAGGGCGTTGAGAACCGGCAGCGCCACCAGTCCGGCCAGCTTGGTCAGGGCGTTGCGGCGGAACTCGGTCCGCATGTAGTGGTTGATCAGCCAGGCGACACCCTCGCTGGTTTTCATGGCCACGTTGCCGACGAAACCGTCGCAGACCAGCACGTCGACGACGCCGTGATACACCCGGTCCCCTTCCACGTATCCCTGATAGTTCAGATCGCTCTGCTGGAGCAGCTGCGCGGCGCGCTTGACCTGGTCGTTGCCCTTGATCTCCTCCTCCCCGTTATTGAGGAGACCAACCCGCGGGTTCGCCAGATTGTCCACGGCCTCGGTGAGCACGGAGCCCATGACCGCGAACTGAAACAGATGCTCGGCGGAGCAGTCCACGTTGGCACCCAGATCCAGCATGCGGACGGTGCCATCCAGGCACGGAATGGAGGTGCAGATGGCGGGACGGTCTATGCCGGGGAGCGTCTTGAGCACGTAGCGGGCGGTGGCCATGAGCGCGCCGGTGTTGCCGGAGCTCACGCAGGCGTCCGCGGTGCCGTCCTTGACCAGCTCGATGGCCACGCGCATGGACGAGTCCTTCTTCAGGCGCAGGGCCTGGGAGGGCGGTTCGTCCATGCCGACCTGCTGCGAGGCATGGCGCAGGCGCAGGTACTCGTCCGGCTCACGATTGTGCTTGCGCAGCTCCTCCCGCAGCACGGACTCATCGCCGACAAGCACCAGCTCGACATTGTCGCGATGCCGCTCGAGAACGTTGAGCGCCGCAGGCACTACCACGCGCGGACCGTGGTCACCGCCCATGGCGTCGAGGGAGATCGTGAACCGCTTAGACATCGATTTGTTCGCCGTTACCCATCGGCTGGGGACGAAAACAACACGGGGCGTGACGCCCCGTGTCTGTCCTCTACGACGCTGCAACACCCGGCCGGGGCCGGGCGAACAGTTATTCTTCGTCGGTCTCGACGACCTTGCGGCCGCGGTAGAAACCATCCGCCGTCACGTGATGGCGACGATGGGTCTCTCCGCTGGTGGCGTCCACCGAAAGGGTCGGTTTCTTCAGCGCGTCGTGGGCGCGGCGCATGCCCCGCTTGGACGGCGTCTTGCGATTCTGTTGAACGGCCATTAAAGCCTCCTGATCAATCGTCTCTATCCCGCTTCAACGACTCAAGGGCCGCAAACGGATTGTCCTTTTCTTCGCTGTCGACCGCATGCTCCACCCCCGCCGGCGACGACTCCAGGTGCCGGCGCTCGATGCCGCAGTCGTCCATGTTCTCGTGTCGGCCCACCAGAGGCAACGCCAGGATCAGCTCGTCCTCGACGAGCGCGCTGGTCTCGATGCTGTCGCCCTCGACGATCACTGCGTCCAGCTCCTCGGGCAGCCGCTCGGCGTCCGCTTCCGATACCACCACGGCAAGCCGGAACGGGGCCTGGACGGTCGTGGTCATCGGCTCCAGGCAACGCTGGCACCGAAGAGTCACCGCGACGCTGGCCTCACCCTCCAGCAGTGGCCTGCCGTTGTCCTGTGTGGAGAATCGGGCATTGATGCCCGCGGACTCGCCCAGGCTCAGCACCGCCGATGCAAGGCGGTTCATCGCTCCGGTCGGCAGCACGCCGTGAAACTCGGCGGATTCCCGGGCCATCCGCCTGGGATCGAAACGTTCCGGAATCTCGCCGTTTTGCATAAGGAGCGCATATTAGCCGCCGTTCCCAACCCTGTCAAAGCCACGCATGGCGCGGTATTCACCCGCTGCGGTATAGTCCGCCCGTCATTCAGCCGTACCCCCGTCCAGGCCGAACCATCGGCGCCGCGCTGGAGAATGCCCATGGCCGCGAACGGACCGTTGATTCTAGCTTCCACCTCCCCGTACCGCGCCGAGCTCCTCACCCGGCTGGGGCTGCCGTTCGAGCGCCGGGCGCCCGACATTGACGAGTCGGCCAGGCCCGGTGAGGCGCCGGAGGCCTATGTCGCCCGCCTTGCCCGGGAAAAGGCCATGGCCGTCTGCGCGACGCGGGGGCTGGTCATCGGGTCCGATCAGACCGCGGTGCTGGACGGGAACATGCTCGGCAAGCCCGGCGATCCGCAAAGAGCGGTTAAGCAGCTGCTCGCCGCCTCGGGACGCCGCGTGAGCTTCCTCACCGGTCTTTGCCTTCACGACACGGCCAGCGGTGACTCATGGCTCGACGTGGTGCCCTATCACGTCGTGTTCCGGCCTATCACCGAGGCTGTGGCGATGCGTTACGTGGAACGCGAGCAACCGCTCGACTGCGCCGGCAGTTTCAAGGCCGAAGGGTTGGGCATCGCACTGTTCCAGCGCATGGAGGGCGACGACCCCACGGCGCTGGTCGGTCTGCCCCTGATCCGCCTGGTGGACTTCCTCCTCGCCGCGGGCGTCGAAGTGCCCTGACCGCGATTGATCAGCGCAGCGACCAGCGCTCCAGGCCGAGCGTGTTGGCCAGTACCCGCGCCGCACCGGCGCCGACGCGGTCCGAGAACCGATCAAGGAAGCTGCGCTGCGGCGTATAATTCACCGTCCTTTCGGCCCCGACAACGTCCCGGGCCACGCTGTCCACGCTGCCGAAATCGTCAATCAGCCCGAGCTCCTTGCCGCGCACGCCTGTCCACACCAGGCCGGAGAAAACCCGTTCGTCGTCCGCCAGGCGCTCGCCCCGCCCCGCCTTCACGCGCTCGATGAACTGCTGGTGGATCTCATCCAGCATCTGGTTGACGTGCTCGACGTGTCGCTCCTGCACGGGGGAGAACGGGTCCAGGAACGACTTGTTCCGCCCTGCCGTATAAAGCCGGCGCTCGACGCCGAGCTCCTCCATGGCCCTGGTGAAACCGAAGCCATTCATGAGCACGCCGATGGACCCGACCAGGGAAGCGCGGTTGCCATAGATCCGGTCCGCGGCCACCGCCATGTAATAGGCGCCCGATGCACAGACGTCCCCCGCAACGGCGTACAGCGGAATATCGGGGTTCGCCGCCCGGAGCCGGTCGATGGCCCGGTTGACGCGGTCGGACTGCACCGGGCTGCCGCCGGGGCTATTGATATTGAGCACCACGCCTTTGACGCCCTCGGCCTCGAAAGCGTTCTCCAGCCCGCGGATGATGCGATTCGCGCTGGCCGGCGCTTCGGCCATGATGGGCCCCGTCACGTCCACCACCGCGGTGTGCTCACCCACGGAAGTGCCGCCCAGCTGACTCCACTGGCATGAGGGCGACATGGCGAGCAGGGAAAACAGATAGATGAAGAGCAGGGCCTTGAAGAAGATGCCCCAGCGCCGGGCGCGGCGCCGCTCCTTGACGCCCTCAAGGGCGAGATCCCGGAGCACGTCGCGCTCCCAGCGGTTGTCGGCGTTTTCCATGTCTTACTCCTGAAGCGGGCTTCGCGCGCCCGGAACGAACCACTCCGGCGCAAATGCGGCCGGTTCCTGCCGATTCAAAGGGCCTCCAGGCGATCCAGGAGCCCCTGCAACATGTCGTCCAGAGGCGCCTCCACGGCGAGCGACTGTCCCTGGGGACCGGTGAAGGACAGCCGGCTGGCGTGCAGGAAGATCCGCTTCAGGCCCAGGGCCCGGAGCCGCTCGTTGATTCCCTCATCGCCATACTTCTCGTCGCCCGCAACGGGATGGCCGAGGCTCGCGGCATGAACGCGAATCTGGTGCATCCGCCCGGTCTCCAGTGCCGCTTCCGCCAGGGTAAAGCCCCGGAAGCGTCTGACCGTGCGGAAGACCGTGCGCGAAGGCTTGCCTTGCGCCCCCGCCAGCACCCGGTGCTCGCCGCTGCCGTCGCGAACGCGTCGCAGGGCCGCCTCCACTGGCACGGCCCCTTTCGGCAACTGGCCACCCAGCAGCGTCAGGTAATGCTTTTCCACGTGGCCGTCGCGAAACAGGCCGTGCAGGTAACGCAGACTGCTGCGCTTCTTCGCCACGACGATGCAGCCGCTTGTCCCGCGATCCAGCCGGTGGGCGAGCTCCAGTCCCTTGGCCCTGGGACGCAACCGCCGCAGGATATCCACCAGCCCGTAGGGCACCCCGCTCCCGCCGTGCACCGCCAGCCCGGACGGTTTGTTGACGATAATGAGGTCCGGGTCCTCGAACAGGATTGCCCGTTCGACGCGCTCGACCATGTTCTGCGGCGGCTCCACCGGTTCCCCGGCACCGGCCACGCGCACCGGCGGCAACCGCACGCTATCGCCCGCCTTGAGCCGGTATTCGGCCTTGATTCGCCCGCCGTTGACCCGGACCTGGCCCTTGCGCAGCAGCCGGTAGACCAGCGATCGCGGCACGCCCTTGAGCTCGCGCAGCAGGAAGTTGTCGATCCGCTGTTCCGCGAAGGCGGGGTCAATGGCGATGTGACGAACGCCGCCAGCGGGCTTTGAAGCGTCGGAAGGCATTATTCCTGCAATAATATGACAGTCGTTTGAAGCACCCCCGTAACGCTGATATATTGCCAGCGTGCTGGAGGGGTGCCGATTGTGGCACACCACAGGAGGCACTGGAATCGGTTTCCCGGCGACCGCGACATCTTGATCGCGGCGCAAGTCGGCCACACCGCGACTTGGCCCGCCCCCAGCATGCGCATGACTGCATAGTCGGTTTCTGGAACACCCGCCCGACGCGGGTGTCCATGCTTTTGCAAGGTTCTTTCGATTCACCCGCCGGCCGCTTTCCATGGCCCGGTGGAACAACGCGCCCCCCGGTGCTTTGACGTCATGCTGACGAGTCACTTCGTCAAGCATCTATTGGTCGTCCTGATTGGGACTTGCCCACAGCGACGCACGCTGATGCAGCCCGCCCTGATGCGGAGGCGCACGGCGAGGACATGGCGTCAAGGTCAATCGGGTCGAGCGCCGGAGAGACGGACAACATGAAAAGAATGCTGATCAACGCAACTCAGCCGGAAGAGTTGCGCGTGGCCCTCGTTGACGGCCAGACCCTCTACGATCTCGACATAGAGACCCCCGCTCGCGAACGCAAAAAGGCGAACATCTACAAGGGCAAGGTGACCCGCATCGAGCCCAGTCTCGAAGCCGCCTTCGTCCAGTACGGGGCCGAACGCCACGGCTTTCTGCCCTTCAAGGAAATCGCCCGCAGCTACTTCCAGACCAACGGCGACGTCGACCCCGGCAAGGTCAGTATCAAGGACGTCATCAAGGAAGGCCAGGAGCTGGTGGTACAGGTCGACAAGGAGGAGCGCGGCAACAAGGGCGCAGCCCTGACCACCTTCGTCAGCCTTGCCGGGCGCTATCTCGTGCTCATGCCCAACAACCCGCGCGCCGGCGGCGTTTCCCGCCGCATCGAGGGCCAGGAGCGCAACGACGTCCGCGACGCCCTGCGCGCGCTGGACGCGCCGGAGGGCATGGGCCTGATCGTGCGCACGGCTGGCGTGGGCCGCTCCACCGAAGAGCTCCAGTGGGACATGGAGTATCTGCTCAACCTGTGGCAGGCCATTCAGAAGGCCGCCGATGAGCGCTCCGCGCCGTTCCTGATCTACCAGGAGAGCAACGTCATCATCCGGGCGCTGCGTGACTATCTGCGCTCGGACATCGGCGAGATCCTCGTGGACGACGAGGAGGTCTACAACCAGGCGCGGCAGTTCATGGAGCAGGTAATGCCCTACAACCTGCAGCGCCTGAAGCTCTACCAGGACGCGGTGCCGCTGTTCACCCGCTACCAGATCGAGAGTCAGATCGAGTCCGCCTTCCAGCGGGAAGTGCGCCTGCCCAGCGGCGGTGCCATCGTCATCGACCATACCGAGGCCCTGCTCTCCATCGATATCAACTCCTCCCGGGCCACCAAGGGCGCCGATATCGAGGAGACGGCCCTGAACACCAATCTGGAGGCGGCCGACGAGATTGCGCGCCAGCTCAGACTGCGCGATCTGGGCGGCCTCATCGTCATCGATTTCATCGACATGGGGCCCAACCGCAACCAGCGCGAGGTGGAAAACCGCCTGCGCGAGGCGGTGAAAATGGACCGGGCCCGCGTTCAGGTGGGACGGATCAGCCGCTTCGGGCTGCTGGAAATGTCCCGGCAACGGCTGCGTTCCTCGCTGGGGGAATCCAGTCAGGAAGTCTGTGCCCGCTGCAGCGGCCAGGGCACCATCCGCAGCGTCGAGTCCCTCGCTCTGTCCATTCTCCGCATCATCGAGGAAGAGGCGATGAAGGAGAAGACGGGCAAGGTGCTCGCCCAGCTGCCCATCGAGGTGGCCACGTTCCTGCTCAACGAGAAGCGCGAGCCGATCTCGGCCATCGAGAACCGCCACAACATCGATGTCGTCCTGATCCCGAACAAGTACCTGGTTACACCGCACTACGAGGTACAGCGGATACGCACCGATGACAGCACCGCCGAGGACGCGAGCTACAAGCTGGCCACCGAGGAGGAGCCGGAGACGGTGACCGCCGCGGTATCGTCCAGCGAGCGGCGGACCGCCGAGCAGCCGGCCGTGCGGACGGTCGTGCCCAGCAC
>JACDUA010000009.1 GCA_013519935.1 Ectothiorhodospiraceae bacterium WFHF3C12 | reverse complement strand
GCTAGCCGCCGGCATTGCCGCTGGCCGCCGCGATCGGGGCAACCGCCCCGCCCTCCGCCAGCCGCTCGTGCAGCCTGTCGAAGTGCTCGCGGGTGATCTCCTCGATGGTCTCGTCGCGACTGCAGTCAAGTCGACGCTTGATCGCTCGCCAGTCCTGGGACGTCAGGTGCTGCTCTGCGCGCGGCAGCACCGACTCCTCCAGGCGCTGGAGATGCGCCCGCTGGGACTGGCTGTAGCGTCGACCGCGATCCAGCAGATCGTCACGCGCCACTATCGCATCCTCCGCGGCGTCTTCCAGCAACTCGAGGAAGGCCACGCCGTCCGCCTTCAGTGCCGCGTGTCCGGCACTGACGTCCCGGGCCAGCCCCCGCAGATCGCGGCGCCGGCGGGCCAGCTGCCTGAGCAGGAGCGCCTCCTTGCTGTGATGGACGATGTCCCGGAACTCGGTCATGAAATACATGGCCTCGGCCAGCTCGGAGAAATCGAGCTCCCGATCGGCCGCTTCGATGACGGCGAGCGCCTCGTCGATGCAATCGAGTATCCGGCGGATTTCCGCGTGCTCGCGGTGAAGCTCACTCAGCAGCTGCATGACCGGCACCTCCGATGCGTCCGTTCACCCGGGTGGGCATTTCCTGGGTGTAGCCTGACCATTGAGGTTTGACAACCCGGCGATGGACGGATTCCCTGTTTTGCTCGATTGAACGGGCCGCCACCTCCGGTTACCGTAACGCCGCGCCCGCCCAGGTCCTTCTGGAGTTGACCATGTCCGATACAGCGCTGTCGCCGCGCATCGCCATCGTCGGTGCCGGCATGGCCGGCCTCGCCTGTGCCCGCCGCCTGGCCGACGGTGGCGTCGCGGTGACCGTTTTCGAGAAATCCCGGGGTCTCGGCGGCCGCATGGCCACCCGGCGCGGCGATATCCCCGCCGTCGATCATGGCGCCCAGTACTTCCGCGCCCGCGACGCTCGCTTCGTCGAGCAGGTGGAGGCCTGGCGCAGGGAGGGCGCCGCCGATACCTGGCAGCCGCGGCTGGCCCGCTTCACCCCCCAGGGCAAGGTTTTCGTGGCCGACGCGCAGCCGCGGTACGTGGGCCTGGAAACCATGAACGCGCCCGTCCGGGCACTGGCCGACGGACTGACGGTTCACCGCCAGAGCCGGGTAACGGCGCTCGAACGCCAAGGCGATGCCTGGCGGCTGAAGGACGAGGACGGGCCGCTGCCCGGGACCTTCGACGGCGTTCTCCTGGCGCTGCCGGCCCCGCAGGCATTGCCGCTGCTGGAAGCGGCACCGGCCCTGGCTGACCGCGTCGCCACGATTACGCTGTCACCGTGCTGGGCGGTGATGGCCGAGTTCAAACAGCGGCTGGACGTGGATTTCGACGCCGCCCGTTTCGACCGCGGCGCCGTGGCCTGGGCTTGCCGCAACGGCACCAAACCCGGCCGGCCGGACGGGGAAACCTGGGTACTGCATGCCCAGGCGGACTGGTCGGCGGGACACCTGGAGCAGGCCCCAGGGGCGATCAAGCGCGTGCTGCTGGACGCCTTCTTCTCGCAGATCGAGCGGCCCACCCGGTGGCCCGTTTCGCTGGATTGCCATCGCTGGCGCTACGCGCGGGTCGATGCGCCACTGGAGGCGGAAACCCTCTACGACGCCACAGCGGGGATTGGCGTATGCGGAGACTGGGTTCAGGGCCGGTCCAACGTGGAGAATGCGTATCTCAGCGGGCTGGGACTGGCCGGACGCGTGCTGTCAGCTTTCGGATAGCGGCCGGGTACGGGCCTGATATACCTTGACAGGGAAGGGCGCACCGGGGCCCTGCGGGCCCCGGATGCGAGCCTGGCGGTTTACTGCCAGGACTTGACCAGCTCGTCGTACGGAACGGTCTTGGGTTCCGGATCCTCATTGTCGAGCTTCGGCTTCGGCGCGCCTGGCTGATCCAGCCAGTACTGAGGGTCACGCGCCTCGTTCAGCTTGGGGCCTTTGTCCCCCTGGACTCCGGCACGCTCGAGCCTTGCCAGGACCTGTTCCTGCGCCTCGCACAGACCGGTCAGGGCTTCCTTGGGGCTCTTGGCGCCGGCGGCGGCATCACCGATGTTCTGCCACCACAGCTGCGCGAGCTTCGGATAGTCC
The DNA here is from genome assembly GCA_013519935.1 of Ectothiorhodospiraceae bacterium WFHF3C12. Classification (GTDB taxonomy): domain Bacteria; phylum Pseudomonadota; class Gammaproteobacteria; order Nitrococcales; family Nitrococcaceae; genus WFHF3C12. The sequence continues at coordinate 79,231 of JACDUA010000009.1, read as the reverse complement.
GGGACGTTGATACCCGTGTCCGACCAGCGCACCCGCGCCGGGCTACGGTAGAACTCGACCAGGCCGCCCAGCTTCGGCGCGCGCTCGGTGAAGCTCTCGTGCTCGATGGTGCTCTCGCGGATGAAGGTCAGGCCCTCGTGGGACTTCTTCACGTCCACCGTCTTGGAGGTGACGAACTGGGCGTAGAGCCAGGCCGCCTTGGCCCGCTTGGTGGGAGTGGACTTCATCAGCGTCCAGGAACCGACGTCCTGGTAACCGACCTTCATGCCCTCTTCCCAGTAAGCACCGTGGGGGCTGGGCGCCATGCGCCACTTCGGGGTGCCGTCCTCGTTCACCACCGGGAGACCGTCCTTCACCATGTCGGCGGTAAAGGCGGTGTACCAGAACATCTGCTGGGCGATGTTGCCCTGTGCCGGCACCGGCCCGGCCTCGGAGAAGGTCATGCCGGCAGCGGCGGGCGGCGCGTAGTTGTCGAGCCAGTGCAGGTACCGCTCGATGGCGTAGACCGCCGCCGGCGAGTTGGTGGCGCCGCCACGGGACATGCAGGAGCCGACGGGCTGGTAGTCTTCGTTGACGCGGATGCCCCACTCGTCCACGGGGAAACCGTTCGGTTCGCCCTTGGAGCCCATACCGGCCATGGACATCCAGGCGTCGGTGAAGCGCCAGCCCAGCGACGGGTCCTTCTTGCCGTAGTCCATGTTGCCATAGACCTGCTTGCCGTCGATCTCCTTGCCCGTGAAGAACTCGGCAATGTCGTCGTAGGCCGCCCAGTTGACCGGCACACCCAGCTCGTAGCCATACTCATCCTTGAACTCCGCCTTGATCTCCGGGTCGTTGAACCAGTCGTAGCGGAACCAGTAGAGGTTGGCGAACTGCTGGTCCGGCAACTGGTAGATCTTGCCATCGGGCGCCGTGGTAAACCGCGTGCCGATGAAGTCGTCGAGATCCAGCGTGGGGCTGGTCACGTCGGCGCCCTCTCCATCGATCCAGTCACTGAGGCTGCGCACCTGCTGATAGCGCCAGTGGGTTCCGATCAGGTCGGCGTCGTTGACGTAGGCATCGTAGATGTTCTGCCCGGACTGCATCTGGGTCTGCAGCTTCTCGATGACGTCGCCCTCACCGATCAGGTCGTGGGTGACCTGGATACCGGTGATCTTCGAGAACCATTCGGCCAGCACCTCGGATTCGTATTTGTGCGTGGTGATGGTTTCGGAGACCACATCGATCTCCATGCCCTGGAACTCCTTGGCGGCATCGATGAACCACTGCATCTCCTTTTCCTGCTCGGCGCGGGAGAGCGAGGAGAGCCCGTCGATTTCCTCGTCGAGGAACTGGCGCGCTTCCTCCATACCCGCCAGCGCCGAGCCACCCGTCAGGGTCAGCGCGAGCGCTATCGCGGTTGCGGTCTTGTTGCTAAAGGACATGGGTCCTCCTCCCTTCTTCTTCGCTCATTGTTGAAACCCCGCGACGTTGATCCGCCACGGGGTCGAAAAACCCGATCACACCCAGCGGAATACTGCCGCCGCGAAGATCAGGCAGACGATCAGCGCCATCCACTGCTGGGCGCCGATCAGTCCGAGCCAGGCCAGGTTGATCCAGGCCGAGCCCAGAAGACTGATGAACAGACGGTCGCCGCGAGTCGTTTCGATACCGAGGATGCCCCGGCTCGGCGTCTCCGGAAACCGCAGGCCGAGATAGCTGAACACGAGCAGCAACCCGGCGATGATGTGAAAGAACAGCGCGGTGGGCACCACCCAGGCCATCCAGCCCTGCTGCACCATCGGCACCGTCCAGCCGAAGCCGCCATCCCGGTTCTCCGGCGTGATCAGGAACAGCCAGGCCAATACCGCCAGCCAGGCCAGGGCCACACCGAGGAACGACGTGTCGATCTTCTTCGCTCTGGACATCCGGCTTTCCCCCCTATACCCGGCCGAGGGCGAAGCCCCGGGCGATGTAGTTGCGCACGAAGTAGATCACCAGCGCGCCGGGCAGAATCGTCAGTACACCCGCGGCCGCCAGCTGGCCCCAGTCCAGACCGGAAGCCGACACGGTCCGCGTCATCACCGACGCGATGGGCTTGGCCGCCGTGGATGTCAGCGTTCGCGAGAGCAGCAGCTCCACCCAGCTGAACATGAAACAGAAGAAGGCGGTGACGCCGATCCCGCTGGCGATCAGGGGCATGAAGATCTTCACGAAGAACTTCGGAAACGAGTAGCCGTCGATGTATGCCGTCTCGTCGATCTCCCTGGGCACGCCGCGCATGAACCCTTCCAGGATCCACACCGCCAGCGGCACGTTGAACAGGGTGTGTGCCAGGGCCACGGCGATATGGGTATCGAACAGCCCGATGGAGCTGTAGAGCTGGAAGAACGGCAGAGCGAACACCGCCGGCGGCGCCATGCGGTTGGTCAGCAGCCAGAAGAACAGGTGCTTGTCGCCCAGGAAGGTGTAGCGGCTGAAGGCGTAGGCCGCCGGCAGGGCCACGGCGATGGAGATCACCGTGTTCAGGGTCACGTAGATAATGGAGTTCACGTAACCCATGTACCAGCTGGCATCGGTGAAAATGTTCACGTAGTTGCGGAAGGTCAGGTTCTGCGGCCACAGGGAGAAAGTGCTCAGGATCTCCGAGTTGGGCTTCAGGCTCATGTTGACCAGCCAGTAGATGGGCAGCATGAGGAAGAGCAGATAGAGCACCATCACCACCACGTGGCCCCGTGGCCGGACCCGGGCCCATGCGCGGGACAGTCCCCTGCGCCGGGCCACCCTCGCATCGCTGGAAACAGGATCAGTCGCGGCGTAGGCCATGTCAGGTACCCTTCTTGTCCATGTTGATCATCACGGTGTAGAAGACCCAGCTCACCGACAGGATGATCAGGAAATAGACGATGGAATATGCGGCGGCACTGCCGAGGTTGAACTGCCCGAGCGCCATCTTGACCAGGTCGATGGACAGGAACGTGGTCGCATTGCCCGGACCGCCGCCGGTGACCACGAAGGGCTCGGTATAGATCTTGAAGCTGTCCATGAAGCGCAGCAGGATCGCGATGGTCAGCACCCCGCGCATCTTGGGCAGCTCGATGTAGCGAAACACCTTCCAGCGGCTGGCCTGGTCGATCTTGGCCGCCTGGTAGTAGGCGTCGGGAATGGACTTCAGACCCGCGAACGCCAGCAGCGCGACCAGCGAGGTCCAGTGCCAAACGTCCATGAGCACCAGGGTTATCCAGGCATCCAGCGTGTCCCGCGTGTAGTTGTAGTCCACCCCCAGGTGGTCCAGGGTCCAGCCCAACAGGCCGATGTCGACGCGGCCGAAGATCTGCCAGATGGTGCCCACCACGTTCCACGGGATGAGCAGCGGCAGGGACATGGCGACCAGGCAGAACGTGGACCAGAACCCTTTCTTGGGCATGTTCAGCGCCACGAAGATGCCGAGCGGGACCTCGATCGCCAGGATCAGCCCGGTAAACAGGGCCTGCCGGCCCAGCGCGCCGTGCACGCGCTCGGACGCCAGCGTCTCCGTGAACCAGGCCAGGCCGGCCCAGAAGAAGTTGTTCTGGCCGAAGGTGTCCTGCACCGAGTAGTTGACCACGGTCATCAGCGGCACAATGGCCGAGAAGCACACCAGCGCCAGCATCGGCAGGACCAGCAGCCAGGCCTTGTGATAGACCGGTTTCTCCATCATGCAGCCCTCCCGCTCGGCCCCGGTGCGGCATCCCGCGGCGCCAGCCGCCAGTCATCCACGTAGACATTGATGCCCCGGGGGTCGAAGGACAGCCGGCCGGAATCGGCGGGCACTTCCGCGCCTTCCGGGGCCAGGGCGTTGAGCTCGTTACCGAAGAAGTCGGTGCGCAGGACCTTGTGCCGGCCAACGTCCTCCACCCGGCGCAGGTGCACCGGCAGACCGGACCCGCCGGCATGGTAGGTGACGAACTCCGGCCGCACGCCGATGCGCACCCGTCCGGCGGGCTCGCCGTAGTCGGCGCCCAGGTCGATCTCGGTGCCGTCCACGCTGGCCTTGGCGCCCTTCACGTGGGCATCGAGAAAGTTCATGCCCGGCGAACCGATGAAGTAACCGACAAACGTGTGGGCGGGCCGCTCGAACAGCTCCTCGGGGGTGCCCATCTGCACCACCCGCCCTTCATGCATCACGACCACTTCGTCGGCGAAGGTCAGCGCTTCGGTCTGGTCGTGGGTCACATAGATCATCGTGTGGCCGAATTCACGGTGCAGCGACTTCAGCTGAGTGCGCAGCTCCCACTTCATGTGCGGATCGATCACCGTTAGCGGCTCGTCGAAGAGGATGGCGTTGACGTCGCCGCGCACCATGCCGCGGCCAAGGCTGATCTTCTGCTTCGAGTCGGCGGTCAACCCGCTGGCCCTGCGATCGAGGTCATGCTCCATGCCGATCATCTTCGCGATCGCGCTGACCCGCTCGCGCACGTGGGAGGCGGCGGCGCCGCGGTTGCGCAGCGGGAACGCCAGGTTGTCGCGGACGCTCATCGTGTCGTAGACCACGGGGAACTGGAAAACCTGGGCGATATTGCGCGTGGCCGTGGCCTTGTCGGTGACGTCCTCGTCGTTGAACAGGATGCGCCCCTGCGAAGGCGTCAAAAGCCCCGAGATGATATTCAGCAGCGTGGTCTTGCCGCAGCCCGACGGCCCGAGCAGCGCATACGCGCGCCCATCCTCCCAGACATGGTCGAGCTCCTTGAGCGCATAGTCCTCCGGGCCCTGCGGGTCGGGCAGATAGGAATGCGCCAGGTTCGATAGTGTTATCTTCGCCATTGCTCTACCTCAGGCAGCCAGGGCGTAGGTCGCCGGCGCCACCAGCGACCCGTCCTCGCCGAAGATGTAGACGTGCGCGGGATCCAGGTAGACGGGCATCACCGCGCCGATTTCGAGATCGCGCACGCCCTGGATTACGCCCACCCAGCGCTCGTCGCCATGGTCCAGGTGGACGAAGGTCTCCGAGCCGGTGATCTCCGTGACGGCCAGCGTGCAGCGGAACTCCAGCGCCGCGTCCGTATGGCGCTCGATCTCCAGGTGATTGGGCCTGAAACCGGCGGTATAACGGCCGTCGGCGAGGTTGGCGAGTGGGCCCGTGGCCTCCGCCACCTGACCCTCGCCGAAGAGGATCCGGTCGCCGGCCTTGGAGATCTGCAGGAAGTTCATGGGCGGATCCGAGAACACGCGTGCGGTGGTGGCGTCCGCCGGCTTGCGATAGACGTCCGGCGTCGGCCCGAACTGGGTCACCCGGCCCTGCCACAGGGCCGCCGTGTTGCCGCCCAACAGCAGCGCCTCCTCCGGCTCGGTGGTGGCGTAAACGAAGATGGAACCGGACTGCTCGAAAATCCGCGGGATCTCGGCACGCAGCTCCTCGCGCAGCTTGTAGTCCAGGTTGGCCAGTGGCTCGTCCAGGAGCACCAGCTGCGCCTCCTTGACCAGGGCGCGGGCCAGCGCGCAACGCTGCTGCTGACCACCCGACAGCTCCAGCGGTTGCCGGGAGAGCATTGGCTCGAGCTTGAGCAGCTCGGCGGTCTGCCGCACCGCCCGATCGATCTCGTCTCTGGATTTGCCCATCAGGCGCAGCGGCGAGGCGATGTTTTCGTACACCGACAGCGTCGGGTAGTTGATGAACTGCTGGTAGACCATCGCCACCTTGCGGTCCTGTACCCGCACACCGGTGACGTCCTCACCGTTCCACAGCACACGCCCCTCGTTGGGCCGGTCCAGCCCCGCCATCAGCCGCATCAGCGACGTCTTGCCGGCTAGCGTCGGTCCCAGAAGCACGTTCATCGTGCCGTTCTCCAGGGTCAGGTCGGTGGGATAGATGTGCGTCTCTTCACCGACCCGCTTGGTTACGCTTTCCAGGCTCAGCGTCATCGCACACCCCCCGCCGCAACGGGCTCACCCGTCACATGGCGGCCATGCGCCGCATAGCGCAGCTCAGGCGGGACCGTCCCGCCGCTGCTCCCCGGTTCGAGAAACATCGAATCCACCTCTCTCCTCCTTATCCTCGGCGTCAAGCCAGGCCTGAACGGCCCCGACCTGTGCCTGCGTGAGCCTCAGACCGAGCTTGCTGCGTCTCCAGAGCACATCGTCCGCGGTACGGGCCCACTCGTTTTCCTTCAGGTAAGAAAGCTCCGCCTCGTAGAGATCAGCCCCGAAATGCCGGCCCAGGTCGCTTATCGAGCCCGCCGCGCCAATCAGGCCTACGGTGCGCGAGCCGTAGTTCCGCACCCATCGGTATAGCAGGCTTTCCGGCAACCAGGGGTAGCGCGCCCGGAGGCTGGCCAGATAGCCCTCGAAGTCCCCGTTCGGCATGTCGCCCCCCGGCAGCGGTGCATCGCCGGTCCACGGCCCCGCGGTCACGTTCAGAACCTCGCCGATGCGCTGCAGGGCCTCGTTGGCCAGGGTCCGGTAGGTGGTGATCTTGCCGCCGAATACCGACAGCACCGGCGCGCCGTCGCGGTCCAGGTTGAGCTCGTAGTCCCGGCTCACCGCGGAGGCGTTCTCGCTCTCGTCCTCGTCGTAGAGCGCCCGCACGCCGGAATAGGTCCAGACCACGTCCCCGGGCGATACGGGCTCGCGAAAATACCGGTTCACGGCCTCGCAGAGATATTCGATTTCCTCAGCAGAGGCCGAGGCCTGGGACGGATCACCGTGGTAGACAACATCCGTGGTGCCGATGAGCGTGAAGTCGCCCTCGTACGGAATGGCGAAGACGATGCGCCCGTCGGTGTGCTGGAAGATATAGGCGTATTCGTGGTCGAAGAGCTTGGGCACCACGATATGACTGCCCTTGACCAGTTGCACCGCTTTCTGGGGCGGATGCTGCGTCGTCGTGCCCAGCATTTCCCCGACCCAGGGGCCCGCGGCATTGACGAGCATTCGCGCGCGCACCTGCTGCTCGGCACCGTCCGCCGTGGAACGCAGTGTAGCCGTCCAGCCATGATCGTCCCGCTCCGCGCCCACGCAGCGCGTACGCGGCATTATCCGGGCACCGTTGGCTTCCGCGTCCTGACAGTTGAGCACCACCAGGCGTGCATCCTGAACCCAGCAATCCGAATATTCGAATCCGCGCACCAGGCGGTCGTCCAGCGGCTCGCCGGCCGGATGCTGGCGCAGCTTGACGCCCGAAGAGGCGGGCAGGCGCTTGCGCCCGCCGAGGTGATCGTAGAGAAACAGCCCCAGCCGGATCATCCAGGCCGGGCGCAATTCAGTTACATGCGGCATGACGAAGCGCAACGGCCAGATGATGTGCGGCGCGATACCGAGCAGCACCTCCCGCTCCTTGAGCGCTTTCCGCACCAGCATGAACTCGTAGTACTCGAGGTAGCGCAGACCGCCATGGACCAGCTTGGTGCTCGCGGAGGACGTGAAATTGGCGAGGTCGCCCTGTTCGCAGAGCGCTACCCGGAGGCCGCGCCCCGCGGCATCCCGGGCAATCCCGGCGCCATTGATGCCGCCTCCGATGATAAGCAGGTCGATTTCGTCGCCGAGAGCCATGACGCCTCATCCGATCCGCGGCGGTCATGTCCTCCGTGACCGTCCGCGTTTCCACCATTTTCACAATGCAACATAGCATAGGCTCTTAACGATCAAAAGTGAAAATCTAATTTGCGAAGTCCGACACCGTCTCCACGACACCCAGGGGCGGCGCAACCACCACGCGGCCACCGTGCTCCTGCAGGAGCTTCCGCACCGTCGACGGGGGCTCGACGTCGGTGAACAAGGTGTTGATCTGGGACAGATCACCCAGCCGCACCAGCGCGTTGCGCCCGAACTTGGTGTGATCGGCGGCAAGGAACACCGTGCGCGAATTGGCGATGATGGATTGCTGGACACGCACCTCGCGATAGTCGAAATCCAGCAGCGTACCGTCGGCGTCTACTCCCGAGATGCCGATGACGCCGATGTCCACCTTGAACTGGTTGATGAAGTCGATGGTGGGCTCGCCGGTGATCCCCCGGTCGCGCTGGCGCACCACGCCACCGGCGACGATGATCTCGAAGGACTTGTTGCCGCTGAGGATGGTCGCGACATTGAGGTTGTTGGTGATCACCCGCAATCCGCGGTGGCCCATGAGGGCCTTGGCCACTTCTTCCGTGGTCGTGCCCAGCGTGATGAACAATGAAGCCTGGTCGGGCACCTCCTCGGCCACGGCACGGGCGATGCGCTGTTTCTCCTCGAGACACAGGACCTGGCGTGCGGTGTACGCGGCGTTCTCAACGCTCGACGGCAGCCCCGCCCCGCCATGGTAGCGGCGCAGCAGCCCCACCCTGCACAGGGCGTTGATGTCCCGCCGAATGGTCTGGGCGGTCATGTCGAAATGCTGGGCGAGCTCCTCCACGGAGATGAAGCCGCGCTGGCGCACCAGCTCCAGCATGGCCTCCTGTCGACGGTTGAGCTCTACATGGCGCTCCTCGCTGGGCATTTTCGGGCTCCCTCTTCATCGATTCCTGCCGGGCGGCACGGGCAACCGGGCAGCGCGGTATCGGGCAACGGCCGTTTTCACGAGTCTAACCCGAAATGTTCATTTTCGAACATTCGGTCTTGACATTTTCGCTGCCAGATCGATGATTACGGGACCGGCGGAACAGAACAAGGCGGGCAGCGCAGACTGCAATTACCCGCCGCAACCCCCAGGAGCGAGGAGATTGAGGTATGGCGAACGCCGACGGCATCCTGGCCGTGGACCAGGGCACCACCAGTTCCCGGGCCATCGTTTTCGACCTGAACGGCCATATCGCCAGCGTCGCCCAGCAGGAGTTCGAACAGCACTACCCGAGAAGCGGCTGGGTCGAGCACGATCCCGAGGACCTGTGGCAGTCGACGCTCGCCGTCTGCCGCGAGGCCTGTGCCGAGGCTGGGGAACGCGGGGTTCGCCCGGTCACCATGGGCATCACCAACCAGCGCGAGACCACTCTGGTCTGGGACCGCGAGACCGGCAAGCCCGTCTACAACGCCATCGTCTGGCAGGATCGCCGTACCGCGGACGCCTGCGGCAAACTGCGAAGCCGGGGCCTGGAGGAAACCGTGACCTCCCGCACCGGTTTGCTCCTCGACCCCTATTTCTCCGCCACCAAGGTGGCCTGGATCCTGGATAATGTCGCCGGCGCCCGTGAAGCGGCGGAAGCCGGACGGCTCGCCTTCGGCACGGTAGATACCTGGCTGATCTGGCGTTTCACGGGCGGGGATCAGCATCTCACCGACGCGACCAATGCTTCCCGGACGATGCTGTTCAATATCCACGAGCAGCGCTGGGATACGCAGCTGCTGGCCCACTTCAACATCCCGGCGTCCCTCCTCCCGGAGGTGCGGGATTCCGCCGCGGATTTCGGCACGACCCAGTCCGAGTGGCTCGACCAGCCCTTGCCCATTCGCGGCAACGCCGGCGACCAGCACGCCGCCGTGGTCGGCCAGGGCTGCTTCAGCCCGGGCATGATCAAGAGCACTTACGGTACGGGCTGTTTCGCATTGCTCAACACGGGGCAGGAGGCGGTGTCCTCCAAGAATCGCCTGCTCACCACCATGGCGTACCGTGTCAACGGCGAGCCCACCTATGCGCTGGAAGGGTCCATTTTCGTGGCCGGTGCCGCTGTCCAGTGGCTCCGGGACGGGCTCGGCGTGCTGGGCTCCGCCGCAGAGACCGAATCCCTGGCCAGTTCCCTGGACAGCAACAAGGGCGTCTACCTGGTGCCGGCTTTCACGGGCCTCGGGGCCCCCCACTGGGACCCGGAGGCACGGGGCGCGCTGTTCGGCCTCACCCGGGACACCGGCCCCGCCGAGCTCGCCCGGGCGGCACTGGAATCCGTCTGCTACCAGACCCACGACCTGGTCGTGGCCATGGCCGCCGATGCGGGGCACGCGCCGGAGACGCTGCGCGTGGATGGCGGCATGGTGGTCAACGACTGGCTCCTGCAGAAGCTCGCGGACATCGCCGACGTAGCGGTGGAACGGCCGACGGTCATCGAGACGACCGCGCTGGGCGCTGCCTATCTGGCGGGCCTGGGCCACGGCATCTGGTCGTCCCTGCAGGCGGTGAGAACTCAGTGGCAGCTGGACCGGCGTTTCCAGCCGGCCATCGGCGCCGGCGAGCGGGATGCCGCATTGGCGGGCTGGGCGGACGCCGTGCGGCGGGTCATCGAGAAGTTCGACTAGGCGAAGCAGGCATGGGCCGTGCCGTCAGCGGGCCCGGCGCAGGGGCGAGTCTACAGGCTCAGCTCTTGGAGCCGCCACCAAAGAGCTTTTCCAACTCCTTTCGGGCCCGCTCGGTCTCGCTGTCGAAACCGCCCTCCGATTCAGCGGGTTCGGATTCCCCATCGCCGTCGTCCGCGCCCTCCCCGAACAGCGCGTCCAGACGGGCCTTCGCCCGGGCGGCCTCCGCGGCGTCCGCCGCCGAGAAGGCCTCCGGCGAGGGCGAATAATACTCACAGAAATTCGCCCGGCCCTTGTCCTCGGGCGGGTCGGTACGCTCATCACTGCAGCCGCTGGTGTAGCGCGAGTCGAGCTTGCGGCACATGCGGCAGCAGTGGAGCTCGGCGTAGCACTCCGGGCAGTTGCTGTGCCGGGTGATGGGCCGGGGCACATCCGCCAGAGAGGCACCGCATTTCCAGCAGAGCAGCTTTCCCATAGCGCCTATTGTAGCCCAGAAATCAAGTGATTGAATGCGCCTGGCGGCCCCGGCGCTGGTCGGCCCGCAACGCCGAGACCGCCAGGTACAGTACCACGGCGTTGAGTACGTGCCAGCCGGGATGCGTCCCGGTGGGCAGCCAGGGACAGATCCACTGGTCCGCGCTGCGCAGCATCAGCGAAATCGTGAACACGCCGAAAGCGGCTGGCAAGAGCCGGGCCGCCGGACCGCCACGCGCCATGAGGGCCAACACCCCCAGGCCCAGCCATGTGGGGATATAGCCGACCGAGCCATTAAGCGCACCCGGGAACAGGGCCGGTGCCCCGAAGTTGGCGACCTCGAACGCCACCAGGGCGACCAGCCACGCAGCCAGGGACCAGCCCGCCACGCGACGCAGGAACACGACGAGATAGAGACTGACGAACAGCAGAATGGGCACCACGTCGGCGGCAGCCGCCCAGGGCAACGCGACCGTGTGCCAGAGGAAGCTGCCGATGGCGATACAGCCCATCAGTCCGACCAGGCACCACAGGTCCCATCCGGCCGGGTCCTGCCGTCCCCGCCAGAAACGGTAGGCCAGCCAGAGCGCCGCCATGGCGAATGCCGCGTTGGTGACGGCATTGGCCGGCTCGGCCCAGAACCCGGCCGCCGTGCGCTCGCAGTACTGGCTGACGCCGTCGTTCATGTCAGACCACCTGCCCCGCCGCGTAACCCGACGCCCAGGCCCACTGGAAGTTGTAGCCGCCCAGCCAGCCGGTCACGTCCACTAACTCGCCAATGAAATGCAGCCCCGGCACGGCCCTGGACTCCAACGTACGCGAGGACAGGGCCTCGGTGCTCACGCCGCCCAGGGTGACCTCGGCGGTGCGGTAGCCCTCCGTGCCAGCGGGTACGAACCGCCAGTCGCTTAGCGATGCCGCCACGGACGCCAGGTCGCGATCCGAGAGCGTTTGCATGGTCGCCTTCCGGCTCCACGCCCCCGGGAAGCGCTCCACCAGCCGCGCCGGCAGTGCCTCGCTCAGAATGGTGCCCAACCGGGCCCTGGGCCGCTTGGCCTTGCGCGCCTGCAGCCAGGCCAGGGCGTCCCGGCCCGGCAACAGGTCCGCGCTCACGCTCTGACCGGGTGACCAGTAGGACGAAACCTGCAGCGCCGCCGGCCCGCTGATACCCCGGTGCGTGAAGAGTATGTTCTCGCGAAATACGCCGTCACCGCAGGCAAGCTCACTGTCTACCGACACCCCGGCCAGCGCCGCGGCCAGCTCGCGCAGTGGGCCTTCGCAGGTGAAAGGCACCAGCGCCGGCTGCAGTGGGGTCACGTCGAGACCGAACCGCCGGGCCAGGCGATGGCCGAAGCCGGAGGCGCCCATTTTGGGAAAGGACAACCCGCCACTGGCAACCACCAGCGATTCGCAACGCAGCGGTCCTTCCGGACCGGTGAGATGGAAAGGCGGCCCGCCATCCAGCACCTCCAGCGGATACCGGGTCCGCACCACCACGCCGGCCGCCTCGCACTCGCGCATCAACATGCCAACGATGTCTTTCGCCGAGCGGTCGCAGAACAGCTGGCCGAGCTTCTTCTCGTGGTACGGAATGCCGTGGCGCTCAACCATCTCGATAAACTGATAGGGCGTGTAGCGAGCCAGGGCCGATTTGCAGAAATGCGGATTGCCGGACAGGAAATTTTCGGCTGCGGCGTGAATATTGGTGAAATTGCACCGGCCGCCGCCCGAGAGCAGGATCTTCTTGCCCACCTTGTTGGCATGGTCGGCTACCAGCGTGCGCCGCCCCCGGCGGCCGGCCTCGATGGCGCACATCAAACCGGCGGCGCCGGCACCAATCACCACGACGTCGTAGTCAGCCATGGGTGCAGATCAGATGGCCGCCATAGCGCGGCAGGACTGTGCAAGGGTCATTCCGCTTTTCCCTTAGAGGGGTGGAGACAATCGTGGCGCGGAACCATATCGCAACGGGATGACCGCGCAAATGGCAGACACATGGGGAGAGGCGAGATGGCCCTGACCGGACGCGACTGGCTGGCCCTGGGGGCCTTCATGCTCGCATGCGCGCTCACCTCCGGCCTCGGTGGCGTGGCCACCGCGACCTCCGTGAATTCCTGGTATCAGACGCTCACGAAACCGGCGTTCAACCCGCCGGACTGGCTGTTCGCCCCGGTCTGGACGGTCATCTTCATACTCATCGCGCTGGCGGGATGGCGGGTCTGGCGCAGACGCCACGCCCCCGGCGGCACCCTGGCGCTGGGACTCTACGCGCTGCAGCTGCTGCTCAATGTGCTTTGGAGCGTCCTGTTCTTCGGCGCGCGAGCCCCCGCGGCAGCGCTGGTGGAGATCATCCTGCTGCTCACGGTTGTGCTCATCGTGCTGGAACTGTTTCGCCGGCTCGATACGCTCGCCGCGCTGCTATTCCTGCCCTATCCGTTATGGGTCGGTTTCGCGACCGTGCTCAACGCGGCCATCGTCGTCCTGAACTGAACCCGCCGCGGCGTTGACCCCGGCAGGCACCCGAACCGTCTCGATGAACTCCTTCACGTCCCCCATCATCGGGCCCACGGCGCGCAGCGGCCCGGACAGGCCGGCGATGATGCTGAGATGGGACTGACGCTCGTACAGGATGGCTCGCACGCTGCCCCCGGCGGTCTCGACGGCCCGGGCGAGGCTGCGCGTGTTATTCACGGAGACGACGGCGTCTTTCTCGCCCTGCATGAGCAGCATGGGCGGCGCCGCGCCATTGACGAAGTTCACTGGCTGACTGTCCGGGAACTGGGATTCCGGTTCGAACACGACCCGGTAGAAATCCGAGCGAAACGGCAGGAAGTCGTAGGGCCCCGCCAGGCCGATCATGCCCCGTATCCAGCCCTCGCCGCCGCCGTGCGCCTGGAGATAGCGATCATCCAGGGTCAGCAGCGCGGCCATATGGGCACCCGCGGAGTGGCCCATGAGGAAGAGGTTTTCCACGTCGCCGCCGTACCCGGCAATATTGCGCCGTGTCCAGGCCACGGCCAGCGCCCCGTCCTCGATGAATGACGGGAACCGCACTTCGGGATAGAGCCGGTAGTCCGGGATAACCACCACGTAGCCCTGGCTGCTGAGCGCCTGGCCCATGAAGCGGTAGCCGTCGCGCTCCCCCTCGCGCCAGCCCCCGCCGTAAAAGAACACCACCACCGGCGCGGCCCCGGCAACCCCGTCGGGCACGTAAACGTCCAGCCGTTGGCGTTCAAGCTCACCGTACGCAAGACCGGCATGCCGGGTATATCCGGCTTCCGGGGTCAAGGCGTTGACCATGCGCTGGGCGCAGCCCATGAGCAGCATCGGCAGCAATGCCGCCACGGCGGTGAACCACCCCTTTCGCATCTTCAGGCTCCGGTAGACAATCAGTTCTTCAGGGTTGCGGCGGCAGGCGGAAATCGCAACCGTAGAAGCCCGACAGTGCGTCCAGGAAACGTTGGGCGCGGGACGGAAAACCGTCTTCTGCGTAGCGCCGCAACGCCGCATGGACACGACGGCTGAAGCGCCGGCGGTCCACGGGAGCCCCGTCCAGGTTGTCCACGCTCACGCGGAATGTCTTGCCACATGCAATGCTGAAGGCCCATTCCAGGGCCTGCGGCCGGGCCTCCACCGCCTCGAACGCTGCCTGTTCGGCGGCATCCCGTCCGTCCGGCTGATACCAGTAGCCGTAGTCGACCAACCGGCGCCGGCGGCGGCCGGCGATGCACCAGTGGGCGACCTCGTGCAGGGCACTGGCGAAGAAACCGTGCGCGAACAGGATCCGGTTGCGCGGATCGCCCCCATCCGCCGGCAGGTAGAGCGGCTCCTCGCCGCCCCGCAGCAGCACGGTGTTCTCGCGCTCCGCGAAGGTGGCGTTGAACAGGCAGATCAGGTCGTCCGGGTCATGGACAATCGTTGCGGAGGGCGATTGTACGGCGCGCATCGCGTCAGGCTATCCCCTATGACCAGCTCTCGGCCCACTCACGCAGCAGGTTGCGCCGCACCTTGGCGCCATTGGGGCTGGGAACCGTCGGCAATTCATCCAGCAGGTGGAAGCGCGCGGGCACCTTGAACCGGGCCAGGCCCTCGGCGCAGAAGGCGGCGAGCTGCGACTCGTCCGTGTGCATTCCCGGCTCGGTGGTGACGAAGGCCACCGCCCGGCCGGCGTGGGCGCCGCCGCCGCTGACCACTGCGCAGGCACGGACCGCCGGATGACGTTGAATGTATTTCTCCAGCTCCGCAGGCGCAACCAGGAAGCCCCCCAGGCGCAGGACGTCGCCGGCCCGACCGGTGAAGACGAATCCGCCGTCGGCGGTGGTATAGCCCAGGTCGCCGGTCCGGAAATAGCCGTCGCCGGTAATGGCCTCCGCGGTTGCGGCCTCGTTGCCGTAGTAGCCCATCATCAGGCTCGGGCCGGTCAATTCCAGCGCGCCTATCTCGCCGTCGGGCAACGTATGCCCGCTCCCGGCATCAACGGCGCGTACCCGGCCGTCGGGCGAGACCGGCAATCCCCCGGGCAACAGCCGTTCCTCGGGATCGCCGTCCGGCTGCAGGGCATAGAGCGCCTGGCACTCGCTCATGCCAAACAGGCCGCGCAGCGGTACGCCGCGTTCCTCGGCACGGGCACCCAGGCCGGATATCCCGCCGAAGCGCGCGCAACCGACGAAATGGATGTCCGGCAGTGGCCGGGGCGTGTCGTCGGCGTCCAGCATGCGGGCGATCATTTCGTCGCTGCAGTTGAAGTGGGTTACGCGATGGCTTCGCCCCAGTTCCATGGCCTCGGCGGCATTGAACACCGTCTGCAGCACAAGCGGGCGAGCCCCGGCCAGCGCGGCCATGGCCTGGGCGTGGCCGAAGGCGCCGCAGAACGGCAGGATCTGGAGCAGCACCGCGTCCGGGCGATCGTAGCCGTGGCCGCGGACCACTTCCCGTGCGTGGTGGACGATGACCGACTGCTTGTGCAAGACGAACTTCGGCGCCGAGGTGGTCCCCGAGGTCGTGAAGATGGTGCAAGGGCTGTCCGGACCGCCGCGCTCGCTTTGCAGGGGCGGGGCAGCGTCCAGTGTGCCGTAGTGGTGGACGGGCCGGCCCGGCAGCGGCGACGGCGCGTCCGCATCCTGCCGGCATACGATGACGCGCTCGACGCTCTTCAGGGCGTCGGCATCGACGCCCGCGAGAATTCCGGAGAAATCGATGTCCTTGAATCCGGGCCAGAGGACGAGCACGCGACAGCCCGAGCGACCGACGATGTCCTCCACCTCAGCGCTGCGGAATCGCGTGTTCAGCGCCACCGCCACCGCTCCGACCCGGGCGCAGGCGAAGTACACCACCAGCCATTCGGGGATATTCGGCAACCAGATGGCCACCCGATCCCCCGCTTCGACGCCGGCTTCAACCAGTCCGCATGCTACCCGCCGACTGGCCGCGGCCAGGTCGGCGTAGGCCCAGCGGGACCCCCCGTCGATCAACGCCAGCCCCTCGGGCGGCAACCCGTCCAGCATTTTCGCGAGCGTCTGCTCGCCTAGTTCCGTCATGCTCCCCCCTTCAGTCAGCGGCGTACGGTGATGCTCCCGGGGCAGGCCCGCGCCACCTCGGCGTAGACGGCATCCGGATCCGCCTCGTAGCGCGGCGAGAAATGGAACGGCAGGAGCTGTTTCACGCCCGCCGCCGCGGCAATTTCACCACAGGCCCTTGCGGTCAGGTGCCCAGTGTATCGCGCCTGCTCGCCATCCCGTGCCAGGAACGGGCTCTCACAGACCAGGGTGTGGGCGCCCCGGGCCAGTGCCGTCAGGGCGTCGCGGTTAGCCGGCGTGTCGGCGAAATCGGTGGCGTACACCACCGGGCGGCCCGGCGATGCCACCAGCAGTTCCGCGGCCAGCGCCCGGACCGTTCGCACCTCACCGTCCGGCAGGGTTATGGATTCGTCATGCCGTCCGGCCATCCAGGCCCTTTTGAGCTGCGTGAGCCAGGGCCCTGGCCGAAGCGCCATCGCCGCGAGGCATTCCTTGCGCACATTGGCCTGCCCCCGGGGCTCGAAGGCGAACGCCAGAACCGGCGTGCCGTGGTCCAGCGTTACCGCGCGCACCCTGAAATCGTCCTCCCCCAGTACGGTACCGTCCCCTGCCGGCATCGTGTCCAGCGGTTCCGGTCCCGGCCGGCCCGCACGGACGCGGAAACGCTTCAGGTGGGAAGCGTACACCTCAGTAACCGGGAACTCGGGGGCCGCCTCACCGATGCGGTCCCAGTGGATGCCCCGCACCAACCCTTCGATGTTCCAGGCCATCCCCGGTGGACCGTAGATCCGGCACGGGCCGCCAAAGCCAATGCGCGCGCGGAGAAACGCGATGAAGCCGCCGATGTGGTCCGCGTGGGCATGGCTGATGAAGACATCCGAGACCTGGTGCAGAACGCGCGTCGGCAGACAGTTGCACTCGCCCAGGTCGAACAGCAGGCTGCGGCGACGGTGCCGCAGCCGCAGGTGCATGAGCGGATCGCCGAAGATGCCGTTGACCAGCGACACCGAGGCCTGCCCCACCTCGGCGCCCGGCCCCTGGGGCGCGGACTCGACGGTGCCGGTCATCGAGGCCTCGCGCACAGGTGCGCGACTGACCAGCAAGCCGTCACCATCCCGACCGGCATCGCGGATCGTCACGGCGAGCGGCTCGCCCGCCTCGCCGGGCAGAGCCACCTCAATGGCTCCGGCGTCGGCATCTGTCACCTCCCCCAGCCAGTCCCGGCCTGTATCGTCCCGACAGGCCATCATGCGACCGCGCCAGACGTCGGGCGCGTCACGGGGCGGCGGCGTGCCGAGAACGGCGACGCCGTCCAGATCCATCCGACGGCGCGGGAGTTCATCGACGTAGCCATTCCACCGAGCGGTGCGGCTGCGGTCGCGTTCCGAGCGCGCCGGTCGAGCCGCGGCAGCCGAAGCGGTCACCGCCCAGCGCCGGGTCTGCAGGGCCGCGATCTCCTCACGTAGACCGCCGAGATCCAGCGGCCGCGGCGCGAGCCAGACCAGCAGGTCCGGGCGGAGCACCCCGGCCAGACTGACGAGCAGCTCGGCACCGGCGACGCCGCGCACCACACCGGGCGCATCGACCAGCAGACACGCCGTGTCCACCCCTGCCGCCAGCGCTCTGACCGCGTCCATCAGAGGAAGCCGGAAGCGGGCCGCGTCCAGCGTGCACAGCGGGCGCGACGCTTCGACCGACCAACCGCCCGTCGTGCGAGCGGCCAGGGAAACGGCGCCGGGCGGGCCGAAAGCCGGCGTCCCGGGATCGGCACCGAGACAGCACACGCCATGACCGCGCTCCACCAGCACATCCGCCGCTGTGCCGGCCAGTGTCGACTTGCCGGCTCCCATGGGACCGGCAATCAGCACCCGCCGCGGGACCTGAGCGGCCGCTGCCAGCGCCGCTACGGCAGAATCCGGGTCGTCGAAACGTTCGTCGAAGATCGCTTCCATGCCCCCGAGCATACAATCCGGCCACGGGCAATGCCGCGCCCTCCTACGCTATCATCCCCGTACACGCCGCCAGTCACGCCAGCCGAGTTGACCCGCAAGATCATCCACATCGACATGGACGCCTTCTACGCGTCCGTGGAGCAACGCGACGAGCCTGCGCTGAGGGGCCGTCCGGTCGTGGTCGGCGGCTCGCCCACCGGCCGGGGCGTGGTCGCGGCTGCCAGCTACGAGGCCCGCCGGTATGGCATTCACTCCGCCATGCCGGCGGCTCGTGCGGTGCGGCTGTGTCCGGATGCCGTGTTCATCCGCCCGCGATTCGACGCCTACCGGCGGGAGTCCCGACGCATCCAGGCTATATTCAGGGGCTACACCGAGCTCGTGGAACCGCTGTCCCTGGATGAGGCCTACCTGGACGTGACTCGGTCGGAGCGTCACAACGGCTCGGCTACGCTGATTGCCCGCTCGATCAAAGCGGCCATCCGCGAGGAGACCGGCCTCGTTGCATCCGCCGGCGTCTCCTACAACAAGTTCCTGGCCAAGCAGGCCTCGGACATGGACAAGCCCGACGGGCTCTACCTGATAACACCCGAGGAGGGGCCCGATTTCGTGGCCGCACTGGCCGTCGGCCGATTCCACGGCATAGGCCGCGCCACGGAAGCGCGAATGCACGAGCTGGGCATTTATACCGGTGCTGACCTGGCGCGGTGGGACGTGGCCGCACTTCAGACCCACTTCGGCAAGCGCGGCCCCTTTTTTCACGCCATTGCCCGCGGCGTCGACGAGCGGCCCGTGCAGCCGCGCCGCGAGCGCAAGTCCATCGGCAGCGAGAACACCTTCGCCCGGGACCTGACCGCCACCGATGAAATGCTCCAGGCCCTGCGCCCGCTGGCGGAGGAGGTTCTGGACAACCTGCGCCGGCGCGGGTTGAGCGCGGAAACCTGGACACTCAAGGTGAAGTACAACGACTTCCGGCTGGTGACCCGCTCGCACACGGCACCGCGGCAGCGGCTCGATCTCGACGCCATCATGCAGACCCTGGAGACGCTGCTTGCGCGCACCGATGCCGGACAAATTCCTGTGCGACTGCTCGGCGTGACCGCGTCGGCCCTGCATGAGGCGGGCGACGAGGCGGAGCAGTTGGACTTCACCTGGTAGTCATCCTTGACTGAAGTCAGTCGCCCGCCGGCATACCCGACGCACAATGGTCATCCCGTACCATCGGAAACCCCATCCACGCGATAAGGGAGCGACACCCATGCGCAGGACCCGTCTGGTCATCATTGGTGCCGGTACCGCCGGGCTCACGGCGCTCAAGGAGGCCCAGCGCTATACGGAAGATGTAATCCTTATCAACGACGGCCCACTGGGCACCACGTGCGCGCGGGTGGGCTGCATGCCGTCCAAAGCCCTGCTGGCCGTCGCCCATGGCCTGGATCAGCGCGGCTTCCTCGCGGACGCCGGGGTGGCGGGCACGGAAGACCTGCGCGTTGACTTACCAAGGGTGCTCGCCCATGTCCGCGATCTGCGCGACCAGTTCATCGCCGGGCCCATCAAGGCGTTCGAGTCCCTGGGCGCGCAGAGCATCGCGGGCCGGCCACGGTTCCTCGACGCCAATACCCTCGAGGTCGGCGGCGAGCGCATCGAGACCGCCGCGACCGTCATCGCCACCGGCTCCAGCCCCATCGTGCCCGGACCGTGGCAGGCATTCGGGGATCGGGTGCTCACCTCCGACACGGTATTCGAGCAGCCCGACCTGGGGGCACGCGTGGCCGTCATCGGTCTGGGCGCCATTGGCTGCGAGCTGGGCCAGGGCCTGGCGCAGCTCGGACTGACCGTTCACGGCTTCAACCGCGGCACACAACTGGCGGGTCTGAGCGACCCCGACGTCAGCGAGGCCATGGCGGTGGCTCTGGGCCGGCACATGCGCGTCCATACCGGCGCGGACGCCGAGGTGAGCGAATCCCCGGACGGTGCCCTCACGGTCTCGGCCGGCGATAGCGCCGTCGAAGTGGACTGGGTGCTGGCGGCCCTGGGGCGACGGCCCAACCTGCGGGAGCTGGGCCTCGAATCCCTGCCGGGCGCCATGAAGTCGAGCGGCGAGCCGGACCTGGACGGGCAAACGCTGCGTCTGGGCGAGCTGCCGGTTTACATCGCCGGGGACGTCAACGGCATACGGCCGCTGATGCACGAGGCGGCCGACCAGGGGCGGGTCGCCGCCTACCACGCGCTGAACCCCGAGGCGGAGTGCCTGGCACGCCGGGCCCCTGTGGCCATCGTGTTCACCGAACCGAACGGGGCCCGGGTGGGGGCGGCCTTTAAGGATCTGCCCGCAGATGTCATCCGGGGGGAGGCCGACTTCGGCAAACAGCCCCGCGCCCTGATGGCCGGGCGCAATGCCGGCAGGCTCCACGTCTATGCCGACGCGGCGGAGGGCCGTCTCCTGGGCGCGGAAATGGCCGTACCCGACGGCGAGCACCTGGCACACATGCTCGCGTGGGTCATACAGCAGGACCTGACTCTAGACGACGTGCTGCAGCTGCCCTTCTACCACCCGGTCACCGCCGAGGGTCTGCGTGCGGCCCTGCAACACGCCCGCCGTCAGCTCGGCCAGGGACGGACCATGCCCGACCTGCCGCTGTGCCACGAAGCGGCGGACTGGGCGTTGGGTGGAGATTGAGCGAATCCGGATACGAACCGTTTCACGCCGCGTCAAACCGGCCCTGTTGAGCCGCCGGGACCGAGGGAACGGTCGGGATGTTGGGGGCCATCGAGCGTTCGGCACCGACCGTCGGATGGCAAGCCCATCCGATCTACGACTCACCGTTCAGCGGTCGAGCGAGTACCCGTAGGTCGGCACCGGCGAAGCCGGCGCCGACATTGTGACCCGGTATCCGATGGCATACGCATCCGACACCTGCAATTACGACGGCACCCGCGCCTGGCGCTACTCCTTCGCCCAGCTCGGCTTGCGCTTCTCCATGAACGCGGCGATGCCCTCCTGGCAGTCGTCGGCGCACAGGTTCTCGGTCATGATCTCGCTGGTATAGCGATACGCGGCCTCAACGTCCATGCCCATCTGGTTGTAAAACATGCGCTTGCCCAAGGCCAGCGCCGTGGGCGCCTTGGCGGCGATCTTGCGGGCCAGGGTATCGACCTCCCCGGGCAGCGCGTCCATGGGCACCGCGCGGTTGATCAGGCCAATGTCCGCCGCGGTGGCCGCGTCGACGAAATCGCCCGTGAACAACATCTCCATGGCCCGTTTGGGCATCACGTTGCGTCCCACCTCCACCGAGGGGGTGCTGCAGAAAAGGCCTACGTTGATACCCGAGGTGGCCAGCCGCGCCTCGTCGCCGGCGATGGCCATGTCGCAGGCGGCGACGAGCTGACAGCCGGCGCCGGTGGCGATGCCCTGAACCTGGGCGATCACCGGCTGCCGGATGCGGTGGACGGTCATCATCATCTCGCTGCAGGTGCCGAACAGCGCCCGCGGATCCGGTGTGGCGCTGACCTCGGCGAAGTCGTGGCCCGCGCAAAAGGCCTTGCCCCCTGCCTGCAGGACGACCACCCGGACTGTTTCGTCCCCATCGAGATCGGCCAGCAAACCGGTCAACCGCTGCATCATGGGCGTGGTCAAAGCATTGTATTTGTCCGGCCGGTTGAGCGTCAGCCGTACGATGTCATCGTCGCGCTCGACGAGAACCGTGTCCTCGCCTGCAACCTCGCTCTGCGTTGCGCTCATTTCGAGCCCCTCCACGTCGGCGTTGGCGTGCCTACTGGAATCATAGCTGTCCTCAGTCGCCACTGAGCACCGGCCGGATCGGCGGCAGGTCCGCGAACCGGCCCGGGCGCTTCTCGGCGTTAGCCTGCATGGCCTCCATGATCTCCTCGTGCTGCAGCATACTGGCATTCCATATGCTGATATAGTCCAGACCGTCCGCCGTGGAATGGTCACGGGCGTAATTGGCCATGCGCTTGCAGCCGTGGATGGCCAGGGGCGGCTTGCTGGCGATGTCCCGGGCGATGGCCATGACCTCGGATAGAAGGGTCTCCTGATCCTCGAAGACACGGTTGACCAGGCCCAGGCGCTCGGCCTCTTCCGCGGGCATGCGCCGCCCGGTGTAGGCCAGCTCCCGTGCCACACCCTCCGGGATGAGCTTGTAAAGGCGCGGGAACGTGCCAACGTCCGCCGTCATGCCGATGTTGATCTCGAATACCGTCAGGAACGCGTCCCGGGTCGCGTAGCGCATGTCGCACGCCGTGGCGAGATCCACGCCGCCGCCGATGCACCCGCCCTGGATCGCGGCGAGCACCGGCACGCGGCAGCGCTCCAGGCAGCTGAAGGTCTCCTGCATGCGGCGCACGTTCTCGTAGAAACGCAGTCCCGCCTGCCTGCGCCGCATGACCTCGCCCTCTCCGTCTGCGTCGCTCTCGGCGATGGCCGCGAAGGCGTTGACGTCCAGCCCGGAGCTGAAGTGCGGCCCCGTGGACGAAATCACGATCACGCGGGCCCGCGCATTATCGTCGATATCCCTGACAATGGCGGGCAATTCCTCCCAGAAGCTGGGGATCATGCTGTTGCGCTTCTCCGGCCGGCTGAGGACGATGTGCGCTATGCCGTCCTCGATGCTGACCTGGAAACATTCGTGGCTCATGCTCAGGCTCCTCGGCTACTCATTGCGCCCGTCGATAAGGATGAAGGCGATCCGGCAGACCGCCCCGGAGCGGTTGCTCCAGGCATGGTTGGTGCCACGCTGGATCAGCACGTCACCGGCGCGCATCAGCCGCTCCTCGTCGTCCATCACCGCATAGATCTCCCCCTGCAGGACCAGGGCGTAGTCGACGGTGGCGGTCCGGTGCATGCCCGGATGCTTGCCCGCGGCGTCGCTCTTGTCGGCGTCCGGGAACTGACTGGCGAACACCGAGCGCACCATCTCCGCGTGGGCTTCGGGGTCTTCCGGCTCCGGCGGAATATCGATGATCCGGATCACGGTGCCGTTCTCCGGGGGTTGTATGCCCTGGTGCTCGCGGCTGTAGTCGGGCGCGTCGACCGGCACCGGGGTTTCGCGAGTCACCCAGAGGTTGGTCAGCCGGTAGTCCGGACGCTGTGGTATGGTCTTCACGGCCGGCGCCGGCCCGTCCTCCACGAACACGGAGTGTCCCCGGTCGTCGTGGCCGGTAACGATGCGGCGCACGGGTGGCAAAGCCTCGCTCATCTTCTCTCTCCTTCTCCGGGACGGACGCGCCACCGCGATTGCAGCGGCGCCAGCGAGTGTAGCCGCGGCCGCACACGCTACCGCTACCGGCGCCCGGGCGCCAGTCCGCGAGTGCGTACCGACGGACGCTCTAGAATGCGTCCAGGAGAATGCGGCCGCCGGCGAAGTTCCCATGGGCCGCGCCCTGGATCGTATAGGTCACGAGCTGCCCCTTGCCACCGTCGGGCAACCGCAACGGTGCATCCGCCATGCTGGCGACCATATCCCGCAGGAACACCCCGCAATAGGGGCTGAAATCCTCGCCGGTGGCATACCGGAATCGGTAGGCGCCGCCCGGGAGCTTGTCGTAATCCGCCGTGCTGCGGGCACGGACGAACAATGTGACCACCTCGGCACCCAGCGGGTTCGAGACCTTCACCACCGCATCCCGGGACGAGTCGTTGCGGACCCGAAGCCGGTTGTTTCCTTTGACTCCGGCACCCAACACCGCTTCATTCTTCGGCCGCGTTATACCCTGCTCTTCGCAGTCGGCTCTCGACGCCAGAAACCGTCTGTCCACATAGCCATTCTGACCGCGGTTAAGCAACCGAACCCATGTGCCCCTGCCCTCATCGATATGAACGATATCGTGACGGTCCAGCTGGCCGATTATGGGACTATCAGAATCGGGCCGGTCGTGGATATTGATCATGTCGGCTACTGCGAACCTTCGGTTTCCGTTTGCCTCGAAAGCAGCCATGTCGCTCTGGGCCTGAGTCGGGCCACTTCCTTCGGTCAGCCAGGGGACATCAACCCCCATCTCAGAGGAGATCACCAGGGCTAGTGCCGCCAGGATCGCGGCACGAGCGCTCCAGCGACGAACCCGACTGAAACGCTGATCCCCGCTGTCGCCTTCCGCCTGCTGTTCCCTGAACGGCCCCCTTGCAAAAAAGTCTTCATGGTGAACCTGCGGGCGGACGTGGAAATCCCCCAGTTCGTCTTCCCGGCAAAAGGGCCCATTCTCCAACCGCAATGACTGCCGAAGTTGCCCCAGCCGGCTCAGATCCGCGTGATAGCGATCATAGAGGGCCCTGCGATGGGGGTGCAGCAGGATCTGCCGCCCCCGCTCTACGTCCTCCGTGGCACCAGTCAGCCGACGTTCCAGAACTACGCGGTCGGACTCGTACGGCTCAATGCCATTGCGCCGGTACAAGTCTCTCATGTCGTCAGCACCTCGTAGGCCTCGCGCACCCTCAAAAATCGAGCATGAGCTTTGTCCCGGGACACCCCGCCGCGCGTAGCAGCGTCCACTCGGTCGGGATGATAAGCTTGAGCGAGGCGGCGATATGCCTGACGTACGGCCTCTTCGCCGGCACCGTGGTTGAGTTCAAGAATCAGAAGAGCCTCTTCACGTGTCAGCGGATCTGCCCCATCCAGTAATGCCTGGCGACGCTCATCTATGTAATCCGCAGCATGCGGACTGTCCGTGAACCACCAGTGCGGATCGCTCACATCGGCGGGCTTGTACAGCGGCTGGTCGAACAGATCCCGGTGAAGCTGGTCGGTCGCCACCGGAGATATGTCGAACAGATCCGCCAGGAAACGGCAGATATGGTTGGCGCCGGGCCCGAGCTGCCCTGCCTGCCATCCCACCTGCATGGCCAACCCCAGCAGCGACTGCTGCTCCTCGTCGGTGAGCCGGTCCCTCAGGGTCCGCGCGGCAAACAGCAGGCTGTCGAACTCCCGCTCCTCGGCGATCGCGGCCAGCTCTTTCAAGGACTCCGAGGCCTCGCCCTCCTCCGCCATGATCCGCGCGACCAGACCCACCTGTGTATCGTTGGCGGGGCCGTCGGCCGAAGCCACCCATAGCAGATAGAATTCGGCGCAGCGCCGCACCTCCTCCGCCGCGGAGGCGAGACTGAGATCATACTCCGCCTTCATACCCGTTCCTTTGCGGAAACCGCGCCCCCGGGGCAGGGGCAGTCCCGGTTTCCATTGCCGCTGTCTCCTCCGACCGTCACACCGGGTTAGCCGGAGCTCCACGCGGCGGCCCGGTTCGGCAGAGGTGATATATCGTTATTCTTTCGAGATAGTATCTTCAGCGAACGGCGCCGCCAATCGCTTTTTCGCCATCGGAACGCCCCGCGCATTGCCCCCAGTACGGACAAGTGGTGCAATCGAGCGTCCCCAACAGCAAAGCCGGAGTGCGTTACCGTCGTGACCCAGGAGACACCCGCCTCAGAGGCCATCGCCACCCTCAAATCCGGCCTGCAAGCCGGCGGCTACGTCTGCGATCAGGAGATCGCGACGGTCGTCTACCTCGCCCGCGCGCTGGAGAAGCCGATCCTGGTCGAGGGTCCGCCCGGCGTGGGCAAGACCGAGCTGGCCCGGGCGACTTCGGGCTATCTCTCGCTGCCCCTGATCCGTCTGCAGTGTTACGAGGGACTGGACGAAGCCAAGGCCCTCTACGAATGGAAATACGGCAAGCAGCTGCTCTATACCCAGATTCTGCGCGAGAAGCTGGGCGAGTTCCTGGAGGGCACCCAGGGCCTGGAGCAGGCCATGGAACGCCTCCACCGCATGGGGGAGGGCTTTTTCTCGGAGCAGTTTCTCGAGCCGCGGCCTTTGCTGAAAGCTCTGCAGAGCGAGGCCGGGGCGGTGCTGCTCATCGACGAGGTGGACAAGGCGGATCAGGAGTTCGAGGCGTTCCTGCTGGAGATCCTGTCCGACTATCAGGTGTCCATCCCCGAGATCGGCACCGTCAGCGCGCTGCACCCGCCCCTGATCGTGCTGACCAGCAACAACACCCGGGAAATCGGGGAGGCGCTTCGGCGGCGCTGCCTGCACCTGCACATCGACTTTCCCGAGATCGAGCGAGAGCGCCAGATCGTCGAAACCCAGGTCCCGGGAATCGGCGACAATCTGCGCGATCAGCTGGTCGCGTTCGTACACGGCATCCGGGAGATGGAGCTGCGCAAGCAGCCTGCCGTGAGCGAGACCATCGACTGGGCCCGCACCCTGCTGCTGCTCAACAGCGACAGCCTGGACGCCGACACCGTCCGCCGCACCCTGAACGTGATCATGAAGCACGAGGACGACGCCGAGCGCGTGGCCCGGGCCGTCCCGGACCTGCTCGCGCGGATCCGCTAACACCGATGCAGGCGACGCTCCACGATTTCATCCGCGTTCTGCGCAGCGCCGGCGTGCGTATATCCACCGCCGAGGTGATCGACGGGCACCACGCCGTCGGCGCCGTGGGGCTCGCCGACCGCGACCTGTTGCGCGAGGCGCTGGGGACCACGCTGGCCAAGACGTCCGAGGAACGGGACATATTCGACGGCTGTTTCGAGCGCTTCTTCCGCTATCACGACATCGATCCGGCGTCATCGCCGGAAGCCGAGGATCCCGCCGGGGAAAGCGCCGACGCGGCGGATGGCGAGACCACGGAGTCCGGCGGTCCCCGCGCCGACGCAACGGAGGCGGCACCCGAGCATGCCGAATCGACGCTGTCGAGGCAGCTGCTGCAGGGTGAATGGGCCGGCATCGACGCGGCCATCGCCGCGGCCGGACAACGCGAGGGCATCAACCGGATCGCCAGCTTCACCCAGCGCGGCCGGTTCATGCGCGCCCTCTCGGACGCCATCGGCGTGCGAGAGATGGACGCCGAGATCGCCCGTCTGGAAGCCGGCGACGCCGCCGAGCAGGCCACAGCCCTGGCATTGGAGCGCGGGCGCCAGGTCCTGCGCGAGCGCCTGCGTGATCACGTCGAGCGGCACATCGCCCTGTTCGCCACGCCCGAGGAAAAACGCCTCCGCCTGGAGCGGTTGCCCCAGCTGCGGCTGAGCAACCTGGAACAGCGTCACTACGCCGACATGCGCCGGTTGGTCGAGCGCATGGCCCGGAAGCTCGCCAGCGTCCACTCCAGACGGTTACGCGAGACCCGCCGTGGTCAGCTGGACATCCGGCGCACCCTGCGAAGCGGGCTCGCCTACGACGGTGTGCCGTTCAATCCCCGGTGGCGACAGAAGCGCCGGGACCGGCCGCGCGTCATTGCCCTTTGCGACATCAGCGGCTCCGTCGAGGCCACGGCCCGTTTCCTGTTGATGTTCCTCTACAGCATGCGCGACGTCATGCCGGGCACGCGCGCCTTCGTCTTCTGCAGCGATACCCACGAGGTAACCGAGCTGTTCGAGCAGCAGGCGCTGGAGACCGCCGTTGCCACGGCCATTCAACGCTACGGCAACCAGCCTAGCCACTACGGCACGGCGCTGACGCAGTTCAGCGATGCCTGCCTGCGGGAGATCGATTCGCGGACCTCGGTGGTGGTGCTCGGCGACGCCCGCAGCAACTACGGCGACCCCGGCGTCGAGCAGCTGCGTGGCATCTACAACCGGGCGCGGCGGGTGGTCTGGCTCAATCCCGAGCCACGCGCGCTCTGGGGCTACGGCGATTCGGAAATGCCCCGCATGGCAAGCGCCTGTCATGAGGTCCGCCCCTGCAGCACCCTGCGGCAACTCGAGCAGGTCGTGGACTCGCTGCTCGCACGCGGACGCTGACACGGCGACGCCGGGACTGCCGGCTCATAGGTCCCTCCGGCTGCTTTCGTTTAGAATCCCGGGACGCTACCGGATCCGGTGCAGTCGGAAACAGGATCGCCAGAGAATGACAACAAGGGCACTTCGCCGGCTTGGCTGCGCTTCCGCGCTCGCGTTGGCGGCGCCCGCCTTGGGGGCCGCCGACTACGGCGACGCCGACGTGCTGGTGCGCACCGGCGACGGCCTGGAGGTGGCGACCATGGACGGGGCGTTCGGGATTCGCCTCAACGGTCGCTTGATGTTCGACACGGTCTACTTCCAGGACGACCGGGTGGACTTTCACAGCGGCACCGAGATCCGCCGGGCGCGGCTCGACGTCAGCGGCACGGTGGCATTCGACTGGGACTACCGGCTCGAGGTCGGCTTCGCCAACGACGAGGTGGACATCGCCGACGCCTGGCTCGGCTACCGCACCGGCCCCGTCAATCGCCTGCGCGTCGGTCAGTTCAAGGCGCCCATGAGCCTGGAGGAGCAGACCAGCTCGCTCCACCTCACTTTCCTGGAGCGGGCGCTGCCCAACGCCCTGGTTCCGGACCGCCGGCTGGGTCTGGGCCTGTTCGCCCACAGCGACCGCTGGACGCTTGCCGCGGCCGTGGTGGGGTCGGAAGGCGACACCGAGGACGATGACGACGAGGACGACGAAGGCTGGGGGGCGGGACTGCGCGCCACCGTCGCCCCGCTGGCGGCGAGGCGCCGCGCGCTGCACCTGGGGATGTCGGCCAACTACCACTCGCCGGGCCAGGAGGAGTCGCCGCGGATTCGCGCCCGCCCGGAGGCCCATATCACCGACACCCGGCTGGTGGATACGGACGACCTGGAAGACATCGACCACGTCTGGCGCGGCGGGCTGGAGGCGGCCGCGATCATGGGACCCTGGTCGGCCCAGGGCGAGTTTCTCGCCGCGCGCTTCCAGACCCGTGACGGCGTCTACCGCCGCTTCCACGGCGGTTATGCCTACGTCAGCTACTTTCTCACTGGCGAGAACCGGGACTACCAGCCCGATGACGGCGAATTCGGCCGGATCGACACCATCATCCACGGCTATGGCGCCTGGGAGATCGCGCTGCGCTGGAGCCAGCTGGACCTCCAGGACGCCGACATCGACGGCGGCCGGCAGGAGAACTGGACCCTGGCCGTGAACTGGTACCCGGCCCGCAACCTGCGTTTCATGCTCAACCATGTGCGGGCCTCCGCGAGCCCCGTTACCCGCGAGGATGGCAATCTGCCGGACGGGACGCCGGCGGATCTCACCGAGGACAAACCCAATGTCTGGCAGCTGCGTGCCCAGGTCGACTTCTAGACCGGCGTCGGCACGGTGCCCCGACCGTGCGGGCGCCTCGCCGAGGGCGCTGGCCGCGTGGGTAATGCTCGGCGCCTTGGTGATGGCGTCGCTGGCACCCCTCGCCACGGTTCGGGCCGATACGACGGTGGACCGCTCCGAGGTACTGGTCATCGGCAAGGTCAGCGACAATCCCCGCAAGCACTATCACCGGCTCAAGCCCATCGTGGACTACGCCGCGGAGCGGCTCGCCGATGTGGGCATTCGCAGGGGCCGGGTCCTCATGGCGCGGGACAACGCCCAGATGATCGAATATCTCAAGGAAGGCCGCGTGGACTGGGTCACCGAAACCCTGTTCTCGGCGGTCCGTTTCGTGGATGAAGCAGGCGCCAGAATCGTGCTCCTCAAACACAAAAAGGGCGCGAAGGAATATGAAACGGTCTTCATCGCGCGCCGGGACAGCGGTATCCAGGCCCTTGCCGACCTGGCGGGCAAGGTGCTGGCGGTGGAGGACCCCGGCTCGACGAGCGCCTATTTCCTGCCGCGCTATCTCCTGCTCCGGGTCGGCCTGACGCCCCGCCGCGTCAACCCCGGGACGGCTTCCCCGGCCGCCGGGGAAGTTGGACTCGCCTTCGCCCGCGGCGAGATCAACATCGCCATGTGGGTTCACGAGGGCCTGGCCGATGCCGGTGCCTACAGCGACATGGACTGGGACACGCCCGACCACACGCCACCATCGCTGCGGGAAAACCTGCGCATCTTTCATCGCTCGGCGCCCCTCGCGCGCGCGGTGGAGCTGTTCCGGCCGGGCCTCGAACCGGCGGTACGGGAACGGCTGATGTCCACCCTGCTTCGCGCTCACGAGGATCCCGACGGC
This sequence comes from Ectothiorhodospiraceae bacterium WFHF3C12, assembly GCA_013519935.1. Classification (GTDB taxonomy): domain Bacteria; phylum Pseudomonadota; class Gammaproteobacteria; order Nitrococcales; family Nitrococcaceae; genus WFHF3C12. Next base: position 49,188 of record JACDUA010000009.1, on the reverse strand, counting down.
CGGCGTGCACTGTATGCCTACCAGCGCACCAGCCAGTTCGAACGGCCCGACGCTGGGCTGCAGCGAAACATCGCCGACGTCCGGGCAATGCTTCAAGTGCTGGAGGGCGCGGACTGATGCGGCTGCAGCCCAAATACACGCTGATCATCACGGGGCTGCTGATGGTCGCCATGCTGGTGCTCAGCGCGAGCCTGTTGTACCGCTTCGAGCTCACTCTCCGGGAAACCACGCGCGCGAGCTCCGGCGTGCTCGACGAGGCCATGCAGGAGCAGCTGGTGAACCGGGGTATGGCACTAACGGCGCTGCTGGCCGAGAACCTCGCGAATCCGCTGTACCAGTTCGACATGGAGGCCGTGGGCCGTCAGGTGCGCAATGTCCTCGAACGCCCGCAGACGGCATACGTCTATGTGTTCGACACCGACGGACTGATCGTCCACGACGGCTCGCAGCACCTGAGCCGTTTCGGCACGCGCATGGAGGATCCCTTCGGTGAACGGGCCGCCGGTATAAGCGAGCCGCTCGTGCAGACCAACGACGACATTGTCGAGGTAGCCGTTCCGGTCGCCCTCGGCCGGCAACACCTGGGCGGGGTTCGTGTGGGCTTTTCCCGGGCCGCCACACGGGCGGAGCTGGGCAATCTCGGGAACCAGCTCGAGGCGCTGTACAACGAACATCGGCGGGATCAGTACCTCACGGTGGTGGGTCTGACGCTGGCGCTGTTGCTGCTCGGCGGCATCGCCGCCATCGCCGTCGCCCGGCAACTCATCCGTCCCATACGCCAGCTGCGTACCGTCGCCGCCCACGTGGGCACCGGCAACACCGCCCCCGTCGATATCCGTCGCCGTGACGAGATCGGCGAGCTGGCCGACACCTTTCAGGCCATGCAGCGCAATCTGCGCCAGACCACCATCAGCAAGGCCTACCTGGACCGCATCATCGACAGCATGAACGACGCCCTGCTGGTGACCGACGGCGAGGGCCGGATCCGTCGGGCAAACAGCGCCGTGACGCGGCTGACCGGCTACAGCCCCCAGGAGCTCAACGGCCGGGACATCCGGGACGTTCTCGCTGTCGATGCCCTGCCCGCCGAGGGCGCGGTGGACGCACTGGCCCAGGAGACCGAGGCCCGGGCCCACTCCGGCACCCTGCTGCCGGTGGCGGTCTCGGTCTCGCCCATCTGGGAGCATGACCGGCTCAGCGGCTGCGTGTACGTCTGCCAGGACGTCAGCGAGCGCCTGCGCAACGAGGAGCGGCTGCGTCTGGCCTCGAAGGTGTTCGAGAACACGGCCGAATGCATCGTCGTCACCGACGCCGAGGGGTGCATCCAGCGCGTCAATCCCGCCTTCGCCGCCGTCACCGGTCACGGCAGCGTTCAGAGCATCGGCATGAACATCCGGGACCTGGGCGCCAGCCCCTCGGACCAGGACCAGCTGGACAATATCGGTCCCGCGCTGGCATCGGAAGGACAATGGTACGGCGAGGTCTACTTCCGCCGCCGCAATGGCGAGGAGTTCCCGGCCTGGCTGACGTTCTCCACTATCGCGGAGCCCGACGGCCGCGTGCGTCAGTGGACGGGCCTGTTCAACGACCTCACCGAGCACCGCGAGGCCGAGGAGCGCATCCATCAGCTGGCCTACTACGACCACCTGACCGGCCTGCCCAACCGGCTGCTCTTTCAGGACCGGCTCGGCCAGGCGCTGACCCAGGCTTCGCGGCACCATGACCGCCTGGCGGTGTTCTTCCTGGACCTGGACCGCTTCAAGCTCATCAATGATACCAAGGGCCACGGCACCGGCGACGAGCTGCTGAAGGGGGTCGCGCAACGGCTGCGGGATCAGCTGCGCGAAGAGGACACGCTGGCGCGACTCGGCGGCGACGAGTTCGCCATCGTCGTACCCGACGCGGAAAGCGAGGATCGCGTCGCCGAGGTCGCCCACCGCCTGGTCTCGGCTTTCGGCCAGCCCTTCTACGCCGGCGCTTATGAGCTGTTCACCAGCACGAGCATCGGCATCAGCCTCTTCCCCACCGACGCATCGGACGCGGACACGCTGCTGAAGAACGCGGACGCCGCCATGTACCAGGCCAAGCGGCAGGGCCGCAACCGGTTCCGCTTCTTCACGCCCGGCATGAACGAGCGGATCGTCGAGCACATGGAGATCGAGGAGGGTCTGCGCCGCGGCCTGGAGCGGGACGCCTTCGAGCTCTACTACCAGCCCCAGGTCTCGATGGCCGACGGGCGGATCGTTGCCGCCGAGGCACTGATACGCTGGGAGGACCCGGCGCTGGGGATCGTTGCCCCGGAGCGCTTCATCCCCATCGCCGAGGACAGCGGCCTGATCGTCTCCCTGGGCAACTGGGTGCTGCGCCGGGCCTGCGAGAACGTGCTGAGCTGGCAGCGACCCGAGGGTGCGGCAATACCGGTATGCGTGAATCTCTCAGCCCGACAGTTCCAGGATCCCAAGCTCATTACGCATGTGCGCGAAATACTTCAGGAAACCGGCGTCCCATCGGAGCTTCTGCAGATCGAGCTCACCGAGAGCATGCTGCTGGACGATCTGGACCTGAGCATCGCCATCCTGATGCGGCTCAACGAGATGGGCGTGCGCATCTCCATCGACGACTTCGGTACCGGCTATTCTTCCCTGAGCTACCTCAAGCGGCTGCCGATTCACACGCTGAAAATCGACAAGAGCTTCGTCCGCGACATCGCCGTCGACCGGGACGATGCCACCATTACCTCGGCCATTATCGCCCTGGCCCACAGCCTGGGCATTCAGGTGGTCGCCGAAGGCGTGGAAAACGACGAGCAGCTGATGTTCCTGCGGCGTAACGGCTGCGACTTCGCCCAGGGTTTCCTGTTCGCCCACCCCGATCCCGTGGAGGCCTTTCAGGCGCTGGTCACGACGTCGCGGCAGGAACCGCTGCGTCTGCTCGAATAGACCGCACTGACAGGGACTGCCGCCCGCACAAGGCATGTTCAGCCGCGCCGTCCGGGGTTACCCGACCACCCCGGTCGCTGATGCGCGGTGGTCGGCCACGATGTCGGCATTGCGGGGAAACGCGAGATGCAGTCAAGCTCGGAGGCCTGGCCCACAGCCACCGCCGAGCACGGGAGAACGCATGTTCGAGCCGCCCGACCATCGTTACCGCGTACCTCTGGACGGCAGCTTCCACCTGGCCGACGCTCCCCAACACCCGCCAGACGACAGCCCGCGCAAAGCCGAGCTGAAGGCCGGGCTCCGCGAGACGCGCCAGCGACTGGCCGAGCTCCAGCGCATGCTCTTCGCCCACGACCATCACAGCCTGTTGCTGATCTTTCAGTCCATGGACGCCGGCGGCAAGGACAGCACCATCCGCGCCGTGATGACGGGGGTGAACCCCGCCGGATGCCAGGTCCACGCCTTCGGCCCGCCCAGCCACGAAGCGCTGAACCACGACTTCCTCTGGCGCACGGTATGGCGGCTGCCGGAGCGCGGGCGTATCGGCATATTCAACCGCAGCTATTACGAGGAAGTATTGGTTACCCGCGTGCACCCGGAGTTGCTGAAGGCCCAGCACATACCCGGGATGCAGCCCGATCAAGCCTTCTGGGAGGGCCGCTACGAGGCCATCCGTGACCACGAGAGGCACCTGGCGCGCGAGGGTACGGTGATCCTCAAATTCTGGCTCAACGTCTCCGCGGAGAAGCAGCGAAAGCGGTTCCTCAAACGCATCGACCGGCCCGACAAGAACTGGAAGTTCTCCGCCGAGGACGTGGCCGAGCGACGCTACTGGAACGAGTACATGCACGCCTACGAAGCGGCGCTGAATGCCACCTCGCGGCCGTGGGCACCCTGGTACGCCATCCCCGCCGACCACAAGCCCTACATGCGCTGCCAGGTCGCGGATATCGTTACCCGAACGCTGGAAGCCCTGCCGCTGCGCTATCCCGAGCTCACCGGGACACAGAAGGCCGAGCTGGCCCGGTTACGCCTCGAACTGAGCACGCCCGGGAATTGACTGGAACTGAACACCCCGCGTCCCCACGTCGCGTGGGTGATACCGAATAACCCGGGGGATGCCGATTTGCTCAGGCGAATGCTGCTGGTCACGCTGTTGATCGGGCTCGCTGGCTGCGACCAGACCCCGACCGGACGCAATCAGATCGCCCTGGTGCCCGAAGACATGCTGACGCGGATGGGCCAGGAGACCTTCACGGAGATGAAGCGCGCCCACCGCGCCTCGGAAGACGATGCGGCACGGGAGATGGTGCAGTGCGTGGCGCGAGCGGTCATCGCCGCCGCAGCCGACCAGTATCCGGAGGCCGAGCGTCCCGAGCGATGGGAAGTCGTGCTCTTCGACAACCCGACGCCGAACGCCTTCGCGCTGCCGGGCGGCCACATTGGCGTCCATTCGGGGCTGCTGCGCGTTGCCGGGAATCCGGACCAGCTTGCCGCCGTCATGGGCCACGAAGTGGGTCACCTGCTCGCCGATCACGGCAATGAGCGGCTGACCCAGCAGCTCGGCATCAAGGCAGTACTGATCGTGGTCGGGCTTTTCACCGACATCGAGAACCGGGAACTGCTGCAGGCACTGGGCCTCGGCGCCCAACTGGGCATCACCCTGCCCTTCAGCCGCGCCCACGAGCGCGAGGCGGACGTCATGGGGCTCAACATCATGGCCGCCGCCGGTTTCCGGCCGGATGAGAGCGTAGCGTTATGGCGCAACATGGCGGACCAGAGCAGCGGACAGCCCATCGAGTTCCTCTCCACTCACCCGGCCCACGACACCCGCATCGAGTTGTTGCAGACGAATATGGAGCGCGCCGAGCGGCGCTACCGGCAAGCGGTGCCGGCAGCCTGCAGCCGATGATAGCGAGTGTGTTGGGGTGCACGTCCGGCTTACACGGCCTGCGGCTCGACGTTGCCGGTTCCCGGATTCGGGGGTCGGTGGTGAGCGCGGCGAACGCCACCATGCGCGCCGCGCGCGGGCCTCAACAGCCGTTGTGTCGCCGCCACATTTCCGGGTCGTGCCCCGCCGGCACGGATTCGCACGGATCACTGCCATAGCCGCGCAGGCGGTTGTACTTGGCGACCTGGCGGTCGGTAAGCACGTCGGCGGTCTCCAGGTGTTTCTCCAGGTGCACCATGCGCAGCTGCGAGCGCACCCGGCCTATCTCCACCAGCAGTTCCTCCAGCCCCGCGCGGTCGATGGTGCCGTCGGCGAAGCGCTCGTTGAGCCGCGCTTCCAATGCCACCAGCTCCTTGCCCAGCGGCACGGCCGACGCCTTCATCGACTCATGGAGCGCTTGCACGGCCTTGCGCTGCTCCCCCGTCAGGCCGATCTCCGCATCCATCTGCAGGACGTGTAGCGGGCCCGGCACCCCGTTGAGCTCGGCGGCCTTGGCGAACCCCCAGCCCGCGCCCCGGCGCAACTCGTCGACGTCCTCGGCGGACAACGTCTTGATCGCGCGGGTCTCCTGCCCGACGTACTCAGAGCGGTAATCCGGCTCCGCGGAAACCGCGGTCGCGGCCAAAAGGCCCGCCGCGACGAACGATACCGGTAAAGCTTTCATTACATCGTGCCTCTCTGGTGGGCCGCACCTCGCCCGGACACCTCACCGGTCCACGGTTGCTGGTACGGACAGGTGCCGGGCCGGCTGGGCGGCGCGAGCGTATCTCTTACAGCGGAGCTTGCCAGCCACGACGCGTCGAGCACATGATTGCGATCATGTACGCCGATCTGCGAGAACAACTCCAGTCACTGCCCGCCCGGCGGCGCAGGTTGCGCGAGCGCCAGTACCTGTTTCACCGCGGCGATCCCATCACCGCCCTGCACCGCGTCAAAGAGGGTGAGCTGCGCCTTGTCCGGCACCAGCCCGACGGCAGCGAGTTGACGCTGCAACGCGCCAGCCCCGGCCAACTCTTCGCGGAAGCCTCCGTGTTCGCGACGCACTACCACTGCGACGCCGTCGCCGCCACGCCGGCCGAAGTCGACGTAATCGCCATTTCGGAAGTGCACCGGTTGTTGTCGGCAAACCCGGACCACGCCCTGGCCTGGGCGCGTTACCTGGCTCACGAGGTCCAACGCGCGCGTTTCCGGGCCGAGTTGCTCTCGTTGAAGACGGTCGCCGAACGGCTGGACGCCTGGCTCGCCTGGCATGATGCACCGCTGCCGCCCAAGGGGCAGTGGTACCGGCTGGCGCGGGAGCTGGGCGTCCGCCCCGAACCCCTGTACCGCGAAATCGCGCGCCGCCGCGGCTGACGCGCAGCCCCCCGGATGCCGGCCGACGCTGTGCGAAGCGGCTCCGAGTCGGTCCAGGCCACGCTTGCTTGGTACACTAGTGAAGCATTGCGTGATTCTCCCCGGCAGCAAACATCACGATCAGGTCAGGCATTGGACGAGCTACCCGTCAACACCATTGAAGCCAACCGGCGCATGGGCCATTTCGAAGACCGCGACCGGGTCTGGCTCTTCGGTTATGGCTCCTTGATCTTCAAAGCGGACTTCCCGTACATCGCCGCCCGCCCGGCAACAATCAGGGGGTGGGTGCGCCGATTCTGGCAGGGCTCCCATGATCATCGTGGCACCCCCGGAGCACCAGGCCGGGTCGTCACGCTGATTCAGCAGGAAGGGGCCACCTGCCACGGCATGGCCTACCTCGTCACGCCGGAAGAGTTCGCCCATCTGGACCATCGCGAAAAGAACGGCTATCTGCGCTTCGCCACCGAAATGACGTTCGACGACGGCACGACCGCGGAAGGGCTCGTCTACATCGCAACCGATGACAACGAGGCCTACCTGGGGGACGCGCCCGAAGCGGAAATGGCACGCCAGATCGCCAATGCCGCCGGGCCGAGCGGCCCAAACCGGGATTACCTGCTGATGCTGGCCGAGGCCCTGCGAAACCTCGGTGCCCAGGACGCCCACGTATTCGGGCTCGAACGGCACCTGTTCGACAAGTAGGCGCGAATCAACCAGGCATCGGGCGGACTGGCACGCGCTGGCCGAGGGTCTGGCCTGCTTCTGCCCGTCGGTGTTAAGGAAACGCTGAACTCGCGTGTGCCTCTGGCCGCCCAGCGTGTGTGCAGACAAGGCGCGCTGCGCAGCGCTGTACTGTCTGTACAGTCAAGCAGCGCAACACGGGCTGCACGCGCTGGACGGCCAGAGGCTCACGCGAGTTCAGCGTTTCCTTAAGGGACGCGTTCACCCCGCCCGGACCGGCCACCGGCCCGCCTCGCGCAAGCGGCGAAAGGATCGACACGGCGACAAAAACGTGAATCGTCCCAAGCCGTTCCACTGTGCAACACACCATACCCCTTCAGGCCTTCCATGGCGCCGTTAACGGTTGCAGCACGCCCCATACGGCTGCAAGCATTGAGACGGAACGGGCATTCGTACCAGCGTGCGTTGCCCGGCAAGAGCCGCGGCGCGGCCGCGGTCCGTCAACTGGGCGCAAAAGGCCCGCGGAGGAGGAAAAGAATGAAGCTACGTCGATATCTGATGCCCCTCTTCACACCCCTGCTGCTTGGTGCCGCCCTCGGCACGACCGCCCAGGCGGCCGACAAGGAACCGATCCGGATCGCCTATATCGATCCCCTGTCCGGCCCCTTCGCCAACGTCGGCGACCTCGGTTTCAAGCACTACGCCTACCTGGCGGACTGGGTGAACGACAACGGCGGCATCGACGGGCACAAGCTGGAAATCGTGCCCATGGACAACAAGAACAGCCCGCAGGAATCACTGGTCGCGCTGCAGCGCGCGGCGGACCAGGGCATCAATTACGTGACCCAGGGACTCGGCTCCCACGTGGCCGGCGCGCTGATCTCGGGGGTGAACAAGCATAACCGCCGGAACCCGGACAACCGCATTGCCTACATCAACTACGCGGCGCAGAACCCAAAGTTCTACAACGAGCTGTGCAGCTACTGGCATATTGGCCTGGACGCCAACCTGGAAATGAAGATGAACGCCATCACCGACTATGTCGCCAACTCGGACGACATCGAAAAGGTGTTCTTCATCAACCAGGACTACAGCTACGGCCAGGGCTGGTCGCGCGTCGGCAAACGGATGCTCGAAGAGAAGGCCCCGGACGTTGAAGTGGTCGGCGACGTGCTTCACCCCATCGGCAAGGTGAAGGACTTCTCGCCCTACGTATCCCAGATCAAGAGTGCCGGCGCGGATGCCGTGATCACCGGCAACTGGGGCAACGACCTGACGCTGCTGATCAAGGCCGGCGCCGACGCCGGGCTCGACGTGAAGTACTTCACCCAGGCCGCCGGCGGACTCGGCGCGCCCACGGCCATCGGCCAGGCAGGCGACGACAAGGTGTTCCTCATCAGCACCTTCTACAGCGACCTGCCCCGGGAAACCGAGACTCCGCAGTGGCTGACCGATTTCATCCAGGGCTTCGAGGAACGCCACGCCGCGGATAACTACTACTGGTACTACACGCAGATGCTCTGGATCGTGCAGATGCTGGAAAAGGCCGTGGAGCAGACCGGCACGACGGAACCGGCTCCGGTCATCGCAGCGATGGAGGAGATGCGCCACTCAACGCCCTACGGCGACGTGTGGATTCGCAACTCGGACCATCAGTTCCTCCAGCCGCTTTACCTGAGCAAGTACGACGACGCCGCGGAGGTCAAGCTGGAAGGTACTGAAATCGGACTCTCGGGCGTGGCGGAATACCCGCCGAAACAGACCGCCGTGCCCACCGATTGCAGCATGGACCGGCCGGAATAGTACGCGCAACGCCCGCCCGGTCGTACAGGCCGGGCGGGTGCGCCATTGACGGTACGCTCGGGGCGTCGCGCTCCTAGAGCTCCACCGACGCCATCTCCTCGGCCAGTTCCTTCTTGGACAGCTTGCCCACGGGCGTCTTGGGCAGCTCCTCGCGGATCTCCATCGCCTGCACCATCTCGTGCTTGCCAAGCCGCGGGGCCAGGAAGCCCTTGAGCGCTTCCAGGGTGAAAGGCTCGGCGCCCGCGCGCAGCTTGATGAAGGCCATGGGCGACTGGCCGCGGTAGCGGTCCTTCACGCCGATCACGGAGACCTCCTCCACGGCCTCGTGCTCGTAAATGGCCTCCTCGATGGTGCGCGGATAGACGTTGAAGCCGCTACACAGAATCATGTCCTTGGTACGGTCGACGATGAACACGTAGCCGTCCTCATCCACGTAGCCGACGTCTCCGGTGCGGAAGAACCCGTCAGCCGTCATTGACTCGCGGGTCGCATCAGGCCGGTTCCAGTATTCCTTCATGACGTTCGGCCCCGCCACGCAGATCTCGCCGCGCTCGCCGGGCGCCAGCCAGTCCTCGCCGCCGTCCAGCGGCGCGATACGAAGGTCCACGCCCGGCACCGCGATGCCGCAGGAGCCCGCTGGCGGCCGCGCACCCTTCATCGGCGTGTAAGTGCCGGCCGAGGCGGTCTCCGTCATACCCCAGCCTTCACCCAGCCGGCAGCCTGTGAGCTGCTGGAACTGCTGCTGCACCTCCACCGGCAATGGCGCGCCGCCGGAGTTGCAGATCTTCAGGCAGCTGAGGTCGTATTGGGCCGCCTCGGGCTGGTGAAGCATGGCAATGAACATGGTTGGCACCGCCGGCAGCGTGGTAATCCGGTTCTCGTGCACCGCCTTGAGGACCGTGTCCGGCTCGAAGCGGGCATGGATATAGAGCTCGGCGGCGAGCTGCATGCCGAACAGGGTGTTCACCACCATCGAGTAGATGTGGAACGGCGGCAGCACGGCCAGGACCCTCTCCCGGCCGGGCTCCAGATCACCGGCAAAGGCGGCGACCATCTGCTGCGAGGCGCATGACAGGTTGCCGTGGGTGAGCACGGCACCCTTCGGCGCGCCGGTGGTGCCACCGGTGTACTGCAGCACCGCCAGGGTGTTCCCGGGATCGTCCACCGGATGCGCCTGGAAGTCACCGCTGTTGGACAGCAGCTCGGCGAAGCGCACGTGGCTCTCCTCATCCGCGACATCCGCCAGCCGGCCTTCCTGTTGCAGCGCGGCCCGAACGGCGTCCGGCTGCCCGCTCATCTCGGCCAATTCGCCCACCACCAGCGTGCGCAGGCGCGTGGTCTGGAGGAACGGTTTCACCCGGGGATACAGCTCGTCGAAATCGAGCGTGACGAGGATGTCCGTTCGGCTGTCCTCGATCTTGTGCGCCAGGGTGCGCTCGGCATCCAGAGGCGAGTAATTCACGACGGTGCCACCGGCGCGAAGGATCCCGAGGAAGGCAATCATGTAGTGCGGGGTATTGGGCAGAAACAGCCCCACGTGGACGCCGGGGCCCACGCCCAGATCCTGCAGTCCGCGCGCGAAGCGGTGGACCCGGTCACGCAGCTGCGCGTAGCTGAGCTTGCTCCCCATGAAGTCGATGGCGGGCGCCTGGGCATGCTGGTGCGCCACGCGTTCCAGGATGTCCTGCACGGGCTGCGCAACGAATTGGTCTTGATCGGCTGGTGTGACGGACGCCATCGAGGGCTCCTCCTCCTGTTCTGTTTTCGGGTCCAGTGCCGCGCCCGGAGCCGGCATGGAACCGGCGGGCGAGTGTCCGCGCCGGCGTTGCGCGGGGACCGACTTCGGCCTGCCCGCGGCAATGGGGCTGCCGGGGGCGTGGTCAGCCTACGCAGCCGCTACGATAGCCGACCAATGATTCGCCTGCATGCCAATCCATAAACCGCATGCATGGAGAGGCCGGTGGGCACTGTGGCGCCGTGCCCTGACGGCTGAGGCAAACGCGGTATAAAAAAGGCCGGCTGAACGCCGGCCTCTTCCCGTCAACAAGCCCAGGCGGGCCGGCTCACTGCATCTCGAGCGCCTTTTTCACCGCCGGGATCGCGTCCTGCTCGCCATCGGCGGTCTTGACGCCGCTGAGCCAGCGATCGAGCAGCTCCGGCTTCTCCTGGATCAGCTTCACGCCGGCCTCCAGCGTATCTATGTCCTGGTTGATGACGTAGCCGCCGGCCCGGCTCTGCTCCTCCACCGAGTAGGTGTACTGCTTGAGGAACCGGCCAACGTTCGCGCACTTCTGCGTGTAGCCCGTGGTGGCGATGGTATAGACCGTGGCGCCGCCCTGATCCGGCCCGAAGAAGTCCGCACCGCCGGTGAGATACTTCATGTCGATGTTGAGGTTCATCGGGTGCGGCGCCCAGCCCAGGAAGACCGCCCACTCGTCGCGCTGGGTGGAACGCTTCACCTGGGTGAGCATGCCCGCCTCGCTGGACGGCATGAGCTGCCAGTCCCCAAGACCGAACGCATCCTTGTCGATCATGGACTGGATGATCTGGTTGCCGTCGTTGCCGGCCTCGATACCCAGGATGCGTCCGTCGAACTTGTCCTTGTACTTGTCCAGATCGGAGAAGCTCTTCACCCCGGCTTCCCAGACATAGGTCGGGACGGCCAGGGTGTACTTCGCGCCCTCCAGGTTCGCCACGACCTGCTCGACCTGATCCTTCTCCAGGAACGGCTTGATCATGCTCTGCTGGGTGGGGAGCCAAAGGCCCAGAAAGAAGTCGCGTTCCCCCGAGGCAACGGCCTGGAAGGCGATGGGAACGGATGCGGTCGTGAGCGTGGTCTTGTAACCCAGCGCCTGGAGGATGCGCTGCGCAGTGTCCGACTTCACCGATACGCCGGTCCAGTTGACGTTGGCGATGCCGACGTCACGGCATTCCTGTGGTTCAGCGGCGTGGGCCGTACCCAGCGCCAGCAGGCCGGCAAGAACCAGCCCGGCGGTGCGTGCGAATCGGTCGACAATCATGGGGTGTCCTCCTAGCTGCTTGTGATTCTGCGGTTCCGGCCGGGGCCGGCCGCCGCTTGCTCACGTCGACGCCGTCAACGTTAATTGAACAATCAATTAATTTCAAATAACCTAACCCGATCGACCGTGTGTTCCACCATGGTTACAGGAGCGAACGTCATGCCCAAGCTGGGGATGGAGCCCATACGCCAGCGGCAGTTCATCGAGGCCACCATGGAGGTGATCCACGAGGAAGGCCTGCATGCGACCACCCTGTCCAAGGTGGCGCGCCGTGCCGGAACCTCCCCCGGGCTGGTCGCTCACTACTTCGGCGACAAGGCCGGACTCATGGCCGCCACGTTCCAGCACCTGGCGCGGGAGCTCGGACAGGAATACCTGCGCCGGCTGTCCGGCTGCCGCACACCGCGGGAAAGGGCGCTCGCCGTGGTCGAAGCCAATTTCGCCGATCGTCTCTCCCAGCCGGCCGTGGTCAGCGCCTGGCTGTCGTTCTGGTCCCAGGTCAACCACCGCCGCGAGCTCGCCCGGGTCCAGCGTGTGGTCGCCTCGCGGCTGACCAGCAACTTGCTCCACTCGCTGCGCGCCCTCATGCCAAGGGAGGAAGCCGCGCGGGTGGCCAAGGGCCTCTCGGTATTTATAGACGGCCTGTGGCTGCGCGCCACGCTATCCACCGGTGGCGTCACGTTTACCGAGGCCCGCGAGCTGGCCCGGGACTACCTCACGACCCAACTCGCCATGCATCAGAAGGAGTTCGCCGATGAGCAACCAGCCTGACCGCCAACTGTGGATCGGCGGCCGGTACACGCCGGCGGCCTCCGGTGAGTCCTTCGAGACCATCAACCCCGGAAACGGCAAAGTGATCTGCAGCGTCGACATCGCCGGCGCCGAAGACGTCGAACGCGCGATCGCCGCCGCCGAACGAGGTCTGGCCGAATGGCGTGCCATGAGCGGCGTCGCCCGGGGCCGCGTCCTCTACCGGGCCGCCGAGCTGCTGCGTGAGCACCGTCAGGAGCTCGCCGAGCTGGAATCCCTGGATGCCGGCAAACCCATAGCGGAAACCCCCGAGGCGGACGTGGACTCCGGCGCCGACTGCCTGGAGTACTTCGCCGGTCAGGCCGCCTCCCTGCAGGGCGAGTACCAGGACGTGGACGGCGGGTTCTTCTACACCCGGCCGGAGCCGCTGGGGGTGTGCGCCGGCATCGGCGCCTGGAACTATCCGCTCCAGATCGCCTGCTGGAAGTCCGCCCCGGCGCTCGCGGCGGGCAATGCCATGGTATTCAAACCCGCCGAGCTGACCCCGCTGTCGGCCACGCGCCTGGCGGAGCTGTTCCGCGACGCCGGCCTGCCCGATGGGGTGTTCAACGTTATCCAGGGCTTCGCCGAGACCGGCCAGGCGCTCACCAGCCATCCGCGCATCGCCAAGATCTCTCTCACCGGCGAGGTGGGTACCGGCAAACAGGTCATGCGCGACGCCGCCGGCAGCCTCAAGACCGTGAGCCTGGAGCTGGGCGGGAAGTCGCCGCTGATCGTCTTCGATGACGCCGATGTCTACAACGCCGTCTCCGGTGCCCTGCTCGGCAACTTCTACACCCAGGGTGAAGTCTGCACCAACGGCACGCGCGTGTTCGTCCACGAAAGGCTCCACGACGCCTTCATGGAGAATCTCCTGGCCCGCACCGAACGGCTCAAGGTGGGCGATCCGCTGGACCCGGCAACGGACGTCGGGGCCATGATCAGCGATGGCCACCTGGCCCATGTGCTGGGCTACATCGAAAAGGGCCGCGCCGAGGGGGCGACGCTCCTGACCGGCGGCCACCGGGCCGCGGTGGACGGCTGCGGCGGGGGTTTCTACGTGGAACCCACCGTGTTCGACGACTGCCGCGACGACATGACCATCGTGCGCGAAGAGATCTTCGGCCCCGTCATGTCCGTGCTCACGTTCTCCGACGAGGACGAAGTAATCCGGCGCGCCAACGACACGGAGTTCGGCCTGGCCGCCGGCGTGTTCACCCGCGACCTGACACGGGCGCACCGCGTGGTCGCGGGGCTGGACGCCGGCATCTGCTGGATCAACCACTACAACATCACGCCCATCGAGATGCCCTTCGGCGGCGTGAAGCAATCCGGCATCGGCAAGGAAAACAGCCGCCGGGCCCTGGAGCACTACACGCGCCTGAAGAGCGTCTTCGTGGCCATGGAAGACGTGGACGCGCCTTACTGAACTCGAACCCGCAGCGGACGACATGCCAAAACGACACAGCTACGACTACGTGATCATCGGCGCCGGTTCCGCCGGCGCCGTGCTGGCGAACCGGCTGACCGAGGACTCCGGAGTCTCCGTGCTTCTCGTGGAGGCCGGGCCAATGGACCGCAGCCTGTTCATCCACATGCCCTCGGCCTTCGCGCACCCGCTGGCCGACGACAAGTACAACTGGTATTACCACACCGCCCCGGACCCGTTCATGGACAACCGCGAGATGTACTGCCCCCGCGGCCGCGTCCTGGGAGGGTCCTCCTCCATCAACGGCATGGCCTACGTGCGCGGCAATGCCCTCGACTACGAGGGCTGGGCGGACGACTTCGACCTGCCGGACTGGCGCTACCGCGATGTGCTGCCCTACTTCCGCAAGGCCGAGGACTTCGATCAGGGCGCCAACGACTACCACGGCGACGACGGTCCTCTGCATGTCACCACCGGGCCCATGAAGAACCCGCTGTACGGCGCGTTCGTGGAGGCCGGCGTAGCGGCGGGTTATCCCCATACCGAGGACATGAACGGCTATCAACAGGAAGGCTTCGGGCCCATGTTCATGACCACCCGCGACGGTGTTCGCTGGTCCACCGCCAATGCCTATCTCCGCCCGGCGATGCGGCGGGAGAACCTGGAGATCTCCGTCAAGACCCATACGCGGCGCATTGTCTTCGAGGACCAGCGGGCCAGCGGCGTGGAAATCGAGGATAGCCAGGGCGTGCACACGATCGTGGCCGAACGGGAGGTTCTGCTCTGCGCCGGCGCCATCAACTCCCCGCAGCTGCTGATGCTCTCCGGCGTGGGGCCCGCCGACCATCTGCGTGAGCACGACCTCGACCTGGTGCAGGACATGCCCGGCGTAGGGCAGAACCTGCAGGACCATCTCGAGGTTTACGTCCAGTACGAGTGCACCCGGCCCATCACGCTGTACAGCGCGCTCAAACCCTGGAACCAGGCCCTGATCGGCCTGGAGTGGCTGGTCATGCGCAAGGGCCTCGGCGCCACCAATCACTTCGAATCCGGCGGCTTCATCCGCAGCGAGCCGGGCGTGCGCTTTCCCAACATCCAGTACCACTTCCTGCCCATGGCCATAAGCTATGACGGCAGCAGCACCGCCGATACCCATGGCTATCAGGCCCATGTCGGCCCGATGCGTCCGGAGAGCCGTGGTTCGGTGACCCTGCGCAGCGCCGACCCCAAGGCCGCCCCGCGAATTCTCTTCAACTACATGGCCACGGAGCGGGATCGCCGCGAGATGCGGGACGCCGTCAAGCTGACCCGGGAAATACTGCAGCAGGCTCCGCTGGCACCCTATCGCGGACGGGAGCTGGAGCCAGGCCCGGACGTCACGAGCGATGATGCCATCGACGCCTGGGTACGGAAGATGGGCGAGAGCGCCTACCACCCGTCCTGCACCTGCCGCATGGGCGACGATGACGGCGCCGTGGTGGACGGTCAGGGCCGCGTCCACGGCCTGGAAGGCCTGCGCGTGGTGGACGCCTCCATAATGCCGCGCATCACCACCGGCAACCTCAACGCCCCGACCATCATGATGGCGGAAAAGATCGCCGACGTGGTGCGCGGCCGCGAGCCCCTGCCCCGGGCCGACGCGGGCTGGTACGAAGCGCCGGATTGGGAGACGGCGCAGCGGTAAAGGGAATGGCGGCCGGTACGGCATCGACGGTGGAATACGCTTCGCTATTCCAACCTGGGCTTCGCCTCAGCGTGCGGAGTTGCCCGGTGCACCGAGCCGGCACTCGGTATCGGTAGGGTGCATCAGGCGGGAGCCGTAATCCGCCGATCCTCATGAGCCGCGGGCCGGGATCGGTACAAGGCGCGGGCGCTATGCCACGGCACAAACGGTCCATCCCACCCCGTGTCCGCCCATGGGACGGGCGGGGTCTGGGGTCTATAATGCGCCTCCGTGACCGCAACACCCAGACGGTGGCCGCTCTTGGATCTCGTTCGACTCGACAATGTTTCCCTGGAATTCGGCGATACGCCGCTGCTCTCCCAGGCCGATTTCGGCATCCAGCGCGGCGAGCGCGTCTGCCTGATCGGCCGCAACGGCGCGGGCAAGTCGTCAATGCTCAGTCTCATCACCGGCGCCATTCAGCCGGACGCCGGCACCATCCAGCGCATGGACGGCGTGCGTATCAGCCAGCTGGAGCAGACGCTGCCCGAGGGCAGCGACCGCACCGTCCGTGAGGTGGTGCGCTCCGGCATGGCCGAGGTCCAGGCCCTGGTGGATCGCTACCACGCCCTGGCCACGGGTGAGCCCGGCGATAAGGGGCTACGCGAGATGGAGTCCCTGCAACAGCAGATCGAGACCCACGGGGGCTGGCACGTCGAGCAGCAGGTGGAGACCATCATCAGTCAGCTTCGTCTGCCGGCGGGCAAGCGTCTCGATACCCTCTCCGGCGGCTGGCGGCGCCGGGTGGCCGTGGGCAAGGCGCTGGTTTCGCGGCCCGATCTGCTCCTGCTGGACGAACCCACCAACCACCTGGACATCAGCACCATTGAATGGCTGGAAAGCACCCTGAAGGGTTTCCCCGGCGCGGTGCTGTTCATCACCCATGACCGGCGCTTTCTCCAGGCGCTGGCGACGCGCATCGTCGAGCTGGACCGGGGCCGGCTGACCAGCTGGCCGGGCGACTACGAGAGTTTCCTGGAGAAGAAGGAGAAATGGCTGGAGGAAGAGGAGCGCCAGAATGCCCTCTTCGACAAGAAGCTGGCCCAGGAGGAGGCCTGGATACGACAGGGGATCAAGGCGCGGCGGACCCGCAACATGGGCCGCGTGCGGGCGCTGCAGGCCATGCGTGCCGAGCGTGCCAAACGCCTCCACCGCCAGGGCAGCGCCAGAATGCAGATGGAGGAGGCGGACCAGACCGGCCGCAAGGTCGTCGAGGCCCGCAACATTACCCATGGCTACGACGGCAAGCCATTGATCAGGGACTTCTCCATCAGGATCATGCGCGGCGACCGCATTGGCCTCATCGGTAACAACGGCGTGGGCAAGACCACGCTGCTGCGGATATTGCTGGGTCAGCTACAGCCCGATCAGGGCACCATGAAGCTTGGCACCAACCTGGAAATCGCCTACTTCGATCAGCTCCGGGAAAAGCTGGACGAGGAGAAGACGGTGTCCGAAAACGTGGCCGAGGGTCGCGACCACGTCACCGTCAACGGCAAGGACCGCCACATCATCGGCTACCTGCAGGATTTCCTGTTCTCGCCCAGGCGTGCGCGCCAGCCCGTCAAGGCCCTGTCCGGCGGCGAGCGCAACCGCGTGATCCTGGCACGGCTGTTCACGAAGCCGGCCAACGTGCTGGTGCTCGACGAGCCCACCAACGACCTGGACGTGGAGATGCTGGAGGTCCTGGAGAGCCAGCTGGTCGAGTTCCAGGGCACCCTCCTGTTGGTCAGCCATGACCGGGCTTTCGTGGACAACGTGGTCACCTCCACCCTGGCGTTCGAGGGCAATGGCCGCGTCCAGGAGTACGTGGGCGGCTACAGCGACTGGCTGCAGCGCGGCGCCACCCTGGCCCAGGCGGACGAGCCCGAGCCGGAGCCATCCTCGTCCACGCTTGCGTCACCAGCGCAGAGCCCCGGCCCCACGACGGCCAGACCGCCCAGGGCACGCAAGCTCGGCTACAAACTCCAGCGGGAGCTGGACCAGCTGCCCGAGCGCATCGATGGCCTGGAACAGGCCGTGGAGGCCCTTCAGCAGCGCATCGCCGCGCCCGGTTTCTACGAGCAGGACCAGCAGACCATCCAGTCCGTTCTCGACGATCTCGACTCACAGCAGGCGTCCCTGGACGCGGCCGTGGAACGCTGGGCGGAGCTGGAGGAAATGAAGGCCGAGCTGGAGAGCGGCGCCGGGTAGGACGCGCTCGCCCGCCTTTCCCGCTCCCGGGGCTGAGGAATGCCCGGGGCTGAACTACACTTGCCGGATGCGGCAGAGAATCCGGGTCTGCACCACGCACGACGGTGCCAGAATCGCGTACTCGACGGCCGGAACGGGCCCGCCGGTCGTCTGGACGGGCAGCTGGCTTACCCACCTGGAGCTCGACTGGGAAGGCCCGATCTGGCGTCACTGGATCGATGCACTCGGTGAGCGGCACACGGTCGTGCGATACGATACCCGCGGCTCCGGTCTGTCCGACCGCGAGCTCGGGGAGCCTTCAGTCGCCAGCTGGATCGCTGACCTCGATGCGGTCGTTGACGACCTGGGGCTGGACCGGTTCGCCCTGCTGGGCGTTTGCCAGGGCAGCGCCATCGCCGTCGCCTACGCCGCCCATCGACCCGAGCGCGTAGACCGGCTGGCCCTCTATGGGGGGTACGCCCGGGGCGCCCTCGCCCGCGATCCCCAGTCCGAGGCGGCGAAGCAGGCCCGCGCCCTGACCGATATGATTCAGCTGGGTTGGGGACAGCAACACGGCGCGTTTCGCGAGCTCTTCGCCCGGATCTTCATGCCCGAAGGGCCGCCGGAGCACGTGCAATTTCTCGGGGAGCTGCAGCGAGAGGCCGTCACACCCGCCAATGCGGCCCGGCTCTGGACGGCGTTCCAGTCTCTCGACGTCCGTGAGCTCGCGTCGCGCCTGGACCTGCCCGCACTGGTCGCCCACGTGCGCGGAGACGCCATGATCCCGCTGGAGGAGGGGGAACGGCTCGCGTCCCTGATCCCCGGCGCGGAACTGATGGTGCTGGAAGGTCAGAACCACATCCTTACCGAGGATGACCGGGCCTGGCCTCGCTTCGTCGACGCGCTGCGGGCGTTTCTGGACGGCGACGCCGACTCCACCGCACAGGACCGCTTCCCGGACCTGACCCGCCGTGAGCGGGAGGTGCTGTGCCTCGTGGCGCAGGGTTGCACCAACCCGGAGATCGCCACGGAGCTCGACCTGCGCCCGAAAACCGTCCGCAACCACGTCTCCAGCATCATCGACAAGCTGGGCGTCGCCGGACGCTCCCAGGCGATCGTCGAGGCCCGCCGGGCGGGCCTGGAATAGCCGCTTCGACAGCCGCACGCCGTTGACCGCGAGTCACGGCCGTCCGGCTGATCCGCATCGCAAGGCCTTCCGAGCCCGCCGCGGCCAGGCATCCGGCGCCAATGCCCCAACCCGGGACAACCGTCCCTGCCCCGCAACGCTTTCCCGCAAAAAACCCCCCAAAACCGGGACATTGGCCTCATGACCGCGCCGGCCCGCACGCATAGCCTGAACTCACCGTTCCACAAAGGACGGACCGCGCACCCCGGGCGCTGGCCCCGTCGAAGGTCCTGAAGCCGCCACGCCGCGGGGTGCTTCCTGGGTTGATGCACGGGAGGGAAGACCATGTCGACCATACGGACCCATACCCAATCCACCACCGGCTACCGCCCGCGAGCCGCCATATTCGCCTACAGCATCGTCGCCTATGCGCTGGGCATGACGGCGCTTGTCTGGCTTGTTGCCTCCGCAGCGGGCCTGTGCCCCTTCGGTACCGGACCACTGGAAACCACGACCACGGCCGGCGCGCTGGCCGTCAACGCGACGCTGGTGGTGCTATTCGGCGTGCAGCACTCCGTCATGGCGCGGCAGCGTTTCAAGGACTGGTGGACCCGCAGCGTTCCACCGGCGGCCGAACGCAGCACCTACGTACTGACGGCCGGTCTCGCGCTGGGGCTGCTGTTGTGGCTCTGGCAGCCCATGCCGTCGACCATCTGGTCGGTCAGCGGTCCTCTCGCCAGGGGCTTCATCTGGGCGCTATTCGCCTCCGGCTGGCTGTACCTGGTGGCCGCGACCTTTGCGACGAACCACTTCGACCTGTTCGGGCTGCGCCAGGCGTGGCTGCACCTGCGCGAACGCCCCTACACCCCGGTGCCCTTCGTGCGCCACTGGATGTACCGCTACAGCCGCCACCCCATGATGGCCGGGATCCTGGTCGGTCTATGGGCCACGCCCGAGATGCGCGCCGACCACCTGGTGTTGGCCACGGGGTTTACCGCCTACGTCGCAATCGGCGTGGCCTTCGAGGAGCGCGAGCTGGCCGGGCATTTCGGCAACGAGTACCGCCGCTACTGCCGCGAGGTCGGCGCACTGCTTCCCCGCCTGCGCGCCTGACGCATCACCATTGTCAATTGGGAGGAAACGGCCATGACCGAGACAGCGACCGCACAGAACGAATACGTGGCGTTCTGGAACGACGTCCTGGTGGAGAAGTTCGAGCGCTTCCGCAACATTCTCATGGGCGGGCTCAGCTACCACAGCGACGTGGGCCTGAACGCGCTGGAAGTGAGAACCGGCGCCAGGGTGCTGGACATCGGCTGCGGATGGGGAGACACCGCCCTGCAACTGGCCCGCCGAGTCGGCCCGGACGGCGAGGTATGGGGCCTGGACTGCTGCGAGCCGTTCCTGGAAAAAGGCCGCCGTGATGCCACCGAGGCCGGCCTGGACAACGTCCACTTCATCGCGGCGGACGTGGAGACCTATCCGTTCAAAACACGGTTCGACCTGTGTTTCTCCCGCTTCGGCATGATGTTCTTCGCCAGTCCGGTGGCGGCCATGCGCAACGTGCACAAGGCCCTGAAGCCGGGCGGCCGGCTGAACTTCATCGTCTGGCGGACCATCGACGACAACCCCTGGCTGGGGCTGCCGAAAGAACTGGTGCTACGGTACCTGCCGCCACCGGGGGAAGATGCCGAAACCTGCGGGCCCGGCCCCTTCTCCATGGCAAGCCCCGATCTGGTCACGGCGCAGCTCGAAGCCGGTGGATTCACCGACATCACCTTCGACCGCATCGACGGGCCGGTGATGGTGGGACGTAACGTCGAACAGGCGGTGGCCTTCCAGCTTGCCATCGGGCCGGCCGGCGAGGTCTTCCGGGAGGCCGGCGAAGAGGCGGAACGGCGACGGGGTGAGATCGAGTCCGCTCTCGCGGATCAGCTCGCGGCGTTTCAGCGTCCGGACGGGTCCATCGTCATGGGCTCCAGCTCCTGGTCCATCACCGCCCACAAGCCCGCGGCATGACGGGCCGCGGCCGGAGTCCGCCTTCCGGGCTCCGGCCGCACCCCCGAGAAACCTGCCGAATCCACCGTCCGGCAGCACCGGCGGGCCCTATACCCACGTCCGCGGCAACCGTAACGGGAGACCCTCGGGTTGCGATAATCTGGGGCGAGCCTACGCCGGAGAATGAGACCCGATGTCGAGCGAGACGATCACGATGGTCGAACTCAGGCACAGATACGCCTGCCTGCTCCTGGACGCCTACGGTGTCCTCGTCCATGGCGACGGGCCGGTGCCGGGCGCCCAAAAGCTGATACGCAGCCTCAACCAGGACGGCCCGGCGTACTTCGTGGTCACCAATGACGCTTCACGCTCACCGGAAGCCGCGTCCGAGCGTTACGGGCGATTCGGGCTCGCCGTGCCCCCGCAGCGGATCGTCACCTCCGGCAGCCTGCTGCACCCCTATTTCCGCGCCCACCGTCTCCAGGGACTGCGCTGCGCCGTGCTCGGCCCTGCCGACAGCCATCGCTACGTGGAACTGGCCGGCGGCGAGATCGTTGATCCCGCGGAGGACTTCGAGATTCTGGTCATCGGCGACGAGTCGGGACTGGAACCCTTTCTGGATGTCATGAACACGACGCTGACAACCCTTCTGCGGCGCATCGACTCCGGGGGCGATATCACCCTTCTCCTGCCCAACCCGGACCTGCTCTTCCCGCGCCGTGACGGCGCGGTGGGCATGACCAGTGGGAGCATTGCCGCGCTTGTGGAAGCGGTTCTCGCCGAGCGTTATCCCCATCGGCCCGACCTACGCTTCCAGCGCCTGGGCAAGCCGGCGACCGCGCTGTTCGAAGAGGCCTGCCGGCGCGCCGGAACCCGGTCGGTGGTGATGATCGGCGACCAGCTTGCCACGGACATACGCGGTGCCAACGCCGCGGAAATCGACTCCGCGCTGTTCGGAGGCGGCCTCTCGGGCCTCATACTGCCGCCGCAGGGCCCACGCCCGACCTACCTGCTGGAAAGTCTCGAGTGAGCCCCGCCAACCACGACGGCCCGTCGTACAACCAAACAGTGGCTGCCTAAAGACTGCTACTATTCGGAAACTGGCAGTAGTTGGGAAATCGCCGGGATACCGCGCCTTCCATCAGGGGCCGCGGCACCGCGCCCATCTGCCATTCGGCGGGGAACGTCCAACCTTCATATGACAGCGAAGATCGCGCAACAGGTTCGCAGTGAGCAGACGCGTCAGCTCTACGACGGCTTCCCGCTGACCTGCGTTATCAGCGTTGCCGTTGCCATGCTGCTCGCCGCGACCCAGGCCACGACCATGCAGGGACCCATGCCGGCGATCTGGCTGGGGCTGGTGCTTGGCGCCTATGGGGCGCGAACCCTGATGTATCGCTCCTACCAGCAGCGCGCCGACCGGCAGCGCGGCGACAGCGTCTGGCTGGGCCGGTACCAGATTGCCGTGATCCTGACGGGCCTGGCCTGGGGAAGCGCCGCGTTCCTGATCTTCCCGCCCGACAATCTACCCCATCAGCTGATCGTGAGCGTCATCCTGGCCGGTGTGGCGGCCTCGGGCGTCACGACCCTGGCACCGGTCTGGACAGCGGCGGCGATCTTCATAATCCCGGTGCTCACGCCGCTGATGCTGCGCTACGCCTGGTTCGAGCCGTCGGTGGCCCTGCCCATGGTGCCCGCCTGGGGCCTTTTCCTGCTCCTGCTGCTGCTCACCGGCCGGCGCATCCATGCCACGAATCTGGCGAACATACGCCTGCGCCTGGAGATGGCGGTGCGCCAGACCGCCCTCCGGGAAAGCGAGGAGCTGTATCGGCTGATCTTCAAGCAGGCGCCGCTGGGCATTCTGCATTTCGACGCCGACGGCAACATAATCGACTGTAACGAGAAGTTCGTCGAGATCATCGGCTCAAGCCGGGATCGGCTGCTCGGCCTGAACATGGTCAACGACTTGCGCGACGACGCCATGAAGCAGGCCGTGCGCGATGCCTTGAGCACGGGATGGGGTTACTACGAGGGCACCTACGAGTCGGTCACCGCCGACAAGGCCACGCCCGTCCGGGTCTTTTTCAACGGTATCCGCGACGATGTCGGGGAAATCACCGGCGGCGTGGGCGTCGTCGAGGACTTCACGGAGCGCCAGCGCGCCGAAGCGCTGGTGGAGCGTCATGCCTACTACGACGCACTCACCGAGCTGCCCAATCGCCGGCTACTCCTTGACCGCCTGGAGCAGGCCCTTTCGCGTTGCCGGCGGCACGGCCACAGCGGCGCTCTGCTGTTCCTGGATCTGGACCATTTCAAACGCATCAACGACTCGCTGGGCCACGGCGTTGGCGACGAGATACTCCGGGGCGTGGCCCAGCGGCTTGGCCAGGCACTGCGGGAGGAGGACACCGCCGCGCGCCTGAGCGGCGACGAGTTCGTCGTGCTGCTGCCGGAGCTCGGCGACCGCAGCGAGGAGGCGATGGCCCAGGCCCAGGGCTTCGCCGGGCGGGTTCAGAAGATCCTGGAGTCCCCGTACGAAATCCACGGCTTCCGGCTCCAGGTCACGCCCAGCATCGGCCTGGCGCTATTCCCTGGGGATGCCGATACGGCCCAGGACATCCTCCGCCACGCCGACGCGGCCATGTACCGCGCCAAGGCGGAGGGGCGCGCCACGTATCGCTTCTATCTGCCCAGCATGCAGGACGAGGCCGACGAACGTCTGGCCCTGGAAAGCGATCTGCGCCGGGCGCTGGATCGTCGCGAGCTGTCTCTGAACTTCCAGCCCCTGGTGGATCGCAACCAGTACCTGGTGGGCGCCGAGGCCCTGGTACGCTGGTTCCACCCGGTCCGCGGCAGCGTCAAGCCCACGGACTTCATCCCCCTGTCCGAGCAGACCGGGCTCATCCTCAACATCGGGGAATGGGTGCTGCGGGAAGCCTGCCTGGCCATAGCCGAGCTGGGGGCCGAGACGCCCGACGGCACGCTGCCGCGCATCTCGGTGAACGTCAGCCCCGCCCAGTTCCGCCAGGCCGATTTCGTCGAGCGGGTCCGGCAGACCCTGGACGCGGCGGGCGTGCCGGGCAATGCACTGACCCTGGAGCTCACCGAAGGCGTGCTCATCGAAGACCTCGCCGAGGCCACGGCGAAGATGCACGCACTCAAGAAACTGGGGGTCCGGTTCGCGGTGGACGACTTCGGCCGCGGCTATTCCTCATTGACCTACCTCAAGCGGCTGCCCGTGGACGTGCTCAAGGTGGACCAGGACTTCGTCCGCGACATAACTGTCGACAGCAATGATGCCGCCATGGTCGACACCATCCTGACCATGGCCCGGCATCTGGGTCTTTCCTCGGTCGCCGAGGGCGTGGAAACCCCGGAGCAGCTGGCATTCCTGATGGACAGAGGCTGCGAGATATTCCAGGGCTTCTATTTCAGCGAGCCCTTGAGCCAGGCGGCATTCGCTCGCTATCTCCGGGCGTCGACACCACCCAGCGCCACTGCCGCGGGGGATTGAGCCGGCCAAGCGCCGATGAGCCCCGGTTTACCGTTCTATCGGGGGTGAACCGCGCAGGTGCGCGGCTCACCCCAGCCTACGTGCCAGCCGCTGAACCAAGACCCGGCTACCCACAGGTGCCGTGAGCGACGCATCCCTCCGCAAACACGGTCTGCACCCGCTTAAGCGCTCTGCGCGGTAGCACCGTCCGCGTTGTGGTCCTTGGCCAGCAGCAGGTACACCGCCGGCAGAACGAACAGCGTGAACAGGGTGCCGATACCCAGCCCGGTGGCGATGGTCAGGCCGATATGGAACCGGCTCACAGCGCCCGGGCCGGCCGCTATCAGCAAGGGCACCATGGCCACGATCAACGCGATGGAGGTCATGATGATCGGCCGCAGGCGAATGGCCGAGCCTTCCACCACCGCCTTGAACTTGTCGTAGCCCTCGCGGATCTGGAGATTGTTCGAGAACTCCACGATCAGGATGCCGTTCTTCGCCACCACGCCAATAAGCGTGATCAGGCCCACCTGCGTGTAGATGTTCACGGTGGCCGCGCCCAGGAAGATGAACGCCAGCGCGCCGGCGATGGACATGGGCACCGACACGAGGATGATCAGCGGATCGCGCCAGCTCTCGAACTGCGCTGCCAGGACGAGATAGATGACCAGCAGCGAGAGGAAGAAGGTCACCAGCAGCGCGCTGCCCTGCTGAGCGTACTGGCGAGACTGACCCGTGAAGTCGTAAGTGAACCCGCGGGGGAAGATCTGCTCCGCCTGGGATTCCAGGTAGCCCAGCGCCTGGCCCAGCGGCGCCGTCGCCACGCCTTCCACGGTCACCGAGTTGAGCTGGTTGAACTGCGCCCGCTGGGAAGGCTCCACCTCGCGCTCGAAGGTCACCAGGTTCGACAACGGCACCAGGTCGCCGCTACCGCCGCGAATGTAGTAGTCCTCCAGCATCTGCTGGTCCAGACGGAAGCGCCGCTCCACCTGGGGAATCACCTTGTAGCTGCGGCCCTCAAGGCTGAACCGGTTGATATAGCCCTCGCCCAGCAGGGCGGCGAGATTGCTGCCGATCTCCTGCATGGTGATGCCAAGATCGCCCGCCCGGTCGCGGTCGATCCTGATATTCGTTACCGGACGGTCGATCTCGGAAGACTTCTTCAGGAAGGCGAAGTTGCCGCTCTGCATGCCCCGCCCGACCAGCTCGCTCGCCACCTGGTCCAGCTCGTCGTAGCCCTGGCCGGTGGTGATTACGAACTGCACCGGCAAGCCGCCGCTGGAGCCGGGAATGCTGGGCCTGGGGAACGAAACCATCTGCAGCCCCGCTATGCTCTGCAGCCTGCCCTGGAGCGGGCCCTGCAGATCCATCTGCGAGCGCTCCCGGTCGGCCCAGCTCTCCATCTTGAAGCCGCCGAACACGGTGGGACCGCCCCGCCCCAGGATCATGAAGCTTTCCTTGTACTCCGGGAAGCTCTCGAAAACCTCCTGGATATCGTCGGCGTAGACCTGCAGGTAATCGAGCGTGGCCGTCTGCGGCGCGGTGCCCTGGGTGAAGATGATGCTCTGATCCTCGGTGGGCGCCAGCTCGCTCTGGCTCATCAGCCACATGGCCGGGATCGAACACAGGATTGCGAGCCCGAACAGCAAGGGTACCGACCTGGTCTGCAGCAGACTCCCCAGGGCGCGCTTGTACAGGCCGGCCAGGGCGTTGAAGAAGCGCTCCACGAGCTGCTCGAAACGACCCTGGCTGCCGTGGGGCTTGAGCACCTTGCCCGTGATCATCGGCGACAGGGTCAAGGCCACGATACCCGATACGATGACCGCGCCGGCCAGGGTGAAGGCGAACTCGGTGAACAGCGTCCCCACGAGGCCGCCCATGAAACCAATGGGCGCGTAGACCGCGACCAGGGTCGTGGTCATGGCGATAATCGGCACGGCCAGCTCACGCGCACCCATGATGGCAGCGTCGAACTTGGAGTAGCCCTCCTCCACGTGGCGGTGGATGTTCTCCACGACGATGATGGCGTCGTCCACCACCAGGCCGATGGCCAGCACCATGGCCAGCAGGGTAAGCAGGTTCAGGGAGAAGCCGAGCACGAGCATGATCAGGCCCGCGCCGATCAGCGAGAGGGGTACCGCGATGGACGGAACCAGGGCGGCGCGGAACGACCCGAGCGAGAGATAGATGACCACCAGCACGATCAGCACGGCCTCGGCGATGGTCTTGAAGACCTCGTCGATGGAGTCGTTGATGAACTCGCTGGCGTCGTAGGGAATCTGCGCCTTGAGCTCCTCCGGCAACTGGCTCTGGATGCTGGGCATGATGTCCTGCACGCCCTTCGCCACGTCCAGCGGATTGGACCCCGGCGCTTGCTCGATGGCCACGAAGACGCCCGGGATGCCCCGGTAACGGGCCTCCGTGGTGTATTCCTCGGCACCGAGCTCGGCGTCGGCCACGTCCCGGAGGCGAACCAGGGTGCCGTCCTCGCTGCTGACCACCAGGTCCTGGAAGTCCTCCTCCTGGCTGACGTCGGTGGTGGCCTTGAGGTTGATTGAAACGTAAGTGCCCTTCGTGCTGCCGACGCCGGCGATATAGTTGTTGGCCCGCAGCACGGACACGACATCCGAGGCGGAGACACCCAGGGCCGACATCCGGTTCGGGTCCAGCCAGATGCGCATGGCGAAGGGCTTGCCGATCAGCCTGGCCTTGGCCACGCCGGGCAGCGCCTGGAGCTGCGGCTGCACGACACGGGCCAGATAGTCCGTGATCTGCGGTACCGGCATGGCCTCGCTATAGAACGCGAGATACATCAGCGCCGTCGTGGAGCCGGTGGAGGACTCGATCACCGGGTCCTGGGCCTCCTGAGGCAGAACGTTGCGCTGGCTGCCGACCTTGGCCTGGATTTCGGCCACCGCGGCGTTGGGGTCATAGTTGAGCTCCATGAAGACCTCGATGGTCGAAGTCCCCTGGCTGCTCGTCGACTTGATGTAATCGATGCCCTCCGCCTCGGCGATGGCCTGCTGCAGCGGCTGGGTGATGAAGCCCTTGACCAGCTCGCTGCTCGCGCCCGGATAGGCGGTGGTGACGGTCACCACGGTATTGTTCAGCTCGGGGTACTGACGCAGCTCCAGCAGCGACATGGCGCGAGCGCCGATCAGCAGTATCAGCAGGCTCACCACCGTCGCCAGAACCGGCCGGTGGATGAATACGTCGGTGAACTTCATTACTGGGCCGCCTTGTCGTGATCCAGCTCAGTCGAGTTGTCGATCTGCACCGGCTGGCCGTTGCGCAGCTTCACCAGGCCCGCGCTGACGACTCGCTCGCCGGGCTCCAGCCCCTCCAGGATCTCCACATGGCCTTCCCGGGTGCCGCCCGCCTGTACGGGCACGCGCTGCACCGTCAGCTTTTCGTCGTCGCCTTCGTTGATCCGGTAGACGAAATCGCCATAGGTGTTGTAGCTGATGGCGGTGCGCGGCACGGTGACCACCGTTCGCGCCTGGCGCTCCAGCACCGCCACCTCGGCGAACATGCCCGGGCGCAGCCGCCGTTCGGCGTTGGGCACCGTGGCCCGGACCGTGAAGGAACGCGTCGGCGCGTTCACACTCGTGTCGATGGCGGTGACCTCGCCCTCGAAGACCCGGTCCTTGAAGGCCGCCACGCGAACCTCCACCGGCTGCCCGGTGCTCACCTGGTCGTAACGCCGTTCCGGAAGGGTGAACTCCACGTGGATCGGATCGAGCATCTGCAGCTCGACGATCAGGTTGCCCGGAGAGAGATATTCGCCGAGATCCACGCGTTTGAGGCCCAGAACGCCGTCGAACGGCGCCTCGATGCTCTTCTTCTGAATGCGTGCGCGCTGCTCGGCCACCCGCGCCTGGGCGGACTCGTACCGGGCCTTGGCCTCGTCGAACTGCGACTGGGAGACCGCCCGGCGCGGCAGCAGGTTTTCCGAGCGCTCGAACTCCACTTGGGCAAGCTTGCGGTCCGCCACCAGGCCTTCCAGCGCAGCCTGGTCGACGCTGTCCTCCAGCTGCACAAGCAGGTCGCCGGCCTCGACCGCCTGACCGGACTCGAAAGCGATCTCGCTGACGATACCCGCGACCTCGGTGGTCACGTCCACGCCGTTAATGGCAATAACGCTGCCCACGGCGCTCACCCGCGGCAACCACTGTGTCTGTTCAACCTCGGCTGCGGACACCGTGGGCGGCGGCGTCGGCTGGGACATGCGCGCCATGGTTTGCTGTATCTGGACGTACTTCCAGTAGGCGATCCCGCCGCCGGCGGCGGCGAGCACAACCACCACGATGAACAGTCGGACTACCAGGCGTTTCTTCATGAGCGTGCAGCCATTTGCCTATGCATGAGGTCGAAAGGCCGCGACACGCCGCTGGGCCTCGCCGGCCCGGCCCGGCGGGAGGCGGCCGGAGACGGCCCGCCGTCTGGGCGAAGCACCCCCGCAGGCGACCGCCCGGACAGTCTCACCCACATGAACGGGCGCGCGGGCGTGGCAGCCGGAAAGCTGATAGGCTGGCACAGTATTAGGTTAGTGTCGAGTATCTTGACGTTAAGATAAATGCCCCCAGATAACCCCAGAGACGACCGGATCGACCGGCTCGAAGCCGAATGGCACGAGAGCTGGAAGGATCTGAACACGGATGGTTTCGGCGTGGTCGGCCGTATCCTGCTCATTGGCCATCACCTGGACACCGACGGCACCGAGGTGCTGCGCGAGTTCGACCTCCAGACTGGCGAGTTCGATGTCCTCGCGACGCTCCGCCGCGCGGGCAAGCCCTACGCCCTGTCCATGGGCGAGCTCTGCAGGGACGTCATCCTGAGCTCCGGCGGCATGACCCACCGTGTGGACCGCCTGCTGGAACGCGGCCTGGTCAGCCGTGCACAGGATCCGCGAGACCGCCGGGCCGTGCTCGTCTCCCTGACGGACACCGGCCTGGAGCTTGTAGAATCGGCCCTGTTGCGCAAGGTGGAACGTGCCACGGCGCTGACGTCCGTATTCAGCGAGAAGGAAGCCGCAACCCTCAAAGCCCTGCTCCGCAGGCTGTTGCTGGAGTTCGAAGACATCAACGGAGGCAAACCGACACGGTAGGGAAACGCCGAATCGGGAGCATTCATGGACGAACCGCAGGACCTGTGTATAGCCCGTCAGCCCATCTGCGACGCCGACGGCCGGATCGTCGGCTACGAACTGCTCTACCGCGCGTATTCCCAAGCGGTTGCGGCCGTTCAGGACCGCGACCTCGCAACCACCGAGGTCGTGGTCACGGGTTTTCTGGATCTCGGCCTGGACACGCTGGTACGCGCTCATCCGGCCCACATCAACCTCAGCCCCGCCTTTCTGGAAGGCCAGCTGGAATTGCCCGCAATCACCGACCGGATTGTCCTGGAGCTGCCCGGGGACGCCGCGGCCACGGAGGCGCGGATCGAGGGCGCGACACGGCTCGCGGAGCAGGGATTCCGCCTGGTCCTGGACGACTTCGAGTACGGCCTCGAGCTGGAACCGCTGCTGGAGATCGCCAGCGGCGTCAAGCTGGACATGACCGCCCTTGAACCGGCGCGTTTGCAGGAATACGCGGCCCTCGCCCACGCTAGCGGCCTGCCGGTCATAGCCAAGGGCGTGGAGGATCACGGTCTGTTGCGAGAAGCACGGGCTCTGCGCTGCAGCGCCTTCCAGGGCTACTATTTCACCGCACCCGAGCTGATCCGCGGACGGTCCCTGCCCGGAAACCATGCGGTTCTGCTCAACCTGCTGAATCGTCTGCAGGATCCCGACCTGGAGGTGGACGAACTGGACCGGCTCGTGGTCCAGGACGCCACGCTTGCCTACCGATTGCTGCGCTA
Organism: Ectothiorhodospiraceae bacterium WFHF3C12; assembly: GCA_013519935.1. Lineage (GTDB taxonomy): Bacteria > Pseudomonadota > Gammaproteobacteria > Nitrococcales > Nitrococcaceae > WFHF3C12. The sequence continues at coordinate 18,852 of JACDUA010000009.1, read as the reverse complement.
CGCCAACAGCGCGGCGCTCTCACTCAGCCGACGCGTCGAGACGGTGCGTGATGCCGTGCTGCTGCTGGGGGCCCGTCTGGTGCGCCAGTGGACCACCTTGCTGGTACTGGCCCGCTTCGGCGACGCCCACCCCGAACCGCTGCTGGACAGCGCGCTGCTGCGCGCTCGCATGTGCCAGATCCTGACCACCGAGCAGCATATCGCCAGCGCGGATGCCGGCTTCACCGCTGGACTGTTTTCCACCCTCGACGCACTGCTGGGCGTGCCCATCGACGAGTTGGTGGACCAGATCAGTCTCGAACGGTCGGTGCGCGAGGCGCTGGTCAGCGGTAACGGCGAGCTGGGCCGGCTACTGCGCCGGACCGTGGCCTACGAGGCCGGCCGCTGGGCGAGCCTGCCCGTCGAGGACCTGACCGGCCTCAAACCCGCCTACGATGCAGCCGTTCGCTGGTGCGACGAGACACGCGCCTTGCTCGCCGACGTGCACCCGGGAAGCGCGGACTAGCCGCTCTCCTTCAGGGCCTCCAGCATCTTTTCGCCGACGCCCGTGGCCGAAGGCGGATTCTGCCCCGTGACCAGCCGCCCGTCTCGAACCACGTGAGCCTGGAAGGGCTCCGCCTTGGTGTGGCGGGCGCCGCGCTCACTCAGGCGGGCATCGAGTAGGAACGGCACGACCTTCTCCAGGCCCACCGCTTCCTCCTCTTCCGTGGTGAAGCAGGCGACCTCCTTGCCGTCCACCAGGTAGCGGCCATCCGACAGGCGCACGTTCACGAGGCCGGCAGGGCCGTGGCAGACGGCGCCTACGACGCCGCCTCGCTCGTAGATCTCCGTGCACAAGCGCGCCAGCGCTTCGCTGTCGGGAAAATCCCACATGGTGCCATGGCCGCCGGCATAGAAGATGCCGTCATACTGCGTGGCATCCACGTCCTCGGGCCTGTGACTGCGCTTGAGGGCCTGCTGGATGGCCGGGTTCTCATAGAAGGCGTAGGAGGTATCGTCCAGATCCTCCAGACTGTTGGGATCGTAAGAAGCCGGCCCGCCATGGGGACTGACGAAGTCGACGCTGTAACCGGCCTCAGTCAGGACGCGATGGGGATGCGCCGCCTCGGACAGGAACAGCCCCGTTTCGCGACCGGTCTCTCCCAGGGTCGCGTTGTTCGTAACCACGAAAATGAGCCTGTTCGATGCCATACTCGCCTCACTCGCTTCGCTGTCTGCTGATGCCCTGGGTATGAGTCCGGGAATGGGAAAGCTCAATAGCACGGCGCCATGCCGCCCCTCGGCTCCGCCCGTGAGTCAGGGCGTCCGTCGCCTGGCGGGGCTGCTGTTACTGTCCGCCGTCATGGCGCTGGGGGGCTGCGCGGTCCTGGGGCGCGGCGACACCCCGAGCGCCGTGGCGGAAATCCTGGGTCCAGAGGCCATCGTCATGAGCCGGGATGGCCGCGTCTTCATCACCGGGCGATCCGGCGTCTACGAGCTGCGCGACCCGGAAGGGGCGCCCCGGCTCGAGCAGCTCCCGGTCAGGGCGAACGTACCGGCGGGCTGCCAGTTCACCGGCGCGGAGAGCTGGGAGCGCTGGCTGTTCGTGGTCTGCACGGTCGGAGACGGCTCCTACCTGCTGCGCGCGCAGATCGGAAGCAACGTGCCGGTCCTCGGCGGCGCAGCCGCCCTGCCCGACATCGCCATCGCCAGCGGCCTGACCGCGGACGATCGCGGCACACTCTATGTCGCCGACAGTCGTCAGGGTGGTGCCGCCATCACGCGGGTGACCGGCGCCACCAGCAGCGCATTCGAGCTGGAGACGGAAGTGTGGCTGCAGGACACCCGGGGTGGATTCCCCAACGGCCTGCAGTACGCCTCGGGCCGGCTTTACCTGACCAGCGCCGGCCGGCTATCCGCCATCGATCTGGACGAGCGCGGCCGACCGGGCGAGATCCGCACCATCACCACGCGGCTGACGTTCCTGGATGACTTCCGGGTGTTGCCCGGCGGCGGATTCCTCCTGACCGACTACAGCTTCAATCGCCTGATCGTGCTCTCCGCCGAAGGTATCGAGATGGGCACCCTCGCCCATGGGTTGCAGGGGCCCACGGACGTGTTGCTACTGCCCGCGGCGGAACCTGGCGTGCCATCGGTGCTGATCGCCGAGCGGGACCGCGAGCGCATCTCGAGAGTGGATCCCCCCGAGTCGCTGCAGCGATTCCTGATGGCCCCGGCGTCCAATGCCCGATAGGCGCTCAGACCCGCTCACCTTCGACGAGTGACTGGCGCAGGCGCCCGGCCGTATCGCGGATGGCGCCCATGGCCGCCGGGTCATTGCGCTTGCGATCCAGGTTCTTCAGCTGAAAAGCCATGCGGGGGTTGCCCCGAAAACGCTCGCCGTGGCGATCGAGGAAGTCCCAGTAGAAGACCGTGAACGGGCATGCCCGCTCGCCGCTGGCCGTCCCGGGTTCGTAGCGGCAGCCGGCGCAGTAGTTGCCCATGCGTTTGATGTACTGACCGCTGGCGCTATAGGGCTTGGTTCCCACGATGCCGCCATCCCCGAACTGGCTCATGCCCAGCGTGTTCGGCAGGCTTACCCAGTCCACGGCATCCAGGTACATGGCCATGTGCCATTCGTGGAAGCGGTAGGGGTGCGCGCCGTAGAGCAGCGCGAACAGGCCCAGCACCATCAACCGCTGGATGTGGTGGGCATAGCCGTGTCGCAGCACCCCGTCCATCGCGTCGGCCACGCAGGCCATGTCCGTGCCGCCGTCCCAGTAGAGGGCGGGCAGCTCCGCCCGGTGGCCCAGGGCGTTGAGATCGGCGTAGTCCGGCATCTTCAGCCAGTAGACGCCGCGGATGAACTCCCGCCAGCCCAGCAGCTGCCGGATGAATCCCTCCACGGCGTTCAGCGGTGCATGGCCGTTGCGGTAAGCCGCCTCCGCCGCGTCGATGCATTCCCGCGGGCGGAGCAGCTTGAGGTTCAACGCGAAAGACAGCCGGGAATGATAGAGAAATGGCTCGCCCTGCCAGAGCGCGTCCTGGTAGGCGCCGAAACGGGGCAGCCGCTCGTCCACGAATCGTTCGAGCCACGTCAGTGCCTGTTGCCGGGTGAGCGGCAGGTCCGTTCCATCCAGCAGCCCCGGATGGTCGGGGAACCGGGCCTCGACCAGCGCGCGGACTTCATCCTCGATGGCGGTCTCCGCCCGATGCGGCCACGCCGGCAGGTTACCGGGTCCGCCACGGCCAAAGGTCGCGAGGTTGTCCCGGTCGAAGTTCCAGGCGTCTCCGACCGGTTCGCCGCCGTCCATCAGCACGTCGAAGCGCCGGCGCATCCACCGGTAGAACTGCTCCATGACCAGGGACTTCCGGTTCCGGGCCCACTCAGCGAATGTCTCGACCGTGATCAGAAAATGCCGGTCCTCGCGAATCTCCAGCGGCAGATCAAGTCGCCCGGCGGCATCGCGCAGCCGCTGCAGCACCCGGAAGTCCCCGGGCTCGGTGACGACCAGCCGTTGCGGAGAAAGCCCGGGCACCTGCCGCTCCAGCATGCCCTGGAAATCCCCGGCGACATCGTCTTCCGCGTTCCCGGGAAGCGCCGAGTAGTGAACCGTCCAGCCAAGTCCGCGGCACGCGTCCCGAAAGTGGCGCATGGCGCTGAGAAAGGCGTGGATACGCAGCTTGTGGACGGGAACGTAGGTCAGCTCCTCCGCGACCTCCGCCATCCACAGCGCGTCCCGGGCGGGATCGAAGCCGTCGAGGGCGGACGACCCGCCATCGAGCTGGTCGCCGAGGACGATGACCAGGTTGCGCACTATTCCCCGGCCGCAGCTCGGTCTTCCGGCATGGGGCCGACGAGGGTCCGGGGGTCGACGCGACTGTTGAACCAGTTCATGCGCCAGTCCAGATGGGCGCCCGTGACGCGCCCGGTGGCGCCCACCTCGGCGATTTTCTCACCCTTCTCGACGCGCTCCCCCTCGGCCACCGTGATGCGACTGAGATGCAGGAAGGCGGAAGTCAGGCCGTGGCCGTGGTCCAGCAGCAGCGTGCCGCCGGAGAAGAACATGTCGTCGTGGACCAGGGTGACGACGCCCGGGGCCGGCGCCTTGACCGGCGTACCGGTGGGCACGGCGATGTCCCAGCCGTAGTGCGGCCGGCGCGGCTCGCCGTTGAGGATGCGCTGGCTGCCGTAGACCCCGGAGATCGGCCCGGTCACCGGCCAGATCCAGTCGGTGGCGAAATCGGTACGCGGGTCATTGCGTTTGCGGGCCTCACGTATCAGCGCCCCCTCCTGACGGATTCGCTTGAGGTCCGCCTCGTTGGGCGTGACCTTTCGCGGCGGCAGGCCATCGATGCGCTGGATGTCGTACTCTCGCTGCTCGACCCGCAACGCCCTCACGGACGTCTGCCCGTCAGGGCGTGTGACTTCCAGCCGCATCTTCTCCGGTGCGTCCCGGTCGAAGCCGAGGACGAAGCGGCCCTGCTCGGACACCCGGATCTTGCGCCCGTCGAAGACCACCTCCGAACCCGGCTGGACCTCTCCGCGGACGACGCCGCCCTGAATCAGCGAACCGCTGAGCTCCAGTGCCGATACAACGGCGGGCGCCCCCAAAAGTACGACCAATATGACTGACGCGATCCTGCGCACGGCCCACTCCTCACCACCTGCCCAATAAGGCCTCGATTATCCGGCCCCGAACAGCCGCGGAACAACCGACGCGGTCACGCCCGCTGCAACAAATCTGACCCGCAACCGTCACCGAAGCTCCAATCTCTTTAAACATTCCGGTGTCAGCCTCCCCCCTGCATGTCCGGCCATTGGGCAGTACGGGGGGAATGCATCGCGGTGGTGCCGCTTTGACCGGCCAGCCCCGGCGCACCCAGCCACCGCAATCCAACCAGAACGCCTCGACGCGGGTGCTGGACCCAAGCGGCCGACTGAGCAACGTCACTATTGAAGCTGAGGAGCAACCATGACGGAACGCAACGGGATTGATCTTTCCAGGCTGTCCGCCCTCGCCCTGGCCGCCCTTCTGGCCGCCGGCGTGGCGGGCTGCGGTGGCGACGACGGCGATGACGGTGTGGATGGTACCGACGGCGCCGCCGGCGCGCCGGGATCCGACGGCGCCGACGGCGCGGACGGCGTTGACGGTGCCGACGGGCAGGACGGAACGGACGCCCTGACCAGCGCACGGCCGGCCGGCCTGAAGCGCCTGGCCACCGTGCCCCTCGGTGCCGAGATCACGGGCATCGAACTCACGGCGGACGGCGATCTGTTCTTCAACGTGCAGCACCCGGACGACGCCAACGACGAGACGGACGCGTCCGGCGTCACCTATAACCTGGCCTCGCTCGGCGTGATTCGCGGTCACGACTTCAGCGCCGCCGGCGGCACCGATATCCCCGATCTGGCGCTGCCGATTACCGCGGCCGAAAAGGAGACGGTGCGCACCGCAGTGGGCACCTACAACGTTCTCGGCCAGGAAGGCGACACTTTCGGGGGCGACCTGCCCAATGGCCTCGGGCGGATCGTCGCCACGGACGGGACCACCGCCATCAAGCAGTCCAACGATCCCGACTTCAATGGTTACGTCCGGATCGACGCCGACAACGGCTGGCTGTTCTCGAACTGGGAGGACCGCCCCGGCGGCATGAGCCGGCTGCGCGTGCAGCGCGACACCGGTACCGGGGAATGGAGCGTCATCAATGACGCCGGCAATGGCATGATCGACTTCTCCAGCGTCAACGGTACCTGGGTCAACTGCTTCGGCACCATGTCCCCCTGGAGCACGCCCCTGACCTCGGAGGAGCTGTATTTCGACGATACGGCCGACTGGAACAACGCCAACTACGATTATCACGGGGACCAGGTCGCCCTGGAGACCTATCTCGGCGGCACGTACCCGAATCCGTACGACTACGGCTATATCGTCGAGATCACCGACCCCGCCGGCGCGGCCACGCCCGTCAAGCACTTTACCCTGGGCCGCTTTTCCCACGAGAACGCCGAAGTGATGCCGGACGACCGTACCGTCTACCTCTCCGACGACGGCACCGGGACAGTCCTCTTCAAGTTCGTGGCCGACGCGGCCGGTGATCTCTCCAGCGGCAGCCTGTACGCGGCCGCCATCACCCAGGCCAACGTAACCCATCCCGCGGAAGCCGCGCTGGCCATCGAGTGGATCGAGCTCGCCAGCGGCGACAATGCAACGATCGAGGGCTGGGTCGACGAATACGACGGCATCGATACCAGCGACTACGTGGCCGGCCAGAACAGCTACATCTCCGACGAGGAGATCAACAACTGGGCCGAAGGCAAAACCGGCCAGGACCTGGACGGCGACGGCACGGTGGAGGACGACAGCTTCGGCGACGATCGCGTGGCTTTCCTGGAAAGCCGCAAGGCCGCCGTCGCGCTGGGCGCCACCGGCGAGTTCCGGAAGAAGGAAGGCCTGCGCGTCAACCGCAACCGCGCCGAGGCCGCCGTCGAGGGCACCGGCCCGCTGGCGGGCAGCGTGAGCCAGGCCTTCGCCTACGTGGCCATGTCCAACGTTAACGCCACCATGACCGACGGGCAGGGCGACATCCAGATCGACGACATCGCCGGAGACTGCGGGGTGGTCTACCGCATGCCCCTGGAGGCCGACTACGACATCAGCCGCATGGAACCGGTGCTCGTGGGTGGCCCTTACTATCCGGAGCGTGCGGTGAACAACTGCAACGTCAACAACATCTCCGAGCCGGACAACGTCATCGTTCTCGACGACGGCAAGGTGGTCATCGGCGAGGACACCGGCGAGCACGAGAACAACATGCTCTGGCTGTTCGATCCGGAGGCCTGAACCCCGGGACGTTCGCAAACGACGGGGACGGTCCTGCCGGGGCCGTCCCCGTCTTCTGGTTGGCATCCCGGACCCCATGAAGGTCCCGTCCGAGGAAGACCCCCAATGAATCCCCTGAAGCCTGCACTGCTATTCACGCTTAGTGTCCTGATCACCGCCTGCGGCGGGTCCGATGGTTCAACACCGGAAGAGCCTCGCCAGCAGCCCGCCCCCGAAGAATCCGGCACTTCGACCGGGGAGACCGAGCCCGAACCGCCCGTGGCGCGGCAGCTGCCGCCAGACCCGGCCAAGGTACTGAACGCCGAGGCGCCGATACCGCCGCAGTGCTACACGAAGACCGAAGCCCGCTTCAATCCCTGTTATACCTGCCACCAGAACTACGACGACTGGGATCGGCCCAATTACATGAGTGACGCCCATCTTCAAGGGGTTTATGCGTTCTCCGAGCTGGGCGAGACCAACCACTGGGCCAACCTCTTCGTGGACCGCTCCGAGGAAGTCGCCGCCATCTCCGACGCGGAGATACTCGCCTGGATCAATGAGGACAACTACGACCCGTTCATCCGAGCGTTGGCTAACGATCCGCAGTGGGAGGGCCCGGTGCCCCGGATCGAGGATCTGGCGCTGGGCGCCGAGGCATTCGACGAGCACGGCTTTGCCCGGGATGGCAGCGGCTGGGTCGCGTTCAACTACAAACCCCTGCCCAGCACCTTCTGGCCGACCAACGGCTCCACCGATGACGTCATGATCCGGCTCCCGGAGGCGTTCCGGCAGAATGCCTGCCAACAGACCGGCTCGGCGTATTCGGGTGACGTCTACATGGCGAACCTGGCCGCGCTGGAAGCGGCCATCAAGCAGCTGGACCGCGTGAGCACGCCGCCCATCGATGAGAACCAGGTCTGCGCGGACCTCAACAATGACGGTCAATACACCGTGGTCTCCGAGGTGTCACGGCCGGAATACTATTTCGGCAATGCCTCCGACGTCCCCGTGGCAGACATGCTGTACCCGCAGGGCACGCAATTCCTGCACACGGTCCGCTACGTCGGCGTGAATGAAGCGGGAGATGTTTTCGTCCCGCGGCGCATGAAGGAAGTGCGTTACATGAAGAAGATCCGGATGTACGACAACGCCCAGCTAAGGTCCCTGTACGGCAATGAGCAGCAGGAAAAGCGCGATGGCAACCTGCCGCGCTACGCCGACCAGGGCGACCAGGGTCTGTCCAACGGATTCGGCTGGCTGGTACTCGGCTTCATCGAGGACGCCGACGGTACGCTGCGTCAACAGACCCGCGAAGAGAACAAGTTCTGCATGGGCTGCCACACCTCCATCGGCACCACCATTGACCAGACGTTCGCCTTCCCGCGCAAGGTAACGGGAGCCGCGGGGTGGGGCTACATCGATCTTCGCGGCATGCGCGACGTTCCCAACTACGGTGGCAACGAGGGGGAGATCCTGCAGTACCTTCGGCGCGTGGGCGGGGGCAACGAATTCCGCGCCAACGACGAGATGCAGGCCCGGTGGTTCAACGAGGACGGCACCGTCAAGGAAGAGGCGGTGCGCGAGGCCAGCGTGTACGAGCTCATCACGCCATCGCGCGACCGGGCGCTGCGGCTGAACAAGGCCTACCGCGTTATCGTGGAGGAACAGAGCTTCATCTATGGCCGCGACGCCACCGTCGAGCCCGTGGACAATGTCTATCCGGAGATAGACCCGGAAGAGAGCGTGCCACTGGAGCCCCAGCACCGGGTCGACGACTACGATATCCGGCTGCGCTGGAACGACTGAAGTCGAGGCACCGATTCCCGTGACTTCAGGCCGCCTTCGGGCGGCCTCTTTTTGCTTGGCCACAGATGATCACGGATAGACACCGATCTTCGCGTGCTCGGGAACGGCACCGGTAGGAGCGGCCACTGGCCGCGAACGCCTGCCGGACAGCCCAAGCACCTGGCCAGATTCACCCAACGTTCCGCAATTTCCGCGGGCTGGGGAATCTCGGAAGTCCGGAGGCCGCCCAATGGTGGCGATGGGGTCTGGCGATGGTGGATTACGGCTTCGCCTGATCCACCCTGCCGTGCCGACCGTCCCGGGCAGTTCGGGCACCTGTAGGAGCGCCGCAAGGCGCGATCGGACCTCCCGGGCTCGCCCAGGTGAATCGCCGTTCGCACCGCTCCTGCAGGTGCCTTCACGAACCCGGCCCAATCGTCCGACCTATCCCGAGACGCCAGCGCTCTCCCCGTACCATCGCCGGCTGCGATTCACCAGCGCCACCAGGGCCAGCATCACCGGCACCTCCACCAGGACGCCGACCACCGTGGCCAGGGCCGCCCCCGAGTTCAGACCGAACAGGCTGATGGCCACCGCCACGGCCAACTCGAAGAAGTTGGACGTGCCGATCAGGGCCGCCGGCGCGCCGATGGCGATGGGAATCCGCCAGGCGCGGGACCAGCCGTAGGCGATGGCGAAAATGCCCACGCTCTGGATGATCAGCGGCACGGCGATAAGCGCGATGACCAGCGGCTGATCGAGGATGCGCCCGCCCTGGAAGGCGAAAAGGATGAGCACCGTGACCACCAGGCCGACGATGGTCGCCGGCTTGATGCGGTCGGTGAACCGGCGCACGGCCGCCTCCCCGCCCCGGGCCGTCAACACCCGGCGGGTGATGGTCCCGGCAATGAGCGGAATGACCACGTAGAGCCCCACCGACAGGAGCAGCGTCTCCCAGGGCACGATGACGTCGGCCATCCCCAGCAACAGCGCGACAATGGGCGCGAATGCGAAGATCATGATGAGATCGTTCAGCGCTACCTGAACCAGCGTGTAGGTCGCGTCACCGCGCGTCAGCTGGCTCCAGACGAAGACCATGGCCGTGCAGGGCGCCGCGCCGAGCAGAATCATGCCGGCGATGAAGGACTGCGCCTCCGCCTCGCTGACCAGACCGGCGAAGAACCATTCGAAGAAAAGCAGCCCCAGGCCCGCCATGGTGAAGGGCTTGATGAGCCAGTTCACCACCAGGGTGACCGTCAACCCCTTCGGCTTGTCCCCCACGTGACGCAGGGACGAGAAGTCCACGTTGATCATCATGGGGTAGACCATGGCCCAGATGAGGACGGCGACCACCAGGTTGACCCGCGCCACCTCGAGGCCGCTGAGGAAATCGAAAATCCCCGGAAAGGCGTTGCCGAGGACCAGCCCGGCGACGATGGCCAGGGCCACCCAGACGCTGAGGTAGCGTTCGAAAAGCCCCATCACCTCGCCGGTACTGCGGCGCGCCGTAACGTCGCACTGTGCACTCATGTGTTCTGCCTGCCTTTGCTGAACGTTCAGGATTGGTTGGCCAGAAACGAGCGGACCCGGTCGCGGATGTCATCGCGAACCCGGCGGAACTCGGCCATGATCTGCGCCTCGTCTCCCTTAGCCTTCACCGGATCCTGCAACGGCCAGTGCAATCTCCGGACCGTCGGCGGCAGAACCGGGCAGTGCTCGTCGGCGTGTCCGCAGACCGTGATCACCGTCTCCGCCCAGGCGATGTCCTCGTCGTTCACGACACTGGACGGCTGGCGGGAAATATCGACGCCCGCCTCGCCCATCACCGCCAGGGCCCGGGGATTCTGGCCGTGGGCCTCCAGCCCCGCCGATCGGACTTCGACGGCATCGCCACCCATCGAGCGCAGCCACCCTTCCGCCATCTGTGAGCGGCAGGAATTACCGGTGCAGAGGACCAGAACCCGCACCGTCACGCGTCGTCCCCGGCCGTATCGGCGGCGCATCGACCGCCAGGGCGATCGACCATCGCCTCCAGCCGCTGCCGGTCGAGCCGGTAGGGATCGCGCTCGGCGGTGCTGTCTCGCAGGACCGTGAGAATCCGCGCCGCCCAGTAAGGCAACGCCTCGGAGAGCCGGTAATGAACCCAGACCGCATCGCGACGGTCTGCAACCACGGAGGCGTTTCGCAGTTGCGCCAGGTGGCGGGAGATCTTGGGCTGCGAAACATCGAGGGCGTGCACCAGCTCGCAGACGCAGAGCTCGCCCTCGCGGGCCAGCAACAGCAGGGCTCGCAGGCGGGTCGGGTCCGCGAGAAGCTTGAGGAAGGCGTCCTCGGTCAGCGACAAGGCGGTGTCAGTCGTCATGTCAGTCATCCTGGAATTCCTCCGCGGGCGTGGAACCGATGTCGTCCAGCGCCTTCTGCAGCCGCAGCCGGTCCAGCGATCCGAGGGGCAAGGCCGTGAAGAGGCGAATGCGCTGCTGGAGGGCGAAAAAGGCGCGGCGGAAGGCCTTTCTCCGGGCGGACTCGTTGCCCTCGACCGCCGCGGGATCCTCGATACCCCAGTGGGCCGTCATGGGTTGGCCGGGCCATACGGGACAGGGCTCAGTGGCGGCCCTGTCGCAAACGGTGAAGACGAAATCCATGCCCGGGGCATTCGGGCCGGCGAATTCGGACCAGCTCTTGCTGCGGAGCTCGCCGGTGTCGAAGCGCATGCTCTGCAGCAGCTCAACGGCCATCGGATGCACCTGGCCCCGCGGATCGCTGCCGGCGCTGTAGGCCGTGAATCGACCGGCGCCTATCTGATTCATCAGCGCCTCTGCCATAATGCTGCGCGCCGAATTGCCCGTGCACAGGAAGAGTACGTTGTATGTCATGGAGTGCCTCATCCGTGTTTGTCGATGGGCAATATATATGAGCTTCCATATATATGGCAAAACGCATTTAGTCCGAAGAAAGATCGGCCGTCATAGAGGTATACAACTCTTGTACAGCTGCATTACACTAATGACAGTTCAATGAATCTGGGACGCGCCATGGAGCAAGAACTCGCACGACATTACCGGGCTATCATCGAGGCCATCGGCGAAGATGCCGACCGTGGTGGGCTGGAGCGGACGCCGCTGCGCGCCGCGCGGGCGCTGGAATTCCTGACCCAGGGCTACCGTCAGGACCTGCGCGAGATCGTCAACGACGCGCTTTTCGAGTCCGACTGCGACGAGATGGTCATCGTCCGCAGCATCGAGCTCTACTCCATGTGCGAGCACCACATGCTGCCCTTCAGCGGTCATGCCCAGGTCGCGTACATCCCCGACGGCCAGGTCCTTGGCCTCTCCAAGATCGCCCGTATCGTGGACATGTACGCCCGGCGATTGCAGATCCAGGAGCGCCTGACCAAGGAGGTGGCGGAGGCCATTCTGGAGGTCACCCACGCCAAGGGCGTGGCCGTGCAGATAACGGCCAACCACATGTGCATGATGATGCGGGGCGTCTCGAAGCAGAATTCCGAGATGAGCACTTCGGTTATGCTGGGGACGTTCCGCGAGTCCCAGGCCTCGCGGAACGAGTTCCTGCAGCTGATCGGTAAGTGACATGTCCCAGCCATCCGGGGAAATCACCGTCCAGCCGGCCGTGATTACGGTCAAGGCCCTGAGACTGCGCGCCTACGTGGGCTTCAACGACGAAGAGCAGCACAAGCTCCAGGACGTGGTGCTGAACCTGCACATCAGCCATCAGCTTCACCCCGCGGTCCGCGAGGACCAGGTGGAGCATGCTCTGAACTACAAGACCATCACCAAGGAAGTCATCGCCCTGGTCGACGGCAACCGGTTCCTGCTGCTGGAGAAGCTGGTTAACGACGTCGTGGAGAGCATCATCTCCCACGAGCAGGTGAAGTCCGTGACCGTGGAAGCGGACAAGCCCCACGCTCTGCGATTCGCCGACTCCGTTTCGGTCAGTCTTACCGCGACGCGTTGATTCACCGCGCCGCCCTCCGGCCCGTCGTGAATTGGCGCGCCGCCAGGGACAGCAGGTAGAGCGCTGCGGTGATCAGCACGATGGTTGCCCCGGCCGGCAGATCCGGCGCAAAAGCCGCCGCCAGCCCCCCACTCGTCGCCACGACGGCAACCAACGCCGACAACAGCATCATGCCCAGAAGGGATCGCATCCAGTGGCCGGCCATGGCCGCCGGCAACGTGATCAGCGCGATGACCAGGATCAGCCCCACTACCTGGATCAGCAGGACGATGGCCAGCGCCACCATGCCCAGCAACAACAGGTAGAAGGCGGTGACCGGCACGCCGCGCAGCCGCGCGAACTCCTCGTCGAAGCACACGGCCTGGAACTGCTTGTAGAACAGCGCGATCAGCCCGAGCATCAGCGCATCGAGGCCAAGCATGAGATACAGGTCGGCGCCGGTGACCATGAGAATGTTACCGAACAGATAGCTCATCAGATCGACGTTGTAGCCGCTGGCCTGGGACATGAAGAGGATGCCCACGGCCATGCCCACCGCCCAGAGTGCGCCGATCAGCATATCCTCCTGCTCGCTCCAGCGCAGGCTCACCCAGCCAACCGCCATGGCCGCCAGAACCGCGCTTACCAGGGCGCCTATGAGCGGCTCATGCCCGTAGTAATAGGCCACGCCCATGCCGCCCATGGACGCATGGGCGATGCCACCGGCCAGGTAGCCGATTCGCCGCACCACCACGTAGGGGCCGATCAGCCCGCAGCCGATGCTCGCCAGCACACCGCCCAGCAGGGCCAGCTGCAGGAATCCATGTTCGCTCAGGGCACCGAGAAAGGACATCAGACCTCCGAGGCGTGCTGAACGGCGCTGACGGGATGACCGTACAGACTCTCAATGACCTCCGGCGTCAACGCCGCGGTGGTATGGCAGACCAGGGTGCGGTTCAGGCACGCCACCCGGTGCACGTAGCCGGAGATGAATCCCACGTCGTGGCTGACCACCACGATGCCCATTTCGCGGTTGAGCTCGGCCAGCAGGTCGAACAGATGACTCTCCGCGCCGGGATCCACGTTCGCCGTGGGCTCGTCCAGAATCAGCAGCTTCGGCTCACAGGCCAGCGCCCTCGCGATGAGCGCGCGCTGGAACTGACCGCCCGAGAGCGTCCCGATGGGCCGCTCCGCCAGCCCCTCCACGCCCACCGTCGACAAGGCCCAGTCCACCACCGCCTTGTCACGGCGGCGGTAGCCGAAGACCGGCCGGGTCCGCCCCAGCCGGCCGGTACGGACGACGTCCCGCACCGATATCGGGAAGCGCCGCGAGAACATGGCGTATTGCGGCACGTAGCCGATATCGCGCCGGGCCCGTGTCGGTGTCCGCCCCAGCACGCTCACCTCGCCCGCCCAGGGCTCCAGCAGGCCGAGCACCACCCGCAACAGGGTGCTCTTGCCGCCGCCGTTGGGTCCGACCAGCCCGAGAAACTCTCCGGACGGCATCTCCAGGGAGACATCCTCGATGACGGGAACCGATTCGTACCCGGCGGTGACGCCATGCAGATGGATCAAGGAATCGGTCATTTCAGTGCCTCGGCGAAGGCCCCGGCGACCCTTCGCATGTTCGCCATATAGTCGGCGGCGAGCGGGTCGGCACTCACCACGCGCGCGCCGATGGCGCGGGCCACGGCATCGGCATTGGTGCGGCTGAACTGGGGCTGTACGAAGATGACCCGCACGCCAGCCTCACGCGCCCGCTCGATGGTGCGCGCCAGCTGCCTCGGCCCCGGCTCCCGGCCAGCGGCCTCGATGGCCACCTGACGCAGCCCGTAAGTGTCCGCGAAATAGCCCCAGGCCGGGTGATAGACCAGAAATGCCCGCCCCTCGCCACCGGCCAGTGTCTGCCGGATCTCGGCGTCCAATCCCTGCAGCTCGCCGATGAACGCATCGGCGTTGCGCCGGTATTCGGATTCATGAGCCGGATCAAGCCTAGACAGGGTCTCGGCGATCCGGCGGGTCATTTCCATGACCAGCGGCGGACTCGTCCAGACATGAGGGTCAATGGGCTCGTCCGCGCCATCGGCGCCATCGTGCGCGTGATCAGTCAATGGCCGAAGTGTCAGGCCCTCGCTGAGATCCACGATGGGCAGCTCGGGCATGGCCTTGCGGATCCTGCCGACCCAGCTCCGCTCGAACGGCACCCCGATACGGAAAAGGACATCGGCATTCTCCAGCGCGGTGAGTTGCTGCGCGGATGGATCGTAGGTCGCGGGGCTCTGACCGGGCTGAACCAGGACGCGCACGTCGACATGCTCGCCCCCGACGCGCTGCGCGAAGGTCTGCTGCGGCAGCACGCTCACGAACACCTCCAGGGCCGGCGCCGCGACCGGAAGCGTCAGGAACGCGAGCGCCGCACCCGCGCGGAGCAGCGATCTCCATACGTAATACTGTTGCATGAGAGTGACTACCCCGCGTCGCCCGCGTCCGCACACTGGGGGCACACGCCGTCGAGCTCGATGGTCTGGCGCCGCAGCCGGAAGCCGAGCTGCCCCACCCGCGCTTCCAGTAGCGCGTCGATGCCCGGGTCGTTGAGCTCGCCGACGGTGCCGCACTCGCTGCAGATCAGGAACTGCCCGGCGTGCTGGCCCTCCGGCTCGGCACAGCCGACGTAGGCGTTGAGAGACTCGATCCGGTGGATCAGCCCCTCGTGCAACAGGAAGTCCAGGGCGCGGTAGACCGTGGGCGGTGCCGCGCCCGCCCGGCCGTCCCGGAGCGCGGCCAGGATGTCATACGCCTTGACCGGCCGATGGCTGCGCCAGACGAGCTCGAGCACGCGGCGACGCAGCGCCGTGAGCCGGACGTGCCGTTCGGCACACAGGGCCTCCGCCGCCGCCAGGGCGTCCTGGATGCAACGGTCGTGATCGTGCCGGCGGCGCGGGAAGGTGGCAGTGTCGATGTCGGCCATTTGCTGTGTGGGTGGTGACGGAAAGTTAATGTAATGATATAACATTGCGCATCGGCTTTGCAGCAACCGCGCACCCGAGCCCCGGGGACACCATGTCACGCACCTACCGTCCGATATTGCTGGCCCTGCTGCTGGCGTTCGCCTTTTCGGCGTCCGCCCTGCATCCGTATGGCCACGATGTCGACACGGGCGAAACGCTGGACTGCCAGGTCTGTCTTCACCACGCCGCGAACCCCTTTACCGCGGGTCATCCGCAACTGCAGCTTCCCGAGCCGGCCTTCCGGGACGCCGGCGCGATTGTCGTCGCCCGGGACCGCCTGACCTGCGCGGGCCTGCCCACACCCCGGGCAAGAGGCCCCCCACTCTCCGTCTGAACGCCATGCCATTACGGCCGGAAACGGCCGCAGCCGGTTTCGTTTCAGATTCAGGAGAGACTCATGCACCGCACAATCGCGGCGACCCTGCTTGTCGCCATGCCGGTATCGGTGGCGCTGGCTCAGGGCTCGTCCCTGGACCGCGTGACCTCGGGCACCGATTTCAACCCGAAGATCTCGGTCATCTTCGACGGCGTTTACTACAACGACAACGTCGACGGCGAGGGCAACGAGCTCCTCGGCGAGGTCGACGGCATTTCCCACGCCCACGGCCACGAGGGCGAGCATAGCCACGGCCACGGCAGCGCCGGTCCGGGGTTCAACCTCCGAACCACGGAAATCACCCTCTCGGGCAGTGTCGACCACCTTTTCGAGGCCTTCGCCAACATCGCCGTGGACTCCGACGGCGGCGTGGCACTGGAAGAGGCCTATTTCATCAGCCGCGGGCTGCCGGCGGGCCTCATGGTCAAGGGCGGGAAGTTCCTGTCGGACATCGGCACCATCAATAACCAGCACCCGCATCAGTGGGATTTTGTCGATCAGAACCTGGCCTATCAGAGCCTGATTGGCGAGCACGGCCTTCAGGACACGGGCCTGCAGCTTCGCTGGCTGCCGGCGCTGGACACTTACCTGGAAGTGGGCTTCGAGGCCCTGCAGGGTGAACAGGACAAACTGGGCACCCTGGCGGACGAGGACGAGATCGAGGCCGACGGCGTCACCGGCCTGGACGACCGCGGGGACGGGCCGCGGCTGTTCACCGTGTTCACCAAATGGTCACCGGACCTGGGCTATAGCCACACGCTGCGGCTGGGGCTTTTCGGCGCCTATGCCACCCAGCACCAGGAAATCCACGACGACCCGGCGGTCCATGCCCTGGAAGGCGATGCATGGCTGGCCGGCACGGACTGGGTGTATGGCTATGATGCTGCCGGCAACTACGGCCAGGGCGATCTCAAGCTACAGGCCGAGTACCTCTACGCCGTGAAGGACCTGGAGGTCGCCTACCACGAAGCCAACGCCGCCGCCGTGGGCCAGACCCGCGAGCTCCGTCAGGACGGCTTCTACGCCCAGGCCGTCTACGGCTTCGCGCCGCGCTGGGACGTGGCGGTCCGCTACGACGCCACCGGCTGGACCAACGAGAAGACCGACGGCAGCGACACCCTCGAGGACTGGGACAGCTCGGAGCGCGGCACCCTGGCCGTGGCCTTCCGGCCCAGCCACTTCTCCATGATCCGGCTGCAGGCGGCCCGGAGCTCCCTCTCGGTGGAGGGCGAGCGCGAGCCGGTCAACCAGGTCTTCCTGCAATACCAGCTCAGCCTTGGCAGCCATGGCGCGCACACGTTCTAGGAGAGCCGCGATGATCAGGAAGATGACGCTTGCAGTTACACTGCTTTGCACCGTCGCGATGCCCGTGGGCGCGATGGCGCAGCTCAAGGTCGTCGCCACGACAACCAGCATGGCGATGCTGGCCCGGGAGGTCGGCGGTGAGCGGGTGAGAGTGACGGCACTCGCGCCGCCGGACCGGGATGCCCATTACCTGGCGGCCAAGCCGGGCATGATCCGGGATCTGCGCCGCGCGGACCTGGTCGTCGCCGTGGGCGCGGACCTGGAGGTCGGCTGGCTGCCCGCCGCGATCCGCAACGCGGCCAATCCGGCTATCCAGCCCGGCAAACCCGGCTACTTCGAGGCGACGGGCCACGTCCCGCTGCGCGACGCCGGTCAGGCCGCCGATCGTTCCCAGGGTGACGTGCATCCGGCGGGCAATCCCCATGTCCAGCTCGATCCCATCCGTATGGGACGAATCGCCGGGGTGCTCGCTGACCGGCTCGGCCAGATCGACGGCGGCGGTCAAGCGGCGTTCAGGGAGAACGCGGAGGCCTTCGCGGCGCACCTGGCACGGCGGGTCGAAGAGTGGCAGCGCATGACTCGCAACGCCCCCGGCGCGCTGCTCTACCACAAGGACATGGACTACCTACTGGAGCGCCTGGGCGTGCCGATACTGGGCTACGTCGAGCCGCTGCCGGGCGTTCCGCCCACCGCGCGTCATATCAGGTCCCTTGTCGATCGGCTGCAGGATCGCGGCAACGGGGTGATCCTCCACCGGTCTTTCGACTCGGTGGACGCGGTGCGCCGTCTCGGGGACACCCTTGGCTGGCCGGCAACGGCCCTGCCGGTGGACCCGCCGCTCGGTGCCGACAGGGCGGCCTACGTGGCGCTGCTGGAACGCTACGTCGACGCCTTGCAGCCCCAATAGGCAATGCTCGACGTCGACGCACTCTGTGCCGGTTACAGCGGGCCCGTGGTGGGCCCGCTGTCCTTTCATGTCGATGCCGGGGAGACCGTCGGCCTGTGGGGGCCCAACGGCTCGGGCAAGTCGACCCTGCTGAAGGCCATAATCGGGACGGCCGGCCTGTTCGGCGGCCGTATCCATCGAGCACATGGGCTGACCATCGCGTACCAGGGACAGCAGCCGCGGCGCTTACCGTCGATGCCCATCCGGGCCCGGGAGCTGCTGGACGCCCTGGGAGTTACGCCGGACGCTTCGTGCCCGCAACGCCTGGCCCGGCTATTGAACACCCGAATCGACAGACTCAGCGGCGGCCAGTTCCAGCTGCTCACCGTCTGGTCCCGCCTGGCCGGCAACGCCCGAATGGTCTGCCTCGACGAGCCCACCAACAACCTCGACCCCCAGGGCGTGGTGGCCCTGGGTGAGCTACTGACGGAACCCCACCCCGATCGAGGCGTGCTGCTGGTCAGCCACGAGCGCACCTTCATGGAGCGGGTCTGTGACCGGATCGTGGAGGTGCAATCTTGGAGTGGCTGAACCTTCTTCTCGATCCCCTTTTCCGCGTACCGCTCGCGGCCGGTCTGCTTCTGGCCGCCGCACTGCCCCCGCTGGGCGCACTGCTGCGGCTGCGGGGGGAATGGCTGGCGGCGCTGGGCCTGGCCCACGTCTCGGCGGCGGGCA
>JACDUA010000089.1 GCA_013519935.1 Ectothiorhodospiraceae bacterium WFHF3C12 | reverse complement strand
GGACGCGCCTTCTCTAAAGCGGCCCCGGATGTCAACCGCCCGGATTGTGTAGAAGGGACTGCGGCTTAAGGGTCTTCAGGCTTCTCTACGCGGTCGCTGTGCGCCGCAAGATGGGTTCGGAGCACGCGGCCAGGATCTCCCACACGGGGTCGTCTGCCCCAAGGCGCGTTCTTGGTCCGCGTGACCGAACCCTTAAACCGCTCCCGCTTGGAACTCGGCTATCGGCTTAGCCAGCCATGGGCTCTGTCGCGATGGCAGCTCAGCTCGCCGTCGCCAGGCCGCGCTGCGTGTCGAATCGCTCCCCGCTCAACCACAGCCGATAGAGCAGCATCGCCAGCTTGCGCGCCACGGCCACCTTGGCCTTGGCCCCACCCTTGCGCTGGCGAAGGGCTTCGCCCCAGCGCTTGAGTGCGCAGTCCGGCCCCCGGTTGAGCAGCGAATGGGCGGCCTCCACCAAGTGCCAGCGCAGCAGCTCATCGCCTTCCTTGGTGATCCGCCCACGGTATTCAGTCTCACCCGTCTGGTGCACGCTCGGCGACAGCCCCAGGTAATCCGGCACCGCCTCGGCCCGGTGAAAGCGCCGCGGATCATCGACCGTCGCCACGTACGCCCGGCTGACCAGCGGGCCTACCCCCGGCACGCTCTGCAGCTGCTCGGCCACCGCCTCGTGCTCGGGCTCGACACGGGCGCGCTGCATCGAGCGCTTCAGCGCCTTGGCCTGCTCGCCGGCCCGCGCCCAGAGCTCGAGCAGCGCCTCCAGGCTCTCCAGCAGCTGCGGCACCTCGGCACCGGCGAGCTCACGCACCCGCTGGGCAAACTCACCCTCGGCCACCCGGCCTACGCGCACCCCGTGCGCCTTGAGCAGCCCCCGGATCTGGGCGGCCATCGCCTTCTGCGTGCGCACCAGACCCTGGCGCGCCTGCAACCGACTGCGCATCACCCGCGCCGAGGCCGACTTGCGGTGAACCTCCACATACCAGCCACTCTGACCAAGCCGCGCCAACGTGTAGGCATCCCGCGCATCGGTCTTCTTCTTCGAGTTCACCAAATGCCGCGCCGCCCGGGCATCGATGATCACCGTTTCGTGACCGCAGCGCTCGGCCACCGAGGCCACCCACTCCGCCAGCGGCGACGACTCAATGATCACCCGCGAGAGCGGCCACCGAGCCAGCTCCTCGGCCAGCGCCGAGGCCTGGGTCGCGCACTCGCACTGCCCGAGCTGCTCGCCGTGCTCATCGACCACGCACATCGCACTTGCCCGGTCCGCTACATCGATGCCAACGTTGTTCATGGTCAACCTCCCAGGGTCTGCTTTTGAGGCGCTTGCGCGACCTCGTGTTGAAAATACCCGGGAGGTTGACCTCTCACTTCCGTATCCTTCAACCGCGCCGCTTTATCTCATCTCCCACACAGCCTTCGCAGAGCCGCGGGGGTGGAATCCTGCTGTGGGAGCGGCGTCCTCGCCGCGATTGGTCCGGGTCCGGTGCCCACAGAAATCGCGCCGGGGACGGCGCTCCCACACACCCCCGGCTCGAAAATACGGCCGATAACGGCTAGAACGCGGACTCGACGGAGTCTCCCAGTCGCACACCCAGCGGCTGACGCACCCGGGGCCCGGAGGTCGCGGACTCGTCCGGGTAAAGGCCCACGGACATCACCTCGGGCTCGGTGATGCGCTTGAGCAGCTCGTAATAGCGGCGCACGTTCTCCACGTAGCGCACCGGCTCCCAGCCCCGCGCCTTGCCATGCTGGGTGTGCTGGTAATACTTCTTCTGGCTGAGCAGCGGCAGGCGCTTTTTCACTTCCAGCCACGAGTCCGGATTGGCGTCCTGGGTCTCCGTGATGATGCGGGCGTCCTCGAGATGGCCGAGGCCCACGTTGTAGGCCGCCAGGGCGAACCAGGTGCGCCGGGGTTCGGGGATGCGATCGGGTATTCTGTCCCGCACCTGCGAGAAATAGATGGCGCCGCCGCGGATGCTCTGCCCGGCATCCACGCGATTGTCGATGCCCACATGGGCCGCGGTGTCCTGCGTCAGCATCATCACGCCGCGGACCCCGGTGGGCGAGACCGCCTTGGGGTTCCAGTGGGACTCCTGGTAGCCAATCGCCGCCAGCAGCCGCCAGTCCAGTCCGTTCTCGCGGGCGGCCTCCTGGAACACTCCTCGGTACTGGGGCAGGCGATTGGCCACGTGGCGCATGAACAGCCGCGTGCCCACGTAGTCGAACTTGCCCAGGTGCCCGTAATAGCGCTCCTGCAGCCGGGCCAGGCTGCCGTCCTTTTCGATCTCGGCGAAGAAGGCCTGGACCTCGCGGTGCAGAGACCCGTCCGTCTCCGGCGACAGGGCCCAGGCCAGGGGTTTGCTGCCACCGACGTCGAAGGCAACGCGCAGCTCGGGGTAGAAGTGGCGGGCGAGGAGGACCTCGTTGGAGTCGACGATGGCGTAGGGTATGTCGCCGTTCCAGACCTGATACAGGAGGTCGTCGGTCGTATCGTCGTGCTTGCGCCAGTTGAGCTCCGGCAGCTCCACACCGTCGCTCTGGTGCAGATAGCCAAGCTGACTGGGATTGATGCCGACGCTACCGCCGTTCTCCGCCAGCGACTCCAGGGAATCCGGCGCCTCGCCCCCGGAGCGGTAGACCAGTTGAGGATTGACCCGCATGTAGGGGTCCGTCAGGCGATAGCGCCCCTCCCGCTCCGCCGTCACCCCCACCCCGGCGGCCGCGATATCGGCCTGCCCGTCGAGCAGCATCGCGAGCGCCTCGTCCACCGTCTCGGCGACCTTGATCTCGAGCGAGACGCCGAGCTGCTCGGAGAAGCGCGAGGCCAGGTCGTATTCCATGCCCTGGCCTGTTCCGCCATTGCGCAGGTACGTATCGTCGCTGACCCGTGTGACGATGGTCACCTCGCCCCGGTCGCGGACCGTCTCGAGCTGGCTCGGCTTGCGCAGAAAGCCGGACCAGGCCACCAGCATCAGCAGCAGCACGATGACCAGAAAACTGAATCTAACCTGCGAACGGCGCATGGAGCGCTGGCTACCCCTTCGTCAACACGGCCGGTTTATTGTAGACTACGCCTCCGATTTGCGGACCAGGCACGAGGCGCGTCCCGACAGACGAGCAAGGTGGGGATGCCGACCGGCAAAATCAGTGCCCCGGTCCGAATCAACAATCCCTCCCTCGGTGTTCAAGCGGTCTCGAAGACCGGTTGAACACTAGGCCTGACCAGCCGTAGAGGGTCGGATCGCAGTACCTTCGACGCGATGTCGAAGCACACAATCTGGAGAGGTGCCGGAGTGGTCGAACGGGCTCGACTCGAAATCGAGTCATGCCGCAGGCATCCGGGGGTTCGACTAAGCTGGCGCAGCCAGCTTGGACGCCGGAGCGCAGCGACGGCGCCCGCAGGGTGAGGGCCACAGGCCCGAATCAATCCCTCCCTCGGTGTTCAAGCGGTCTCGAGGACCGGTTGAACACTAGGCCTGACCAGCCGCGGAGGGTTGGATCGCAGTACCTTCGACGACAGGTCGAAGCACACAATCTGGAGAGGTGCCGGAGTGGTCGAACGGGCTCGACTCGAAATCGAGAGATCCTTAGCGGGATCCGGGGGTTCGAATCCCTCCCTCTCCGCCAAACGCAAAAGGGGCCGTCCACAAGGGCGGCCCCTTTTCCGTTTGTAGGATCCGGGGATTCGAACCCCCGGATCAAATGAATAGCGGTTCGACTAACCGCGCGGCGCGCGGTTGAACGTCACGGCGCAGCCGTGACGGCCCGAAGGGTGAGCGGCGTAGCCGCGAATAATCCCTCCCTCTCCGCCAAACGCAAAAGGGGCCGTCCACGAGGGCGGCCCCTTTTCCGTTTGTAGGATCCGGGGATTCGAACCCCCGGATCAAACGAATGGCGGTTCGACTAACCGCGCGGCGCGCAGTTGAGCGGCGCTGGCGCGCACAATCCCGCCACGTGCTATGTCCGATGCCCCGACCTTGGCCACGAGGGCCAGTCCGGCGGGGTAAGTCAAAGGCGGGGCGCACAAACTAGCGAGCCCACTTGCTTCAGAACGGGCAGCGCGATCGGTGCTTCGGGTTCCTAATCAACCGATTCCGGGCCGCGGACCAAGCAGAATGATGCCGGCACCGAGCAGGCACACTCCGGCGCCGATGGTGTCCCAGCGATCCGGGCTCTGGCCTTCCACCGCCCAGAGCCAGCCGAGCGACGCGGCAATGTAAACGCCGCCGTACGCCGCGTAGGCACGGCCGGCCCAGTCGACATCGATACGGGTCAACAGGAAGGCGAACACCGCCAGGCTAAGCATGCCCGGCACCAGCCACCAGGCGCTGCGGTCCAGCCTGAGCCAGGCCCAGAAGGCGAAACAACCGGCGATCTCCGCCAGGGCGGCCCCGACGTAGGCGAGCACACTCGTTGCCAGCGGATGCACAGGGTCCTCCTTGATTACCGGGACGGGAGCGCTTGCCCGTCCGCGGCGATACGCACTGCCCGGCTTCCAGGAAGTGGCGGGATTCACCGTCGGCCGAACGCGAGCCGGCTCAGCCCATACAGAAACGCCGAGAATAACAGGTGAGGCACGAGTGCCACACCGATCAGCTGCGGGCCCACCGAAAGCCCCAGAAACCCCCAGCCATTGATCGGGAAGAACACTGCCAGTGCACCTACCCAGAGGACGAGTCCCAGACCGAGGGCCCGGGCGAGCGTGAACCTCGGATAGGCGACGACGACGAACGCCATGGACCAGAAAGTGACGTACACCACATGAAACAGAAGGCCAATCGGCAGGGGTACTGACTGGCCGAGCACGGCCTCGGCGAAGGAGTGGCTGGGTGCCTGCGGCAGCGGTGAGATCCCACTGCGTATGACGGGCACCATGATCGCCGATAGCAGTACCGCGTTGGCGAGGCCGATGATCAGCGCGCGCCCCCAATAGGCGCGCAGTCGCTCCAGTAGAGACATGGTCACCTCACGCTGCTTTCGTCAGGGTTTTCGTTACGGGGCCGGTGACGGCGCTCCGAACCCGCCGTCCTTTCGTCCAACCCCTGATTTCTGGGACGGTAGGACTTGAAGTGCACTTGAAGTCAAACCGGGGGAGGTGAGCCATGGCCCAGGGCATTTCCATCGGAGAGCTTTCACGCCGTACCGGCGTCAGTGCTTCGACACTGCGCTATTACGAGTCCCTCGGCATCCTGCAGGCGCCGCTGCGCCAGGGCGGAAAACGACGCTATGGGCCGCGTAGCGTGGAGCAGGTGGAAGCCGTCAAGACCGCCAAACAGCTCGGGTTCTCGTTGCCGGAGATACGCACCCTGGTGGCTGGACTGAGTGGGGCGCACGGCTCCATCACTGGGTGGCGGCCGATGGCGCAGCGCAAGATCGAGGAGCTGGAACAGCGCATCGAGGCGGCCCAGAAAATGAAGCACTACCTGGAGCGCAGCGTTGACTGTGATGCCCGCACTGCGGATGAATGCGGGTGTCCCGCCTACAGCGTGCTGGCACTCGGCTTGCGCCGGCGTTAGGGTCGCGGCGTTCGGCGGATACAGCACCTGTTCGGCACGCCGCCAGCTTCGAGGCCCTGGACCGCAGGGATCCCGGGCGGCGCAGGGCATCGTCAGTTGACATGCCGCACACCGGCGATGTCCCCTCACCACTGACAAATATTCAATAACAAGGGGGATTGGGGGCATGGCCGAAAACCGTTTCAAGGAGTACCGCGTCGTCCATATCGCGGAGGGCGGCTGCGGGACCCTGCTGCTGGGTTCCTCGGGGCTGCCCATGAAGAAGATCGAGGCCGAGCTCAACGCCCTTGCCGCCGAAGGCTGGCAGGTGGTGTTCCAGGTGCTGGAGCAGAAACGCTTCTGGCTGTTCTGGCAGCGCGAGGCCATGATCGTCACCCTGGGCCGCTGAACCATGATCAACAGACTGGTCCTCTGGACCATTCACCGTTACCGCGCCACCGGCGGCGGCAAGCGCTGGTTCGGCCTGGACTGCAACTTCGAACCGAGCTGCTCGCTCTATGCCATGCAGGCCATGGAGCGCTTCGGCCTGAGCCGCGGCGCGCGCCTGGCCTGGCAGCGCATCCGCCGCTGCCGGGCCCGCGACAGCATCTGCAAATGCCACGAACCCTGCCCGGAATCGTTCCGCGATGCTTAAGCGCGAAGCGGTGGAGGCCGAGGAGGAACGTCTGCGCGAAGCCGCCGCGGCTCTGCCGGACGACAAGCGCCGCACATTCTACCGGGAGGTCAAACGCGAGCTGAAGGACCCGGATACCTACGCTGTCCTCAACTGGTTCTTCCTGGTAGGGCTACACCATTTCTACCTGCGCCGATGGGGCAGGGGAGTGCTGGATCTCGGGCTGGTGCTGCTGGGGATCGTGCTGTTGGTGATGCAACAGCTCGTCGCCGGGGTCGCACTGATACTGCTGGTGGCCATAGTCGAGCTATGGGCACTGGTCCGGTCCCAGGTGATCGTGCAGGACTGGAATAACCAAGTGTATCGGCAGGCGTTGAGGCGTTTCGGGCCCTACGGGAATGACGGTTCGCGGTCGTGAGCGATCGCCGGGACGGCTGCCATTTCGGAGAGCGCCCCACCTTAGGATCCCAGTCTATCGGCCAAAACCAAGCGTCTAAGGGCGCCAGGCCCGCTAATACTCGGCTACACAATCTGCGTTATCAGTTAGTTGCGTTGGTCCGACCCGTTCATTCCTTCCGTTCATTCCTTTCCTTTAGTTCGGGGCGTTAGTTCGGGCTACCCGCTTCGACCCTGACCCCACGCAGCCGGACTATACTGAAAAGGTGGCGAGCTGGCGGGGGTTCGAACCATGGACTACGTTACCGGCCCGGTACCGGGCGTTGCCGAGTTTGCGGTGCGTGTTGTGGAACCATCGCGCCCCTTGCGCTGGCTGGCTGCAGGCTGGCAGGACTTCCGCCGGGCGCCGCAGCTGAGCCTGTTCTTCGGGGCCGCCTTCGTGCTGGCGGGATTGATGATCCTGGTGGTGGCCAGTCCCCGGCCCTACCTGATCACCTCGATGATCTCTGGGTACTTCCTGGTGGCACCGTTCCTGGCCCTGGGTCTGTACCAGATCAGCCGCCGGCTGGAGGCGGGCGAGCCGCCGGTCCTGGGTGATGCCGTAACCGCCTGGCGCGGGAATAACCACTCCTTCGGGTTGTTCGCCGCCTTTCTTGGCTTCGCGTTCATCTTCTGGGAGCGGTTGTCGGCGATCCTCTTCGGGCTCTTTCACGGGCGGGACATTCCGCCCATGGAAACCTTTACCGGCTGGCTGTTCCTGGTTAGCGACAATCCGGTGTTTCTGCTGCTCTACCTTACCGTTGGAGGCGCGCTCGCGGCGTTGGTCTTCGCCCTGAGCGTAGTATCCGTGCCGATGCTTCTGGACCGGCGGATCGACGTGGTTACCGCGGCGGTGATCAGCCTGCGCGTGGTGGCCGCGAACCCGCTTGCCATGGTGCTGTGGGCGGCCTGCATTGTGGCCCTGACCCTGGCGGGGACGATGTTGCTGCTGCTTGGTCTGGCGGTGGCGATGCCGGTCCTGGGTCATGCCACCTGGCATGCCTACCGGGACCTGGTGCCGGCCGAGTAGGGGTCGGCCGCTACGGCAGCTGGACCTAGAAGACGATGATCCCCAGTGTCACCGCCACCCAGCTCACGATCACCGTCTTCACGCCGGGAGCGAGGGTTGGCAGCTGCTTGGCGCCTTCGATGGGGTCAAAGCAGGCTCGGCGGTCAGGTCTTGAAATCCAGCTTACCTACGTCAGATAAGCAACGCCGCGACTGTCCCCTCCCGGCTGGTCGTCGGCCTTCACCCGGAAGGGTAGGACGTCGTCGGGATCGACACATTCAGGCGGTCGCCTACCGGCCAACAGCGGACAGATGAACGGCCCGGCCCCGGATGGTGCCCGGCATTTCCTTAGAGCGCCGTTTTCCGCATCCAAACTGGCTGTCTAAGAGGTCAACGCAGCGTCATTTGCGCCTCTTTCTGCCGCCCGATCAGAGGGTTGTGTTGGTCCGACCCCGCACTTCCGTGCAGGGTTGCGTTGGTCCGACCCCGCACTTCTCAGCATTGCACTCGATGCCATCGCCAGGCCTATTTTTCGAAATCTAATCCAGCAAGAATACGCCACATTGCATTTCCAAAGGTTTGATGAAGACCCTTAAATTCGTCGATGTCGCTAATCGTTCCCGTGATAATTCTATTCATCTCGAAGACGTGCGGCATGTACCGATCAGAGAACGCAAACAGGTCATTGTAGGTTAGGTCTAGGTTATCGACGGCAAAGGGTGCTGGATCCTCTCCTAAGCGCGACATTTCAAGGTGTGCGTGATACTTGTCCCTGAATGTTCGCAGCTTCTCCGATACCGGGTCTGCTTTCATCTTATTGACACCATTTGTTATTTGGTCCCACGCTTCGTCGAATGACCTGGCGAACTCGCTGCGATGATTATCATGCATTTCCTTGCGCATGGTCTCCGCAACTTCTTCAGGAAAATCGCCAATCCCATTTCCTTTTTGGTACCACTTATCCGTAATGCTAATAAATTCGTTCCGAAGCGCCTGATTGAGACTCGGCTGCGATGCTTTTCTATACAGGTTAAGCAGGCTTCCAGACTTCTTTCCTGTGTCTAGAAACAGACGGACAATGTCTCGTACAAGGTCTTGACCAAGAATAGGAACAAGGTGATTGTAGGCGTTCGCACCGTACGTGTTGTGGAGCTTGCGACCCAAGGCGCCCTTCACTTCATCGTCGTCGATGAGTGGCGCGAGGATCTGCCGCCTTTCATCCATAAGACGAACGGCTTGCTCTAACGTTTTCGCATAGCCTTCTAACTGAGCCAGTCGTTGCTTCAATTCGTTTTCTGACATAAGCGAATAACTTGGGGTATCCTGCCGACTAACGCGGAGCTAAGCTTCTGGCCAGAGTGCAGAGCAGGCTAGTCGGCTTGAGTATCGATTTAGATTCAATCTACCATGGGTAATGACCGATCCTTGGGTGAGCCTTTATCCGCACTTCAGCGTCGAGCGCATCTGCCAGAAGGACGACAAAATCCTTCAACTGTGTAACGTTGGCTTTGGTAATGCTCTCTCGTGCGCCATGAGCGATTTTGTTTCGTGTTTCCAAAGCTGTAGTAAGGCGTTTCTTGACGCTTCGGTTGTTGCAGTTGCGCCAGCTGATTTGATCCATCACGTCATATAGACCAAGAGACGCGAAGATCCTGTTTACGACGTTAACGTGAGGGTTCGCCCTGTTGTTTCCAAGCATCTTAATAACATCTTCTGGCTCCTCAGCGTTATTGCCGATAATTAGTAGACCGACCTCCTTGTGCAGATCGTCGACAAAGCCTTGGAAGTGAGAAGTCAGAAGTACATAAGCAGCACGATTAAGTGCGTCAACCTCTTTCGGCTTGCCGCGTCCTGGGTCTGTGACGAGTGCATTGAATACGTTTGCCGCTTGGCTGAGATCGCCGGTCAATCTCTGAGCAGCTGCTTCTGCATTCTTAAACTTGGTAATCGCAGTGTGCGCATTTAAGAGCTGGTCGACATCACGAAGCCGAATGTTAAGATTTTCCCTTGCTTGAGAAGGCACGAATTTCTCCTTAAGTGGGTCATAGTAGTAGGCGGACCAACCGCGGTGTAGTTCTGGGCATTTAGTCCGGCATAGTGGCGATTGTGGCTATTTTTGAACAGCCTAGCGTAGTGTCCTCGATGCGACCATCAGGGTACTAGGCCGCAATCTGACTACTCTGAGTATGCAAGGACCCGCGAGAGCCATTTGTACCACTGCAACATCCGGTACGACCGTCCGCTCTGGCTCGACACCTCCTATCCCAAAAAAGCAGACCCCGGTTCTCCGCGATCTTAACCCTTACCGACCCAGCCACAGCTCCACCGTCCCTTCACGCGGCTTCTTCTGCGGCCAGTCGGTGAGATCCACGACGTCGATCACGGCGTCGCTCGCGCCGCTGGCCTTGAGGGCGTCGCTGGCCGCCTGCCCGACAGCCTCCGCCGCGCTGCGATCGGCGCTGTGGAAGTAGCGAACCTGCTGTCCGGGAACGCCGCGAACGAGCTGGGGATCGGGCACGGAGTAGCCCGCGTTGGATAGGGCGGTCGTCACTGCCTCCGCGGCCTCACTGCTCAGGCGGGCCACCTGGAGGTAGACCGTTGTGCGGCTGGTTGCGATGCGCTCCTGAACATAGGCGTTTTCCTCGGCCAGCCGGTCGATTCGCTCCTTCCACGAGGACGCATCTTCCGCCATTTCACCGGCCCCGCTCGTACTTTCGGGTGACGTCAATCCCGTTTCCGCCAGCCGCTCGTTGAGGTCGCGGACGCTCGCCCACAGCTCCTCGATCTGTTGCGCCGTGCGGCCCAGGTTGTCGACGTCCTGGCGGCGGGCGCTCAGCAACTCGTCGATCTCCTTCGCCCGGTCCTCCAGGCGGGCTTGCGTGGCCCGCATGTCCTCCTCCAGCGAACCGAGTTGCTCGCGGGACCTGTCGGCCAGCGCGTCGATCCGCTCCAGTTTCTGCTCCGAGTCGTCGAGCAGCACCTGGGCTCGCAGCACGCTCTCGTTGGCGTCCTTGACCACGGCGGTGATCAGCCCGTAACCGACGCCGCCGAGGACGAACGCCGTGACCAGGCCGATCCAGGAGTAGCGCCGGCGCAGACTGCTCTCCACCGACTCGGTGACCCGGTCGGCGATCTGCCGGCTCATCAGCTCCGAGCGTTCGTCGTCTTCCAGTGACATCGCCCATTCCTCTGTGATGTGCGCCTTTCTCGCATCCCGCGGGTTTCCGGGCGGCCACGTCGGGGGAGCAGGCGCGACGCCGGCGACCCGAATCGCCGCGAAACCCGGTCCCGGGGTCTTCTGCTCCAAGGTTAGCTGCAAAGGGGGCGGGCTGCTGCCCGGCTGGAGTTGCGTCGCAAAGGTAGTGAACGCCGCTGCTGCTCAGTCCGCCGCGGAGAAATGCGCCATCTGGTCCGCGTGCGCCCTGGCGAAGGCGGGGCGGGCCGTGGCGCGCTGGACAAAGTCACGGCAGGCGGGATGCGGCTCCAGTCCGTCGAATCGGTCGACGAGGCGCAGCACGTCGGCCATGAGTATGTCGGCGATGGAAAAGGGACCCGCCAGCCATTCGCGTATCGCCAGGACGGCCTCCAGGTGCCGAAGCCGGGATTCCAGGAACCGATCTAGGCTCTGCCGTCCCGGCGTATCCTCGCTGTCGCCGGTGAAGATGTAGATGGACCACGGCAGGCTCGCCATCTCGACCGAGTTAAGCGCCGCGAACACCCATTCCACGGCCTTGCTGCGTCCGCGCGGGTCGGCGGGCAGGAGCGCGTTACTACGATTGCCGAGGTGAAGCACGATCGCGCCGCTCTCGAAGATCGAAAGGTCTCCATCGGTCAGCCACGGCACCTGTCCGAAGGGCTGGTGGGCGAAGTGCCCGGCATCCCGGGCACCGAATGGCACGCTTTCCACACGGTAGGGCAATCCGGCCTCTTCCAGGGCCCACCGCACGCGTAGGTCGCGCACATAGCCCCGGGGTGTCTCGGGTACCCAGTCGAAGGTGGTAAGGATCAGGTCCGTCATCGAGGGTCTCCTGGCTTTGGCGCGTCGGTACGGCGCCCTCGGGCGCCGGATTCACGGTCTCGCAAGCACGACGGCACGCCCGGTCCGCAACCGCTGTCGAGCGAGCCGGGCATCGCGAACGGCTGCCGCGTCGGCTTCGCCGCGGAGAGTTAACCTTCCCGCAGCATCTTCTCGCGCCGCTCGACCTCGGCCGGTGTGGGCGGGTCCATGGCGAAGTCGCCGGTGTTCACCGCGCCGTCGCGCAGGTAATGCGCGATGACGGTGCCGTTGGGCGCCACTCGACCGGCGGCCAGCTTGAACGCCGCGGCCCGGGCGCCATCGTCGAACAGCTTCTTGCCGCCCCCAAGCACGACCGGGAACGTGAACACGTGGAGCTCGTCCACCAGGTCGTTCGCGAGCAGCGTTCGCATCAGGTCCGTGCTGCCCTGGGTGAGCAGGGCCGGCCCGTCTTCCTGCTTCAACCTGGCGACATCGGCCGCCGCGTCCCCCAATGGGACGGAGCCCTTCCAGGTCAGCTCCAGGCCCTTGCGGGTCGCGACGTACTTCGTGATGGAATTGAAAGTCCTCGCCAGGCCGTCGTCGGGGCCGCCCTCGGCATACGGCCAGTGCGCCGCGAAGATCTCGTAGGTCTTTCGTCCAAGCAGCAGGTCGAACGGCTGGCTGAACAGCCTGCCGACCTCTTCGCCGAATACCTCGTCCACCATCGGCGCGACCCAGCCGCCATGGCTGAATCCGCCGGTCGGGTCTTCCTCGGGGCCGCCGGGCGCCTGCATGACGCCGTCCAGTGACACGAACGCACCGACAACTACCTTCCGCATGAGCCTGTCCTCCTGATTCGCGGGATCTCACCCTGTAGTCGAACGGGGAAATGGCGATTCGACATTCCGGTCACCGACAATCCGCCATCGGGACTGTGGCCGCCGGACGCTTGTGCGAACCGGCGGTGAAGGGCGAGCGGATACGGTGCGGTGGGCGCGATTCAGGAAGCGCGGCAATGCTCACGCGTGCGATTGCGTACCGAGGAGTGTGCGCGCGTCGCGGGGTGCGTTGCGGGAGACCGCGGGGCGGGGCGCCGCCCTGAACGCCTACAGGGACTCGATCTCCTCCTCACTCAACGCAGTCACGTCCACCTTCTTCCCCCGAATCTCGATATACGCCTTTTTCAGGTCGCCGACTTCCTGCATCAGCTCCCTGAGCGCGCGGACGAACTTCGCGAGCGAGCTGACCGCGGACGTGCCGTGGTCAATGAGGACGACACCGGCGGCGACGATGGCGACGATCTCCGCGACGGTGCGCGGTTCCTCCGCCATGGTGTCGACGGCCTCGACGTCTTCCATGGCGGCGAGGCGTTTCTTCAGTTCCTCGGCCATGGCCTCGCCGTTGGCGCTGTCGGCTAGCTCGAATTCCAGGGCTATGTCGGTCATCGGTTGTACTCGTCGTGTGTATTGATGGAATTGCCCGGGTGCTCGATGCGTCCTGGCGCCAGTGGCGGGTTGGGCCCGAGGGCGGTCAGGAAGAACGGGGCCCAGAAATACCGTCGGCCGGTCACCCGGTTGGCGTTGTCGATGAACTCGCGAACGGCGTGGGCCAGGGCGACGTCCGCGGGCTCACCGCTCAGGTGGTGTCTGTGAAAGGCGGTACAGATGGGGCGGGCCACCTTGTCGTCCACCGGGTAGAGGGGGGCGACGATCTCCTGGGTACCGCCAGCGAAGAACGCGGCCTGCAGGCCGAGCAGATCGTCCCCCGGCAGCTCGGGCATGCCGCGGCCGGCAATAGCCCGCTGGCCGGCGCCGCAGGCACTGAGCACGACGGTGCGGGGCGCGGTGCCCATGAGCGGGATTTCCAGGCCGTCCAGCACGCTGCGGTTGAGGTAAAGGCAGGACTCCAGCGGTGTGTCGGCCTCGACGCTCTGGCCGTGGCAGGCGAAATGGGCGACGGCGGGCCGCGAGCGCATGGCCGCGGCGATGGCGTCTTCTTCCGCCGCATCGTCCAGCAGCGGGAAGACGGGCCAGCCGCGGGCCTCGTACAGCCCCGCCACGTCCCTGCACTCATCCGCCGCCGCCGGCAGGTCGCGCAGCGGCGTGTCCGGTATGGCATACCGCGTGACGCCCACGGTGAGCAGACCGCCGGCGGGCGCCCCGGACTGGTCGCGCGGCAGCAGCGCGGCCAGGTTGGGCACATGCCGCACGCTCCAGCGCTTGATCACGTAATCGCCGTCGACCCGGAGTGCACCGAGAGGCAGGGCGTGGAGTTGGCGATGGGGCGAGACGATCAGGCGGTCCGCGTGCGCCAGAATGGCGCGGGCAGTGCCGTCGGCGGGCCAGAGGACGTCGTGGAAGTCGTCGATGCCGTCCACCACGTGCTTGTCGATGCGGTCGGTGCGCGAGGTCAGCGCCCCGGCGAGGTCGTCCAGGGCCTGGCGGTGCCCGGTGCCGACGTGAACGGACTCCAGGGCGTGGCGGCGGCGGTCGAGGGTCAGTCGCAAGAGCTGGTTGCGGTCGACCCAGTAGTAGTAGAGCACGGCCTCATTGTCGTTGAGCACGGCGCGGATGGCGTCCAGGTCCGGTACGGGGACCGGGGATTCGTCATGGCCGGCGCTGACGAAGCGGTCCCAGAGCATGCGGCGCTCGGCCAGCAGCTGCGGCGGGGCGCGGCCGTCGTGCTGCTGGCGGTTGATGCGTTCGGTGACGGCGCGCAACCGCTGTTCCAGGGCCCGGGCTTCCTCCGTGATGCCGGAATCGGGCCGCGCGGGGCCGACCGACCGGCACTTGGACAGCTCGGCGCGGC
>JACDUA010000088.1 GCA_013519935.1 Ectothiorhodospiraceae bacterium WFHF3C12 | reverse complement strand
GGAGACGTCCCTGTAACACGTCTTAATGGTTAGCACCGACAAGAGGGCATGGCGTCACAGAGCGCCACAGAAAACCACAGGAGGCCAAACCCCATGACCCGCAAACACCATGAGCGCTACAGCTACGATTCCCTGGCCCACGGCGAGACCGATCCCCGGGGCCGGTTCTTCTTCACCCCGGACCGTATCGTGGATTTCACCGACGTGCGCATCCTCCACACCGGGGTCGACACGGTCCGCCAGCTCTACCGGGGCAAGGCGCACATGGATCTGATCAACGAGATCCAGGATCGCTACGCCACCGGGTTCAACGAGATCATCGAGTTCCACCGGCAACGCTGGGTGCTCGGCTCCGGCGGCAAATCGGGCTACCGCTACCGGCTCCAGAACAACGAAGCCGGGCTGATCCTGCTGATCGGGTCGCGCTATACCCACCTGGACCAGGAAGGGGCGCATCTGAAGATCGAGTGCGGTCCCCACTTCCTCAAGGACCGTGACCCGAAGGACGCCCAAGCCTACCTGGACAGCCTCGCCAGCGAGATCCTGGAGGCGCCCGAGCCCACCGGCGTGGCCGTCCACATCGCGGTCGACGTCCAGGGCTGGACCCCACCCAAGGACTTCGAACAGCGCCTGACCACCCGCAGCAAGCGAAGGGCCGTGCATGAGGCCTGTGACCGCCTGCAGCTTGAGGGCGGCGAGACCGTCCAGCGCTACGGCGATCGCGAGTCCTTCCTTTTCGGCCTGCCCCAGTCGGTCCAGTTCGCGATGTACCGCAAGGACCGCGAAGCGCTCAAGCGCGACAAGCTCGACTACTGGGAAGGCATCTGGAACCGCGCCGCGGAAGACCTCGACACCCCCGCCTACAAGCCCAACCGCCCCGTCTGGCGCCTGGAATGGCGCTTCCACCACTGCGTCGTCCAGCAGGTCCAGCGCGAAGACAACGCCCGCTTCGAGACCTACGCCGACGTCGCTGGTGTGCTCACCAACTTCCTCCGCTACGGCCTCAACCTGTTCCGCCTCGACTACTCCCGTATCTACATTGACCCGTTCTGGCAGCTCCTGGTCGAAGACGTCCAGGTGGAAGGGGAACACCCCACGTTCGTCGTCAAGCGGAGGTATAAAACACCAGGCCGAGGCGATGAACGGAACTTAGGGCTTGCCTTCGGCAACATGATGAGCCTCTACGCCCGCTACGATTACAGCGCCCGCCAGGTCATCCAGCACCTCAAAGGCGCGAACCTCTGGGACGAGCTCTGCCACCACTGGCGAAAACGGGGCATGGACCCGCAGACCGTCGTGGAGAAGGCATTAGCGCTGAGACGGTTCATGGGCAAGGCGGCCTGAGCATGCGCAAGCTCCCCCCGATCCGCTCTAGGACCCCGGGCGAGAGCTGGCAGGCAGCGGAGCTCCGCCGGCAGATAGGCGTCACGCGCACGGACCAGCAACGCCACCGGCCGCCGCAGCCGGAGAACCGCTGGTTCCTCTGCCAGCAATGCCGGCACCTGTGGTGCGTCGAGGCCCACCGCCTGGACGGCCTGCCCATGTTCATCGGCTGCCCCGAGTGCGGCTGCACCGTGAGAACACGCTCCCGCGCACGGCCATGACGATCCGGAAGGTCAAAAGTGGCTGGCAGGTCGACATCCAGCCCGGCGGCCGCGGCGGCCGGCGGATCCGGAAAACGTTCAAGACCAAGGCCGAAGCTAGACGCTTCGAAGCCTGGGCCGAGCACCAGGCGGCCACCGATGCCGACTGGAACCCCAAACGCCCGGACAACCGCCGCCTATCCGACCTGGTCGACGCCTGGTACAACCTCCATGGCTCCCAGCTCCGAGACGGCCAGCGCCGCTACCGCAAGCTCCACCAGGTCTGCGAACGCATGGGTAACCCCGTCGCCCGGAAACTCACGGCGAAGGACTTTACGCTCTACCGTTCCCTGCGCCTCCAGGACGGCGTCACGGCCAACACCGTCAACCACGAACACGCTTACCTCCGTAGCCTGTTCAATGAGCTCCAGCGCATGGGCGAGTGGGACGACGGCAATCCCATTGCCGGGATCAGGCAGATCAAACTACGGGAACAGGAACTCGCCTTCCTGGACCTGGACCAGATCCGCAGGCTCCTGGAAACCCTCCAGGAGAGCCGCAACAAGGACGTGGAAAAGGTAACGCGCCTAGCCCTGGCCACCGGGGCTAGATGGTCGGAAGCCGAAAAGCTCACCGCCGAACGCCTGCACAGGGATCGCGTCATCTACGCCGAAACCAAATCCGGCCGCATCCGCAGCGTCCCCATCCGCCCGGAGCTCTCCGACTACCTCAAGACACGCCCCACCGGCCGCCTCTACGCCGACTGCTACGCAGCCTTCCGCGGCGCCGTCAAACGCGCAGGCATCCAGCTCCCCCAGGGCCAAATGGCCCACGTCCTCCGCCACACCTTCGCCAGCCACTTCATGATGAACGGTGGCAACCTCCTGACCCTTCAACGCATCCTGGGACACTCAGACATACGCATGACCATGCGCTATGCCCACCTAGCACCGGATCATCTGGAGGAAGCTAGGGCTCTAAACCCGATAGACTGGGTAGGACATAAAAGGCAGGCTTAGTGTAGTGCTATACAAACGTGTGGAAGAAAAAGGTCGGTGAGGAGAGCCGCGGCTGCGGCTACTCCAAGCACTAGCGGAAAACCAAGCTCAAGAAAGAACCATCGAAGGTTTTGACTACGAAGCATCAATTTGAATCGATTATCGAATCGCTCAAGTGATACCGGGATTCTCTTTGACGCAATAGTTCGCTCAACTTGGATCACTTTGGTTTTTAACTCGTCGATCTTCTCATTTGTCTTACGAATGGAATCAACAGCGTTACGCCGATTAAGGTCGGAATCTAAAAAGGACTCTCCTACGCGTCTTTCCCAGGTGGCTAGATCATCGCAAATACGGTTTAGTGGGGCCTGCAAGTTACCGATTTGCTTAGCTTCATTGACCCACCAGTTATACAACGTGGATTGTCGCGGATCGGACGGGTAGTCGCCCTGGTCACCGCCAAACGTACCCACGGTAACGTGTGAGAGTCGGGTACCGGTCAGGCGAGTGGTCCACTCCAGCCAACTGTCCAAACTACCCCACATGAAGTGGATCAAGAGATAGAGCTCCGCTACGAAAAGGGCCTTCTTTACGAGGTCATCAGTTAGGCCATTAAACCGTAGCCCGAAAACGCTTGAGGAGGGATCGATCTCTAACTGACCGAGGACAGCGCCGATGGATACAAGGCTAACAATCACCAGTGATGTCCGAATTCGCCGCATGTAGTCAGAGAACTCAGGCAGCAGAGGTTCGCCAAGGGTCTTGCGGACCTTATCAAGATCTGCGTCATACGCCATGTCGCCGGTGCTCCGCAGGGTGCTTACGGATCAAATACTGAGGGACATATTAGTGGGTAACATAGCCGGATGTTGACACTTCGTTGACACGAAAAGACCCGGCGCTGGGCCGGGTCTTCCGTAAGTCATTGAAATGTCTGGTGGCCAGGGAGAGAATCGAACTCCCGACACGGGGATTTTCAATCCCCTGCTCTACCGACTGAGCTACCTGGCCAGCGGGATCGACATTCAACCCGATTCGGGCTTGAGCGTCAAGCGGGGCCTGGCGGTGGGATGCGGCACCTGCAGGAGCGCCGCGAGGCGCGATCAGGGCATTGGGCAACCTGAGCCTCTTGCGCCTTGCGGTGCTGCTACAGAGGGGCCAGTGGCGGATGGCTGTTCGCGGCGAGGTCGCCGCTCCCACGGAGCTGGCCATTCCTGCTGCCTCTCTCCCTCGAGGGGAGAGGGCTTTCGACCGTTGTTCTCGACCAGGGGCCGCTCCTACGCTTACCCGCCGGGGTTGTAGTCCGGGGGTGGGGCGGAGCCCTGCCCGAAGAAGAAGTTCTCCATCTCCTTTTCCAGGAACTGGCGGGCCTTGGGGTCCATGGGGGAGAGGCGGTACTCGTTGATGAGCATGGTCTGGTGCTGCAGCCACATCTGCCACGCCTCCTTGGAGACGTTCTCCAAGATGCGATCGCCCAGCTCGCCCGGGTAGGGTTTCTTGTC
Source organism: Ectothiorhodospiraceae bacterium WFHF3C12 (assembly GCA_013519935.1). GTDB lineage: Bacteria > Pseudomonadota > Gammaproteobacteria > Nitrococcales > Nitrococcaceae > WFHF3C12. Next base: position 11,184 of record JACDUA010000088.1, on the reverse strand, counting down.
CATGCCCTCGGCCTCGCGGCCAAGCTTGACGCAGTTGACGGTGTTGCCCATGTCAGTCTCCTCGCAGGGCGTCGAGCAGTCGGGTGACCGGCGCGGCCATGCCGCCCGGTGCGGCGTGGGCCGGGTTATACCAGACGCTCTCCGCGGTATCCATGACGCCGGCGCCGTCGGTGACGCGCAGCCGGTGCGGCTCGATGTCCAGGTGGAAGTGGGTGAAGCTGTGCCGCAGTCGCGGCAAGGCGCCCTGGTGGGCGGCGTGCAGGCCCAGCTCGTCGCGGCAGTGGGCGACCGGGTCGGCATCGTCGGGACACTCCGGCAGGCTCCACAGCCCGCCCCAGACGCCGGCGGGCGGACGCCGCTGCAGCAGGACGGCGCCGTCGTGCTCCAGCACCAGCATGCGGGTGCGGCGGGTGGGCAGCGTCTTCTTCGGCCGCGGGGTCGGGTAAGCCTCCTCGGCATGCTCGCCGTGGGCGACACAGCCACCGGCCACCGGGCAGGCCTGGCATAGCGGTCGCCTGCGCAGGCAGATCATGGCGCCCAGGTCCATCATGGCCTGGTTGAAGGCGGCGACATCGGCCTGGGGCGTGTTGCGCTCGGCCAGGTGCCACAGCTCCCGGGCCACGGCGGTCTCGCCGGGCCAGCCGGCGATGCCGTGGAACCGGGCCAGCACCCGTTTGACGTTACCGTCGAGAATGGGCGCCCATTGACCGTGGGCCAGGGACAGGATGGCACCCGCCGTGGAGCGGCCGATGCCCGGCAGAGCGACCAGTGCGTCCAGCTCCGCGGGCAGCTCGCCCCCGTGATCTTCGACGATGCGCTGGGCGGCCTTATGCAGGTTGCGCGCCCGGGCGTAGTAGCCGAGGCCCGACCACAGCCCCAGCACCTCGTCCTGGTCCGCCGCGGCCAGGGAGGTGGCATCCGGAAACCGCGCCATGAAGCGCTCGAAGTACGGGATTACGGTCTTTACCTGGGTCTGCTGCAGCATGACCTCGGAGACCCACACCCGATACGGCGTTGCTGGCTGCTGCCAGGGCAGATTGTGGCGGCCGTGCCGGCGGAACCAGTCCAGGACGGCGGCGGCGAAGGCTTCCGGCTCGTGGAGCCGGCCATGGCCGTGCGCTTGTTCGGCGACGCTCATCGGTTGAGCAACCCTTCCAGCTTCTTCTCGAGTTTCTCCTGAGCCTTCTGCTTGGCCTCGTCACGCTTCTCCTGCAGCTCTTCCCTGGCCCGGTCCCGCTCCTCCTGGACATCCTGCTTGATGGCTTCCTGCTTCTTCTCCACCTTCTCCCGCTGCCGGGCGGTGAGCGCAGCCTGCAGATCCAGGGTGATGTCCGGCTCCAGCAGGGGTCCCTTGATGCGCACGGGCACGGGGATGCGGCGGAGCTTGTCCAGCGGATCGCCGCCCTGGCCCGTCAGTGTATTCACCACGTTGACGGTGAGCAGGTAGTTTACCGTCCGGTCGCGCAGATTGGCCTTGCCCTCGCCGTTGACGCGCAGCAGCGGCGAACTGGCGGCCAGGTCGTCATTGCGCACGACACCGTCCTCGATGCGCATGCTGCCGGTGAGCTCGGTGAAGTCGGTCTCGCGGACCTCTACCTCCGGTGCCGACTCGCCCTCCAGGCGCTGGACGGCCCCGCGTAGCTGCTGGGCCAGGTTCATGCCTTTCACCGCACCGTTTTCGAACCGGAAGTCGGCACGTCCGGTCGCACTGCCCAGCCAGGCGTCCAGACCCGTGCCGCTGGCGGTTACGTCCAGCGACAGGCTGCCGAGGCCGCGCAGCAGATCCTTCCCCGCGAACTGCTGTACCAGCGGCTCGGCATCGATGCGGCTGAGCTTCTCGTTGAGCTTGAAGGTGGGCTCATCACCCCGGGCGTCCACCGTGACATCCCCCTCGTACTGACCGCCATACACCTTCGCCCGAAGCGGATGCACACGCATCACGCCGTTCTCCGCCTTCACCTGCGCGTTGACCTCGGTCAGCTCCGTGCCGCCGGCGGTGATGCTGCCCGCGGCGAAGCGCCCATCCAGCCGCAGGTTGCGCAAGGGCTCCAGGGCGTTGCCGCCCGCCCCGGCGGCGGCCTGTCCGGGCGTCGGCGCGGTCTCTTCCTCACTGCCCGGGGGCAGGTAGCGGTCGGCGTCGATGGCATCCAGCGACAGGTCGAACCGCACGTCCGGCGGCGCGAACGCCGCGACCATGGCATTGCCGGTGAGCGTACTCTGATCCAGGACCAGCTTCAGCTCCGGCACCGCCAGCCGGCCGTCGGCGAACGCGAACCGCAGCTCGCCCCGGGCGCTCTCCAGGGCCTGCGGATCGCCGGTCTCCGGCAGTGCCATCTCCAGGGTCTCGAAGACCTCTCCGGGATCAAACTGCGCCAGATCCAGACGTCCGCGCACCGTCGGCGCGGCGCCACCGGCGTCCACCGCCATTTCGCCGGTTGCTTCAACAGGCCCCCAGGTCAGCGTCAGCGGCGTCACGTCCACCCGCTTGGCAGCCAGGTCGGCGGAAAGGGCACCGGTCACGGTGGCCCGCTGCCGTCCCGCCGGTATCCCCGGTCCACTTACCTCGGCAATGAGCTCGATGTCGTCCGCGGTGGCCCGTGCGAGAGCCTCGTCCACCTGGACCCGCGTGGACAGGTCGAATCCGGCCGTCATCTCTCCGGGCAGCTTCACGTTGCCGTCCGTCTCCAGGGGCACGGACCGGCCGAGCCGGATGTCCTCCGCGGTGAGGTCCATGGCCTCCAGCGCGAGCTCCTGACCGGATCGCAGGTCGGACCAGATGACCTCGGCGTCGATCACCTCCAACCCCGCCAGGCGTGCCTGCCTGAGCCACGCCGGTGCACCGGCACCCTCGGCCGGCTGGGCGACGGCCACGACACGCGGCTGTGCCGGCGCGAAAGCCAGATCCTGCCAGTTGGTGGTGCCGTCGGCGGCGCGGGCCAGGCGCAGCCGCAGCCCACGCAGCGTCACCCTGCCCAGCTCCACGTCGCCGCTCAGCAGCGGCCACAGCCGCGCGGCCAGGTGCACCCGCTCCACCCGGGCCATGGGCGCATCGCCGAAGCCCGGGGCGTTACCCAGGCGGGCCTGCTCCATGGCGAGCCCCAGCCAAGGGTAGATGGTCAGTGAAAGCTCGCCGTCCAGCGCGAATTCGCGGCCCGTGCGCTGCTCGACGGCGGCGGCGATCTCCGCTCGATAGGCATTGGCGTCGAAGGTCCACACCAGCACGGCCAGCCCCGCGGCCAGCAGCACCAGGACGATAGCTACGCCCAACAAGAGGCGTTTGAGCACGCGCATGCGTTACTCCCCGTCGTTTGCGGATGAGCTGCAGCCGCCTGTCGTCTTCGACCGGCGTGCGAGCCCACGGTTTCTATACTGGGGTTGAGGATATCCGTCCTCCGCCCCCACCCGATACGGGTAGGACATACGGGCTCATGCAACACTGAACAATGGGGCCCGGCCGCGGCGCCTGCCGCGGGCCTCGGCAAGGTTTCGCAGGCCGCGCCCCACCGCTGACCAGCACAGGAGATTCCGAATATGAGCGATTACTGCGTCGTCGTCGCCGAAGGTGCCCGCGCGCGTTTCTTCACGCTGGAGCCCGTAGAGGTACCCGAGTTCGAATCCGGCCCCAATCTCAAGGAATGGAACACACTGATGAACCCGGAACACAAGGCCCATCAGCGCGAGGTCTACACCGACGTACGCAGTGGCCGCAACAGGGGTAACGCCGGCGAGGCGCACGCCTACGACGACCACCGCGACCAGCACGATGCCGAAATGGAGCATCGTTTCGCCCGCACCATCGCGGGCGAGCTCGAACAGTTCGCCGGCGAACACAGCGCCAGCCGCGTGGTCCTCTGCGCCGAGAAGCAGATGCTCGGCTATCTGCGCGGGGCTCTGAATGGCCATGCACGCAAGGACCTGGCGATCACCGAGGTGGCCAAGGATCTGACCCGCCTCTCGCCCCGGGATCTTCACGAGAAACTGGCCCGGGACGGCGTGCTCCCCAAGCGGCGGGAACGCCAGACCTGACCGGGCCCGGCCGGCACATATCAACTGCCCGCAGCCACCCGCACGCCCGGCCAGACCCCGCCGGGCCGGGTGGCTTTCTCATGCGCCTTCCGGCCTCAGCCGCGATGCCATGTACTGGCTGCCCCTGACACTGCTCTGCGCGCTCAGCCTTGCCTCCGCGGACGCCTACACGAAGGCGCGCATGGCGGGCAACACGGCCGGCGAGCTGACCCTGATCCGGTTCGCGGTAACCGGTCTGCTGCTGTCCCCACTCCTGGTCTGGCACCCGCCAGGACCCCTGCCCGCGGCGTTCTGGGGCTGGGTCGGCGCCGCGGTGCCGCTGGAGGTGCTCGCCATGGTGCTTTACATGCGGGCCATCCAGACCAGCCCACTGTCCCTGACGCTGCCCTACCTCGCCTTCACGCCCGTGTTCACGACCGCCTCCGGGGCCTTGCTGCTCGGCGAGCGGGTCTCGGTCACGGGCTTCGCCGGCATCGGGCTGGTCGTGACCGGCTCCTATCTGCTCAATGCCGGCCGGGACGACCACGCGCCGCGGGACTGGCTGACACCATTGCGGGCCATAGCCCGGGAACCGGGCTCGAGACTGATGCTCGCGGTCGCTTTCATCTACAGCCTCACATCCGTGCTGGGCAAAGGGGCACTTCAATACGCGCCGCCTCTGACGTTCGGACCGCTGTACTTCGCCATCCTCGGCACCGCGGTGCTGGTCTGGAACGCGACCGCCCGCCCGGCACGCCTCAGGGGCGTCGTGCGCAGCCCCACCAGCAGCCTGGCGGTGGGCGGCCTGATGGCGGTCATGATCCTCACCCACTTCGCCGCCCTGGCCCAGGTGGAGACGGCCTACATGATCTCCGTGAAGCGCACCAGCCTCCTGTTCGGGATCGTCTACGGCTGGTTGCTGTTCCGGGAGGGGGAGCTTTCCCGTCGTCTATTCGCTGGCTCCCTGATGGTCGCCGGGGTAGCGGCGATCGTATTCTCGGCGGCGGGGCAGACGCCCGCGTAACGGCTTGAAGCCCCCGGCACGGACCTCAATATCGCCAACAACAGAGCGGGCTATCCCATCGAACCGGACAGGAGTGAATCCATGGCAGGCGGAAGCGACAGCTACCACGAGCCCATCGAAGAGCTGAGCAAGGAGACGCGTCTGATGCACCAGGCCATCGTCTCCGTGCAGGAGGAGTTCGAGGCCGTGGACTGGTACCGGCAACGGGCGGATGCATGCGCCGACGACGAGCTCCGCGAGATCCTGCTGCACAACATGCGCGAGGAGCTCGAGCACGCATGCATGACGCTGGAATGGCTCCGGCGCAACAACGCGGACTTCAACGAGCAGATGAGCACGTACCTGTTTACCGAAGGACCCATCCTGGAGGCCGAGGAGCACGCCACCGGCAAGGCCGGTGACGGCGGTGCCACCGGCTCGGGCGGGTTCACCGTAGGCGACATGAAGGACGAATGAGGCTGTTATGAGCTACCTCAATCGCGAGAGCGCGCCCTTCGCCGATGAGCTCTGGGAACGGATCGATACCGAGGCGGTACACGCGGCCCGGGACATACTCACCGGCCGGCGATTCCTCGACGTCGACGGGCCATACGGACTGGGGCTGACCTCCATCGAGCTGGGCGCCGACGATTACTGCCGCCAGCCGGAAGCCGGCGAAGCCGGCGCCGTGGTCAGCCGGGCCATCGCCGTGCCCATGCTGCGCAGGAGCTTCAGCCTCAGCGTGCGCCGCATCGAGGGACATTTCGAGAACAACCTGCCGCTGGATCTCAGCCCGGCGCAGGACGCCGCCGAGGCCGTTGCCCGCCGCGAGGAGGAGTTCGTCTACTACGGCCAGCCGGACTTCGACCTGGAAGGCCTGCTTACCGCCAGAGGCCGCAACGAGCTACCGGCCGGCGACTGGATGAAAGTGGAGCAGGCGCTTAACGACGTCCTCGCGGCTGTAAACACCCTGGATGGGAAGGGCTATCACGGGCCATACGCGCTGGCCCTGTCGCCACAGCGCTACAACGCCCTGTTCCGCCGCTATGAGGGCTCTGACATGCTCCAGCTCGAGCACCTGCGGCGACTGTGCGAGCTGGGCGTGTACAAGGCGCCCATCGACGACGCGGTCATCGTCGATCCCCACGTCGGCCGGATCGTCATCGGTCAGGACCTCATGACGGGTTACGCCAGCAACGACGGCATCCATCACCAGATGTTCGCCGCGGAGAGCCTTGTGCTGATGCTCGAGGAGCCGCAAGCCATCTGCACCCTCGCATCGGGCAAGAAGAAGAGCTGACCGCGGTCGGCAGGTGCCATGGACACGGTCACCGCGGCGATTACGCTGTTCCTGATCATGGACCCGATCGGGAACATCCCGGTATTCCTCTCGGTGCTCAAGGATGTGCCGGACCAACGCCGGCGCCGGGTGCTCGCCCGGGAGCTGGTCCTGGCCTATCTGGTGCTGCTGGCCTTCCTGCTGGTGGGGCCATTCTTCCTGGACCTGCTCCAGCTCACGCCGGAGGCCATCAGCATCGCCTCCGGCATTATCCTGTTCATCATCGCCCTGCGCATGATCTTCCCCAGCCGGGGCGGCGTCATGGGCGAGAACATCGACGGGGAGCCGTTCTTCGTCCCCCTGGCCGTGCCGCTGATCGCCGGCCCGTCCACCATGGCCATCCTGCTGCTGCTGGTGCAGCAGCATCCGGATCGCCTCGCGGACTGGTTCGTGGCCATGACCGGTGCATGGATCGCCTCGTCCGCCATCCTCATGGCGTCCGGGCTCGCCTACCGGTTTCTGCGGCGGCGCGGCCTGATCGCCCTGGAACGGCTGATGGGCATGCTGCTGGTCGCGCTGGCGGTGCAGATGCTGCTCGACGGCCTGGAGAAGGTGCTTTAGGCCGGCCGGCACCGCGGTTGGGCTATCATTTCGGAATGCCCCTGACGGGCGCCACAGAGAGACTGAGTGATGGAATATTCGGACCGCGTGGGACTCATCGATCCGGAGCGCATCCGGGAACGGCTCGTCGACCTGGTCCGCATTCCGTCGGTTACCGGCGATGAGGAAGCGGGCATACGCCGCATCGCCGACTGGCTCAACGAAAGCGGCGCCGAGGTGGACTACTGGTACGACGGCATCGGAGAACTCGTCACCGATCCCAATTATCCGGGACACGAGGTCCAGCGCGCCTGGGTGCCGGTCGCGGCCGGGGTCATCCGCGGGACGCGCCCCGGGCCCTCGGTACTGCTGACCGGGCACGTGGACGTGGTGCCGCCCGGGGACTACGAGCAGTGGAGCTTCGAGCCCTACAGCGGTATCACCCGCGATGACCGGGTCTACGGCCGCGGCGCCAGCGACATGAAATCCGGCCTGGTATCCGCCCTGGAGGCCTTCGAGACCTTCGCCGACGGGCCCCGCGACTTTCCCGGCCGGGTCATCTTCATCGCGGTGCCGGCCGAGGAGGACAGCGGGCTCGGCACGCTCTCGGCGATACGCGCTGGCTGGAAGGCGGACGCGTGCATCGTGCCCGAACCCACGACCCAGGACGGCGAGACCCGGCTGGTGACGGCCCACGCGGGCGCCATGTCCTGCGAGATCGACATCCTCGGCATGGCGGCTCATGCCAGCAAGCGGCTCACCGGCGAGAGCGCGCTGGACCACTACTGGCACCTGCACCAGGCCCTGCGCGAGGCCGAGAAAGCGCTCAACGAACGGGAGACCCACCCGCTGATGAGCGCACTGGGCCTGCCCTACGCCACCAACATAGGCACGATCCACGGCGGCACCTGGTCATCCAGCGTGATGGACAAACTGACCGTCGAGGTCCGCATCGGGGTCGCCCTCAACGAGACCGTCAAGGAGGCGAAGGCGCGCTTCGAGCGGGAGCTCCAGGAAGCCGCCCAGAGCAACGCCTGGCTGCGGGAGAATCCGCCAGTCGTGCGCTGGAAGGCCGCGGGGTTCGGCTCGGCCCAGATCCCCACGGACCATCCACTGGTGGATGCCGTCTCCGGCGCCGCCCGGCGCGTTTTCGGCGACAGCCCCACCGCCCGGGGCGCACCCTACGGCTGTGACATGTCGGCCTGGGTCCGCCTCGCCAACACGCCGACGCTGCTGTATGGCCCCGGCGAGATCGACCAGGCCCATGCCACCGACGAGTGGGCCTCGCTCAGCCAGACGGTGAAGGTGGCCCAGGTGCTCACCGAGGCCACCGAGAACATTCTGGCCCTGCCGGTGGATCAGCTGCGCGTCGGGCTAACCTGACCGCAGCCCGCCGCGCCGGCCAGCTTGACCCGAAGGGCCGGGCGCGTTGTTCTTGCATGATCAAAACAACGCTTGCAGCCGAGGGACCATGGAAGACGACGCGGGCCTGATCTGCGCCTACCTATTCGACACCGATGGCAACGTCACTGCCCTGGACTGGGACGGCGTCAACGCCTGGCAGCCGGCGCAGGGATTCCTGTGGCTGGACCTCAACCGCCTCGCCCCCGAAGCCCACCAGTGGCTGGAGAGCGAGTCCGGTCTCGACCGCCTTACCATCCAGGCCCTGCTCCAGGAGGAGACCCGCCCCCGCGCGGTTCTCGGCGACGATCACGCACTGGTCTTCCTGCGCGGCGCCAACTTCAACCCGGGGACCCAGCCCGACGACATGGTCTCGATCCGCGCCTGGCTGGACGCCGACCGGCTCGTCAGCCTCCACGGCCAGGACCTGCGGGCCATCGACGACCTACGCAACGATGTCCGGATCCGCACCGGCCCCCGGAAACCCGGGCAACTGCTCACCGCCATGGCCGTGCGGCTGGTGGACAACATGGGGCCGGTGGTCCACGGCCTGGAAGAGCAGCTCGACGAGCTTGAGGAAACCCTGCTGGTGGAATACAGCCGCAACCTGCGGGGCCGTCTCGCGGCACTGCGCCGGCAGGCCATCAACTTCCGCCGCTTCGTCGCGCCCCAGCGGGACGTGCTGCACCGGCTGGTCCAGGACCGCCCCGCGTGGCTGGAGGACTACGAGCGCGAACGCATGCGCGAGGCCGGGGAACGCCTGACCCGCCTGGTGGAGGATCTCGACGCCATACGCGAGCGGGCCGCGGTCAGCCAGGAAGAGCTGGCCACGCGGCTGTCCGACCAGATGAACCGCAACATGTACGTGCTCTCGCTCGCCGCGGCGCTGTTCCTGCCACTGGGATTCGTCACCGGCCTGCTCGGCATCAACGTCGGCGGCATGCCCGGCGTGGACAGCGAGGCGGCGTTCTGGATCGTCTGCGCCGTCCTGGTCGTGCTGGGTGGCATCGAGGCCCTGTTTTTCTATCTCCGCCGGTGGTTGTGATGGCCAACAGCAATCGACCCGAGCCGCCGGACCCGCTTGCCTGCTGCCAGGGCAACTGCGTGCCCTGCATTTTCGATGTCTACGAGCGGGAGCTGGAGCGCTGGGAGCGCCATGCCATGCAGTCGCCCCGGAATGACGACGGCGGCCCGTCACCCCTGGCGCTGCTCAATGCCCGCATGGGCCGGAGCGACTGACTGCGGCGATAGAGCAGCGGCTTGCGCCCCGACAAAGTGAAGGCAGCAAGCCGTAGGTCGGATGCACTCGGCATCCGACATATCCGTCCGCGCCCCATCGGATGTCGGCGTCGGCCTGCGGCCGATGCCGACCTACGGGCTCAACGACAGGCCAGGCCATAACCTCTGGGACCACTCAGAAGCCGTAGGCCGGATGCGCTTGGCATCCGGCATAGTCGCACCCTTCTCATCGGACGTCGGCGTCGGCCTGCGGCCGATTTCGACCTACGGGCTCTCGGCCTTATCAGCCGGCGCCGGGCCGATGATGGGTCATGGGCCGCAGAAGCGCCTCGGTCGCCTGCCACTGCCCCTCGGCGTCGATGGCTTTCAGGAACGCGACCTCCCGGCCGGAAGCCGACGCCACGGGCACGCCGTCCAGGTAGAGCACCCGGTTGCTGGGCTGGGCAGGGACCCGCTCCCCGGCGGTGACGACACCGGTGAGGTTGAGGGGATCGGCCGCGGAGAGGGCGACGTATTCGCCCTTGTCACCGTCGCGGCGCAGCTTGCGCAGGGCGCCGACCGCCTCCGGCAGGGCGAACTGCTCGCCGGCGAAGCCATCCACGAAACGCCCGCCCCGTATCTCCCCCCGGGCCTCCAGTCGTCGCAGCGCGTAGAGCAGCTCCCGCCAGGGCGGCAGGCCGGCCTCCCGGTCCAGCAGGCGGCGGAAGACCACGCCGTAACGCTGCAGCAGCACGTCCACCACGTGCTGGACCAGGGCGTCGCGGTCCGGCTCGATGTCGCCGCCGGAGACGGTCAGCGACCAGCGCCCGCCCTGATCCGGCCCCGGCGCGGTATTGCGCCGACGGCGGCGCGCGCCTGCGCCGAAGGGCGTGCGCTTCGAGGGCGGCGTCACCAGGCCACGCAGGCCCTGGAAGGTATCCGCGTTGACCAGACCCAGGTTCACCAGCTCGGCCAGCGCCTCCTCCACCTGGGTACGCAGCAGCCCGGTGCGCTGGACGATATCCACGAAGAACAGCGCCCCGGCCTCGCGAAGGGCTCCGACCACGCGTTCGGCGGGGCCGCTCAGAGAGAGCGACTCCGGCGCACCGGGTGGGGTGAGATGGTGCCAGTAGCTGGCCGTGCCCCGCTCCACCAGGGCAATGGGGGTCTGGCGCACCGGCGCGCCGCGGCGCTTGCCGCCCTCGCCGTTGGCCTCGGCCAGCCGGCCGCCCCATCGGCGCAGCCAGGTTACCTGCCCGCTGGCGCACAGCTGATCCAGCATGTGCGGCCGGTAGTCACCGACTCGGGCCGGCAGGATGTCCGACTCCCAGCTCACGGCGGGCGCGGCATACCCTTCCAGCAGCCCCACCGCCGCGGACAGCGCATCGACCCCTTCGGCCGGCTCGCCGCCGACGCCGTGCCATTCGAACAGGAAACGCATGAACACGGCCTGGCTCACCGGCCGGATCTCGGAGCGCAGGCGCTTGAGGGTGTACTGGTGGATGCGGGCCAGCAGCCGCCGGTCGCACCATTCCTCGGCCGCGCCGCCGGTGAAACGGCCGCGAATGGCGAAGCCCTCCGCCTCCAGCGCCAGCAGGGCCTGTTCCACGTCCGCCAACCGCCCGCTCAGGGGCGCGGCGAGCGCCGCCGCGGTGACCGGCCCGAGCGCCTCCAGGCG
>JACDUA010000087.1 GCA_013519935.1 Ectothiorhodospiraceae bacterium WFHF3C12 | reverse complement strand
GCGGAATCACTGCCGGCGCGCTGCTGGCCCTGGCCGCCACCGCCCTGCGGGGGTACTACCCGCCGGAGGCACCGGGCGTGGATCTGCGCTTCCCCCTCGACGACGGCCACTATTACGTCGCCGCCGCCGGCAGCAGCCTGCTGATCAATCACCACCTCGTCACGCTGACCGACGACTTCCGCCGCGATTACCGGGGCCAGAGCTATGGCGTCGACATCACCAGGCTGAACGCGCTTGGCGTCACCGCGCTCGGCATCATGCCGGAAGACCCGGGCGCCTATGCGATCTTCGGCACCCCGGTACGGGCACCCTGCAGCGGCCGGGTATCGCGCAGCCACGACGGCGCTCCGGACATGCCGGTGCCCCGACGCGATCTCGGCAGGCCGCTCGGCAATCACGTGTTCATCGACTGCCAGGACGCAACAGTGGTGCTGGCGCACCTGCAGCGCGGGAGCGTTTCGGTGCGGACGGGACAGCGCGTGGCCACCGGGGCGGCTATCGCCCGTGTGGGCAACTCCGGGCAGACCACGGCACCGCATCTGCACATTCACGCCCAGCGCGGTGGCGTACGGTACGCCCCCCTGCGCGCCACGCCGCTCGTCATTCGATTCTCCGGCCGCTACCCGGTGAGGAACAGCCGCTTCAGGCGCTGATACCATGCCGGCGCAATCATGGAGTTGCCGCGCGTATGGCAGTCAGCGATGCGAATCATGTGGACGTAGCGATCGTCGGGGCCGGTTTCGCCGGCCTCGCCGCCGGTCGCGCGTTGAGGGCCGCCAGCGTCTCCGCGAGGCTGCTGGAGGCCGGGGACCGGCCCGGCGGCCGGGCGTGGACCGAATCCACGTCCCTGGGCGTGCCCTTCGACCGGGGCTGCGCCTGGCTCCACCAGGCTTCCCGGAACCCCCTCCGGGCCCTGGCGGATACACACGGGATCCGCTACGCGCGCAAGATGCCGACGCGATTCGCGATCGACGGCACGCTGGCAGAGGCGGACCGGGCCGGCGCCATCCAGGCCCATCTCGAGGCGAGCTTCGACGCCATAACCCGCGCCGGCTGGAATGGCATCGACGCTCCCGCGGCGGCCTACCTGGATGCGACAAGCCCGTGGTCACCCATTGCCCGCTACCTGCTCACCACCATCAACGCCGTGGAGCCCGAGAACTACTCAACCGCCGAGGCCGCGGCGGAGGAAGAGCTCGACGAGGACTGGATCACGCACCCCGGCCTGGGCGCGCTGGCCGACGCGCTTGCCGAGGGATTGCCCGTCAACACCGGTTGCCGGGTTCGCCGTATCCGTTACGATCGAGGCGGCGTGCGTGTGGATAGCGACCGGGGCACGCTGCGCGCCCGGGCGGCCATCATCACGGTCTCCAACGGGGTGCTGGCTGGTGGGGGCCTCGCTTTCGAACCGGGGCTGCCCGCCGACAAGATCGAAGCCCTCGACGGTCTGCCCATGGGCTGGGCCGAGAAGATCGCACTGCTCCTGGATGACGATGCCCTCCCGCTACCCGAGAACACCTATCTGAGCATCCTCGACCGGGAGGGCGCCTTCGGTTTCCATGTCCGGCCATTCGGCCTGCCCGTGGCCGTGGCCTACACGGGCGGCGAGCTGGCCCGGAATGTGGCCGACTGGCCCGAAGCGGATGCCGTGGCGTTCGCCCGACGGCGACTGTCGGCCGCCCTGGGCGAGGCGGTGGGCGGCCGTGTCCGCGCCGGGACGCGAACGTGCTGGCGCCATGCCACGCACATTGCCGGCAGCTATTCCGCGGCGCGGCCCGGCTGTCACCATCTGCGCGCCGTATTGGCGACACCGGTGGCGCAGCGGTTATTCTTCGCGGGCGAGGCGACGGACGGCCGGAGCTTTGCCACGGCGCACGGCGCCTGGCAGTCCGGTCAACGCGCCGCCGGGGAGGTGCTTGCCGCGCTTCCCGGCAGGGATTGACCCGGCAGCCGCCCCGGGCAGAGTATGAGCGGCCCGCAAGCGGAAAGACGATCATGAGCGACGACAGACCCAGCGGCCCCACCCAGGTCCGCGTACCGGCGGGCGACGACAGACCGCGACTCGTCTGCGACACCTGCGGCTTCATCCACTACAGCAATCCCCGCATCGTGGTGGGCGCCATTTGCCACTGGCAGGACCGCATTCTCCTGTGCCGGCGTGCCATCGAGCCGCGGCGCGGTTACTGGACCATGCCGGCCGGTTACCTGGAGGAGAACGAGACCACGGCGGAAGGCGCGCGCAGGGAGACGCGGGAGGAAGCGTTGACCGAAGTGGAGCTGGATGCCCTGCTGGCCATTTACGATATTCCCCGCATCAACCAGGTACAGATGATCTACCGGGGCCACCTGCTGCGCCCGGAATATGGCTGTGGCGAGGAAACCCTGGAGATCGACCTGTTTCGCTGGGAGGAGATTCCCTGGAACGAGCTCGCCTTCCCCAGCGTGCACTGGGCGCTGATGCACGATCGCGAGGTCGCGGGCCGCTCGGAGTTCGCCCCGCGTTCGACACCCGAAGAATGGCTCAAGCGCCGCGAGGAAACGGTATTGCGCGGCGGACACCACTACGACGCGAACGTCACCGGCGACGGCTGAGCCGGTCGGCCGGATGCGGCACCGACATCGCCCCGACGGCGTGCCGGTTGTGAGCGGCGGATGCCTAACCGGCGGTGGAACGGCGGCGCAGTGACTCCGTGAAGGCGGACTCCGGCACGGGCTTGCTGAACAGGAACCCCTGCGCCAGCCGACAGCCGAGCTCCGAGAGGATACGCAGCTGATCCCGGGTCTCCACGCCTTCCGCGATCACGCGCATGCCCAGGGCGTTGCCCATGTGTATGGCGGCATTCACCAGCTCACGGTCCGCCGGATCGCGGTTGATGTCGGCCACGAAAGTGCGGTCGATCTTCAGCGTGCTGAACGGATAGCTGCGCAGATAGCTCAGTGATGAGTACCCCGTGCCGAAGTCATCCATGCCGATACCCACGCCCAGTCGCAGCAGCTGCTGAAGCACCCTGTCGGTCTGCGCCTGTCCGCTCATGAGCACGCCTTCGGTGATCTCCAGTGTCAGACAATCCCCCGTCAGGCCGCCTTCACGCAGGATCTCGTCCACATGGCCCGCGAGGCCGGGATCACGCAGTTGCTGGGGCGACAGGTTGACGGCGACGGTCAGCGCCCGCTGGGTGCGGCTGCGCCACAGACGCACGGCGGCAACCGCCTGCCTGAGCACTTCCAGCCCGATAGGCAGAATGAGACCCGTCTGCTCCGCCACCGGGATGAACTCCGCGGGCGATACCTCGCCCAGGGCCGGCGTGTGCCAGCGCAGCAGCGCCTCCGCGCCCACCCAGTCCCCGGTCCCGGCACTGACGATGGGCTGATAGACGACCCGGAACTCGCCCCGCTCCAGCGCGCCCTGCAGGTTCTCCTCCAGGGCCAGGCGCCGGGACACGCTGGCGTTCATCGCGGGTGTGAAGTAGTGGAGCGTATTCCGTCCCTGTCCCTTGGAGTGGTACATGGCCGTGTCGGCCTTGCGCAGCAGCTCGGCAACGCTGGCCCCGTCCTCCGGGCAACAGGCGATGCCGACGCTGACCGTCAGCATCAGCTCCCGGCCGTCGATCCGGAACGGGCGCCGCACCTGCTCGATAAGATGCTCGGCCAGAGCAGTGGCGTCCTCCGGATCCCTCAGTCCACCCGCCAGCACCAGGAACTCGTCGCCACCCAGCCGTCCCAGGGTGTCTTCGGTACGGACCGCGCCCGCGAGCCGGCGGGCCGCCTGCACCAGCAGCTTGTCACCCACTTCATGGCCGAGGGAATCGTTGACCTTCTTGAAATCGTCCAGATCGAGGAAAAGCACGGCCAGGTGGTCGCCGCGGCGCTGCACCTCCCTGATCAGCCGCGAGAGCCGGTCCATGCACAGGAAACGATTGGGCAGATCGGTCAGACCGTCATAGAGCGCCTGGTGCTCGATGCGCTCGGCCTGTTCCTTCTGCAGGGTAATGTCCTCCTTGACGGCGATGTAGTGCAGGATGCGGCCGTCGTCATCCTGAATGGCCGCGACGCGCGTGCGCTCCCAGATCTCGCGGCCGTCCACGGTGCGGCCGCGCACCTCTCCCTGCCAGGTATGCCCGGACCGGACCCGCTGCCACAGCGCCGTGCGTTCCGCGGGCGAGAGCTCCCCGGCCAGCAGCACCCCGGCCGGGCGGCCCCGCACTTCATCCGACCGGAACCCGGTGATCTCCTCGAAGGTGCGGTTGACGTAGTCCACGCGACCGTCCGGATCGGTAATGATGACGGACGCCGGACTCTGCTCCGTTGCCATGGAAAGCTTGCGCAGCTCCAGCTCCCGGGCAGCCAGCACCGCCGCCATGTCCTGGAAGCGCCGTGCCAGACCCTGCAGCTCCACCTCGCGGATATTGCCCTCCACGGCACCGTAGCGGCCACGCCCCACCTCCCCGGCCCAATCGGACAGGGTGGTGAGCGGTGTCTGCAGAAACACGCCCAGAAGCCGGCGCACGCCGAGGAAAATGAAACTGCAGATCAATGCCGCGCTTCCCAGGCCGAACCAGAGTATGGTCGATACCGTATCCTCGTGAGCCGTCTTGCTGATGGCCACGTCCACGCCGCCGATGACCTGTCCTTCGTATTCGATCAGACGGGTCTTCTCCATGCGCCCGCCGGAATGCGCCGTCTCGACCCGGCAGATGGGCCTGTCCGGGTCGTCGCTGAAGATGGCGACGGAAACCACGTCGGAATGGGCACTGTAGGTTTCGCAGATCGTGCGGATGGTGTGTTCGTCGAAGGACCAGAGAGGCTGTTCCAGACTGCCCGCGAGCACACTGAGCTGCTCGTCCAGCCGGGTTTCATACTGTTCGACGGATTGGCGGTAGAGAATCCACAGCGAGCCGGCGATGGCGAACAGCAGCCCGCACACGACCAGGCCGATGCTGGCGGCAGTGACCCGGCGGACGATGCTCCTGGACGCGGGCGCCTGGCGGACTCCTTTTTCCCGGAACGCCATCAACGCGTCCCGCTACAGGTCCTGATGGATGCCGTAGCGGGCCATGATGGCCCGAAGACGGCCACTGGCACGCAGCTGCCGGACGCCCCGGTCCAGCAGTTCCAGGTGGCGCCGGCCCCGTTTATCGGGCGTGAAGGCGATATAGACCGAATCCGCAACCCCCGTTTCCAGCAGCTTCACGTCGTCGGCATAGCCCAGCCGGGACAGGGCGTGGACCACCACGTAGCGGTTCTCCGGAAAAACATCGATGCGGTCGCTGGTCAGCATGGCCAGCAGGGACGCCAGCGGCTCCTGCCGGCGAACGACGTAGACGCCCGCCTCCGCGGCCCGGCGCTTTGCCAGGTAGCTGTCCAGTGGCCCCTCGCTGTCATAGCTGTAATCGGCAACGACGCCGATGGTAAGGCCGGTCAGATCCTGCGGGCGCCAGTATTCCAGGGCCTGCCCCCTGCGCACCACCAATACGGTCTCGTTCACACCGAGAGGCTCGCGACCGATGATGTTATTGCCCCGGTCGCCAGCCACCGCCCCCAGAGCCGCGTCGATGCGGCCACGCTCGGTCTCGTACAGGGCGCGTTTCCAGGGCATGACCCGATAGTGAACGGCTATGCCGAGCGGTTCGAACACCTCGCGCAGCACGTCGATCAGGTACCCGGGCCGGTCCGAGCCCGGCTCGCAGTTGTACGGGCACCACCGGTCGGCCGCCACCACGAGACTGGCGTCGCCGGCTTCAGCGCTCGCAACATCGGCCCACAATATCAGGGCTGCCAGCAGGGCCAGGGCATGCCGGCAGGCGAATGCCCGAGGACGCGGGCGCGCGGTAACAGCCACGAGTATCTCCGTCCTGTGACTTGACCATTTTCTGAACTTATCACCGGGCCATGGGGCTGTCGATTGACCGCCCCCAGAGGCCGCCCCCCTCAACCGGGCGCGCGGCGGCCCGAGATGAAGAACCACGCCAGGGTGCCCAGCTGGACGGCCGCGAGACCGCCGAAAGCGACCTGGTAACCGGGCAGGGCGTAGGCGTGGGTCGCCGGGTCCTCCCAGGGCAACAGCACCACGCCGATCAGCCACTGGGCCGCAAAGGCCGCGACGAACACCAGCAGGTTGAGCGCGGTGTTGGCCCGGCCGGCCAGGTGTCTGGAAAAATGCTGTGACATCAGCGCGTAACTGAGCGTCCCCGTAGACGCCAGGAAGCCGAAGGCGGCCAGCAGCACCGGCAGCCAGAGGGTCCAGCCACTGGCTATCAGAGCGACGGCGGCCACGTAGATCGTCATGCCGGCACCGGCCACGCTCACGGGCCGGACGCCCAGGCGTGAGAGCCGCTCGGTCATCAGCCCCATGGTAAAGAAACCCACGCCCAGGGCGAGCGCGGTAATCAGCAGGTGATTCGCCACCTCCGGCCGGGTGAAGCCGGCTACGTCCCGCAACCACGGGCCCATCCACAACCCCTGTATCGCCAGGCCACCGCCCTGGCAGACCGCGGCAACCGGCGCCACGCGCCAGAAGAACCGGTCGCGGAAGATTTCCGCCAGGCCGCTGAGCTGGTCCCGCATGGTGACGTGCTCGGGCCGCTCCGGGTGCTCGGGAACGATGAAATGGACCGCTGCCGCGATCAGGATGCCGAAGACACCCAGCGCGGCGAACAGGAAACGCCAGTCGGTCAATGCCACCAGCCATTCCACCGGTGCGGTGGCGCTGATGGCGCCGAGGGCACCCGCCGTCAGCAGGAAGCCGTTGATCGCCGGCAGCTGGTGGGGCCTGAACCAGAGCACGAAAGCCTTGAAGGCCGCCATCATGCAGCAGGACACGCCCGCGCCGATCAACGCCCGGCCCAGGCCCAGGCCGGCGAGGTCATCGGCCATGGCGAAGATGACCGAGCCGGCGGCGGCGAAAAGCAGCATGATGGCCTCGACCCGCCGCGGCCCGAAACGGTCCAGCAGCACGCCTATGGGCAGTTGCAGCACCGCGAAGGCGAGGAAATAGGCGCTGGTCAGCAGCCCCAGATCCGAGGCGCTGAGGCCCGCATCGGCTACCAGGTTGGGTGCGATCACCGCATTGACCGCCCGGTAGACATAGGACAGATAGTAGCCGGCCGCGAAGGGAAGAAAGATCCGCAGCACCACCGCCGTCGTCAGCGCGCCCGTCATCGCCGCGCCTGACCGCTGTTCCGTTTCCACACTCACCTCATTCCGCTCGTGCCCGAAATCGCCCGCCCTGGCAGCGAAGCCACGGCCTCCTGGCGCGCGGCCGCGCCATCATACTAGGGAAACGCCGAATAGTACCCGCCGGCCGGGAGCTCCGAGGCAAAGTATCGGCGGCGGGACCAAGCCGGCCAGGGGCAACCGGACGGCGCCAGTCGCCCGCCACGAGTACATTGCAGGCCTTCCAGACTGCCCTATGCTGAAGGATTGGGTGTCGCGACGGCACCCGTGCGCTGGCCAAGGGAAGACCGCACCCATGGACTTCGATTTACCCGCGCTGTTCAGCGACCCTCTTCACGGCCCGATCAACGCCGCGTACCGGGCCGACGAGGCGGCCTGCGTCAGCCGCCTGCTCGAAGCCGCTCATCTGGACGGGGCGGCTCGCGAGCGCGTCGCCGCCAACGCCCGGGCGCTGGTCCAGGGCGTTCGCTCGGAGAGCGGACATGCCGGCGGCATCGATGCGTTCATGCACGAGTACGAGCTCTCCAGCCAGGAGGGCGTGGTGCTCATGTGCCTGGCCGAGGCGTTGCTCCGCATACCCGACGCCGAGACCGTCGACAAGCTCATCGAGGACAAGATCGCGCCCTCCGACTGGGAGAGCCATCTCGGCGGGAGCGAGTCACTGTTCGTCAATGCCTCCACCTGGGCGCTGATGCTCACCGGCCGCATTCTGCGCCCCCGGGACAACCCCGAGCGCAACTTCGCCTCGGTCCTGCACGGTCTGGTGCGCCGCAGTGGCGAACCCGTTATCCGGCAGGCGGTGCGTCAGGCCATGCGCATCATGGGCCGCCAGTTCGTCATGGGACGGAGCATCGACGAGGCGCTGAAGCGCGCCCGCACACTGGAGAAGCGCGGCTACCGCTATTCCTACGACATGCTCGGCGAAGCGGCCCGCACCGATGCCGACGCCCGGCGCTATTTCCAGGCCTACAGCGACGCCATCGAGTCCATCGGGCGCCTGGCGGGCGGCCGGGGGCCCATCGAGTCCCCCGGCGTGTCGGTCAAGCTCTCGGCCCTGCACGCGCGCTACGAGCTGGCGCACCGCGACCGGGTCATGGCCGAGCTGCTGCCGCGTCTGAAAACGCTGACGCGGATGGCCGCCGAGCGGGATATCAATCTGACCATCGATGCCGAGGAGGCCGGCCGGCTGGATATTTCCCTGGAAGTGCTCGATGCCGTCTCGGCGGACCCCGAGCTGGGTGGCTGGCAGGGGCTGGGCCTGGCCGTCCAGGCCTACCAGAAACGGGCCTTCCCGCTGATCGACTGGCTGGCGGCGCTGGCAAAACGGGACGGACGTCGGCTGATGGTGCGCCTGGTCAAGGGCGCGTACTGGGACACGGAGATCAAGATCGCCCAGGAACAGGGGCTGGACGGCTACCCCGTGTTCACCCGCAAGGCCAACACGGACGTCTCCTATCTCGCCTGCGCGAGGAAACTGCTGGCGGATCCGGACCGTTTCTATCCCCAGTTCGCCACCCACAACGCCCACAGCGTCGCGTATATCCTGGAGGCGGCCGACGGTGACGCGACCTTCGAGTTCCAGCGGCTGCATGGCATGGGCGAGGCCCTTTACGAGCAGATCGTGGAATCGGCGGACAACCCGCGGCCCTGCCGCATCTACGCCCCGGTGGGCAGCCACGAGGACCTGCTCGCCTACCTGGTGCGACGGCTACTGGAGAATGGCGCCAACAGCTCCTTCGTCAACCGCATCGTCGACGAGGAGACCCCGGTGGAGGAGATCATCGCGGACCCCGTCGCGCGGGTGAGCGAGCTCTCCGGCACGCCGCATCCGCGCATTCCCCTGCCCCGGGACCTGTATGGCCCGCACCGGCCCAATGCCCGCGGCGTGGACCTGACGGACGCCGACCAGTTGCGTTGGCTGCATGAGGGCATGACGGCCGCCGACGGCCGTCAATGGGAGGCGACGCCGCTGATCGGCGGCCGCCCCGCCGGTCGTGCCGAGCGTCCGGTCACCTCGCCGGCGGACCGTCGCCGCAGTGTCGGGCGCGTGGGATTCGCCACGGCCGAGGATGTCGACCGGGCCCTGGATCGCGCCAGCCGCGCCGCGGCCGATTGGGCGGCCACTCCCGCGACGCAGCGTGCGGCCTGCCTGGAACGCTACGCGGAGCTGCTGGAAGCGGACATGCCTGAGCTGGTGGCGCTTTGCGCGCGGGAGGCCGGCAAGCACATCCCGGATGGCGTGGCCGAAGTCCGCGAAGCGGTGGACTTCTGCCGCTACTATGCCGCCCAGGCACGGCGGGAGTTTGCCGAACCGATGGTGTTGCCCGGCCCCACCGGCGAGCGCAACCGCCTCACGCTCCACGGCCGCGGCGTGTTCGTCTGCATCAGCCCCTGGAACTTCCCGCTGGCCATATTCACCGGCCAGGTGACGGCGGCGCTGGTGGCGGGCAACGCGGTGATCGCCAAGCCGGCCGAACAGACAAGCCTCATCGGCGCGGCGGCCGTGAACCTGATGCATCGCGCCGGCGTCCCCGGTGACGTGCTGCAGTTCCTGCCCGGAGACGGACCCACGGTGGGCGAGCCACTGGTCGCCGACGAACGCATTGCCGGGGTCGCCTTCACCGGCTCCGTGCCCACGGCCCGGCGCATCAACCAGCGCCTGGCGGAGCGGGCCGGACCGATCATCCCGTTCATCGCCGAAACCGGCGGCCAGAACGCCATGATCGTGGATTCCTCGGCGCTGCTGGAACAGGTGGTGGCGGACGTGCTCAAGTCCAGCTTCCAGAGCGCCGGTCAACGCTGCTCCGCGCTGCGGGTGCTGTACGTGCAGCAGGACATCGCCGACGACCTGCTGGCGATGCTCGCCGGCGCCATGGCCGAGCTGCGCATCGGCGATCCCTGGCACCTCGGGACCGACGTCACGCCGGTCATCGACGACGACGCCCGGCGCATGCTCGAAGATCACATCCAGGCAATGGATCGCGGCACCCGCTGCATCCACCGCTGCCAGCTCGGCCCCGAGACCGACCACGGCACATTCGTGCCACCGGCGGCCTTCGAGCTGGACAGCCTTTCGCAGCTCCCCGGCGAGCGCTTCGGCCCGGTTCTGCACGTCATTCGCTTCCGGGGCGAGGACATCGACGGCGTGGTCGACGAAATCAACGCCGCCGGCTATGGCCTGACGTTCGGCATCCACAGCCGCATCGACAACACCGTCAACCGCGTGCTCTCACGCGTCCGGGTCGGCAACGCCTACGTGAACCGCAACATGATCGGCGCGGTGGTGGGTGTGCACCCCTTCGGCGGCGAGGGTCTGTCCGGTACGGGCCCGAAGGCCGGCGGGCCTCACTACCTGCACCGCTTCGCCGTGGAGCGGGCGGTCAGCATCGACACGACCGCTGCCGGCGGCAACGCCTCCCTGATGTCCCTGGATGACGAGGCACCGGAGAATCAGCCGCTGCTGCTGCCGGAGCCGCAGCATTACCGAGAGTAACCGCGACACCCACGCATTCGACCCCGAAGGAGCCCCCATGGAAACCGCGCTCACCACCGCCACCTGGTTCTGGCTGCTCGTACCCATGCCCGCCTGCGTCATCCTGGCGGTGATTACCTATGCGCTGGACCGCTAGGTAAGCGCTGAACGGTTCGCGCGGGCGTTGGCCCGCACTGCAGGCCGCCGACCTCGCAATAAGGAGAAGAACATGGAACTGGCCATGAGCACGCCCACCCTGGTCACCTTCGTGGTGTACCTCCTCGCCATGCTGGCCATCGGCATCGTCGCGTACCGCATCACGGACAATCTCTCCGATTACGTCCTGGGCGGCCGCCGCCTCGGTAGCGGGGTCGCCGCATTGTCCGCGGGGGCCTCCGACATGAGCGGCTGGCTGCTGCTGGGCCTGCCCGGCGCGGTCTACGCCGCGGGGATGAACCAGATCTGGATCGCCATCGGGCTCACCATCGGCGCCTATCTGAACTGGCAGTTCGTGGCCAAGCGACTGCGGGTCTACACGGAGGTGGCCAACGATTCCATCACGGTGCCGGACTATCTGGAGAACCGCTTCCAGGACCGCAGCAAGGCGCTTCGGGTCATCTCCGCCGTGGTCATCCTCGTGTTCTTCGCCTTCTACACCTCCTCCGGCATGGTCGCCGGCGCCAAGCTCTTCGAAGCAAGCTTCGGCCTGGACTACCACACCGCGCTGTGGGTCGGCGGCCTGGTGATCATTTCCTACACGTTCCTGGGCGGGTTCCTGGCGGTCTCCTGGACCGATTTCATCCAGGGCATCCTCATGTTCGGCGCCCTGGTGGTCGTGCCCATGGTCGCCATTGACGCCCTGGGCGGCTGGGACACCACGGTCAGCGCGGTCGGCGGCATGAAGACGGCCTACAACGACGCGTTCAGCGGCATGACCCTGTTCGGCATCGTCTCGCTCATGGCCTGGGGTCTGGGCTATTTCGGCCAGCCCCACATCATCGTGCGATTCATGGCCATGCGCGACCCGCGGGACGTGCCCAAGGCCCGGCTGATCGGCATAACCTGGATGGTCGTCTCACTGTTCGGCGCCATCTTCGTGGGCTACGCCGGCATCGCCTACTTCGCCGACCAGCCCCTGGAGGACGCCGAGAAGGTATTCATCGTCCTCTCCACCACCCTGGCCAACCCGTGGGTTGCCGGCGTACTGCTCGCCGCCATCCTCGCCGCCGTCATGTCCACCATCGACTCCCAGCTGCTGGTCTCATCCAGCGCGCTGGCCGAGGACTTCTACAAACCCTTCCTGCGCCCCGGTGCCAGCCAGAGCGAGCTGGTCTGGGTGGGCCGCGGGGCGGTGGCCGGAATCGCCCTGATCGCGCTGCTCATCGCCGGCAACCCCGAGAGCCGCGTTCTCGGGCTGGTCTCCTACGCCTGGGGCGGCTTCGGTGCCGCTTTCGGGCCGGTCATCATCCTGTCGCTGTTCTGGCGCGGCATGAGCCGCAACGGCGCCCTAGCCGGCATCGTCCTGGGCGCGCTCACGGTGGTGATCTGGAAGCAGCTCTCAGGGGGCTGGTTCGACATGTACGAAATCCTGCCGGGATTCATCGTCTGTGCGGCGGCGATCTTCGTATTCAGTCGCATCAACGGCCCCGATGAGGCCGTAGTCCGGCAGTTCGACAGCGCGTCACGGGGCTGGCGTTGATTGCCGGCCGGGGCTGGACGGAGCCGGGGATCGGTTCTGGAACGCCGGATGCCAAGCCCATCCGTCCGGCGTGCCGATGCCGCTTGCGCCGTCGTGCAGGAGCGGCCCCTGGCCGCGAATAGCTCTTTGGCTACCGTTGAACGTCGACTGCGGTTTCATCCGCCTCTCGGCGGACGAAAAGGACGAGCATCGAACGAAGCCACCGTTCGCGGCCAGGGGCCGCTCCTACGACTGCCAAGGGGCATCCGTAGGAGCGGCGCAAGCCGCGATCCCGACACCGTGGGAGCGCCGCCCCGGCGCGAACACGTCGCGGCACCGCGCCAAACGCTACCGCTGCCCCTCCACCGTGCAGATCAGCCGCGCGTTCTCCAGCGCGGCGGTCCGGTGCACGGCCGCGGCCTGGTAGTCCTCCTGGCGTATCATGTCCATGAACGCACCGATGGAGGGGTACTGCACCAGAACCACCTCGTCCCATGCCTCCTCGGGCGGTGCGATCAGGCTGGCCTGGACGCTGCCGCCCCAGACCGGTTTGCCACCCACCTCGCGGATCTTCTCCACCGCCACCTGGGCGTAACGGTGATAGGCCTCTGCGCCGGTGCAGGGCTCGGCACCATGGCCGTCGGGATAGACGGCCTCATCCCGGAACCGGAGCAGGTTGACCATGACGATGGGCGTGTCCTGCGGCACCTGCTTGAGCACCCGCGAGAGCTGCTCGCGGTCCGGATCGATCGTTCGCTCCATTGGGGTCTCCTCGTCTGAAGTTGCTCACGAAGACGCGCTCGCCGCCGCCTCGCGCCGGGGCTGCAGCCAGATATCGGCGGTGTAGAGCGCCAGGCCCAGCCAGATGCAGCCGAAGGTCACGGCCTCGGCGCGCGTGAAGGGTTCACCGTACAGAAAGACACCGATCAGCAGATGGCCGGTGGGTGCGATGTACTGGGTGAGCCCGATGGTGGCGAGCTTCAACCGCCTCGCAGCCACGGCGAACAGTACCAGCGGGACCACCGTCACCAGACCCGCCCCCACCAGCAGCGCGTCCACGCCCGGGCCGACATGTCCGAAGGCCATCGAGTCGTCCGCCCAGAGCATGGCCAGCCAGATGATGGCAACCGGCAGCAGTATCAGCGTCTCCATCAGCAGCCCCGTCACGCCGTCCACGTCCACCTGCTTGCGGATCAGTCCGTAGAGCCCGAAAAAACCTGCCATCATCAGCGCAAGCCAGGGTACTTCACCGAAACCGACAACACGGGAACCGACGCCCACGGCGGCAATGGCCACGGCCAGCGTTTGCAGAACGGTCAGACGCTCGCGCAGAAAACAAAAGCCCAGGAACACGCTCAACAGCGGATTGATGTAGTAGCCGAGGCTGCTCTGAAGGATCTCGCCGTGGGTGACCGCCCAGAGAAACGTCCCCCAGTTGCCCGCGATGGCCAGCGCGCTGACGGTCAGCGCCATGAACCGGCCCGGCCGGCTCAGCAACGCCGTAACCCGGGCGCCGCGGCCCGCCACCAGGGTGAATGTCAGAAGGAGAACGGCGGCCCAGACCACCCGGTGCAGCAGCAGCTCCCAGGACGAAACGGCCGGACCAATGAGATTGAAATAGATCGGCAGAATGGCCCAGAGGCCAAAGGCGGACACGGCGCAAATACCGCCGAGTAGCTTGCTTTCCACTGCCTGATCCGCCGCGTCCACTCCGGGCCCCACTGCCTGTATCGCTACGCCGTGATGGGCGCCGACTTTACCATGCCGCGTCCAGGCCCGGTGTCGGACCGGCGGCTAATCGGCTAAGATCGCCACGTCATCTGACGACGTAATCACCACAACGGGGAGCCATGAGCGGAGCCATCGAAGTCTACCGGAACAGCGTCCAGACCTGGGAATGCGACCAGATGGGCCACATGAACGTGCAGTTCTACCTGGCCAAGGCCACCACGGCCCTGAACAGCCTTGCGGTTCGCCTGGGTCTGGGACCGGCCTTCCAGCGCGGTCAGGGCGCCCGGCTGCTCGCCGAGGACCACCACATCCGCTTCCTGCGGGAACAGCATGCCGGCACGCCGATCGCCATCGCCGCCGGCATCCTCGACTCCTCCCCGGAGCAGCTGCGGGTCTTCGCCGAGATGTACAATGGCGCCAGCGGCGAGCCCGCGGCGACCTTCGTCGCCAACGTCGGACTGTTCGACAGCCAGACCCTGGAAGCCCGGGCGCTACCGCAGGACGCACTCGCCGCGGCGGAGGGATTCCGGGTGGATCTGCCCCGGCGTGCCGAGCCGAAGGGCATCGAAGTGACGGAACCACGAGCGGCGCCGACGCTCCGGGAAGCCGAGACGCTGGGGCTGCGCAGGACCTTTGAGGGCGAGGTGACGCCGGCCATGGTGGACCGCCACGGCTACCTCAATACCGGGGCCTACATGGGGATAGTCTCGGACGCCTACCCCAACGTCTTCGCCCTTACCGACGGCGGACAGCTCGAGGACAACCACGGTGGCGCCGCGGTGGAATACCGCTTCATCTACCGCGCCCGGCCCAGGGCAGGTGATGTTCTAACACTGCGCAGCGCCGTGAAGGCGGTTTCCGAGAAAACCTACAGCTTCTGCCACTGGCTCTTCGATGCCGAGACCGGCACGGCTGTGGCCACGGCCGAGGTGGTCGCCGTCACCCTGGATCTGCAGGCCCGTCGCGCGGTACCCGTTCCACCCGCCGTTCGGGACGCCCTGTCGAGCGGGCTGATATCCGGGTTGTCCGTCTAGCCCCGACGCGGAACACCGGGGTCCGGCATTGCGCCACGGACCCCGGATTTGCCGTCCATTCCCGGTGACCTCAGCTGACACCGCCCCACCCCCGTGAGGGCGATTCACGCCCATGCGCTCGATCGCGACAGCCGATTTCCCTGGCGGACCGCCGACGGGCGTGGTAGTGTGCGCCCTGCGTTGCCTTCCGCACGCCGCAGCACTCACCGCGGCGTCGCCGGCCTCCGCAAGCTCATCGCGGACTGTTTACTGCCAAGGCCTTTCCTCGATTAGCCAATCTTCCCCTGCAGCGACCAGCCATGGGCGCGCGGCCGGGGCCATACCGCCTTGGTAACGTAAACAACCGGGACAAACCCTTATGTCATTCGACACCCTCGGCCTTCAGGCCGAACTGCTTCGTGCTGTCTCCGACCAGGGCTATGACAGCCCCACGCCGATCCAGGCCCAGGCCATTCCCGCCGTGCTCAGCGGCTCCGACGTCATGGCCAGCGCCCAGACCGGGACCGGCAAGACCGCGGCATTCGTGCTGCCGGTGCTGCAGCGGCTCGGCGGCCAGCGCCCCACGCCTCACCGTATCCGCACGCTGGTGCTCACGCCCACCCGGGAGCTCGCCGTGCAGGTCATGGAAAGCGCGCGCACCTACGGCCGCCACCTGTCCCTGCGCAGCACCGCCGTGTATGGCGGGGTCAATATCGGCGCCCAGTTCAAGGACCTCAAGCGCACGCCGGACATCCTGGTGGCGACGCCGGGCCGGCTCATCGACCACATGACGCGTGGCACCGTGGATCTGTCGGGTGTCGAGATGCTGGTCCTGGATGAGGCCGACCGCATGCTGGACATGGGCTTCATGCCGGCCATCGAGCGCATTGTCTCGGCCCTGCCGAAGCAGCGCCAGACCCTGCTGTTCTCGGCGACCTTCTCCGCCACCATCACCAAGCTGGCCCGGCGGTTCCTGAACGAGCCGCAGGTGATCGAGACGGCCCGGCCGAATGCCGCCGCCGATGACGTGGCGCAGACCGCCTACCTGGTGGACGCCCACCGCAAGCGCGAGCTGCTGACCCATCTCATGGCCGAGCACGACTGGCGCCAGGTGCTGGTGTTCACCCGCACCAAGCGCGGCGCCGACCGCCTGGCCAAGCAGCTGGAGCAGGAAGGCATCCGCTCCGCCGCCATCCATGGCAACAAGACCCAGTCGGCCCGCACCAAGGCGCTCACGGCTTTCAAGCGCCGCTCGGTGCGCGCGCTGATCGCCACCGACGTGGCCGCCCGGGGTATCGACATCGACGATCTGCCCTATGTGGTCAACTACGATATCCCGGATAATCCGGAGGACTACGTCCACCGCATCGGGCGCACCGGACGCGCCGGGCAGAGCGGCTCCGCGGTGTCCTTCGTCGGCGGCGAGGAGAAGGGTAGCTTCGCCGGTATCCGCAGGCTGCTCGACGGCAGGGTGCAAGCCGAGATCCTGGCCGGCTTCGAGCCCAGTCGCGAGACGCGGGCCGCCCGCGAAGCCCAGCCGCGGCGCGGCCGGCCGTCCC
>JACDUA010000086.1 GCA_013519935.1 Ectothiorhodospiraceae bacterium WFHF3C12 | reverse complement strand
GGCCTGCCGGACGGGTTCCCGCTGGTGACGCTGCCGCCTCTGGCGGTCGGCGCAAGCCAAGAGCATGCCAACTTTTGCGGCACGCTTACCCTGCCCCACGAGACCGTTATAACGCTGCTCGAAGCCTACGGAGCCGCCCTGGCCCGCGCCGGCGTCCTGCGCCTGGTGCTGGTCAACGCACACGGCGGCAACAGCGCCGTGATGGACATCGCGGCACTGCGTCTGCGCCACCGCCACGGGATGATCGTGGTCAAATACCACTACCAGCGCTCGCCGCTGCCGGAGGCGGCCACCGTCCTGCCGGAGACCGAGCTGCGGCACGGCTACCATGGTGGCGCGCTGGAAACGGCCATGATGCGCCACCTGTACCCGGACCGGATCCGCGCGGACCGGCTGGACCACCATCCGTCCAGCGGCGCCGATCGCGCCGCGGCCGGGAATCGGGTCGGTCCGGAGGCGGAAGGCAATCTCGCCTGGCTGGCCGAGGACCTGAATCCGGCGGGCGTCGTGGGGGATGCCCGCCGCGGCACCGCCGAATTGGGCGAGCGGCTGGTCCATCACTACGCCGGCCGGCTGAGCCGGCTGCTCCAGGAGACACGTACAATGCCGCTGCCCGGACAAGGAAGCACTTCCGCGTCGCCTTGACCCAGTCAATCCCGACTCGAGCGGGTGTCGAGGACTTCGTCCAGCCAGTGGCCCGCCCGTTCCGCCTTGGCGCTTAGATAGCGGTGATTGTGATCATTCAGGCTGCCGTAAAGGGCCTGGCGGCCCGCAATCTCGACGCCGCCGGCGGCCAGGGCGCGCAGCTTGTCCGGGTTGTTGGTCAACACCATGGCCTGCCGGACGCCGAGCGCGGAAAGCATGTCGACGGCGACGCCATAGTGACGCTCGTCCTCGCCGAATCCCAGCACGTGGTCCGCATCCATGGTGTCCAGCCCGGTGTCCTGCAGCGCGTACGCCCTCAGCTTGTTGGCCAGACCGATGCCCCGTCCCTCCTGGGCCAGGTAGAGCAGCACGCCTCCCCCCAGCGAGTCGAGCTCGGCCACGGCGTTGCGCAGCTGTTCCCCGCAATCGCAGCGCAGGCTGCCGAAGAGGTCCCCCGTCAGGCAGGCGGAATGTAGGCGCACGGGAACCGGTTCGGTCATTTGCCCAGGCGAGCCGATCACTACCGCCACATGCTCGCGCAAACCGTCGGGCTCTCGAAACAGCACGAAGCGCGCGCCCGCGGCTTCGGCCAGTGGCACGCGGGCCTCGCTGACACGACGGACGCGGCCACGCGCGCCATTCAGGCACTCCGCCGCAGGACCTTCCGGCACGGCCAGCAGCTCCCCCTCGGCCACCGCTTCCCGGACCGCCTCCAGCCGCGCGTGCGCCACTCGTGCCGAGAGCACCGCGGGCACCAGCAACGCCCGCCGCGCCATGTTCAGCGCGGCACGCTCAGCGAAGCCTGCGGGGGTGAGCGCGCCGGGGACGACAAGATCGCTCTCGCCCTCGTCCGCCCCGAGGCCGAAGGCCAGCTCCGCAAGACGCCGCCGGGGCAGCGCCGATGGCAACGCCAGGCTCCCGGCCTCGGCCTTCCCCAGACGCTCGCCCAAGCCCAGTGCCACCAGTCGCGGCCGGGCCAACAACAGGGCGGGCCGGGAGCCGGCCAGTTTCTGCAGCTCACCCTGAGCGTCGTCCTCGCCGGTCTCCACGGCCCGCGCCAGCATCCATCCGGCACGGCCGGTAATCACCACCGGCAGTCCGCGTCTGAGGTCGAATATTGCCCGCTCAACCTGCCGCATTCCTTTCTCCCGTTGCTCGGATTTGTGCCGCGCCCGGGCCATGCGCATGATGTAGGGTCAGACCCAGGCTGGGAAACGCATGTCCACTGAACCACTGAGCCCCGATGCCGCGTGGCGCGCCCTGCGAGACGTCCGGAACCGGGCGGCCGCGGCGCAGGCCGCGGTCACCATCGACCCAAGGGGTCGATGGCGGGCGAGCGGCCCGGTAAGCGATGCCGCCCGGGATTTGCTGGATTGCCTGGGGCCGGTAGCCGCCCACCCGGGCAGGCTGGCCATCGGCCAGCTGGGCCAGAGCCTGGATGGCCGGATCGCGACCGAAAGCGGCCATTCCCATTACGTCAATGGGCTGGAGAGCCGAACCCACCTGCACCGGCTTCGTGCGCTGGTGGATGCCGTGGTGATTGGTGCCGGCACGGCCATCGCGGACGATCCCCGGTTGACGGTCCGGCACGTGGCCGGCGCGAACCCGGTTCGCGTGGTCCTCGACCCCAGGGGGCGCGTCAGGCCGGACCTCCATCTGATGCGCTGCGCCGAGGCCCAGACCATCCACCTGGTGGGCGATGCGGTCATTACCGGGCTCGGCCCGAGGGCTGACCACGTCCGCCGGTTCGCGCTTCCCGTAATGCCGAATGGCGGTTTCACGCCTGCGGCGGTTCTCGACGCCCTGGCGGATCTTGGGCTGCGGCGCGTGCTGGTGGAGGGGGGCGGCATAACCGTGTCCCGCTTCCTCGAGGCGGGGGCGCTCCAACGCCTGCACCTGCTTGTGGCGCCGCTGCTCATCGGCTCCGGCCGTCCAGGCCTGCGCCTGACCCCCATCGGTACGCTGGACGACGCCCTGCGTCCCCGGACCCGGCGATTCGCGTGTGGTGACGACACCCTCTTCGACCTGCGGCTTGCCTGAGGCACCCGTCGTCGGCGGCGCCGCCGTCAGGCGACCGAGCCAGAGCAGACCGGGCAGGCTTGCGAGCAACACCACGATGCCGTACGCCATCGACACGGCAACGCCCTGGGCAGGCGGCAGGCCCACCAGCGACCAGACCAGCGCGGCAGCACCTTCGCGAACCCCCCACCCCGCCACCGATAGCGGAATGAGCATGGCGATGAGCACCGGCGGCGCCAGCGCCAGCAGCGTCGCCGCGGGCAGGGCGACGCCGATTGCCCGGGCCGCGCACACGAAGACGAACGCATAGCTGACCACCACCAGCATGGAGGCAAGCAACTGCCTGGGCCAGGCTCGGCGCGAGAGCACGGCCAGCCGTATGTCCCGCCAGACGGCCGAGAGCGCGGACGGAGGCAGGCGGCGCATGCTTGACAGGAGGACGGCACCGACCAGGAGAACCAGCGACGCAGCGGCCAGGGCAGTAGATGGCGTAACGGGCAGGCCCGCCGGCAACCCGCGCCACGGCGGCATGAAGAACAGGGCTGCCAGGGCGAGCAGCAACATTGCCGCCTGCCCGGAAACGCGCTCGATCACCACCGCGCGCCAGGCCGGGCCCTGGCGCCCATGGTCCCGCCCATGCCGCCACGCACGCACGGCATCACCCACCACGCCCCCCGGCACCAGCTGATTGAGAAAGCTCGCCAGGTAATACTCCCCAACCGCCTGCCGCCTGCCGAGCGCAAGACCCAGGCAGGTCGCGGTGAACCGCCAGCGCCAGGCACTCAGAAGCAACGGCGGCAGCGTCAGCGCGAGCCCGAGGATTGCCCAGCCCGGTTCGAGGTGTGTCACCTCGGCGAGCACGGCCGCCGGATCCAGCCAGGCCAGGATGCCCGCCATGAGCGTAACGGTGGCCGCCATGCGCAGTGCACCGCGCCAGGTCATCGGCCCATCTCCCCCCTGGGCACGGCAAACAGGTCCCGGTGCCCGACGAACAGACCCAGCCGGCCCGCCGCGACGGCCTCACGCCGCCGGGCATGCCAGGTCCGGATCCAGTCTCCGCCGCGGCCGTCGCGCTCCAGCGCCGCATCACGCCAGCCTTCCAGCAGCCGCATTGAAAGCCGCCGCCATCGGCCATCCCCGGCCGGTAGACGCCAGGGGCTGGAGGCCGTGGCCACGCGATAACCGGACCGTTCCAGTGCCTGGCTCAAACGTTCGGGCGCAGCCGGGCCCAGCGCGGCGCCGAAGCCCTTGTCGCCGCCCTGATGCGCACGAAACAGGTTTCGCACGGCACGGTCGGTCGCAGTTTCGACCGGCGCGCCGTCCGGGTCCAGAAAGCCCCAGCCGCCGTCCACGCTCAGCGTCACCAGCAACGCCTGCCGTCTCGCCGCACAGGCGGCGACCAGGGCGTCGAGCCAGTCCCCGGAAACCAGGTCCAGCAAAGCCGATGCGACTACCAGCCGGGCGCCGTCGAGCAGCTTGCCGTCGAAGGGCGCGAGACTGCGGCAGACCAGCTCGGCCGCCGGCTCGCGGCCCACGTGGTCCAGCGGAACGGCGGGGTCGGCTCGGGCCTGGACCAGCAGGTCGGCGTCCTGGTCCACCAGCCGCCAGCGCTGGGGGGCCGGAAGCCATGGCGCGAGAAAGCGCATGTTGCTCCCGGTACCGCTGCCCAGATCAACCAGTGTGTAGGGCGCCTCATGCACCGCGAGCCACTCGGCGGCGGCGCGTGTCAGCCCGGCGTCGCGGGCCCGGGCGTCCGCGCGCTCGCGCAGGCCGAGCCAGTCGTCATCGAACCGGGAGGCATCGCGCGCCTCACCCACCCCGCCGCCGACGCCGCTCATGACGCGCTCCCCGCATCGGCACGGGCGACGGGCAACAGGTCCAGTGCCTGAGCGAACTCGGCTCCGGCGTCGCTCCAGCCTCGCACCCGGCGGCTTGCCTGCAGTGCCCCGCGGCACAGTCGGTCCCGAAGACGGGGGTCGTCGCACCAGGCCGACAGTCCCCGGCGGAGAGCCGCGGCATTCCCGGCGGCCACCCGCAGGCCGGCGCCCGGCGGCAGAGTGTCCGCAAGCGCCCCGCCGTCCGTGCAGATCACCGGCAAACCACGGGCTAGGGCCTCGCTGACCACCATGCCGTAACCCTCGTAGAGGGAGGGCACGACCAGCAGGTCGGATCGCCGGTAGGCGCTCTGAACCCCGGATGGGTCGAGCTCACCCGGAAAGCGCACCCGCTCTGACAGTCCCAGCGCGGCCGCGGCCTCCAACACGGCACTCGCATGGGACGGATCGCGCCGATGGCTGCCTATGCACTCGCATTGCCAGTCCCGGTCGGTCATAGCCGCAAGGGCCTGCAGCAGCACGAGATGCCCCTTGCGCGGGGTCAGCGTAGCGACGCAAAGCAGACGCTGGCGGCCGTCGTCCGCCTTCCCGTCGAGCCGGTCCCGGCCTGCGGGCCGGTCCACACCGGGCTCGACGATCCGGATGCGTTCGGCCGCCACGCCGAAGTCGGCCAGTCGACGCGCGGTGAAGGCACTGGTGACGATGACGCGGCCCGTGGCCGCCAGCGCGCGGGCCTCGCTGCGCCGCAGCCTGGCTCGAGTGTCCGCGTCCAGCCCCGTCTCGTCGGCGAGGGGGTGGTGGACGATGGCGGTCATTTCGAGCCGCCGCGAATGGCGCGCCACGGGACCGGGCAGGCCGCCCATGGCCAGGCCGTCGATCACCACGCGGGCACCGACGGGTACTGAATCCAGGGCCTTTTCCATGGCGCGCTCCGCCCGACGATCCGGCAGCGGGAAACGACCCGGCAAACCGACCATGTCGACGCGGACACCCTGCTCGCGCAGGGTGGCCGCGATACGGGCATCGTAGATGTAGCCGCCCGTGCGCTGGGCCGGATCACCGGCCACGATAAACGTCAGATCCGGCGGCCGGCCGGCGGTCACAGGGCACCCTCGTAGCCCGCGGAGGCGACGTGGGACTCATGCAGAATGATCTCCAGACGGTCCAGGGCCCGGCCGCCCTCGCCCAGCGCACCCCGGCGGATGGCCGCCGCGAGGCGGTCGAACACCACTCGTGCCATGAACTCCGTTGTCGTGTTGCGGCCGGAGAATTCCCCGATCTCGTCCAGATTGCGGAGGTTGAACTCGGCAAGCACATTGCCCAAGGCCTCCGTGGCCCGCGCGATGTCCACGACCACTCCGTCGTCGTCCAGTGACGCCCGACGGAATGTGGCGTCCACGACGTAGGTGGCGCCGTGCATCCGCTGGGCGGGGCCGAACGCCTCTCCGGCGAAACTGTGAGCGATCATGAAATGATCGCGGACGGTGACTCGATACATCCGTGCCTCCCTTGTCCCCTGTTACTGACCTCCAGCGAGGTATTGCCAGGTCTCAGCGCCAGTGCGCGGTGTCTCGGCAAGGCCCGTGAGCGCCGGCGTGGCGGCGCACACCATCACTGAGACCTGGCAATACCTCCCTAAAGGTTAGTAGCGGCTCAATACCGCAGCCTGTGGCATAACACCCCCGCGGGCGAATCCACCAGCGCGCGCATCACGGACGGCAACTCGCCGAACGGGCTCTCGCCGCTGATCAGCGCTTCCAGGCACGGATCTTCGAGCAGCGACAGGGCCAGCTCCAGCCGTCGACGATGGCTCCAGCGCGGCCGGCGCGCCGGCGGAATCTGTCCCACCTGGCTGGCGCGCAACGTCAGGCGCCGCGAGTGAAACGCCTCGCCGAGGGGCGCACTGACGGCGCGGCTGCCGAACCAGCTCATTTCCAGTACCGTGGCTTCATTCGCGGCGATTTCCAGGGCTCGATGCAGGCCCTCGGGCTGACCACTGGCGTGGATCACCAGGTCGTTGTCGAGCTGCGCGGCCTGCGGCGGCAAACAGGTCAGGCCCAGATCCCGCGCCACCGCTTCCCGGTCCGGGTTCACGTCCAGCACTTGCACGCGGGTTCCCGCGAGGGACTCGCAGAGCCATGCCGCAAGCAATCCGACGACCCCGGCCCCGACGACGGCAACTCGATCACCCACGCCGGGCGCGGCGTCCCAGACCCCGTTCACGGCGGTTTCCATATTGGCCGCCAGCACCGCCCGCGCCGCCGGCACGGACTCGGGCACCGGCACCACGTCAGCGGCCGGCACCACGTAGCGGTCCTGGTGCGGGTACAGGCAGAAGACCTTGCGATCCCGCAGTTCCGCGGGCCCGTGCTCGACGACGCCCACGCTGCTGTAGCCATATTTCACCGGCCCCGGAAAGTCGCCCGCCTGATGGGGGGCGCGCATCCGCTGGTACTCGCCGCGCGGCACCTGTCCGGTGAACACCAGGGCTTCAGTACCACGGCTGACCCCGCTGTAGAGCGTGCGCACGCGTACCTCGCCCGTCCCTGGCTCGGGCAGGCGCTCCCCGCGCAGCTCGCCCTGGCCGGGTTCGACTATCCAGAAGGCCTTCGCGTTCGATTTCGCCATGCCATTGACCGTGATGGGGACGAAAGTAACTTATACAATAGTGCTACAAGACACAGAAAGAGGCGACCGCTTTCGGTCGTCCGCTTACGAGGGAGCGCAGGCCAGGCATGATCCCGTTACATACCCGCTGGACAAGGATGCCGGACGCGCTGGCGATCGCCGAGCTTGCCGCCGGCCTGGCGCTGGTCCTGCTGCTGGGGGCGCTGATGAACATGAGCCCCGCGGCGATTGCCCTCGGCACCGGCACCTACGTGGCAATGGCCGCCCTCCTTGGCCTGGCGCTGCCGGATGGCGGCGCCGGACTCGGCTGGGGCAACCGCGCGACACTGGTGCGGGCGGTCCTGGTCTGCGTCGTGACCGGCAGCCTGACCGACCCCGCGGCCACGGCGGCGCAAGCGTGGCTCACGGCGGCCCTGGTTCTCGCGGCACTGGCGCTGGACGGTGTCGACGGCTGGGTGGCGCGCAGGACAGGCACGGTGAGCAGCTTCGGGGCCCGATTCGACATGGAGCTGGACGCCTTCCTGATCCTCGTGCTGTGTCTGTGGCTCGTCGTCACCGGAGCGGTGGGTATCTGGGTGCTGGCGGTGGGTGGCATGCGCTACGGGTTCGTGCTCGCGGGCATCCGCTGGCGCTGGCTGGCGGCCCCGCTGCCCGAGAGCCGCCGCCGCAAGGCCGTCTGTGTCTGGCAGGTCGTGGCCCTCGTGGCTGCCATGACACCGCTGGCCGACGCTACCCGGAGCAGCTGGCTCGCCGCCAGCGCGTTGGCCACGCTGGTAATATCCTTCGCGATCGACGTACGCTGGCTCTATCGCCATGCACGAACCTGAGTATCGCGGCAGCAAGGGAGGCCCGCTCATGTTCCATCAACCGTCGCAACACCGCCGTAGCCGTGCGCTCGCCACGAGCCTGGCTATACTGCTCCTGGCCGCCGCGGGGTCGGCTTCGGCCGAACCGCGCACCTTCCGGATCGATCCCGCGCATTTCTCCATCGGCTTTCTCGTCGAGCATGTCGGCTACGCCGACACACTGGGCATGTTCGAGACCGCCCGGGGCGAGTTCGTCTACGACGAGGAGAACCGGGAGCTCCACTCCGGGCGTGTGGAGATCACCGCCAGCAGCGTGTACACCAACCACGCCGAACGCGACGAGCACCTGCGCGGCGAGGACTTCCTGCACGTGGACGAGCACCCCGACATCGTCTTCGAGGCAACCGGGTTCGAAGCCGACGAGGGCGCCAATACCGGTGAGCTCACCGGGCGACTCACCATGCTCGGACAGACCCGGCCGGTCACCCTCGACGTAACGCTCAACAAGGCGGCCGAGTACCCCTTCGGCCACGGGGAGTACACGCTGGGTGTCTCCGCCCGCGCGACCATCCGGCGCAGTGAATGGGGCATGACCTATGCGGTTGAAAACGGGCTCGTGGGCGACAGGGTGGACCTGATCCTTGAGTTCGAGGCCATCCGGCAATAGCCGCGATCCACGGCATCGCTGACCGGGGACAGCCGGTTCCCTGATATGATTCCGCTCCACGCGGCGCCGGCCCGGCGCGGGGCGATCATCAGGAGAAACCAGGGACACCATGGTCATGCAATGGCTGCGGTTGCGTATTGCCGAAATCTTCTTCCGCAACATCCCGCACGGGCGCCACATCCGCATCCGGCCAGTGGGTGCGGGGCGCCGGCACATCGCGGCGCGTCTGCGCTATCAGGACAAGCTGATCGGCAATCCAGACACCGGCGTGCTCCACGGTGGCGCCATCACGACCCTGGTGGACCAGACCTGCGGCGCGGCCGCGGCATTGTCGGTATTCCCGCCCAACATTGTCGCCACCCTGGATCTGCGTCTGGACCATCTCCGGGCCGCCGTGCCCGGGCGCGATGTCTTCGCCGTCGCCGAGGCCTACCGCGTCGCCAACCAGATCATCTTCGTGCGCTGTACCGCCCACGACGGCGACCCCGATGACCCCATCGCGTATGCCATGGGCAGCTTCATGCGTCTGCACAGCCTGTTCGAGAACCCGCTGCGCGCCCTGAGGCGAGCGCTGCAGTATCGTTGAAGCCCGCCATGGCGCAGCGGGGCAGCAGTGAGGTGTTGCCTAAGCGGCCCGCGCGTCCAGCAACTCACCCAGGTAACGCCGCGCGGCGTCGTCACCCGTCAGCGCCTGGAAGTCCGCCAGCAGCCGGGTGTGCCCCTCTTCCACCAGCAGATACGCATCGCATAGCCCCTGCAGCATGGCGACATGACCGGCGTGGCGCGGGTGGACGGCCATCAGTACGAGGTTGCCGGCAGCGCGCAGCTCGCGCATATAACCGAGCAACAATCCGAAGTAACCGTCGTCCAGGTCCGGCTCGTCAAACAGGTGGACGCCCGCCTTGCGGGGCCCCAGTCGGCGGTAGGGACGCAGCCGCCACGCCGTCGCCCGGCCCGGCCGGAAGCCGTTCCAGAAGCTGCGGCCTTCGCCCCGGATGTGGTGGCGCTGGCGCCGGTGGTTGACCAGCCGCCCCCGGTGGGCCGGATGCACGCCGTGGACATCGATTCCACCACAGGTCACGCGCCCGGACGCCGGCGACTCGTTGCCCGCGATCAGATCGAACAGGGTCGTCTTCCCGGCGCCATTGCCGCCAAGCACACCCACGATGGCCGGCGCCTCAAGCACGAAGTCCGCGCGGAGCCTGAACGCTGGTGCCGCCGCGTTGCCACCACGCCGGCGACTGCACAAGCCCGCCGCAACCAGTACCTCGGACTCAGACAAGTTTCTCCCCTCTCATTAACTGGACACCCGTGTCACTCGGGGCGGATCACGGTAGCGCATCTTCCGGCCTGGCGCCACGCCGCCATTACGCGCCAGCTCACGACCGCACCGGGGTCGACGAGCCCGGGCTCAGCCTTCCAGGCGGGTGATCACGTAGAGAAGCAGGCCCACCAGCACCACCACGGCCAGTCCCCCCAATATGACCATTCGGAAGACCTGATTGCGGGTGTGCGCTTCCATGTGGTCGGACTGGCTCTGGTAAGCCTCGATATCCACCGGCTCATCCACGACGTGCTCCGGATCGGCCATGAGCGCGAGGGCGTCATCGAGTTGTTGGTCGAACACGACCCAGAGAGTCTGTTGCCGGCCCGGCGTGAGGAAGCCCATGTTCCGTGCACCGGCCTCGTTGCCCACGAACACCGGGATGCCCTTGGACTCCAGGAGCAGGCGCACCCCCTCGAGCTCCGCCTTGTCCCCAATGTCCGCGAGTCGCTTCACCGGATCACCCCATACGGACGTCGAACGTCGGCCATCAAACCGCGGCAGGCCTCTCAGTCGATGCCCAGCCGCCCGAGACAGACCATGAGTTCGTGCTCGCTCATGGCCATGTGTTCCAGCACTCGCCCGTACAGCAAGGCTGTGGGCACCGACCGTCCGCCGCGCTCGCGTTGCGCATCGCGCAGCAGCCGCAGCACGAGTCGCAGGGTCGGCGTCAGCCCGTCGCGAACATCCGGCGGGCGATCCCAGTACGGCAATTGACTCACGATGCGCCCTCTCGAGTGCCCAATCGCGGTGCGCGCCGGCCGGGCCGGTCGCGCCCCGTCATCAGGATGGGCCCTCGTGGCCCTCTCCAGCAAGGGCGCGTTCCGCCCCGGCCGTGGTACCTCAGTGTGCTACCAGTGGCCGGTACCGGGTTCGCCCTTGAAGGGCCCAACCAGCTCTGAGGTCACCCAGCCACCGTAGTACCGGCCCGGCTGGGGGCGTACCCGTTCCGCGTTGACGAAGCAGGCAAGCGAACCGGGATAGAACGCGTAGTAGCCGGCTATCGCGCGGAAGCCCTCCGGCGGATCCGGGTAAGTCCAGGCCACGGGCCCGGCGTCACCGTCGGCGGCCAACGCCCAGTACCGCGCAACACCCTTCCATTCGCACATCGTGCCGCCCGCCACGGCGGTGAGCAGCGTCTCCACGACGTCTTCCGGGGGAAGGTAGAAAGTCGGCGGGCTGGCGGTCTCGAGCACGCGGTATGCACGCGTGCTGTCGGCGAGCTTGCGCTTGCCGTGCCAGACGGTTATCCGTCGCGTATCCCGCTCCAGGCAAGGCGGACGCGGATAGTCCCACACCGATTCCTGACCGGGACCGGGCCTGATGGCGAATGACGGGCGCGATCGTCCCCGGAATTCCCATGCCGACACGGCTGCTCACCCACCCTCTTGTGCCACCAGTGCGATTTGGACAACGAGGCGGCGGATTCGTTTGTCTCGATCACGGCGGGGTGGGCAGGCGCCGGCGTGTGTACCCGCAGGTTGGCGCCGCGATGCCGGTGCCTAGAGCAAAGCCAGGGCGAGAAGGGCCGCCGCGATCACGGCGGCGGCGATACCCAGGAACCGGCCCAGTTCCGCGGCGCCGGCATGCTCCTCGGCGACACGCTCGCGCAGCGCGGCGAGCCCCTGCTCGTCCAGGTCGGCGCAATGGGGACATTGGGCCGCCTTCCGCGGATAGCGCAGGCCGCAACGCTGGCAGCGCCGGCTGCGCTGCAGGCGCAGGGGAAGTAGCGAAGGCAGTGCCATGCCGCGAAACCCGGTGCCCGGCGCTTCGCCCGATCCGGCTCAGCCGCCGCGGCGCTTGGCCGCCAGGCGCAGCCGCAAGGCGTTGAGCCTGATGAAGCCGGCGGCATCCTTCTGGTCATAGGCGCCGGCGTCATCCTCGAACGTGGCGATGGCGGCGTCGAACAGGCTGTCGGTGTCCGAATGGCGGCCCATGACCTCCACGTTGCCCTTGTAGAGCTTCAGCCGCACGGTGCCGTTGACCGTGGCCTGGGTCTCGTCGATGAGGGCCTGCATGGCCTGGCGCTCGGGGCTCCACCAATAACCGTTGTAGATCATCTCCGCGTAACGCGGCATGACCGAGTCCTTGAGGTGGGCGGTCTCCCGGTCCAGGGTGATGGACTCGATGGCCCGGTGGGCGCGCAGCAGGATGGTCCCGCCCGGGGTCTCGTAACAGCCACGGGATTTCATGCCCACGTAGCGGTTTTCGACGATGTCGATGCGGCCGATACCGTTGTCGCCACCGAGCCGGTTCAGCCGGGACAGCAGCTCGGCGGGACCGATTCGCTCGCCGTTGATGGCCACCGGATCGCCCTTCTCGAAGTCGATATCGATGATGGTGGGCGTGTCCGGCGCGTTCTCCGGCGAGACGCTCCAGCGCCACATGGACTCCTCGTTGGGGGTCCAGGGGTCCTCCAGCACGCCACCCTCATAGGAGATGTGCAGCAGGTTGGCGTCCATGGAATACGGCGAGCCGCCGCCCTCCTGTTTGCCCTCGATGGGGATGCCGTGCTGCTCCGCATAGGCAAGCAGCTTCTCCCGTGACATCAGATCCCACTCCCGCCACGGGGCGATGACCTTGATGTTCGGCTCCAGGCCGTAATAGCCGAGCTCGAAACGCACCTGATCGTTGCCCTTGCCGGTGGCGCCATGGCAGACGGCGTCGGCGCCGGTCTCCCGGGCGATCTCGATCTGGCGCTTGGCGATCAGGGGCCGCGCGATGGAGGTGCCGAGCAGGTATTCGCCTTCGTAGATGGTGTTCGCGCGGAACATGGGGAAGACGAAATCCCGCACGAACTCCTCGCGCAGGTCGTCGATGTAGATTTCCCGCACGCCGAAATCCTGGGCCTTTTTGCGGGCGGGCTCCAGCTCCTCGCCCTGGCCGAGATCGGCGGTGAAGGTCACCACCTCGCAATTGTAGGTGTCCCGCAGCCACTGCAGGATCACCGACGTGTCCAGACCACCGGAGTACGCCAGAACGACCTTCTTCACATCTGTCATCGCGGGGATTCCATCGTCGTCTTCCGTCTGAGCCGGGCAATGATCGAACCAAAGGCGGCGCAAATCAAGGGAGCGGCCCGGTCAGGGTGCCATTTCCGTTATAATCGGCCGCAGTCGCGAAATCCAATCGCGCCTCGCGGCGTTCCTACGATGCATTGCTTCATCCGCACGCCCCTGTAGGAGCGGCGCAAGCCGCGACCAGACCCCCGGGAAGACCGCGTGGACGAACTGACCATTACCGTACCCGACGACTGGCACCTTCACGTGCGCGACGGCGCCGTGCTGGCCGATGTCGTGCCCTTCACCGCCGACGTGTTCGGCCGGGCCATCATCATGCCCAACCTGAAGCCGCCGGTAACGACCACCGAACAGGCACTGGCCTACCGGCGCCGCATCCTGGAGGCACTGCCCCCGGATTCGACCTTCGAGCCGCTGATGACGCTTTACCTGACGGATAACACCCCGCCGGATGAGATCGTCACGGCGGCCCGATCGGGCGACGTCCAGGCGGTCAAGCTCTATCCCGCGGGCGCGACCACCAATTCCGACAGCGGCGTAACCGACCTCGCCAATTGCCGGGACACCCTGGCGGCCATGGCCGAGTCCGGCATGCCGCTGTTGGTCCACGGCGAGGTCACCGACAGCGGCGTTGATATCTTCGACCGGGAAGGCGCCTTCCTGGACCAGAAGCTGGCGCCGTTGTTGCGCGATTTCCCCGAGCTGCGGGTGGTCCTTGAGCACGTCACCACGCGACGCGCCGTCGAGTTCGTGGAATCCGGCCCGGACAACCTGGCAGCCACCATCACCGCCCACCACCTGCTGCTCAACCGTAACGACCTGCTCGTCGGCGGTGTACGACCGCACTATTACTGCCTGCCGGTGCTCAAGCGGGAAGACGACCGCCGAGCCCTGCTGACGGCTGCCACGTCGGGCAACCCGAAGTTCTTTCTGGGCACCGACAGCGCGCCCCATTCGAGGACGGACAAGGAAACGGCCTGCGGCTGCGCGGGCGTGTTCACGGCGCCGGCAGCGATGGGGCTCTACGCCGAGGCCTTCGAGTCCGCCGGGCGGCTGGACAGACTGGAGGGCTTCGCCAGCCATTTCGGTGCCGATTTCTACGGCCTGCCCCGCAACCGGGGGCGGATCACACTGACCCGGGAGCCGATCACGATTCCAGAGGACTATCCCTTCGGTGGCACGCGCATTGTCGCCATGCGCGGGGGTCAGGTCGTTGGCTGGCGGGTGACCGGCCACGAAGCTTGAACCGCCCGGTATGGTGCGCCACCCTACGGGTCTACATGCCCGGGTCTCCTGCCAGCTGAATCCGCCGAATACACCCAAGTAAGGACCATTCCTTGAGCGTCGAAGACAACGATACGCCGACCCCGCGACGTTCCATCGCCAGCCGCTTCCGCACATTCCTGCCGGTCGTGGTGGACATCGAGACCGGCGGGCTTAACGCGGAAACCGACGCCGTGCTGCAGGTCGCGGCCGTGATCCTGCGCATGGACGACGGCGGCGAGCTATACCCGGCGGAGACCCATTCCTGCCACGTGGAACCCTTCGAGGGCGCCAATCTGGATCCCAAGGCCCTGGAGCTGCACGGCATCGATCCGGACCACCCGCTG
The DNA here is from genome assembly GCA_013519935.1 of Ectothiorhodospiraceae bacterium WFHF3C12. Classification (GTDB taxonomy): domain Bacteria; phylum Pseudomonadota; class Gammaproteobacteria; order Nitrococcales; family Nitrococcaceae; genus WFHF3C12. Next base: position 2,360 of record JACDUA010000086.1, on the reverse strand, counting down.
CGCATGGCGGTGAGCGAAGCGGAGGGGCTGCGCAAGATCTTCACACCGGTCCGCCAGGAGATCCGGGACACGGACTGCACCCGCGCGATACTGGTGGGCCACAACGCCTGGTTCGACCTGGGCTTCCTGAACGCGGCAGTCGGGCGCTGCGGCATCAAACGCAACCCGTTCCACCCGTTCAGCAGCTTCGACACGGCCACCCTGGCCGGGCTCGCCTTTGGTCAAACCGTCCTGGCCAAGGCCGTGGCGGCCTCGGGCGGACAGTGGGACGGCCGCGAGGCGCACTCGGCCATCTATGACGCGGAAAAGACCGCGGAGTTGTTCTGCACCATCGTCAACAGCTGGGATGCTCTGCACGGCTACCCCGACTACTCCGCCATCGCGCGGAAGGTGCAGAAGCGCTCCTGAGGGCGCGGCTCACGCGAAGGCCGGCGACGCCCCCGAACAATCACCGGGCACGGGTGTCGTAGCGATCCCTGAAGACAATCGCGGCCGTGGGCCACGCCCCCGGCGGCGCGACCTCGACACCCGCAGGAGCGGCCCTTGGCCGCGATTGACTCACGCTTGTCCGGGGCCCGACGCAGACCGGCGCGTCATTGCCCTCGCGGCTTCACGCCATTTTCCCGGAGGCTACGGCTAGGCTTCCTGGCCGGCGCCGTCCACCGCCTTCTGCAACTCGCCGCTCTCGTACATCTCCATGATGATGTCGCAGCCGCCGACCAGCTCGCCGTTGATGTAGAGCTGTGGAATGGTCGGCCAGTTGCCGAACTGCTTGATGCCCTCGCGAACGTCCTGATCGTCGAGCACGTTCACGTAGGCGAACTCCCGGCCGCAGCCGGACAGCGCCTGGGCGGCCCGCATCGAGAAGCCGCACTGCGGAAACTGCGGCGTGCCTTTCATGTAGAGAATGATGTCGTTGTTCTCGACCTGCTCGCGAATGGTGTCCTGAATATCGGCCATTGACTCACCTCGTTTCTGGGTCCGGGCGCGGGAATTACCCCGCGGATCACTCGGTATTCTATCAATTGGGACGCTGAGGGTGTTAAAAAATCCATTCCACATACCGCTTCACGGAATAATGTGGAGGAAAACTCGGCTGATTTTCGTTATCCTGAGCGACCTATGGAAACTGACCATCTTACCGACACGACGTTCAAATCCCTGGGACTGACCGATTCGCTGCTGGAGGGCCTCGAGGAGTGCGGCTTCGACCGCTGCACACCCATCCAGGAAGCCACCCTGCCGCTGCTCCTGCAAAAGCGCGACGTGGCGGGCCAGGCGCAGACCGGCACCGGCAAATCGGCCGCCTTCCTGCTGGCAACCATGCACTATCTGATGACGACGCCGGTGGAGGAGGACAAGGTCGGCCCCTGGGCCATCATGCTCGCCCCCACCCGGGAGCTCGCCCTGCAGATCAAGGCCGACGCCGACAAGCTGGGCTACTTCACCGGGCTCGACATCGTCGCCGTGTACGGCGGCACCGGCTACGAGTCCCAGCGAAAGGCGCTCGAGAAGCATCCGGACATCATCATCGGCACGCCGGGACGGCTCATCGACTACTTCAAGCAGCGGGTGTACTCCCTGAACAACATCGAAGTCCTGGTCCTCGACGAGGCCGACCGGATGTTCGACATGGGCTTCATCGACGACATCCGCTACATCCTGCGACGGATGCCGCCGCCGGACCAGCGCATCAACATGCTGTTCTCGGCGACCCTGTCCGAGCGGGTGCGCGAGCTCGCCTACGAGCACATGAACGACCCCCAGGCGGTCACCATTGAATCCGAGCAGATCACCGCGGATCGCGTGCGCCAGAAGCTCTACCACGTTGAGAACAACCAGAAGATCGGCCTGTTGCTCGGCGTGCTCAACCAGCACGACCCGACACGCACGCTGATCTTCGTCAACACCAAAAAGGACGCGGGACGGGTGGTGAGTTATCTCAAGGGTAACGACCTGGACGCCGCGGAGATCTCCGGGGACATACCCCAGCGCAAGCGCGAGCAGCTGCTGGCCCGGTTCAAGGACGGCAAGCTCCCCATCCTGGTGGCCACCGACGTGGCCGCGCGCGGCCTGCACATTCCCCAGGTCAGTCACGTCATCAACTACGACCTGCCCCAGGACGCCGAGGACTACGTCCACCGGATCGGGCGCACCGCCCGTGCCGGGGAGAGCGGAGACGCCATCAGCTTCGCCTGCGAGAGCTACGTCTATTCGCTGCCGGATATCGAGAAGTACATCGACCAGAAAATACCGGCGGAGCAGCCCGATCCGGAGCTGATCGTGGAGCCCAAGCCGCCGAAGCCCACCCAGCGGCGGCGCGGCGGCGGCGGCGGCCAGAACCGCCGGGGCAGCTCGCG
>JACDUA010000085.1 GCA_013519935.1 Ectothiorhodospiraceae bacterium WFHF3C12 | reverse complement strand
GGCGGCGGCATGCGGCCGCGCCACTGTGCCGCCCCCGCGGGCGCTCGATGAACCCGGGCGGGCGCCCACGTTTCTGGGGTCAATTCCCACATCGGGGTGTTACGCACGGTAACGTATGGGCCGTGAATTGCTTGGTGCGCGATGCCAAGTTCTTGCCATCAAAAGAATTGCAATCGTTTGCACAACTTTTGCTATAACAGCGGTACCGGCCACCGCCGGGTAACAAGAATGTTACGGCAGCCACGGCTGCCGCAGGGATGACCTATAAGCAGGACCAGGGATCGAGCATGCCGGCCGCATGCTCGGCGCGTTTCGGGTTTTCTACGGTGGAGGAGTTGTCTATGGCATCGCCAGAAGAAAAGCAAAGTGCCGCCAGTGCCTACTGGCGGGAGCATTTGAGGCTTCTGTTCATTCTGTTGATTATCTGGTTCGTAGTCTCCTACGGACTGGGGATCATTCTGGGGCCGGCCCTCAATGCCATTGAGATCGCCGGGTATCCCCTGGGTTTCTGGTTCGCCCAGCAGGGATCCATCTACACGTTCCTGATCCTGATCTTCGTCTACGTGATGAAGATGAACAAACTGGATCGCAAATACGACGTCCACGAGGAATAGAGGAGCGCTGTAATGGATCTAACAACAATTACCTATATCGTCGTGGGCTTCACTTTCGCGCTGTACATTGGCATCGCGATCTGGGCCCGGGCGGGGACCACGGGGGAGTACTACGTCGCCGGCAAGGGCGTTAATCCCATCGCCAACGGTGCCGCGACCGCGGCGGACTGGATGTCGGCGGCATCGTTCATTTCCATGGCGGGCCTCATCGCCTTCATGGGTTACGACGCCTCCGTCTATCTGATGGGCTGGACCGGCGGTTACGTGCTGCTGGCACTGCTGCTGGCCCCGTACCTGCGCAAGTTCGGCAAGTTCACGGTGCCGGAGTTCATCGGCGACCGGTTCTATTCCAAGACTGCGCGCATCATTGCCGTCATCTGCCTGATCGTGGCGTCCCTGACCTACGTCATCGGCCAGATGAAGGGTATCGGCGTGGCTTTCTCCCGGTTCCTGGAGACCGAGTACACGGTGGGTCTGTTCACCGGCATGGCCATCGTCTTCTTCTACGCCGTGCTCGGCGGCATGAAGGGCATCACCTACACGCAGATCGCGCAGTACGTGGTGTTGATCTTCGCGTACACCGTGCCAGCCATCTTCATCTCGCTGCAGTTGACCGGCAACCCGCTGCCGCAGCTGGGTCTCGGCAGCACGCTGTCCCCGGAGACCGGCGCAGGCGGCGTGTACCTGCTGGAGAAGCTGGACCTGATACTGGTCGATCTAGGGTTCTCGCAATACACGGCACAGAAGGGATCGACACTCAACATGTTCCTTCTGACGGCCTCGCTGATGATCGGCACGGCCGGTCTGCCCCACGTCATCGTGCGTTTCTTCACGGTGCCGCGGGTGCGTGACGCGCGTCTGTCGGCGGGCTGGGCGCTGGTGTTCATCGCCATCCTCTACACCACCGCGCCGGCCGTGGGCGCCATGTCCTTCTTCAACCTGATCAACACCATTCAGCCGGGAGAGATCGGAGCCGAGGAAGGCAACCTCGCCTACGAGAACCGGCCCCAGTGGTTCCGCAACTGGGAGCGAACCGGGTTGTTGGAGTGGCAGGATATGAACGGCGACGGCCGCATCCAGTACTACAACGACAACAACGAGAACTTCGCACAGATGGCCCGGCAGGAGTACGGCTGGGAGGGCAACGAGATGGTGAACGTTGACCGTGACATCATGGTCATGGCCAACCCGGAGATAGCCAATCTGCCCGACTGGGTCATCGCCCTGGTGGTGGCCGGCGGCCTTGCCGCGGCGCTGTCAACGGCCGCCGGGCTGTTGATGGCGATATCCTCGGCAGTCTCCCACGACCTCATCAAGGGCGTGTTCAACCCCAACATCGGCGAGAAATCGGAGCTCTTGGCGGCCCGAATCGCCATGGCGGGCGCGATACTGGTGGCCGGCTATCTGGGTCTCAACCCACCAGGCTTCGCGGCCCAGGTGGTGGCCCTGGCGTTCGGCCTGGCGGCATCCTCGCTGTTCCCGGTGCTCATGCTGGGCATCTTCAACAAGCGGATGAACCGCGCCGGCGCCATCGCGGGCATGCTCACCGGCCTGACCACGACCCTGGTCTACATCTTCATCTACAAGGGCTGGCTGTTCATCCCCGGCACCAACAACCTGCCGGATACCCCGGAGTACTGGCTGCTGGGCATCGGTCCGCAATCCTTCGGCGCCGTCGGCGCGATCCTCAACGTGATCGTGGCCTACTTCGTGTCGAAGGCGACGCCGCCGCCGCCGGAGGACATCCAGCACTTCGTGGAGAACATCCGCGTACCGCGCGGTGCCACCGGCGCAACCGGACACTGAGCCCCCCGGCGTCAAGCACGCCATCAGTGTGAAAAAAGGCCCCCTTCCGGGGGCCTTTCTTTTTTGAGCCGCAGATGAACACGGATAAACACGGATGATGCGGTTTTCACAGCGCCGATACCGCTCCGGACCCCGGCACCGTGGGAGCGACGTCCTCGTCGCGATCGGCTGCGGTCCAACTCCAAACCCAAACCCGGTTCGCGGCCATGGGCCGCTCCTACGAGACCCCGGCAATCGACCCGAGAATCATCGGTGTCCATCCGTGTTCATCTGTGGCTAAGCTCTACCGCACCTCGATCTTCTTCTGTAGCGGCCGTAGGTCGGATGGGCTTGCCATCCGACACTCAAGCACGAGATGTAGGCGCCGGCCTCGTCGGTGCCAACCTGCATCCCAGCTCGAATGGGCGGAAGGGCCGTTCGCGGCCAGGGGCCGCTCCTACGGTTGTTGGTCTAACCCCGGCAATAATCGGCGTCTATCCGCGTTCATTTGCGGCTAACAGACGCCTTACTGAACCTGGTAACGCACCTCGATCTTTTTCTGCAGCCCGCGGCACTGCTTGAAGGCTTCCTTGAGGATGTGGCGGTCCATGGGATTGAGCTCGTCGGGGTCCAGGCGATTGTTCATGGTCTGCCCCTGACGGGCCTGCTCCAGGTTGTGGCGCATGCGGATCATCTGGATGAAGGCGAAGGACTCGGCCCAGGCCTCCACGTCGCCGCGGCTGGCGAGGCCGGCATCGGCGATGGCCTGGAAACGGTCCATGGTGTTGGTTTCCGTTAGCCCGCCTTCCAGGCTCAGCAGGCGCGCGGCGTCCACGAATGGCGCGGTGCCGCGCAGCTTGAGATCCAGGGTGTCGCCGCCCGCCTCTTTGCTGCGTTCGGTGACGAAATCGCGCAGGAAACCCAGCGGCGGGCGATTGCGCAGCGTGTTGCCGGCCATCATGTGCAGGAACAGGGAGGTCTTCGACGCCTTTTCCAGTACGTCCCTTTGCAGGGCCTGGACCGGACCCTCGTCGCCGTACAGGCAGCGCAGATCGAAATAGATGCTGGAACGCAGCAGGTTCTCCGGCGTCTGGCTGTCGATGATCCCGTAGAAGGCCCGGTGCCATTCCTCCACGCTCAGGCAGAGCTTCGGATTGCTGGCCATCACGTTGCCCTTGCACAGCGGGAAGCCGCAGCGATCGAGGGCCTCGTTAACTGCGCGGGCGAAGGGCAGAAAGCGCTGGCGGATGGCCTCGGCGTCATCGCCACAGGCATTGAACAGGATGCCGTTGTCCTGGTCCGTGACCAGCGTCTGCTCGCCCCGGCCCTCGCTACCGAAGGACAGCCAGCTGAACGCGGCCGGCACCTCGTGTTCCGCCGAGCACAGATCGATTACGCGGTGCGTCGTCCGGTCGTTGAGCAGGGTGATGATGCGGGTGATCTGCCCCACCGCCGCCCCGTGGGCCATCATGCCCTCGATGAGATGGCCGATACCCGACCGCGCCGTGACCACCGCCTGGACGGTCGGTGCGTCGCTGAGCGTGCGCATGATGTGTACGACATTGATCCGCTGCAGGGCGAAGAGATCGCGTTCCGAGATTACCCCGGCCAGCCTGCCGCCAGTCGTGACGATGATGTGCCGGATGTGGCGCTGGGCCATAAGCATTACCGCCTCGAAGGCGAGGGCTTCCTCCGACAGTGCCTGGGGGTTCGGCGTCATGGCCGTCTCGATGGTGCCGTCCAGGTCCCCATGATCGGCGATACGCGCCCGCAGATCGTGTAGCGTGAATATACCCGCGGGGCGGTGCTGGTCGTCGACCACCACGATGCTCCCGACCTTGTTCCGGTGCATCAGCTGTACGGCATCGCGGATGCTCGTCCGCGGCGGGCAGCTGACCGGGTCCATGTGCACCAGTCGCCCGAGCTCGGTGTCGAAAGTGGTTTCGGCCCCCATGTTCTGCAGGGCCGCGGCCTGGATGTGATGCTGCACCTGCTCCAGCAGGCTGCTGACACCGCGAATGCAGTAATCCCGGAAGACCTGGCTTTCCTTGAATAGCCGGACGAAGCCGTCGTGGTTCAGGCGCAGGTAGCGCAGATCCCCGGCCGCGCGGTATTCCGTCCGGGTCGCGCGCTCGCCCAGTAATGCCCCCAGCGGGAAGCACTCACCGGGGCCCAGCCTGAGGGCGTCATCCGACGCGCTCTCGCGGATTCCCTCCACCTGGCCGGCCATCACGATATAGAGTGCCGTCACGCGCCCGTCTCCAGGCCGCAGCAGGGCCTCCCCGGTGGCGGCCTGAAGCACTTCGGCACTCTCCGCCAGTAGATGACGATGGCGTGCGGCCATCTGGTCGAATGGCGCGTGGCGGCTCAGGAAGTGCTGTATGTCGTCGTCTTCGGCCTTGGCCTGGGATCGCTGGGGCATGGAGGTCGAACCTTGCCGGCATGCATCGGTCGCTGCTTCATTCACCCAAGCATAGCGCCGCCGGTGCCGCAATGGCATATACTGAGGGCAACGTTACGGCCGTCGCCCTGCGCGGCCGCCGGAGGAGCCCCGATAAGCCGCCGAAGAGCGGGGGAGGAGAGCAGCAATGGGCGCGCGCGTGCTCATAGTGGATCATCAGCCCAACCTTCTGACATGCCTGCGTTATCTGCTCGAGCGCACGGGACTGGCCGTGGATGCCGCCGAGACGGGGCGGCAGGCTCTGGAAATGGCCGCCGGCGTCACGCCCGAGGTGGTGCTGCTGGAGACGCATCTGCCCGACATGGACGGCTACGCCGTCTACCAGCAACTGCGTGAGCAGCTCGGGAACGACGTGCCCATCCTGGTGGTCACGGCCCGAAGCCGCGAAGTGGAACGGGACAAGGCGCTGGCCCTGGGCGCCGATGGTTACTTCGCGAAGCCGTTCGACGCGAGCGCGGTCGTCCGGCGAATCCAGTCACTGATCCGGACTGCCGCCTAGCGATGAAGAGCTGGCGTCTGCGCGGCAAGCGACGGCGCTTCTGGTCCCTGCTGGTACTGTTGCTGCTGGCGGACGCCGCACTGGCGGCCGCGCTCTTTACGCAGACCGCGGCCGGGGTGCCGGTGTTGTACCTGGGCGGCGCCCTGGCGCTGCTGTCCGTGGCCGCATGGGTGTTGCTCGATCTGGTGCTGGTTGCGCCACTATCCGCCGTGGCACGGGGTGCGGAAATACTGACGCGCACCGATGTCGAGCACGAGCTGGAGATTAGCCGCCACCACTGGCTGGGGCGGCTGCCGGCCTCCGTGGCAGCCCTGGGCCGGGCGCTTGGCGAGGCCCGCGACGAGCGTGACCGTGCCGTTGCGGAACGCTCGGCGCAACTGGAGTCCCACAAGCACCAGCTGGAGCGCTTCCTCAACCTGCTCCACGAAGGGCTGCTCGTGGGCGACGGCGACAACCGCGTGCTGCTCTATAACGAAGCCGCCCGGCATCTGCTACAGGACCAGCCCGCGCTGGGACTCGGCCGCCGGCTGACCGAGGTGCTCGCGGCCACACCCCTGGAGCACGGCCTTCGGCTGTTGCGGCAACGCCGCCAGCGCCAGCCCGAGGAATCCTTCCCCACGACCGAGTTCGTCTGCGCCACGGCCAGCGAGACGCGGCTGCTGCGCTGCCGGCTGACCCTGCTGGAGGAGGACGAGCCCGCGGGGCCGGCCTTCGTGCTGACCGTGGGCGATCTGGGCGGGCCGTCCAAGGACCTGGTCAGTCGGGAGCGGCGCCTGCGCGGCGCCGTGGAAAGCCTGCGCGAGCCCCTGTCCAGCCTGACCGTGGCGGTTAGTGGTTTCCAGGCCGGTCGGGACGATCCGGCAATGGCGGAGCGGATCCTGGCCATCCTGGAGACCGAGACCCACCGGCTGACCGAGCGTTTCGATACCGTCAGCCGGGAAGCGGACGCGCTGGTCAATGCCGACTGGCAGCTCACCGACCTGCACTCGACGGACCTGCTCGGCAACGTGCTGACCCATGGTGGCGGGCACGTCCCGGACCTTTGTTTCGGCGACGGCGGGGAATGGCTGCGGGGCGAGGGCCATCTGCTGGAAGGGGTCGTCGACGCGCTCCTGGGGTGCCTGCGCGAGGAGCTGGGCGTGGACCGCGTGCGTGTCGACTGTGTGCAGCACGGCCCGAGGGTGTACCTGGACTTCTGCTGGAGCGGCGAACCGTTGGCGCCCTCCCGCCTGGCGGCCTGGATCGACCGGCCTTTGAGCGGCATCTACGGGGAACCCAGCGCCGGCGACGTCCTCGAGCGCCACGACAGCACGGTCTGGAGTCGCCGCCACCCGGAGCGCGAGGACGAGGCATTGCTCCGGTTGCCCCTGCCCGCCGCAGAACGCGCCGGCTGGCGGCCCCGGCTGCCACCGCGACCGGAGTTCTACGACTTCAGCCTCGGCCATCGGGGCCGGGGCGTGGGCGAGCGCGGCAGCCAGACCCTGGCGGATCTGGACTACGTGGTCTTCGACACCGAGACCACGGGCCTGGAGCCGTCACTGGGCGACGAGATCATCTCCATCGGGGCCATCCGGGTGACCGGCGGCCGGCCGGTCCATGGGGAAGTCTTCGAGACGCTGGTCAATCCCGGCAAGCCGATCCCCGAGGCATCCATCCGTTTCCACGGTATCGAGGACGCCATGGTGCAGGACGCCCCGGACATCGCCACGGCATTGCAGCGCTTCCGTGCCTTCACCGGCGATGCCGTGCTGGTGGCCCACAACGCCGCCTTCGACATGCGCTTTCTCCGCCTGAAGGAGCGCACGACCGGGGTCACCTTCGATCAGCCGGTGCTGGATACGCTGCTGCTGTCCATACTCATCCACGACCACACGCCCCACCACACCCTGGAGGACATTGCCCGGCGCCTGGGCGTGAACGTGGCCGGCCGGCACACGGCCCTGGGCGACGCGCTCACCACCGCGGAGATCTTCGCCCGGGTGCTCGCGCTACTGCCGGATCACGGCATCGTAACCCTGGACGAGGCGGTGGGTGCCTGCGAGCGCATGGCGGAGTTCCGGCGTCAGCAGCGGGCTTTCTAGCAGGGCTCCCCGGTCACGTCGCCGCGTTGTGGGTGGGGGAAGCGCCTTCACGCCCATGGTGGCTTGCGGCTGCGCCCAATCCACCTTACGAGCTATCCCACCGGACGGATCCAAACCACCCGTAGGAGCGCCGCGAGGCGCGATTGGTCGTGATGAACCGGCGAGGGTGATTGCGGCTTGCGCCGCTCCTGCACATTCGAGGGCCGGACGGGCTTGCCATCCGACGATGGTTCCCGGCCCGTGGCTCACTGGTGTCGGCGCCGCCTTCCGTCGACGGGCTTCCACCATATGCAGGGTGGAATCGGCGGCCGGTGTGGGAGTGGCTCATGGCCGCTAACCAGATTGGGCTTCGCCGCTGCGGTGACTAAGGTGAATAGGCGCCCTGGGGCGCCTTTTCTCGGTGAAGTGGGCCGCGCGTGGGCGGCCCGCTGGGCGGCTGTCTTACTGCACCTCGCCCTCGATTACTGCCGGCGCCTCGTTGGCCGGGGTCGGCATGTCCGACCAGGCGAACGCCACGGTGCCGATATCGTCGGGGGCCGGCAGGGTCAGGCTGTCGGAGACGGCCAGCGTGCCGCACTCCCCGGGGGCGTCCTGCAGCGTCTGCTCCATGTCGACGGCCTTGACCAGGAAGTCGTTGCCGCCGCTGCTCAGGACAACGCCGTCTGCCAGGTTCATGGCCGGGTACCAGCGGTTCATGCCGTCTGCGGAGTCCACCCAGGGAAAGCCCCAGAGATCGCCGTTGCCTCCGTATTCAAGCATGAACGTTTTACCCGCCCGGGAATCGTCGCCGTTGCGGTCGTCGCCGGTCTCCACTTCGTACGCGAAGCGCAAAGGCTGGTCGAAGTCTGCGAGCGTGCCCGTGCTGGCGTCGGATACCGTCACGACCCGGTTCCAGTCATTGCCCCCTGTCTCCCAGTTATACGAGACGGGCGCGGCGTAGACGTCCCAGACGGAGCTTAGGCCGTCGGTGGACGGCACCATGTTTCCGGTATTGATGCCCCAATCCTGGTCCAGGCCGCTCATGTCTAGATCCGCCGCCGAGACCGCCATGCCATTGGCATTGTCGACCAGCGAGAGCTTGCCGCCGCTGATCTGCACCGTGTACGTGTAAGGGCTTGCCACGTCATTGGCGGTGGGATGGAACAGCTCCGTGGACGAGGTGGCGTTGTCCACTTGGGTCTGGGTCAGGCCGCCCATGAGGCAGCGGTCGTAGCAGTAGAGCATATCGCCGCTGGCCAGAGTGGCGTCGTTCGGCATCACCGTTGCGTGGCTGTAGAAGGTGATGCTGCTTTCGCCAGCGGTGTAGACGACGTCCCCGCCCAGGGCATCCGACCACAGCCAGAGCTGCTCGCCGTTGGTCAGGCTGACGGTGGAAGGAGCGACATCGGTGTACTCGGGGCCACTCTCGCCCCAGGTCAGTCCCTGGACGATAACGAATTCGTTGCTGGCGTTGAGGGTCACCACCCAACTCTCGTAACCGGCCTCGCCCGGATAGCCCAGGGTGTCGTGCTGCACGTCCCAGGCCTCAAGAGTATCGCCGGTAAGGCTGCCGAGCGGCTTCTGCACCGCCTCGCGGCGGGTCAGACGGCCGTCGGAAACGTTGACGGTGTACGGCGTCCCCTCTGCGCCGTCAAAGCTCAGCCGTTCCACACTGGCACCGTCCGGCAGGGTGCTCTGGCCGTTGAGCCAGACACCCCAGTAGCCCACGTAACCGTCCAGGGTGTCTCCGGATTGCGGGTCCTGGTAGCGGAACGGGAAACCGGAATTCAGGCGCACCCGCTCGCCGGCGGCCACCGTCTCGCCGTCAAAGCTGCCGTCGGCGGCGTGGTAGAGATTGTACCGCCAGACGTAGCTGTTGAAATCCTCGCGGCTGGTGCAAGCCTCGTCGGTCTGCGAGGACTCATTGTCCAGCTTGACCCGCTTGAAGTGCGTGGCGTTGAAGGCGGTGTCGTAGGTCCGGCTCTCGCTGTAGAGGGTGCCGGTTTCGGGGTCGGTGTACTCTTCGTCGACACTGGTGCGGGCGGTCCCCGAGCTGCCCTCGGCATCATCCAGCAGTACCGCGGCGCGCTGGTCGAAACCGAAGTCCAGGCCCGCCGGGGCACCGTCCATCTTGGAACCGGCGACCTCAACGAACTCGAATTGCGGCTTCGCCAGGCCATTGTCCACGGTTGCCAGGTGGCCAACCATCATGGTGAGCATGTCGCCCGGTGTGCCACCGACGTCGCCGGCATCCACAACGCCCGCGTAGTCCAGGCTGAACGCGCCGAACGGGTTATCCGCGCTCACACCTTCTGTGGCGGTGACCTGCACCATGATGTTCTGGGACGGATCGTCGCCGCCATCCCCGCCGCCGCCATCCGGCACCCAGATACGCACACGCATCGGTGAGGCGTTATCGGCGCGGGTGGACTCGATGACCCAGCGGTTGTACTGCTTGCCGTTTCCGGCGCTGGATTGTCCCTGGGTGGCGCTGCTGCTCTGGTTCTGTCCCTTTTCGCACTTGTTCTCGTCCACGAGCGCGTAGTAGGCGCCGGCGTTCACCATGTTCTCCGCCTCGGTCTGGTCCATCAGGCAGAGAATCATGTTGACCATGTTCAACGACTCCATGGAGGCGTCATAGACATGGGCGCGTTGCGGATCGAGGCGGTAGTCCGAATCGTCCGGCAGTGCGCCGGTATTCGCTACGGTCATGGGTTCCAGCGTACCGTCACCGCCGAGTCGGCTGATCTGGAACCCACCATCGGCAGAGGTGGAGCTGGATTGCGTATCGGTGCTCTGGCGGGTCTGCACGACGCTCACGCTATCGGGCATCGTCAGTCCGCTCACCTCCTCGTCGCCGGTATTGCCACCGTCGGTACTGCCACCACCACCACCGCCACCACCACCGCAGCCGCTCAATGCAATGATGAAAGCTGAAGCCGCGGCAAGCCGCCGCCAGTAAACAACAGGCTGGTATCTCATGTAACGTCCCCCCCAAGAGGTCTTACGCAGTGGATGAAACGGCTCCCCTCCGGCATCCCTGCGTCGCCAGGCAATCGGAGCGAAGTCCATGCCCGGCTCTATCGTCGGCTTATCGCGGTGCAGCCGCGCCGATCTGTCCCCCACTATCAATCTGACGGATTCACCGGGCGATAAATGTGGGTTGATTCACGAAATGAGTATATGGAATGGATTGAACTGATGGGTGGTCGGCCCGGCACGGGATAGTGAGGGGTAACGGACGAGAATGCCCGCACCGGGCCGGATCCGGTGCGGGCGGTGGGGTCGGTGGCCGATGTCGAACGCCCTAAGTTCGCTCGAACAGCGCGGCGATGCCCTGGCCGCCGCCGATGCACATGGTCACCACGGCGTAGCGCTCGCCGGTACGCTCCAGCTCGTAGAGGGCCTTGACGGTGAGGTTGGCGCCGGTGGCCCCGATGGGATGGCCCAGGGAGATGCCGCTGCCATTGGGGTTCACCTTGGCCTCGTCCAGCTCCAGGTCCTTGACCACGGCCAGCGCCTGGGCCGCGAAAGCCTCGTTGATCTCCCAGACGTCGATGTCATCCCGGGAGACGCCGGTCTTCTCCAGCAGCCGCTTGACCGCCGGCACGGGACCGATGCCCATGTACCTGGGATCCACCGCGGCCACCGTGCCATAGACCAGCCTGGCCATCGGCTTGAGGCCGCGGGCCTCGGCGGCGCCCGCCTCCATCATGACCACCGCGGCCGCGCCGTCGTTCAGGCTGGAGGCGTTGCCGGCCGTCACCGTGCCGCCTTCGCGCTTGAACACCGGCTTCATGCCGGCCATCTTTTCCGGGTCCACGTCGCGGCGCGGGCCTTCGTCGGTGTCGAAAATGATCGTCCCCTTCCGGCTCTTCATCTCCACCGGCAGGATCTGTTCCTTGAAGTAGCCGTTGTCGATGGCGGCGATGGCCCGGCGGTGGCTCTCGGCGGCGAGGCGGTCCTGCTCCTCCCGGGAGATGCCCCATTTCTCCGCCACGTTCTCCGCGGTCATACCCATATGGCATTTGTCGAAGGGGTCGGTCAGGGCGCCGACCATGGCGTCCAACATGGCTCCATCGCCCATGCGCTGGCCCCAGCGGCCGCTGGGGATCCAGTACGGTGCGCGGGACATGGCGTCGCCGCCGCCACCCACCGAGCAGTCCGTCTCACCGAGCTGGATGTAGCTGGCGGCGGTGAGAATGGCCTGCAGCCCGCTGCCGCAGAGCCGGTTCAACGTCAGTGCCGGGGTTTCCACGGGAATGCCGGCATTCACCGAAGCCACGCGGGCCAGGTACATGTCCCGGGGTTCGGTGTGGATGACGTTGCCAAAGACGGTATGGCCGACATCCTCGCCGGCGAGACCGGCGCGGCTTACCGCCTCCTTGACCACCGAGGCGGACAGGTCGCCGAGGGAGACGTCCTTGAGGCTGCCGCCATACGTGCCAATGGCGCTGCGCACGCCGCCCACGACCACGACTTCTCGGGTATCGCTCATGATGTCCTCCGTTGCTCACGCGGCCCCGGCGTCGCCGGGGCGTCCGAGCTCACCGATTCGCGACCGCGGATCGGTGAGACATGCTGCCTGGGTGAACGGATTCTAGTCCCAAGCGAACACGCTGTCAGGCGTGCATGACGAACTATTGATCTCGATCATCAGCCGATCAGCAGCACCCAGGCGATGGCGGCCTGACAGAAAAAGCCCACGGCGAAGGCCAGCGTTCGCACCCAGGGAATGGCGAAGGCGAAGGATACCGCGTGGACCAGCCGGGCCCAGAAAAAGATCGCCGCGGCCCCGGCGGTCACGCCGCTGGTGGCGCCCGCCATCTCCGCCGCCAGCACCAGGGGCGCGAACACCACCAGGTTCTCGACGGCGTTGGTATGGGCCTTGATCAGGCGTTGCGCCCAGGGTGCGTGGGGTTTCGGGTCCGCCGGATAGCCCACGGCGTCGATCAGCCCCCGGACGGCGATGCGGTTGAGGATGTAGGGAATCCAGAGTACGCCGGTCAGGGCGGTGACCAGGACGAGATAGAAAAGCTCCGTGCTCATGTCTGCCCCCTTTTCGCGTGCCGGTAAAAGCCGGCACCCGCGCTGGCGCGGGTGCCCTCCACTGCAGGCGAGATTGGGGCGTCGTCGCTAGCAGGCAATCATCTCGGTGGGCCGGCCGCGCCCGCAGGCGATCAGCTCGCTGAAGACGATGCCGAGCTCTGGCCGGGGGTACTGAAACCGCGCGCTGGAAATCGGCTCCACGCCCACGCCGTTGCGTTTCCCGACGCGGAACGCGAAGGCATAGAATCCCGCCTGGCCCATGCGCAGGTCCGTGATCACGATCTGATCGCCGCGCTCTTCGACGGCGTAGAAGCCCTTGGTGAACGCCTGCAACCGCTGCACTGCCCAGGTGTCCTCGATGCCGCTCAGCAGCTCGGGGTCATGGGGGTAGCGGTGGAAATCGGGTTCGCGATCATCGCCCACGGTGAGAAAGCCTTCCCAGTGAGCGTCGCTGCCCACCGCGACGACCCGCCAGAGCAGCGAGTTGAACGGCGTTGGCGTGGCCAGCATGCGCTCGGCGGGTATGCCTTGCGCCGCCAGCGCCTCGCCGGCGCGCAGCTCCATCCACTGTTGGGCGCCCGCGGTCCAGGCCAGATAGAGACTGGACAGCACCAGACCCGCGGCATTCCACCGAGCGCCGGAGCGCCACGCGCCGCGCCGTCCTAGCCAGATGGCGGCGAAGGCGCCGACGATCAGCGGCAGCGTGTACAGCGGGTCGATGATGAAGATGCTGCCCAGGCCCACGGGGTAGTCCGTGAAAGGCAGAAACAGCTGGGTCCCGTAGATCGTGAACGCGTCCAGGAGGGCGTGGGTGATCAGGATCAGCCAGACCGTCAGCAGCCAGCGGCCGTAGGACTCGCCGCTGGCGCGACGCAGGCGCTGGATGGGCCAGGCGATGGCCGGCGCCGCCAGGGTCTGAACGAACAGGGCGTGCGTATAGCCGCGGTGATACGTGAAGTCGGCCACCGGGTTGCCCATGGGAATGAAGCTGTCCAGGTCGGGCAAGGTGCCGACCAGGCCGCCGATGGCGAAGGCACGCCATCCGGCGCGCCGGCCCATGACGGCCCCGCCGACGGCGGCGCCCAGTGCGATCTGCGTGACGGAATCCAACGGTTAACCCCTCGCTGCGGCTCGGGGAGATTATGCGCCCGGAGCGTCTTGCCCGTCACCGTCGCGCGGCCTGTCGGAGTCCTCGGTGCAGAAATCCGCCAATGCGCGCGCCAGGTGGTCGAAAAGCGCCCTCACGTGGGGCATCCCGCGCAGGTCTTCGTGCATCGCCAGCCACATCTCCAGGCGCACGTCGAACGCATCCGACAGCACGGGGACCAGCTCCGGATAGCGTCGGGCGATGGGCTGCTGCATGCCGCCGATGCCAAGGCCCGCCCGCAACGCGGCACTCTGGGCGGCGTAGTAGTCGGTGCGGAAGTCGAACGCCGCCGGATCGGGCAGCGGGGTGTCGCTGCCCAGGGTCCGGTACAGCCAGGTCTCGCGATCGTAGCCAATGCCTGAATGCGCGGGCAGCTCGTCCAGGCTCGCGGGTTCGCCGTGGCGTTCAACGTAATCGCGGTGGGCGTACAGGCCGATGCGCACCGTGCCCAGGCGCCGGGCGACCACGTTGCCCTGGGTGGGCCGTTGCATGCGCACCGCGATGTCGGCCTCCCGGGCCAGCAGGTCGCTCATGCGGTCGGACAGGGCAAGCTCCAGGCCGATACGCGGATACCGTGCCCGGAACGGCGCCAGGATACTGGGGAGCACCTCGCTACCGATGGCTTCACTGGCCGTGACGCGAACGGTGCCGGCGGGGTCGGCATCGCCGCCGGTGGCGGTCCGCCGCATGGCCTGCGCGGCGGCCGCCATGGCCCGGGCCTGGGGTGCCAGTGCCAGTGCCGTGTCCGTGGGGATGAGCCCGCTGGGCCCGCGGGTGAAAAGGCTGACGCCGAGACTCTCCTCCAGCGTGTCCACGTGCCGTCCAACGGTGGGCTGGGATAAGCCGAGCTGCCGGGCCGCACGGGACAGGCTGCCGCTGTCCAGCACGCCCAGAAAGCTCCGGTACAGGTTCCAGTCCGACGTCGAAGAGGTCATATGAAAATGAATAACGGAAATTCAGTAATGGTCATTCTAATAGAAAAATGAATGTCGCAACCTGCCCGTCATGCATCCATTGGTACATGCATCCATTGGTAGACGAGGGTAGATCATGACGGCAACGGCACTGATTATCGGCATCTCCGGCAACATCGGTACGGCCACGGCGGCGGCCTTCCTGGCGCACGGCTGGCGGGTGCGCGCGCTGGCCCGGGACGTGGCGTCGGCGAGACGGGACCTGCCTTTTGGGGAACGTGTGGACTGGCGGCAGGGTGACGCGCTGGACCGCGACGACATGGTCCAGGCGGCCGCGGGCGCGGATGTCATCCTGCACGCCGCCAATCCACCCGGTTACCGGCGCTGGCGGGAACTGGCGCTGCCCATGCTGGACAATGCCATCGCCGCCGCCGGCGCAAGCGGCGCCCGGCTGCTGTTCCCCGGCAACATTTACCCGTATGGGCCGGATGCCTGGCCCGTGCTGCCCGAGGACGCCCCGCAGCACCCGGTCAGCCGCAAGGGGCGGATCCGGGTTGAGATGGAGCAGCGGCTGCGGGCCGCGGCGGGGCGGGGGGTGCGCTCGCTCATCCTCCGCGCGGGGGATTACTTTGGCTCGGCGCGCGATAGCTCATGGCTGGGCGCGGTGATGGTCAAGCCCGGGCGGCGCGTCACTGCCGTCACCTATCCGGGCGATCCCGGCGTGGGACACGCCTGGGCGTACCTCCCGGACGTGGCCGAGACCTTCGTCCGGCTTGCCGCGCGCGACGCGGCACTGGAGCCCTTCGAGCGGATCCACTTTGCCGGGCATCACCTGGACCCGGGCGGTGCCATGGTCGAGGCCATACGCCGCGCGGTGGGTAAGGCCGTGCCGATGCGCCGCCTGCCCTGGTGGCTGCTGAAACCGGTCATGCCGTTCAACGAGACCCTTCGCGAGGCGGCGGAGATGCGCTACCTGTGGTTCAACGACATCGCCCTCGATAACACCAGGCTGGTCGAGTTGCTGGGCGACGAGCCCCGCACACCGCTGGACACGGCGGTCGCCGAAACCCTCGGGCGCATGGGGTGCCTGGATCCACGAACGGAAGACGCGGCCGCCAAGTCCGGATAGGCTGTCCGTAGAACCGACAGAGGAGGACTGCCCGTGAAACTGTACATGTCACCCACCTCGCCCTACGCTCGGCTTGTGCGGGTGGTGGTCCGCGAGAAAGGGCTGCAGGACCGTATCGACGAGAATCCGGTGGACCCCTGGGCCAGCGAGGACCATTTCGTCGCCGTTAATCCGGTGTCCAGGGTGCCGACCCTGGTTACCGATGCCGGCTATGCGCTCACCGAGAGCCTGCTCATCGCCCAGTACCTGGAAGGCGAGTTCCCGCAGCCGCCGTTGATCCCCAACAGCAACACCGACCTGGTCTATTACAAGATGGGCCTGGGCCATGCGCTCAGCGATCAGGGCGTCGCCGTTATCGCCGCCGGCAAGCTGGATCCGGAACGCGGCGCCCCGGAGGCGCTGGTGGACCGGCGACGCGAGGGCCTGCGGCGGACCCTGGCGGCGCTGGAGGAGACCCTGGCCGGCCGTGAGCCCGCGCCGGACCTGGGCGACCTGGCGGTCGTCGTGGGCCTGGAATACCTGGACTTCCGCTTCGCGGACCTGGAATGGCGCAGTCACTTCCCGGCGCTTGCCAAGTGGCACGAGGGATTGAGGAGCCGGCCGTCGCTGGCCGGGACAGCCCCGGCTTGAGGACACCCGGGCGTTCGGCCCAACCTGTGGACGGCGCGCTCGGCTAGGCAGGGCGCGCGTTAACGATGGGCGGGAAGCCGTTGTCCTCCCCCAGCATGCGGATGGAGCGCCCCATGTTTCGGGCGCGGCTCATCCAGGCCTCGGCCGGGTCCGGCGGCAGGTGATCGTGCAGCGTGGTCTCGAACAGGGCCAGCCAGTCGTCGACGAGCGCATCGGTAATGCCCAGCGGCATATGCACCGGGGCGACCCGGTACTGGTCGTCCCGGTAGCGCTCGCCGCCGAGGCTGATCCACCAGAAATGGGTGAGTCGTGCCTTGTGCTCCCGCCAGTCCTCGACACGGCTGAACGGCTCGGCAAGCGTCGGATGCCGCTGGACCCGGTCGTAGAAATCGTCCACCACCGCCGCGATGGTCTCCAGGCCGATGGCCTGGTGAGTGCTACGCTCACGCATTGAGGTTCCTGATCGGGCAAATCGAAAGACGCACATAATATACACGTTCACGCACGGCGCGCCCAGGCGCCGGGGAGGAGACGATGGTCGGGGCTGAAACGCTGCTGCGGACGCTGGTCAATTCCGACGTGGAGGTCTGTTTCGCCAATCCGGGCACTTCGGAAATGCAGTTCGTGGCCGCGGTGGACCGGGTGCCGGGCATGCGGCCGGTGCTGGGCCTCTTCGAGGGCGTAGTGGCGGGCGCGGCCGACGGCTATGCCCGGATGGCCGACAGGCCCGCCGCCACGCTGTTCCATCTGGGTCCCGGCCTCGCCAACGGGCTCGCCAATCTGCATAACGCCATGCGCGCCCGCACGCCCATCGTCAACCTGGTCGGCGACCACGCCACCTATCACCGGCCTTATGAGTCCCCGCTGGCTTCCGACGTGGCGGCGTACGCGCGGCCCGTCTCCGGCTGGCTGCACAGCAACGGCGATGCGCGGATGATCGGCGCCGACACCCAGGCCGCCGTGAACGCCGCCTGGGGACCGCCCGGGCAGATCGCCACACTGATCGTGCCAGCGGACTGCAGCTGGAACCCCGGCGGCGAGCCGGGTGCCGGCCTCGTGCGCCCATCGCCGCGGACGGTCCCCGCCGAGGCCCTGGAACGGGCCGCCGCGGCCCTCAACGCCGGGGAGCAGACCCTGTTCCTG
>JACDUA010000084.1 GCA_013519935.1 Ectothiorhodospiraceae bacterium WFHF3C12 | reverse complement strand
AGAGGTGGACCCCGGGGACTGGACAGAGATCGAAGCCTGCTAAGTGGAATCTTCTGGCGTAGAGTTCTCGAGAGAGAAGGAGCGGAAGATGACCCGGAGAAAGCGACGTAATCACTCATCGGCGTTCAAGGCGAAGGTGGCGCTGGCGGCGATCAAGGGCGAGCGCACGGTGGCGGAGCTGGCCGAGCAGTTCGACGTTCACCCCAACCAGATTCAGGACTGGAAGCGACGCCTGGCGGAAGGCGCCGAAGACGTGTTCGGTGGCAACGCGGTCAAGGCGCAGCATGACGAGCAGGAGGTAGAGAAGCTCCACGCCAAGATCGGGCAGTTGGCGATGGAGAACGATTTTTTATCCAAAGTGCTCGGGCGCGACCGATGAGCGAGCGACGCGCCGGGATAGCCATCGAGCACCCATTGCCGAAGACGCGGCGCTGCGAGCTGCTCGGGCTCGCCCGCTCGAGTGCCTACTACCGCCCCGCGCCGGTCTCGGAGCGGGATCTGGCCTTGATGCGGCTGATCGATGAGATCCATCTGCGCTGGCCGTTCTACGGCAGCCGTCGCCTGCGTGACGAGCTCCAGGCACAGGGCTACCGGATCAACCGCAAGCACGTCCAGCGGCTGATGCGTCAGATGGGCTTGAGAGCGCTGTATCCGCGGCGTCGAACGAGCCAGCCGGGCAAGGGCCACAAGATCTACCCCTACCTGCTGCGGGGTCTGTCCATCGAGCGGGCGAACCAGTGCTGGTGCACTGACATCTGCTATATCCCCATGGCCAAGGGGTTCATGTACCTGGTGGCGATCATGGACTGGCATTCCCGGCGGGTACTGTCGTGGCGCGTGTCCAATACCCTGGACACGGACTTCTGCATCGATGCCCTGGAAGAGGCCTTGAAGCGCTTTGGGGCGCCGGAGATCTTCAACACCGACCAAGGGGCGCAGTTCACCTCCGAGGCCTTCACCGGTGTGCTCAAGGCTCACGGGGTCGCGATCAGCATGGACGGCAAGGGCCGCTGGGTGGACAACGTGTTCGTCGAGCGGTTGTGGCGCAGCGTCAAGTACGAGGACGTCTACCTGCGCGCCTACGAGACGCCGGCGGAGCTACGCGCCGGGCTTGGCCGCTACTTCGAGTTCTACAACACCCGGCGCCGTCACACGGCGCTGGACCGACGCACCCCGGATGCGGTGTACTTCAAACAGGTTGCCCCGGAAATGGCGGCCTGAAACCCAAGGCGGATTCCACTTAAGGCGGTGTCCAGGATTCAGGGTCCATTTCTTTTGCTGGCCTTCCGAAGCGTCCTCGATTCTGGCGGTTCGCTCCTGAGACCTTGCAGGCTCTTACATCCTTGATCGTGGAAGAGCACGGAGGGAACGCGCGGTCAGTTTGGTATGGCCGTGACCCTCATGAGGTCCGGCGGGCGCTAGAGGGACTGCCGCATGTTGGGTCAGGAATTGCGAGTATGGTCGTCCAATTGGTCGAGCGGGTGTTCCCAGACGACCTTAAGCCTGGAGACCGTACTCAGTCGGATATCAAGCCGGACGTCCACACGCGTCGCGTCCTGTACCGTCTTGGAGTGGGGACAAGCGAAACTGACCGTGATGCGCTCTCCGCTGCTCGCCGTCTCTATTCCTCGAACCCCGGGAAACTCGATGGGCCACTATGGTACTTGGGCCACAAATGGTGTCACCGAACTGGACCTGATTGTCCCAGCTGCCCAATGGATGGACTCTGTGCACGTGTAGGGGTTTAACTCTCCCTTCAGTCTGCTGAAGGTCAGACGTGTCTCGACCCAAAGCTGACAGTGGACGGTGACGATGCGTCAAGCGATCATACCGATCAATGCAACCATCTAGGGCGCTTGCGATTGTACGTCTTGTCCGAGTACCCGCAAGCTATCGACCCAAAAGTAAAACTAGCGGATCCAGTATCCACGTCCGCCTTAACGTTGGGGGTTCGAAATGAGTGAGCTGAGGCTTCAGATCGGCTGGGACGAGCACTGGAATAAGGAGATTGAGCACATCCAGTTGCCCGCAACGCCTGGCGTTCACGAGATCACAGAAACACTTGATTGGTGGCAACCCGATGGTCGATTTTACGTATACCGTACGCGGGGTGAAGCAAAGGTGCGCAATGATGGGCGTATCGATGCCAAAATAGAATACCATGCAGAAGACAATGAGGAAGACGTCCAAGACTCAGTCTGGGGAACTCTAATCTTATCCATGCAGGCTGAGGACTACACGGGCAGATGCAGGTATGAACCTATAGACGATGAGCCGTTCGAGCGAGAGTGGCGTCGTATCGCAGACGTTCTGCCTCGCGACCTTCGGCAGAAACGTATTCATAAGCGGCACAATCAGATTTCCCGTGATGCCCGTTTCCGCCTTGCTGTTCTCGCAGAAGATCGTCAATGCGTGATTACGGGAGAGAAGATGGCTGCCGTGTTGGATGCGGCTCACATAATACCGGCCGCTGACGCGGGCGCAGATGTTATCCAGAACGCATTGACATTGCGCACAGATATACATCGGCTATTTGACAATGAGTTTTTTTACATAGACCCCAACGGATCAATCCAAATTAACCCTTCTAAATGGGCGGTCTCGCGCTATTATAAGAATCTGCTGCAGGGCGCCAAGATAGATGCTCGTGCCTTCGAGCGTGTTCGACCCGCGCTGGCGGAGTTGGGAAGCTGAGAGGTGCTCCATTTTTGCTCTTGCCATATATCTCCGCCGCGCCCGTCCAAGCCCCGAGCGCACTGTCAGGGTCGATGTCCGACCCGGAGCAGACGGTCAAGCCCTGGCCTATACTCGGGGACTGAGGCAGGAGGCGGCCCTGAGCGGACGGTCGGTCGTGTCCGACGGGTGTCCGTGAACGCCGTGGCGTACCTCGTTATTGCTCCCGCCTCAAACTGCCAGCAGCATTACACGGCATCGAACGCCGACCTGAACAGGTTCCTCTATCATTACATATAGATAGGAGATACCTTAGATGAAAGCAGGCCCATGTTATCACGCGCGCACGTTCATTGGATATCCGTGCACGCCGTCCAATCACTGTTGGGCAGAAATGAATGTGAGGGAGATGGCATGAAGAAATATTGGGTGATGAAAACATTTCAGGAATGGTGGGCGAATTTTCAATCGGATGGACTTATCGGTATTGATGAAAGTGGTGTCGATGGAGGTTACCTGGAGCTTTCCAATGACGAAATTCGCCGTCTTCTCGAGGACCAAAATAATAACTTCAACGATTATCAGAACCGTGTCTTTCAGCAATTTTGCCAATGGATGCAGGTGGATGATTTCGTCCTAATCGGAACAGGGCAGACAACAACATTTAACTTGTCTGGGATAGCGCGCGTTTCGGGGCAGTATGAATTTCGGAATAACCCAGAGCCAAGGCACTATCGGCCTGTCGAGATTCTTAAAGTGTTCGAGAGTCCGAGGTCGATGCAAAGATTTATACGCACGCCGCGCCTTGAAAGAATTGACGAGGCAGATTTTCATGAATCTATTATTTCTCTCATATAGGCCCAACAAAGCCATCCAGCCGACGCTCGCGGGAAATCGGGGACAGACCACGGTTCTTGAGGGCAACGACCGTCCCTGGCTGGTTACGGCCGATGCTGGCCGTCAACAGCCATCGCAGAGAGTCGCTGGCACTACGGGCGCGACACATTCAGAGGTAGAGGCTCGTACCGTAAACACAGTTACCCGAGTCGCCCTGACGGAATTAGGGGGTTCAGCGCTTGGTCCAGAAATGCTTCTGCGCTGAGGATCCAATGGAGATCACGGTCCAGCCGAATATTGAATAGGATGAGCCTGGCGGACTCGTCGTCTTGAAGTTCCCGCATCTCAAAGCCGTTCGCCTTCGTGTTGTCCCGCAGGTGTTCGAAAGCCCGCGACTTTGCGTTCGACTGGCTCTTGCCCACCTTGATGACACCTTCATCGAGGCGCCAGTGGACATAGACGCCGGGACGGTTGATGGCAGGGTCAGAACTGTGCTCTACGTCGATCAAGACCACGTCATTGACTACCAATTTCGGGCGCAAGGGCGCGAACTCGCTGTCGAACGTCGCCTTAACTGCTTCTATGGATAGTCGTCGTCTATCGGATGGCATTGGTATACCGGCCCCAGCCAGCGTTTGCCTTCTTCGGAGTGTAGCGCTTTGCGGCACCCGGGGTGGAGAATTGGAGGGTTCCATGCGGGGGACTACCCTGGTCACGGTCTTGCCGCTGCTGGCCGGTTGTAGCCATTCGTGAAACTCGAGTCTTGGGCCACAACCCATGCGATCTAGCCCCTGCCAACCGCCCCACCACACCTAAAACTCCCCGAAGTTATACCGCGCACTAATGGCCGCGTAGTAATTCCGCTCCGGCGCGGGCTCGAAGTAGCGCCCGCCGAAGGCGTTGATGCGGACGTTGCCGTTGTAGAGCTCGTTGAAGACATTGTTGACGCCGCCCTCGACGGCGATGTCCCAGCGGCCGATGTACCGGGTCCAGCCGGCGCGGATGTTGGCGACGGTGTAGCTGTCGGCGGTTACGGTGTTGGCGTTGTCGGCGTAGAAGTCGCCGGCGTACTGGGCCTCGGCGGCGGCAAAGGCGCCGGAGCGGTGCCGGTAGCTGAGCTGGGCGTAGGCGCTGTGCTCGGGTACGCCGGGGATGGCGTTGCCGTCGAAGCTCTCGCCGCCGGTGGAGAAGCTGTCGAACTCGAACTCGGAGTACGTGTAGGCGAACTGCGCCAGCAGGCCTTCCGCCAGCGGGGCTTCCAGGCCGATCTCGACGCCGTTACGCCGGGTCTTGCCGGCGTTGACGAAGAAGTCCCGGCCCGGCTGGCCGGGGCAGCCCTCGGGGACGATCTCGTCGGCGCCGTCGATGGTGAACACGGCGACGCTGTAGAACAGGCCCCCGCCGGGCTGGCCGGTAGCACCGAGCTCGTAGTTGGTGGCGGTCTGGGCGTCCAGGGATTCGCTCAGGCCGCCGGCGTCGCAGCTGGCGAGCTCCGTGGTGGTGGGGGTCTCGAAGGAGCGCGAGACGTTGGCGTAGGGGGTGAAGGCGCGGTTCACACGGTAGGTCAGGCCCACCTTGGGGCTGACCTCGCTGAGGGTGCGGTCGCCGGAGTTGTCCTCGCCGTCGTCGAAGTAGTTGTCGTCGACGTCGAAGTTCACCCGGTCGTAGCGGGCGCCGACCGTCAGCAGCAGGCGGTCGGTCAGGTCGGTCTCGTTCTGGGCGAAGACACCGGTGTTCGAGACGGTCTCCACCTGGTCGAAGACCAGCGGGCCCTGGGTTCCATTGAGGTTGTCGTAGCGCTGACGGTCGTCCTCCTGGCGTTCCAGGTCGAGCCCCAGCAACACGCGGTTGCCGAAATCGGCCACCGGCGCGTCGTAGGTGTAGAGCGCCCCGCCGCCGACGAACAGGCGGTCGAACTGCACCATGCCGCCGCTGGTGAACGGAAGACGGTTGCTGAAGTCGCGCCAGACGGAATAGCCGCGCAGCCTCAGGGTGTGGTGGCGGCCCAGGCGGTTGCGGTAGACGACGCCGGCGCGCTGCTCGTCCACTTCCTCGCCGCCGTCGAACTGCAGGTTCCCCGGCGCGGCCTGCTCGCGGTCCTGGTCCACCTGCGCCTCGGTGAGCGCGCCCGGGTCCTGGGCCTGGGGTGAGTCCACGGCGCCCACCACCGCGGTCACGCTGTCGCCGCCGCCCAGGTCGTATTCCAGCTTGGTATTGAGCTTGGTGGACTCGGTGGCGCTGTGGTCGCGGTAGCCGTCGTAGTCCAGCCGGGACAGGGAGCCGAAGTAGTTGGCCGGCCCGGCCTCCCCGCCCCCTTTGAGGGTGTGCTTGGAGAATCCGTAGGAGCCGAAGCTCGGCTCCGCCTCGATGTAGGGGGTGGTGGCGCCGTCCTCGGTGATGACATTGATGACCCCGCCGGAGGCGTTGCCGTACAGGGACGACGAAGGCCCGCGCAGCACTTCCATCGCCGCAACCGAGTCCAGATCGATGGCGTCGACGGAGGCCTGACCGTCCGGCAGCGTGGCCGGGATGCCGTCCACCAGGATCTTCACTCCGCGAATGCCGAACGGGGCGCGCGCGCCGAAGCCGCGGATGGACACCCGCAGGTCCTGGGCGAAGTTATAGCGGTTCTGCATGAACACGCCGGGGATGGCATTCAGGGACTCGTCCAGGCCGATGCCCTGCCGGGCGCGCTGGATATCCTCCTGGTCGACGACGCCCACCGCGCCGGGCACCCGTGAGAGCGGCGTCTCCACGCGCGGCGCGGTGACGGTGATCTCTTCCAGCTGCAGCTCGGTGTCCAGCTGCGCCGACTCGTCCTGGGCGGCGGCCGTTCCGGCGATGGCGCACGACGCAGCCGCGGCGACTGCGAGGCGCGCGCGTAGGCGTTCCAGCAAGTGAGTCATATTTTCTCCCTAGTGCTCGCTGCGCCCGGGCGGCGCCCCGTGCCGAACGCGCGCACGGCCGCACGCCCCCGGGGACACCCCGGCCCGGCATGCGTGCTAGTCAGGCATTTCCACCTTGAACTCGATCGATGAATACCAGGCTGCCAGATCCGCGATGTCTTCGTCGCTCAGGTTCGAGGCGATCACGGACATCTGCGGCGCCCGGCGCTCGCCGGAGCGAAACGCCTTGAGCTGCTTGGTCAGGTAGAACTCGCTCTCCCCGCCGATATTCGGCACGTCCGGCCTTAGACCGACGCCGTCGATGCCGTGGCAGGTCCGGCACTGTTTGGCCTTCTCGCGCCCCGCCTCGGGATCGCCGGCCTGGGCGCTCGTTCCAACCAGCGCGAGTGCCAGACACGCCGCGGCGATCAGGGTGCCACGCGGGCGCGCCGAACCGGTTGGACCCGGTGCCGCATCCACCCCGCGAAGGGGGTGGACGCGGCCCGTACGCCTAGTCCTCTGAACCGACATAGGTGATGCGGTAGATCGCCCCGGTCAGGTCATCGGAAACCAGCAGCGAGCCGTCCAGGTATTGCACCACGTCCACGGGCCGGCCGAGGTACTCGCCCGTCTCCTCGTTCAGCCAGCCGGAGGCGAAGACACGGGTCTCGCCGGCCGTGCCGTCCTCGTTGACCGGCGTGAACAACACCCGCGCGCCGATGGGCTCGGTGCGGTTCCAGGAGCCGTGCTGGGCGTTGAAGATGCCGCCCCGGTATTTCTGCGGGAACATCCGGCCAGTATAGAAGTGCATGCCCAGGTTCGCGGCGTGGGCCGCGGTCTCCACCTCGGGGAAGACGATGTCGGCGGGCGGCTCGGAGTCCTCGTATGGGGTCGTGCGCACGTCGCCGCCGCCGAACCAGGGGAAGCCGAAGTGCTGGCCCTTGGCCGTCGCGCGGTTGATCTCGCCGGGCGGGATGTTGTCGCCCATGCCGTCCACCTGGTTGTCGGTGAACCAGAGATCGCCGTTGGCCGGGTTGAAGTCCATGCCGACCGAGTTGCGGATGCCTTCGGCGTAGACTTCGCGGTCGCTGCCGTCCCGGTTCATGCGGATGATGCCGCCGATGCCCCACTTCCCGTAGTGGTCCAGCTTGCTGGCCGGGGGCACGTTATACGGCTGGCCCAGGGTGATGTAGAGCTTGTTGTCGGGGCCGATGGTGCACACCCGAGCGCCGTGGTTGAACGAGACATCCTCCTCGGGGATGAGCTCGTCGGTCAGTACCCCGATGGCCACGTCGGGGCTCTCGTAGAAGAACTCCGCGGCCGGGAAGACCAGTACGCGGCTCGACTCCACGGTGTAGAGGAAGCCGTCCCTGGAAAAGCACACGCCATTGGGCACCTTGAAGTCCACGGACGGCGCGAAGACCTTCACCTCGTCGGCGACGCGGTTCTTGTCGCGATCGGTGATGGCCCAGATCTTCGTCTTGCGGGTGCCGACGAAGACCACGCCGACGTTCGTGCCCACCGCCATGTGCCGGGCGTCGGGCGCGATGGCGTAGAGATCGATCTCGAAGCCCGGTGGAAGCTCGATGCGTTCCAGCGTGTTGCGGATGGCCTTCGCGGTCTCCGGGTCCTGCGGCACGGTTTCGATATCCAGGTCCGTGCCGGTGGATTTGAAGTCCTGAAGCTTCTCGATGTTGTCGAGCTGAGCCGTTGCCGCTGTCGCCAGCATGAGCAGCAGGACGGCGATTACCGTGTTCCGTGCCATGCAGTTATTCATTGTGTCTCCTCCTCCCGGCGTTCTTATCGTGCCGGTAGAAGACACATATAGCTGATTGAAATGAGAACGCTACTTCCGACGCCGTAGTCGCGTCTGGCATTCCGGCACTGCGTGGGCGCAAATGGCGGCCCCCGGCCGATCCGATACCTGCGCGGCCCGGGTCAGGCATTGAGTTCATTAGTCAGCGCGGGTGAGATCGAAAGGCTTACGCCGTGGCGACGCGCTGTTGTTGGCCGTACGTCTCCCGGGTGAAGGCCAGCAGTACGATGGCGGCCGCCGTCCAGATCAGCATGGCGCTGAAGGCCCACTGGTAGGCCGAGAGTGAATAGACCGGCGTGCCGTCGATCCTGGTGCCGTCCCAGGAGGTTTCCAGGATCCAGCCAACCACCGGCTGCAGGGTCATGGGGCCCACCATGACGCCCATATTGATCAGTCCGGCGCTCGTGCCCGCCAGGTGGGGCGGGACGGATTCCTTGCCGAAGGCAAACGAAATGATCATGGCCCCGGAGGCCAGGCCGATGACGATCAGCACACCGAGCAGCACCACGCGCGGCAGCGCCGGGACCTGAATGACCAGCAGCCAGCCGGCGAACAGCGTGATGGTGCCGGCGAGGTAGACACTCTTGCGGCGTTGCACACGATCCGCGAACGCCCCGAACGCGGGGCCTCCGGCGGCCCAGGCCAATAGCAATGCCGACGTGTAAATGGCGGCTTCGTTGGCGGATATTTCGTAGCGCCTGGTCAGGAAGGGAACGCCCCAGAGACCGGCGAAGGTAAGCAAGGGGCCGACCACGCCCCCGGGGATCAACACCAGCAGCCAGGCGTTACGGTAGCGCAGGACGCTCAGAATGCCCTGAAGGATGCCTTCACCCTGCGACGGCCGGGCGTCCACGGGGGCATAGCTTTGATATCCGTACGCCGTCGGGTCTTCGCGAACGAACCATGCGATAAGCGCGGCGATGACCAGGGTGGCCATTCCGATGGCCACCATCACCGGTCGCCACCCGAATGCCTCGACCCCCAGGCGCAGCGGCGCACCGGCGGACACCGCGCCAACCATGCCCACGCAAAGGCCCATTCCGCTGGCGAGCGCGAAGCGACGCGCATCAAGCCAGTGAGCGGCCAGCTTGAGCATGCAGACGAAGGCCACTGCGACGGAGGCGCCGATAAGGGCCCGGCCGGCGGCCGCCACCGCGAAGCTCGGCGCCAGGGCGAACATGAGGGCACCCGCCGAGGCAATCAGCGCGCCCCACCCCAGCAGCACGCGGGGCCCGAGGCGATCCGCCAGGATCCCGGTGGGCACCTGCATGGCCACGTAGGTGTAGAAGTAGAAGGCCGACAGATTACCCAGCCCTGCCGCGCCCAGGTTGAAGTCGCGCATCAGTTCGTCGGTGATGACCGCCGGGGCCACCCGGTGGAAAAAGCCCGTCAGATACAGCGCCGCGCCGAGCCCCCAGATGAACCAGGCGAGTCGTAAGGGCGGCAGGTGGCTGACGGCGTTTCGGGTCATGTATCGGATGCTTTTCTCGTTATCCGGCAAAAGGCTGGCAAAGCCGGGAAGCATACAGGCATTGCACGACCGCTCGCAGCTTCGCAAACACGGGGCATTCCCGCGAAGCCGTGCCGGCGAACAGCGAGCAAGAGAAATCGCTCACGCCTCTGATAACGCAATGCGAGGCCGGGCCTGGGCTTCCTCTTATTGTTGCAGCGCAACACGACAAGTGCTAACATGACTCATTATTCATGTCGCCTCGCGCAGGAGGCGCACCGCCATGAGCACCACTCTCCCGATTCATCGTCTGTACCCCGCCGAGCGGAACAAGTTCAAGGAACATCTCAAGCGCCTGGCCCCGGCCGACCGCAGGCTGCGCTTCGGCAGCCAGATTAGTGATGCGCGCATCGACCGCTACGTGGACGGCCTCGAATGGCCCTGGGCCATCACCCTGGTGGCCATGAAGGACGGCCTCGTGCGCGGCGCCGGCGAATGCGTCATCGCCCGCCATACCTGGCCGCCGACGGCGGAGCTTGCCTTCAGCGTGGAACCCGCCTACCAGGGCCAGGGCATCGGGAGCGGCCTGTTCGAGCGGCTGCTGGTGGTGGCACGCAACCGCGGCATCAGCCGCATCCACATCGTCACCACGCCGGACAACACGCGGATGCAGCGCATGGCCACCCGCTACGGGATGACCCTGGTCCGAAACGTCGATATAGAGGGCCGGCTGGAGCTCACCGGCCCCACCCCGACGAGCTTGAGCGGCGAGTGGGTCGACGCGAGCCTCTCCTGGATGGTGGACATGCTCCAGCGCTGGCGCGCCTCGGCCTGAACGCCTCCCACAAGCCAACTTTGTTGGAGAAAGGGACGGACCATGGAGCCGAGTGGCGCCACGGCCCCTGCTCGCCTGCCGCTGACGCTCGCTCGTCCAGACCTGCGATAATCGGGATCTGGTGAGCGACCCGAGGTGGGAGATCGCGGATGATGAAGCGGCTGCAGGAATGGCTGGACGCGATGCGCGAGCGCGCCGGTGCGCCCGCGCGTAGCCCGTCGGAACAGGCGGAGGCGAAACGCCGCGCGCGCGGACTGACCCTGTATTACCGGCTCACCTGCCCGTTCTGCATCAAGGTCTTCATCACGCTCCGCCGGCTGAACGTGCAAGTCGAACGCCGCAATATCACGACCGAGGCGGACGCACGCCGGGAACTCCTGGCAGAAGGGGGCCGCCAGATGGTGCCGTGCCTGCGCATCGACGAGGCGGGAAAGACGCGCTGGCTCTACGAGTCCGACGACATCATCGCCTACCTGGAGAAACGCTTCCGGCCGGGTGCCTGATCAAGGCCTGAATCGTAGCTCCTGCGGCGTCCCCAACGGGATTGCAGGGGCCATCCTTGGCCCCTGCCCTTCGGGCCCGCGCCTGCGGCGCGGTCCAAATTTGTTCCCGACAAATTTGTCGAACCCTTAGTGCCCGGCACCTTGGTAACTTCGGCGACTGTACGGTCGCCGGAACGGAACCGGCTTCGCTGAAGCTGCTTGGCTTCGAACCCAAGTCGTTGCCGACGCCAAACAAAAAGGGCCCGCCATTGCTGGCGAGCCCTTTGTGTTTGGCGTCCCCAACGGGATTCGAACCCGTGTCGCCACCTTGAAAGGGTGGTGTCCTAGGCCGGCTAGACGATGGGGACGTGGCCTTTGACCGACGCGGGATACTAAGCGCCGGTCCGGGGAGTGTCAAGGCACGCGGCATGGGCCGTCTCTGGTAGACTTTGCGCATTCCTCACGGCCGACATGGCGAGTCAGCTGCAAGCCCATGAATAACGGTGCGAATTCCGACACACTCTCCCCCGCTCAACTGCAACGACTGGGGTTGGATACCGAGCCCTTCAATCCGGCGCCCCCGGCGGGTGAACCCTTCCGGGACGCCGCCATCGACACCCAGGTGAACGTGGCGCTGCACATCCTGCAGCACACCGATCAGGTGTTGCTGGTGCAGGGCGCCGACGGGCTGGGCAAGACCT
Organism: Ectothiorhodospiraceae bacterium WFHF3C12; assembly: GCA_013519935.1. Classification (GTDB taxonomy): domain Bacteria; phylum Pseudomonadota; class Gammaproteobacteria; order Nitrococcales; family Nitrococcaceae; genus WFHF3C12. The sequence goes on along the minus strand of JACDUA010000084.1, from coordinate 5,799 downwards.
CGTTCCTGACGCTGCTCAATCGCGCGGCCGGGGACGAGCTCCTGCTTCTTCAGCTGCGGCCCGGCACCACGGACCCGGGCACCGACATCTACCGGACCATCGCCGAGGCCGGCGGCATCGACGGTGCCGACGAAACATCGGCGGTGAGCGCCCTGCTCCGGCTCTCGGACATGGGTCAGCGCCCGGTACTGATGGTGGACGACGCCGATCAGGTCCCCCGCGAAGTGCTCGACGTGCTGCTGGCGGTGCACGCCACCATGGCGCAGCACCACGTTACGCCGGGGATATTGCTGACGGCGGCGAAGGACCTGGTGCCGTTGATCAGCGCTTCCGCCCGGGAAGACGGGCTGGAGCCGCACCTGGTAAACCTGCACCCCTTCGACGAGGATCAGACCCAGGCCTACGTCCGGGACAGGCTTCGCCAGGCCGGCAGCCTGGATGGCGAACAACTCACGGAAACCCAGTGCCGGCAGATCCATCACCGCACCCGGGGCAACCCTGCCAACATCAACCGCGAGGCCATGCGACTGCTCTCGGCCGCGGCGCCGGTGAATGGGGAGAGCCCGGCCGCCAGCGGCGGCAACCGGTGGCTGTTGCCCACGGTCATCGTCGCCGTCGTCCTGCTGGTGGGTGGGCTCATTGCCGCCACCTACCTGGTCGAGGACAGCGGTCAGACACCGCCGGTCGCCGAGACGCCGGAGCCGCCCGAGCAACAACCCTCCAAGGCGAGCGACGGCGAGCCATCCCAGCTGCCCAACCGCAAGGCCCTGGAGGAGAAACTCCGGGCGGCGCAGTCCGAAGCCGAAAAGGCACGACGCGAATCCGAGCCGGAAACCGGAGCCACCCCCGCCCCGGACGGGACCGCCGCGGCCGAGGATGTGCCGTCACCGGACACCGGCATGGCGCAGGAGCAGCCGGCTGAAGGCGGTCAGGACGATGGCGCCGGTGAAGTGGATCAGGCGGAACAAGCCGCCGCAGATGAGGACGCGACCACCACGCAGCGGACCGAAGACGGGCGCTCGCCGGTGGAGACACCTGAGCCCGCGTCCCCGGATGAGGGTGGCGGCGAAGCGGCGGAAGCGCCGGAGGAGGATGCCGCCGCCGGAGAGACGACCGCGGAGTCCGGCGCGGCCCCCGACCCCGAAACCGAGCCCAGGCCCGCTCAGGAATCCACGCCGGCCGAGGGGGAAACGGCTGAGCCCGCTGCGCCGCCCGCGGATCACTACACCATTCAGCTTATCGGCGCCTACGACCGGGAGAGCCTGGAAGGTTTCGTGGCGGATCTGGACCTTCAGGGCGAGACGCGCATCCTCACCACGCGGCGCGAGGGGCGGGACTGGCACGTGGTCGTGTACGGGGACTATGCCAGCCGCGCGTCGGCGAAAGCCGGCCTGCAGCGGCTGCCGGAGGCGGCCCGGGCCCACGGGCCGTGGATACGAACGTTCGGCTCTCTGTAAGAGCGCCGGCGCCGGGTCAGTCGGCGGCGACGACCCGGTTGCGGCCGGAGCGCTTGGCGGCGTAGAGGGCCTGGTCGACGCGCTCGAAGAAGCGCTCGAAACTGTCGTCGCCGGCCATTTCGGCGACGCCCACGCTCACGCGCACCTCGGCTCGACCCGCCTTGCTGCGAAGATCCAGCTCCGCGGCATGCTGGCGGACCCGCTCGGCGAGCTGCTCGGCGCCCTCGGCATCCGTGTGGCTGGCGACGATGAGGAACTCGTCGCCGGCATAGCGGAACAGCAGATCGCTGCAGCGGGCGCAGTCCCGCATGATCTCGGCGAGCGCCCGCAGCACCTTGTCGCCGAGCTGGTGCCCGTGGTGATCGTTGATGGCCTTGAAGCCGTCCACATCCAGCATGACCAGGGACAGCGGCTCGCGGTGTCGGTGGGCCAGGGATACTTCCCGCTCCACGGAGTCGCGCAGGGCGGCGCGGTTGTACAGGCCGGTGAGGTCGTCCTGGCGGCCCTTCATGAGGGCCTGCTGGTAGAGCAGCGCGTTGCGCAGCGGGAAGTGCAGCAACCCAGCGTACTCCTCGAGCGCGGTCTGGTCGCGCCCGGAGTAAGGCTTGGAGCGCATGAGGGTGACGACGACCGGCTCACCGTCCTCCTGGCGCATGCGAAGCTCCAGGTGGTGACGGGCGTTGCTCCCCAGCACCTGCGGCGTGGCGGCGTAACCGGGCAGCTCCGCCTTAAGTCCGGCAATGCCGAAGTGAACGGAGATGTGCACCAGAAAACGCTCGAGCACCTTTACCGGGTCCAGGCTGGTCTGCAGGCTGATCAGCAGCTCGGTACGGTTGATCTCGCTTCGCTGAACCGCGCCAGCGGATTCCTTTCTCTCGGCAGGCTCGGCGGTTTTGTCGTAGTTGGTCTTCAGAGTCTTTGCCATTCTGGAAGCCGCCTCTTCTTGTGACGGTGTTCACTGAGCGAGAACCGTGCCATTAAGCCCTTCTCTTCTTTAAAACAATATCTTACCGTGTATTGCGACCCGTTCGTCCGGCGCACCCGGGACCGTGGCGTCCAGTTATTGTCACCCCGGAACGCCGCCCTGTCATTCCTTTGACACCAGAGCGACAGCAGGTTCCTCTGCCGAAACATTGACGGCGCCCGGGCCCTGGGAGTCGACCGACCGGCGGCGGTAGACTGGAGGCCCCCATAGGGAAAGGGCCCATGCGCGTACCCCTGCCACTGACCGAGACCACCCTGCGCCTGCCGCAGACAGGCACCCGCCTGCCGCCGCTGACCGTCGGCCAGCAGCTGGAGGTGCTGGTGGAAAGCCGCAAGCCGGAGGGGCTGCTGCTGAACGTGCTCGGCCGCCGCGTGACCGTTCCCAGCCAGCTCCAGGTGCCCAATGGGGAAAGGCTAACGGTGCAGGTGCAGACGCTGCAGCCCCAGGTCTCGCTGAAGATCCTCGCCGCGACCACCCGCGCCACCGAGACCCAGGCTCAGCTCGCCCGGCTCCTGCCGCAGCAGCAGGGGCCGGTTGGGCACGCGCTCGCCCCCGTCACCCGGACGGTGGAGAGCCCCCAGGCACAGTCGCTGCCCGCACCCGTGCGCGACGTGCTGGGCCGCCTCGCCCAGGCCCTGCCCGGCCGCGCGGAAGCCACGGATCCCGCCACGCTGCGGCGGGTGCTGGAACACTCCGGGCTGTTCCTCGAGCGGCTGCTCAGCCGGGTGCCCGTGCGCGAGGCGGGCCAGGTTGCCAATACCGACGTCAAGGCGCTGCTCCAGCGGGCGGCCGCGGCGCTCCGGCAGAGCCTGGGGCGGGCGGTGCCCACGCCCCAGGCACAGGGCGGCTCGTCGGCGCCCACGCAGGCGGCACCGAACCTGGTGCCCGTGCTGGAAGGGCTGCTGACCCAGGTGGAATCGGCCCTGTCGCGGATTCAGCTGCTGCAGCTTCAGCCCAACATCAGCCAGAGCCCCCTGGACCTGACCGTGGAGGTGCCACTGCGCGACGGCGCCGACGTGGACAACCTGTATCTGCGCATTCGCAAGGACGGCGGCGGCGTCGAGGCGGAAGGCGACAACGCCGAGCCCGTCTACCAGCTGGTCGTGCGGCTGGATTTCGAGCGATTCGGCACGGCCCAGGCGACGCTGCGCATGCAGGGCGAGAAGGTCTCCGCCGTCTGGCACAGCGAGAACCCATCGCTCAGCGAGGCGATCCAGCAGCACCTGCCGGAGCTTGAATCGCGCATCCGCGGCCTGGGGCTGGAAGCCGAGTCCGTGCTCTGCGTGAACGCCCCGCCGCCGCGCAGCACCGACGACGTCCGCCAGCCGCCCTCGGGGATATTCCATGAGCAGGCGTAAGCGCGACGGACAGACCTACGAGCACGACCAAAGGATGGCGGTGGCCCTGGCCTATTCCGGCGAGGGCGCGCCCCGCGTGACCGCCAAGGGCGCGGAGGCGCTCGCCGAGCAGATCATCGCCGTGGCCGAGGAGAACGACATCCCCCTGCGCGCGGACCGGCAGCTGGTTCAGGTGCTGGCCCAGGTGGAGCTCGGCGAGGAGATCCCGGAGCCGCTGTATCGGGTCGTGGCGGAGGTGATCGCGTTTGCGTACCTCATCAAGGGGAAGTTTCCCGAGGGGTTCGACCCGGGGCAGACGGGTGGTGGTGAGTAGCACGGTTGAGAGGCAGACATCAGCCCTTCGCCCCGCGCGAACCCGGTTCGCGGCCAGGGGCCGCTCCTACGGCGGCGTGGCATTTGTAGGAGCGGCGCAAGCCGCGAGCCGGGGCTGCGATCCGGGGATCGCGCCTCGCGGCGCTCCTACAAGGGTTCGGGGTGCCGATGGCCCCGTGGGAGCGGCGGCCTTGGCGCGGTTGCGGCAACCGAAAAACCGTCGCCGCGGGGACGCGCCTCCCACAACGCCCTGCATGCCGTGCGGCATGGAAGGACCTGTGGGAGATGAGATAAAGCGGCGCGGTTGAAGGATACGGAAGTGAGAGGTCAACCTCCCGGGTATTTTCAACACGAGGTCGCGCAAGCGCCTCAAAAGCAGACCCTGGGAGGTTGACCATGAACAACGTTGGCATCGATGTAGCGGACCGGGCAAGTGCGATGTGCGTGGTCGATGAGCACGGCGAGCAGCTCGGGCAGTGCGAGTGCGCGACCCAGGCCTCGGCGCTGGCCGAGGAGCTGGCTCGGTGGCCGCTCTCGCGGGTGATCATTGAGTCGTCGCCGCTGGCGGAGTGGGTGGCCTCGGTGGCCGAGCGCTGCGGTCACGAAACGGTGATCATCGATGCCCGGGCGGCGCGGCATTTGGTGAACTCGAAGAAGAAGACCGATGCGCGGGATGCCTACACGTTGGCGCGGCTTGGTCAGAGTGGCTGGTATGTGGAGGTTCACCGCAAGTCGGCCTCGGCGCGGGTGATGCGCAGTCGGTTGCAGGCGCGCCAGGGTCTGGTGCGCACGCAGAAGGCGATGGCCGCCCAGATCCGGGGGCTGCTCAAGGCGCACGGGGTGCGCGTAGGCCGGGTGGCCGAGGGTGAGTTTGCCCAGCGGGTGCGTGAGCTCGCCGGTGCCGAGGTGCCGCAGCTGCTGGAGAGCCTGGAGGCGCTGCTCGAGCTCTGGGCGCGGGCCGGCGAGCAGGCCAAGGCGCTGAAGCGCTCGATGCAGCGCGCCCGTGTCGAGCCCGAGCACGAGGCGGTGGCCGAGCAGCTGCAGAGCGTGCCGGGGGTAGGCCCGCTGGTCAGCCGGGCGTACGTGGCGACGGTCGATGATCCGCGGCGCTTTCACCGGGCCGAGGCGGTGCCGGATTACCTGGGGCTGTCGCCGAGCGTGCACCAGACGGGTGAGACTGAATACCGTGGGCGGATCACCAAGGAAGGCGATGAGCTGCTGCGCTGGCACTTGGTGGAGGCCGCCCATTCGCTGCTCAACCGGGGGCCGGACTGCGCACTCAAGCGCTGGGGCGAAGCCCTTCGCCAGCGCAAGGGTGGGGCCAAGGCCAAGGTGGCCGTGGCGCGCAAGCTGGCGATGCTGCTCTATCGGCTGTGGTTGAGCGGGGAGCGATTCGACACGCAGCGCGGCCTGGCGACGGCGAGCTGAGCTGCCATCGCGACAGAGCCCATGGCTGGCTAAGCCGATAGCCGAGTTCCAAGCGGGAGCGGTTTAAGGGTTCGGTCACGCGGACCAAGAACGCGCCTTGGGGCAGACGACCCCGTGTGGGAGATCCTGGCCGCGTGCTCCGAACCCATCTTGCGGCGCACAGCGACCGCGTAGAGAAGCCTGAAGACCCTTAAGCCGCAGTCCCTTCTACACAATCCGGGCGGTTGACATCCGGGGCCGCTTTAGAGAAGGCGCGTCC
>JACDUA010000083.1 GCA_013519935.1 Ectothiorhodospiraceae bacterium WFHF3C12 | reverse complement strand
GCCAGCGGCGGGACTAGGGGCGCCGATCCGGACCCGCGGGCCCGGCGGCCGATGCCGCGCGGCGCACCCCGGGGCACAGCCGGCACGGCGTCGCTCAGCTTACTTCGCCGCCGTTGCTTTCCACGCGCTGGATGATGAACTCGCGGACCTCCTCGGGCAGGCCGGCGGTCGGCAGGATAGTGAAGGAATCGGTGCCGGTGAACAGCAGCCAGGCCGTGGGCAGGCGCCAGAGACGGCGCAGCCGGTTCCAGGGCGTGTGGCCGCTATGGTTCGCGGTCTCGACGCTGAGGCCCTCGCCGGTGAAGCGGAAGCTGGCCGCGTCGCCGTAAAGCGCCCGGAAACGCCGGGTGAGCATGGGCACCATGGCGGCGTGTATGAACAGCGGGACCAGCACACATGCCGCCAGGATCGCCGCCAGCAAGAGCGTGTACCAGCGCCAGATGCCCTGGGTCGACAGCACGGCCAGCCCCACGGCCATCAGTGCCACCAGTACGCGAAATTTCCATCCGATATAGCGGCCGACGTAGCCGCGCAACGCCGATCGCACCAGGGCGTCGTCGTAGCGCAGCGTGACGGTCTGGTCCACTAGCGCCCCTGTCTCGCGGCGAGCTGGCGAAGGCGCCGGCCGCGCTGCCCGGCAACCCGACGGTGGAGCAGGGTACGCAGGCGGGGATGGCCGGTCCCGTTCAGGGGGTGGTGGGACAGGACGGCATCGCCCGGCGAATTGCTGCTATGTTTCATTACCGCGTTCCCGTTGCTCGATTCGTGGGCGCAGGTGGTGGTCACCGGCGCGAAAGCGGCGGATTGTACGTCGAAAATCAAGGCCGGGCAATGGCTTAGAACGGAGGAGAGAATGGCGCGGTTGGCATTGAACGATCCCTGGGTTCGCTGGTTACCCAACGGCCTCATGGTACTGGCGCTGGTAACGGCCTTGGCCGTGGGTGCTGCCGGCCCCCTCTACCGCTTCGAGCTGGTCGGCCTCGGCGAGGCCTTTTCGGTGATGCGCGCCGGGGCCGTGGCGGCAGTGGCCGTTTCGGTGCTGGGGCTGGTGGTGCTGGCGTTGGTGTTGCGCCGGCCGGAAGGGCGATGGCGTTGTATTGTGGCGCTGGTGCTGGCCGCGCCGGCCTTTCTGGGTCCCTTCAGCATGGCGCGTACAGCCGGCCAGGTGCCGCCTATTCACGACATCACGACCGATACGGAGAATCCCCCGGTCTTCGAAGTGCTCGCCGAACGCCGGGATGCCGGGGAGAACAGCGCGACGTATCCCGGCGATTCCGTGGCCCGTCAACAGCGGGAGGCTTATCCCGATATCCGTCCGCTGACGCTGGAGGTAAGCCCGGGGCGTGCTTTCGAGCTGTCGCGGGCGGTCGCCCAGGCAACGGGCTGGCGAATCGCGGCGGCGGACGAGGGCGAAGGGCGTCTGGAGGCCGTGGCCGTGACGCCCTGGTGGGGCTTTCGCGACGACGTGGTGATACGTGTCAGGCCGGCGGCGGGCGGCAGCCGCGTGGATGTTCGATCGGCGTCCCGGGTGGGCGTCAGCGACCTGGGACAGAACGCGCAGCGTATCAGGGACTTCCAGCAGCGCCTGCTTCGACGCCTCAGGGGCTGATCAGGCCGCGCTCGCTCAGCAGCCGGCGCAACATCTCGACGCGCTTGCGGTTGACGCCGAAGTCCGAGTAGCCCACGCGTGAGGCGGAACGTACCGCCACCTCGCCGGCCTGTGCGTCGAGTAGCAGCTCCAGGTCATCGACGAAACGAAGCAGCGGCGTGCGGAGCTCGGCGTGGAGGTAGTCATCGTCGCTGGATACTATCCGGGTGCGTGGCAGCGCGGCGACGATGTCGCCGATTGCCGGCCAGGTGGCGGCCGGATCGCCGCGCAGGACCAGCGGCGCGATGGCGTGCCGGCGGTCCTGGGCGTCGCTGCAGACGCAGTTGGGTTTGTCGGGGCAGGGTGCGAGATGTTTCCGGGTGGTCATGCCCTGATGACTCCTTGGCGTGGGTGGCAATCGGCCTGAGCCGCGCCGTGCTGGTGTGCCGGTGCCATGATCGGTACGCTGCGCGTTTCGCGGTTCGCCGGTCGGGCTGGCAGTCGTTGCCGCGACGGTTCGAGATGGAGACAGAGACTGCAATGGGCAAGATTAACGGCGAATGGCTGTTCGCGACGAATTTTCTCAAGCATCCGGTCATGCTGGGCTCGATCATTCCCAGCTCGCGGCGGCTCATTCGCACGCTGCTGGCCCCGGTTGACTGGGAGCGGGCGCGCTATTTCGTGGAGTATGGTCCCGGCGTGGGAACCATTACACGGCAGATCCTCCAGCGCATGCATCCCGACGCCCGGTTGCTGGCTCTGGAGATCAACCAGGATTTCGTGCGGTATCTGCAGTCTGCCATCGACGACCCGCGCCTGGTCGTGCGCGGCGACTCGGCCTCGGATCTGGGGGCGGTACTGGACGAGCTCCAGTGGCCGCGGATCGACTATGCGGTCTCGGGCATCCCCTTCAGCACCATGGATCCGGCGGACGTCACCGCCGTGCTGGACGAGACCCGCGGGCGGCTCTCGCCGGAAGGGGAGTTTCTGGTCTACCAGTTCTCCAAGCGTTCCGGTGAGTATCTGCGCGGGCATTTCGAGGATATCCGCCGGGAATTCGTGCTCTGGAACATGCCGCCGGCGAGCTGCTACCGGGCCCGCAGCAGTGAGCAGGGCGGAGAGATCAAGCCGGCCGAAGGCGGGAGCGCTACTGGAAATCCCGGCTGACGGTCTGCAACCCGCCCAGCAGCCGGCTGTGATCCTCCAGCCGGCCCGCCACCAGATGGCAGACTTCGCCCCGGCGCTCCCAGACGCCGATCACGCCCAGCAGCTGGGCGCTGATGACTTCCCGGCGGAAACGCTCGGTGAGCCGAGGCCAGACCACGACGTTGACGATGCCCGTTTCGTCTTCCAGGGTCAGGAAGGTCACGCCCTTGCCGGAGCTGGGCCGCTGCCGGGTCACCACGATGCCGGCGGTGCGCACCAGACGCCGGTTGTGCTCGACGGCCAGTTCGGCGGCGCTGCGGAAGCGCCGTCGGCGCAACTGTTCGCGTAGCAACGCCAGCGGGTGACGGCCCAGGGAGAGCCCCAGGCTGTTGTAGTCGTGGAGGATGTCCTCGCCCTCGGTGGGCGACTGCAGGGACGGGGTCTCTTCCCGGATATGCAGCGCTTCCCCGAAGACCGGCAGCTCGGTCTCCACGCCCAGCACCTGCCACCAGGCCGTGCGCCGGTGCCCGCCCAGGCACTCCAGGGCGCCGGCCTCCGCCAGGGCGCGCAGATCCCGCCGGTCCAGGGCCGCACGCCGTGCCATGTCCTGAACATCCCGCGGCTGCATCCGGTTGCGGGCCTCCACCAGGCGCCGGGCGCCCGCTCGCGAGAGGCCGCGCACCATGCGCAGCCCCAGCCGCAGCGCCGCCCGGGGGCCATCAGTACCCTCCAGGGTGCAGTCCCAGTCGCTGATCAGCACGTCCACCGGGCGAACCGCCACATCGTGCTCGCGGGCGTCGCGCACCAGGTGTGCCGGCGAATAGAAGCCCATGGGCTGGCTATTGAGCAGGGCGCAGGCGAACGCCGCCGGGTGGTGGCACTTCAGCCAGGCGGAGATGTAGACCAGCAGGGCGAAGCTGGCCGCGTGGGATTCGGGGAAACCGTATTCGCCGAAGCCCTGAATCTGGCGGAAAATCTGCTCGGCGAAGGCCTCGTTGTAGCCGCGCTCGCGCATGCCCTGGATCAGCCGCTCGCGGAAATGGCCCAGGCCGCCTTTCTTGCGCCAGGCGGCCATGGATCGGCGCAGGTGGTCGGCCTCGCCGGGCGTAAAGCCCGCGGCGACCACGGCCAGCTGCATGACCTGTTCCTGAAAGATGGGCACGCCCAGGGTGCGCTCCAGCACGCGCCGGACCGCCTCGCTGGGATAGCTCACCGGCTCGCTGCCCTCGCGCCGGCGGAGATAGGGATGCACCATATCCCCCTGAATGGGGCCGGGGCGGACGATGGAGATCTCGATGACCAGGTCGTAGAAGTTCTCCGGGCGCATGCGCGGGAGCATGGCCATCTGTGCCCGGGATTCCACCTGGAAGACGCCCACCGTGTCCGCCTTCTGGATCATCCGGTAGACCGCCGGATCTCCGGCCGGCACGTCCGCCAGCGTCAGGTCCGGTCCGCCATGCCGGCGCAGCAGGTCGAAGCATTTGTGGATGGCCGTGAGCATGCCCAGGGCCAGGCAGTCCACCTTGAGCAGGCCCAGGGATTCCAGGTCGTCCTTGTCCCACTGGATGACGGTGCGCTCCGCCATGGCGGCGTTCTCGGTGGGGACCAGCTCCGCCAGCGGTCCCTGGGATATGACGAAGCCGCCCACGTGCTGGGACAGATGCCGGGGGAAGCCGATGAGGTCGTTGGCCAGTGCCAGCACCCGCCGGATCACGGGGGCCTCCGGGTCGAAGCCGGCGTCCCGTAGCCGCTCGTCGGCGATACGGCCGCCGTCCCACCACTGCATGGTCTTGGCCAGCCGCTCCACCTGGTGGAGCTCCAGGCCCAGGGCCTTGCCCACGTCCCGCAGGGCGCTGCGGGGGCGGTAACAGATTACCGTGGCGGCCAGGGCGGCCCGGTGGCGGCCGTACTTGCGGTAGACATACTGGATCACCTCCTCGCGGCGCTCATGCTCGAAGTCCACGTCGATGTCCGGCGGCTCGTCGCGCTCGCGGGAGACGAAGCGCTCGAAAAGCAGCGACATCCGCGCCGGATCCACCTCGGTGATGCCCAGGCAGTAGCAGACCGTGGAGTTGGCCGCCGAGCCGCGGCCCTGGCAGAGAATGCCCTGACTGCGGGCGTAGCGGACCAGGTCGTGGACCGTCAGGAAATAGGGCTCGTAGGCCAGGTCCCGGATCAGGGCCAGCTCGTGCTCGATCTGCCGCCGGGCACTGTCTGGCACGCCCTCCGGCCAGCGCCGCCGTGCGCCGCTCTCGGTGAGCTCGCGCAGATGTCCGGCAGGTGTCCGGCCCGGCGGCACCAGCTCCTTGGGATACTCGTAGCGCAGCTCGTCCAGGCTGAAGGCGCAACGGCCGGCGATTCGAAGCGTCTCCTCGAGCAGATCGGACGGATAGGTCCGGGCCAGGTAGTGGCGGGCGCGCAGGTGGCGCTCGCCGTTGCTCTGCAGTGCCGCCCCGATGCCGGGCAGCGGCGTGTTCAGGCGGATGGCGGTCAGGGTGTCCTGCAGTGCCCGCCGGCCGCGCCGGTGCATGAGCACGTCCCCGCAGGCCGTAAGCGGCAGACCGCAACGGCGGCCATGGCGGGCGGCTTCCGCCAGGCGCTCGTCGTGGCAGCCGTCGCGGGGCAGTGGGACCCCAAGCCAGCCCCGGTCATCGAAATGCCGGGCGAACCAGTCCACGGCCTCGTCGGTCAGCCCGGGTTCGGCGATCAGCAGGGCCAGGCAGTCGGGCACGCCGTTTTCGAGGTCGTCGCGGGTGAGATGGTATTCACCCTTGGGAGCGGCCATGCGGGCCAGGCTGATCAGTGCCGAGAGCTGACCGTAAGCCCGCCGGCCGGGCGCCAGCAGCACCAGCCGCAGGTCGTCCAGGCGCAGCTCGCTGCCGACGATCAGCTTCAGGCCATGGTCCCGGGCCGCCACGTGGGCCCGCACGACGCCAGCCAGGGAACATTCATCGGTGATGGCCAGGGCGCTGTAGCCCAGCTGCGCGGCCTGGCGCACCAGCTCCTCGGGATGGGAGGCGCCGCGCAGGAAGGTGAAGTTGCTGATGCAATGCAGCTCGGCATAGGCCGGGGAGCGGTTGGCCATGATGAATCGCGAATAGTGTATGGATATACAGTATCCGGTCTGGAGGCCTGGTTGGGCAAGGGGCGGGCTCCGACCAACTCCGTAGCTCGGATGGGTTTGCCATCCGACATCCCAAAACCGATCGTCGGCGCCGGCTTCGCCGGTGCCGACCTACGCCTCACCCGCGCTGCGGGTGAGTTTCCGGAGAGCCCTGCGATGCTCGGCGCGGCAAAAGGGGACAGGGCCCTCCGATAAGCCATTGCGACCAAAAGGACGCTTATCGACTTCGGAATGGATTGGTGGGTGACTCAAAGCTCAGAAGAGGTAGGTCGGCACCGGCGCAGCCGGCGCCGACACTTCGCGCGGGATGGCCGAACCGTTCCGGGACCTACCGTGCCGGCGCCGGCCCCCCGGTCTCCACCCACTGGTAGAGGTCATGCCAGGTCCGCCGGTGGCGGCGGGCTCGGTGTTCGGGGAGCTCGTGAATGCCCATGCCGCGGTCGGCGGCCTGGACGTAGAGCTGGGAGTCCTGCAGCTGCGCGACCACGGGTATGTTCAGGCTGTTGAGGAAGCGTTTCAGGGCCTGGAAGGCCAGGGTGTGTGAGCGGATCCGGTTGGGGATGATGCCGACGCGGGTCTGGTCGCTGCGCAGCTTGCCCACCAGGAGCAGGTCGCGGATGAAATCGGCGGCGGCGTAGGTGTCGATGGGCGAGGGCAGCACGGGAATGAGAATGGTGTCGACTCCCCGGACGCGCTCCATGAGGTCGTGGCGGTCCATGCTGGCCGGCGTGTCGATGACGATGCGCTCGGTTTCCGGCGGCACCCGGACCTGCCATGATCGGGTGACGCCGGGCGTCTCCCGCCGGAAGGCGGTGACGCCATAGATTTCCGGGCTCTCTTCCGTGCGCAGGTTCAACCAGTGGGTGCTGGAACGTTGGGCATCGTAGTCGAATAGCGCCGTGCGGTATCCCTGGGAAGCATAGTAGCTTGCGACGTTGGTGGCGATGGTGGTCTTGCCACACCCTCCCTTGGTGTTCATTACGATGATACGGCGCATAAATCCCCAATCACCCAGTCTATTCGAGGTCATGTTACCTGCCAGTTGGATGGCAGGCGAATAGCGGGCGTGTCGGAGTGTGGAACCGTCTGCAGTTCCGGATGAAGACGGCGGAATATGGAATCGCGCCTTGCGGCGCTCCTGCAGACGGTCTCGCGGGATTGCCGTAAGCCGCTGGAGTAGCGCCGCAAGGCGCGATGATGGAGGCAGCCGCGACGGTTCGCGGCCTGGCCGGCGCCATCGGCGGCCTGCCACCCGGTCCGGACGTTCGCGGCGTGGCCGCCGTTCCCACGCCCGGATGCCACCGCGCTGGAGGTCGGACGGGCTTGCCGTGCGACGCGCGCCCGCCCGATGTCCGTCCCCGCTGTTCGTGGGAGCCGTATTGGCCGCGAACCGGCCAGGGCTATCCGAACAGCCCATGCAGGAACCAGCGCCGGGGTTCGCGGCGTTCCCGGAACACCCAGAGCCGGGCGCCAGCCGGGTTGACCGCTACGTAGTAATCGCGGCTGATATCGCCACCGTCCCACCAGCCGCTTTCAATGCATTCCGGCCCCCGCTCCAGTACCAGGGGGCCGTGCCAGACCGGCAGGCCTGCCTGTACGCCCAGATGCTCCGGCTGCGGGAACAGCCAAAGGGGCCGCTCCAGGCAGTCGCCGGCGGCCATGCCTTCCCCCGGTGGGACATACTGCCAGGCCTGCTCGGGCCGGTGCTCGGCCCGGCTGCTCAGCCCCCGGATGCGGGGCTCGCCCAGGCGCGCGGAGAGTCGCTCTAGCAGGGTATTCCAGTGCCGTTCGCCGCTCCCGGCATCCGCCTCCAGCAATGCCATCGGCCGTTGTTCCAGACGTTGCAGCCGACGCGCCTCGAGGCCCAGGCCGATGACGGGCGCCGGTAGCTCGACCCGCTCCAGGCGCTCACGCAGCAGCGACATCAGGTGGTCCGGATCGCGGCTGGGCTCCAGCGTGCCGAGCTCGAACAGGGTCGGCTGGCGCCGAAGATGATCGAGGGTGACGTACAGGCGCTGCACCCCGTTGCCGGTGCCGAGCAGCAGGCCGCACAGCTCCCGCAGGAGCCGGTTCAGGGCGAATCCCAGCTGGTGGGCCTGTTCGACTTCCGCAGGCAGCTCGATATGGCTGCGGAATGCCGTGGGGGGAAGATAGGGTCTGCGGGGGTCGGGGCGTCGCCCCAGGGCGCGGTCCAGGCGCTCCAGCAGCGTCTGACCCAGGCGCCGGCCCAAGCCGGCCCTGGGCAGGGCCAGGCAGTCGGCAATGGTCTCCACGCCCAGCCCCCGCAAGGCCTCGTGATGTTGAGCCGTGCTGACCAGCAGGGTCATGGGCAGGGGGCCGAGCCGGCGGTCCAGGGAATGTTCCGGCAGCACCGGCCGTTCATCGCCGGCCACGCTCAACATCCAGGCGGCTGTGGGCGTGGCAGCGATACCGAGCCGGTAATGGTAGCCCAGCGCCTGCAGACCGGCCCGTACCCGAGCCGTCAGGGACTCCAGCCCGCCGAAATAGCGCAGGCTCCCCCCGATTTCCAGCAGGATCGTCTCCGGGGGCTCCATGCTGACGGTGGCGGTGAACTGCAGTCCCCAGGCGGCCAGGTGTTTCAGCCGGTACCGTTCGGCCCGGGTGTCGCGCTCGCGCAGGATCAGTTGCGGGCACAGGGCCTGGGCGGCGGGGATGCGCATGCCTGGCCGTACGCCCGCCCGCTTCAGCCCGGCCGTGGCCTGGATCAGCTGCTGGCCGTCGACAATGGCCAGCAGCTCGTGATCCGGATCGGCGCCGAAGACTTCCAGCGCCAACCGGGGCAGGTGGATACTGAGCCAGAGCATGGGACCCCCGACGGAACAGAAACCTGCTCAGGCGTAATGCCTTGTGCTGGCGGTGTTGTCGGTAGCTCGCGGGCTAACTCATCAGCCGGTCCCGCAGCCGGGCCAGGCGGCCCTTGTTGCGGGCAGGCAGGGCGCCCAGGGGCGTGGCCTGGCTGGCGAAACCCCTGGAGCCGGCGGGCAGGGGGAGGTCCATTTGCATGGCCCGGCGCCGACCGCCCCGGCCCCGGCGCAGCCCTGCTGTCGCCGGGTGGGGCGTTGGCGACGCCATGGGTTTTGGCGTCGGGGGTTCCGGTGTGTGAGCGGCCTGCGGTTGCCGGGCGGGTGCCTCCTGCCGGGTACGCGGGCGTAGGTTGAGGTCGATGACCACCTCCCGCTGGTTGAGGCCGCCGCGGCACTTGAGGAACTGCACCCCGAGGCCGGCCTCGCGGTTATCCAGCCGCAGGCGCAGCGCGGCCGGGGAGGTCTGGGCCGAGGCGCGGGTATCGCGGAACAGTACCCCCCAGGTACCGCCTTCCTCGGCGGCCAGCTGCAGCCGCCGCAGGCTGCGTTCGTCCACCGTGCGGGGCCAGGTCAGTACGGCGCCGCAGTTGCCATTGCGCAGTGCCTGCTCCACCGCCCAGAGGGCATCCTGGTCATCTTTCGGGTGCACCAGGAGCACCCGGGAGAGATCCACGCCCAGACCCGTCAGGGCAGGGGCGTAGGGTATGTAGGGCGGTGCGATCAGGGCAATCCAGCGGCCCTCCCGGCTGAGCCGGGCCAGGGCCGGGATCAGCAGGCGCAGCTCGCCGATGCCGGCACGTTCGTGGAGCAACTCGGTGAGGGCACCCTGGGGCCAGCCGTTGCCGGGCAGGTTGTCGTCCAGCGCCGAATAGCCGGTGCTGACATGCTTCATGCCGGTGTTCTGCTGGACCTCAGCGGCGCGCCAGATGCCGGGCTGCTGGAGCAGATCGTTCAGGGCGTCGTTCATGGTCGGCCTCTCAGAGTTCAGGACGGAGGATGCCCACGCCGATCCCCTCGATGTCCAGGGGGTCATGGCGCAGGTCGACCTCGATGGGCTGGAATTCGTCGTTCTCGGGCAGCAGCTGCACCCGGTGCCCCTGCCGATGCAGGCGCTTGACGGTGACTTCGTCCTGAAGTCGGGCTACCACGATCTGGCCGTTACGGACCTCGACGGTCTTGTGAACCGCCAGCAGATCGCCGTCCATGATGCCTATGTCTTTCATGCTCATGCCCCGGACCTTGAGCAGGTAGTCGGCGCGGGGCGAGAAGAGGTTGACCGGCAGCTGCACGTGCCGGTCGATGTGCTCTTCGGCGAGCAGCGGGCTGCCCGCCGCCACCCGGCCCACCACCGGCAGGCCCAGCTCCTCGACGAGGCGGATGCCCCGGGAGGCGCCGCCCTGCAGCTCGATCGCCCCTTTCTTTGCCAGGGCCCGCAGATGCTGTTCGGCGGCGTTGGCCGAGCGGAAGCCCAGGGCTCCGGCGATTTCGCTGCGTGTCGGCGGATAACCGGTGTCCTCAACGAACTGCCTGATAAGGCTGAGTATTTCCTGTTGGCGGGGTGTCAGAGACTGCATGTTGGGGCCTCGGCTATGCGATATACTGTAAATATATACAGTATTCCCGACATGACGCAAGTCATGACGGCGGCATACAGCCGAAACGGGGGGCTGGGATTTCATTGCAGGACCGCTAAAATGCCTGCTTTCCGAAACGGCGGGGTCTTCCGGCAGTCAGGGGCCGCACCATGCGCGGTATCGCCGCGTGCTTGCCCGCGATTGCCCGGGAGTCCGGGGAAGGTAGCTGACATGGTCCAGGTGACCGGCGAATTCGACGACCTGCTGGCCAAGGGCGAAGTGGAGTTTGCCGACTGGCGCGAGCGGCTGCCCATCGCCCTGAGCCCGGAGGAAGCCGGTTGCCTGGAGCGCGCCTGGCGGTACGCCCTGGAGGCCTACGGTGGGCGCAAGCGGGATTCGGGCGAGCCGTACTTCGAGCATGCCCTGTCCGTGGCCGGCATCGTGGCCGAGTTGCGCCTGGATGCCGACACCATCGCCGCCGCCCTGCTGCACGACCTGCCCAAGCTGCCGGGTTACCAGCGCGACGTCCTGCGCGAGGGCTTCGGCCGCAGCATTGTCGGTCTGGTGGAAGGCGTGGACCGGATGAGCGTCATCACCGACCTCGCCGAGGGGCCCAGCACGGACAACGAGGAGCGTCAGTCCGAGGCCCTGCGCAAGATGCTGTTGGCCGTCGCCCGGGACATGCGGGTGGTGTTCATCACCCTGGCCGAGCTGCTCCACGACCTGCGCGTGGCCAAGCACCAGGACGAGACCACCCGGCGGCGCATCGCCCGGGAAGCCCACGACATCTACGCGCCGCTGGCCAACCGCCTCGGTATCTGGCAGATCAAGTGGGAGATGGAGGACCTGAGCTTCCGGTATCTGGAGCCGGACACCTACAAGCGTATCGCCAGCCTTCTGGCGGAGCGGCGCGTGGACCGGGAGCGCTACATCGCCGAGGTCAAGGAGCAGATTTCCGGCGCCCTGGAACGCGCCGGCATCGACGCGGAGGTCAGCGGCCGTCCCAAGCACATCTACAGCATCTGGCGGAAAATGCAGCGCAAGGGCGTGGATTTCCACGAGCTCTTCGATATCCGCGCCTTCCGTATCATGGTGCGGGACGTGGCCGCCTGCTATTCCGCCCTGGGCGTGGTGCATTCCCTGTGGAAGCCGATTCCGAGGGAGTTCGACGACTACATCGCCACGCCCAAGGAGAACAATTACCAGTCCCTGCACACGGCGGTGGTGGGGCCCGAGGGCAAGACCCTGGAAGTGCAGATCCGCACGCGGGAAATGCACCAGGAGGCCGAGCTGGGCATCGCCGCCCACTGGCGCTACAAGGAAGGCGGCAAGCAGGACCCCGCATACGAGCAGAAGGTGGCCTGGCTTCGGCAAATATTCGAATGGGGTAAAGAGGAAACCGGTGCCCGGGCCTTTCTCGACCGCATCAAGGATGAGCTGTTCGAGGACCGCGTCTACGTCATCACCCCCCGCGGGGAGGTCATGGATCTGCCGCGGGGAGCGACGCCGCTGGACTTCGCTTACCACGTCCACAGCGAGGTCGGCCACCGCTGCCGCGGCGCCAAGGTCAACGGGCGCATGGTGCAGCTGACCCATGAGCTCCAGAGCGGTGATCACGTGGAGGTGCTCACCAGCCGGGCCTCGCGTCCCAGCCGGGACTGGCTCAACCCCAGCCTGGGCTACGTGCGCACGCCCCGCGCCCGGGCCAAGATCCGCGCCTGGTTCCGTCAGCAGGACTTCGACAAGAATGTCTCCGAGGGGCGGGAGGTGCTGGACCGCGAGCTGCACCGCCTGGGCGTCGACAACACCAATCTGGAGCAGCTCGCCCAGCGCACCCGCTTCGGAAAGCTGGATGACTTCCTCGCCGCCATTGGCCGCGGCGATGTCACGGGCGGGCAGATTGCCTCGCTGCTCGGCGACGAGCTTCTGCGTAAGCGGCCCCAGGAGCCGCAGCTGCCCCGCGGTCCGGGTCAGGCAGAGCCGGCCGGGGGCGACGACGATGTGACCATCTACGGCGTGGGCAACCTGCTCACCCGCATGGCGCGGTGTTGCCATCCGGCGCCGGGCGATGCCATCGTCGGCTTCATCACGCGCGGACGTGGCGTCACCATCCATCGGCAGAACTGCCCCAATGTAGCCCGCATGCGCCAGGACAACAGCCAGCGGCTGATCGAGGTTTCCTGGAATCGGCGCACGGAACGGCGCTACCCCATCGAGATCCACGTGGAGGCCTACGACCGGCAGGGGCTGATCAAGGATATTTCCGGGTTGCTGGCCAACGAGCGCATCAACGTCACGGCGGTCAACACGCACACCGACAGCCGGGATCATTTCGCCCGCATGAGCCTTACGCTGGAAGTGACCGATGTCGCCCAGCTCAGTCGCGTCATGGACCGCATCGCCAGTCTTCGCAACGTTCGCGACGTGCGCCGCAGCGACTAGGCCCGCGGGAACCCTGCAACGCTTCCCCGCCTTACCCCTGTGCCGTGCACTCTCGGTTCGCGCGGGAAATCGCCACCGTCTATCAGCGTACCGGCGGAATCGCCCCTGCGAGGGGATGCAATCGGCATCCCGCTTGACTAATCTGGGATGAGAAACACGCTGTCGGGCCGCCTCTTGCCGGGCGGGCCGGGGCCATTGTGGCCGTGGCCGGAATCATGTCGGGGCGGTCCGTTGGGGGGATTTCTTCCAGCCAATGAGTCAGCGAGCTCCCAGCCGTGGGGGAGGCGAGGGAACGCAACGGGATCCCGCGGTTGACTCCAACCTCGAACGACGGGCACTTGAAGCCGTTGGCGCAGTCGCGGACGCGCTCTACGAGGACGTGGATTTCAATACGCTGGCAAGGCGTGCCCTCGACGAGCTGATCGCCTTCATGGGTGTACCCACGGCGGTAATCTACGAGCTGGACTCCGACCGGAACGTGCTCAAGACCGTCACCCTGACCGGACGCGGCGAGGAAATCCTCGACCACACCCGTGAGCTGCCGCTCGACCGCAGCGTGACCGGCCGGGCGGTGATGGCCGGGCGGGTCATGGAAACCACCGACGTACCCACCAACAAGCTGATGAATCCCGAAGTGCGGGATCACCTGATGGCCGCCAACCTCAACGTCGTCATCTCCGTGCCCCTTCAGCACCACGGCCTGACGGTGGGGGCGGTGAACCTGCTCGACGAGATGCACCGGCATCTGGCCGACACCGAGCGCGAGACGTTGTTGATGATTGGCCGGATTATCGCCATGGCGTTGACGCATGCGCGCAACCTCGAGCAGATCCGCAGCACCAAGGACGCCCTGCGCCAGGCCAACGAGGCGCTGGAGGCCCGCGTGGTCGAGCGCACGCGCGAGCTCACCGAGGCCAACGAGCGCCTGGAGCAGGAGGTGCAGGCCCGCCGTCAGGCGGAAGCGGCGCTGCGCGACAGTGAGTCCCGCTACCGGCGCCTGAGCATCACCGACGGGTTGACCGGACTCTACAACCACCGTCACTTCTATACCTGCCTTGAAGAGGAGTGCCACCGCGCCCGCCAGACGGGTACCTCGCTGTCGCTGCTGCTGATCGACGTGGACAACTTCAAGCAGTTCAACGACACGTACGGTCATCCGGCAGGTGACCATGTACTGGCCACCCTGGCGACTGTCATGAGGCGGTCCGTTCGCGGCGAGGATCTGGGGTTCCGCTACGGTGGCGAGGAGTTCACCGTGCTGCTGCCCCAGTGTGACGCCACGGGCGCCTACAGCATCGCCGACCGCTTGAGGGAGGCGTTTCGCGCGACGTATCACGCCGTGGGAGACAGCGGGAACTATCTGTCCGTGAGTATCGGCGGCGCCCAGTATGAGCCGGAAGAGGATCCACGGCAGTTCGTCCACCGCGCCGATCAGGCCCTGTACCGGGCCAAACGCCAGGGCAAGAACTGCGTCTGCCTGAATGGGCTGGACTAGGCGGAGGCGGCGCTGCTCAGCGGCTTTCCCGGGCCGCGAGGATGTTGCAGAACATGGCCCCCTGTTCCAGGGCATCGTCCAGTGCGATATGGGTATGGGGCATGTCGTCGAACCAGCTCTCCGGCATGCGGCCCTTGACCGTGTCCTTGAAGCCGGTCCCCATCAGGGCCATGGCATAGCTCTTGATGTCGAGGGCACCGAAGCCGAACGGGTTCTCGCCGGTGAACCGCAGCAGGTACCAGGCGACGAACATGAAATCGAACGAGGCCGGGTAGCCTACGAAAACGGGTTTGCCGGGCAAGGTGCGCAGCCAATCCAGGTAACGGGGCATGGCCTGTGCCGGCGGCTCGGTCTCGCGCCGGCAGGCCGCCCAGGCCTCGGGGAAGCCTTCCCACCAGGTCATGGTCCTGGGATCCGTCGTGGCCTCCGGCAATGTCTCCAGGTTGGCGGAGAAGGTGCTGACCAGCGTCTTGTCGGCCCGGTAGGCGGCCGAGCCGAATGAGAGCATGCTGTGGATGCCGGGGGCCGGTCCGTCGGCCTCGATATCCGTTGAAACGTAGATTTCCGGGTGCTTCGCCATGCCTGTGGTCGGAGGGGGTCGGAATCCTTACCATGCCCGAAGAGCCGTCACCCCACAATCCCCTGGACCGTTCATGACCGGCGTCCATACCATCGGCCATTCCAACCACGACGTGGAACGCTTTGTAGCATTGCTGCGGGCGCATGGGATCACCGCGCTGGCCGACGTGCGCTCCCAGCCGTTCAGCCGCCGGTTCCCCCACTTCAGGAAGCAACCGCTGCAGCGGCTTCTGGCCGAGGCGGGCGTGCGCTATGTCTTTCTCGGGCGGGAGCTCGGTGCGCGCCGCGAGGAACCGGAATGTTTCGTTGACGGCCGGGTGGATTTCGAGCGCGTCGCGGACCTCCCGGCCTTCAGGGCGGGGCTGGAGCGGGTGCGGCGGGGTGCGGCGGAGTATCGCGTCGCGTTGATGTGCGCCGAGGCCGACCCGCTGCAGTGCCATCGGGCGATCCTGATCAGTCCGGCGCTGCGCGGGCTCGGTGTCGAGGTGAAGCATATCCTGGGCGATGGTAGCCTGCTCGATCACGAGGCGCTGGAGCGGCGCCTCCTGGAGGCAGCGGGTGGCGGGCCGGACCTGTTCGGAGACGACGCCCTGAGCCGCGCCTACCGGATCCGCGGCCGCGCAATGGCCTATGCGCCGGGCGGCCGGCGGCGCTGACCCGCTTTTTTCCCTGACACGGTCCGGTGGCTCGAGGGTGTCCTCGCCGGTTGCCCCGACAGCGGCGCCCGGGCAGAATGCGCGGCCCCTCACAGCTTCCCTGGTTTGCTTGGCGACGGGTGGTGACATGAAGTCGTTGGTTGGCAAAGACGCCGGCGGAGACGAGGCCGCCCGCGATATCACCGCTCTGGTCTATCTGCTCCAGCTCCTGGGGTTCGTTACCGTGCTCACGGCGATCGCCGCCGTGGTGGTCAACTACGTCAAATGGGACGACGTGCGTGACACCTGGCTGGAGAGTCATTTCCGCTGGCAGGTGCGCACATTCTGGTTCAGCCTCCTGTGGGGCGTGGTCGGCACGCTGCTGGCGTTCATCGGCATCGGCTTTCTGATCATCGCCGCCGTGACCGTGTGGTATCTCTACCGGGCCGTGCGGGGTTGGGTCCTCCTCAATGAGCGCCGGGAAGTGGTGCCACTCAACATGCCCGGGCTCCGGATCTGAACGCTCATGGATGAGTCCTATCTGACCCTGGTCATCGCGTCGATCGCGGTGCTCGGAATCGGTGCGCAGTGGCTGGCCTGGCGGCTGCAGCTACCAGCCATCGTCCTGCTTTGCCTGTTCGGGATCGTCGCCGGGCCGGTCACGGGTCTGGTGGTGCCGAGCCGTGACCTGGAAGGCCTCGTTCACCCCATCGTGCGCCTTTGCGTGGCGGTCATCCTCTTCGAGGGCGGGCTGAGCCTGCGCTGGCACGAGTTCCGCGAGGCGGCGGTGGGCGTGCGACGGCTGCTGTTCCCGGCTTTGCCACTCAACTGGCTGCTGGGCAGTCTCGCCGCGCACTATGTCGGCGGGTTGAGCTGGTCGGTCTCTCTGGTCTTCGGCGCCATCATCGTGGTCACGGGCCCCACGGTCATCATGCCGCTGCTCAGGCAAGTCGGCTTGCGGCGCCGCCCGGCCTCGTATCTGAAATGGGAAGGCATCATCAACGACCCGGTCGGCGCGCTGCTGGCCGTGCTGGTGTTCCAGTTCTTCGTATCCATCGGCACGGGCAACGCCTGGACCGAGGTGGCGGCTGGGCTGCTGCTCGGCACCGTGATGGCGGGCCTGCTTGGCTATGCCGGTGCGCGCCTGGTCGCCCATGCGCTGATCCGCGGCTGGATACCGGAGTATCTCAAGCCGGCCGTGCTGATCATGGTGGTGATTGTCGTCTACGAGCTCGCCAATGCCGCCCAGGCGGAGGCCGGGCTGCTGGCGGCGACGGTGATGGGCGTGGTGCTCGGCAACCTGGGACTGGCCGATATCCACGAGATACGCCGGTTCAAGGAATACCTGGCCGTGTTGCTGGTCTCGACCGTATTCATCCTGCTCACCGCCGACCTGGATCCGGCGGCGCTGGCCCGCCTGGACTGGCGCCTGTTCGCCTTGCTCGGGACGATCATTTTCATCATCCGGCCCGTGGCCGTGCTGCTGTCCACCATTGGCAGCCCCATGACGGGCCAGGAACGGGCCCTGGTGGCCTGGATCGCGCCCCGGGGCATCGTGGCGGCCGCCGTGGCCGGCGTGTTCGGCCACGAGATGTCGGCCGCGGGCTACGAGGAGGCGCGCATCCTGGTGCCGCTGACCTTCGCCCTGATACTCGCCACGGTGGTCCTGCACGGATTCTCGCTGCGCGCCGTGGCGCTGCGCCTGGGACTGGCCTCCCAGGAGCGCCGCGGCCTGATGATCGTCGGTGCCTCGCCCTGGAGCATCGAGCTGGCGCAGACGCTCAAGGAGCTGGGCGTCTACGTGCTTGTCTGCGACGCTTCCTGGCACCGGCTGCGTCAGGCCCGGCTGGCCGGTCTGCCTCACTACTTCGGCGAGGTGCTCTCGGAAGAGGCCGAAGAGCAGCTGGACCTGGCCGATATCGGCTATCTGCTGGCCGCTACCGACAACGATGCCTACAACGCCCTGGTCTGTAGCCATTTCGTGCGCAGCCTCGGTCGCGAATACGTTTTCCAGCTGCCCAAGGACAGCGAGGACAATCCGCGCCAGATCCAGCGAACCATCACCGGACGTACGCTCTATGGCCCCGAGGCGCGTTACGAGACACTGGTGGAGCATCACTACCGGGGCTGGCGCTTCCAGAAGACGCGCATTACCGCCAGCTACCGGGCGGGCCAGTACTTCCGGAACATGGGGGCGGAGACCATGCCGTTACTGGCCATCAAGGCCGACGGCGCGCTGAGCCTGCGCGCCAGCGGCAGGGATCTCAAGCCGGCGCCGGGAGACACCGTCATCACCTACATGTCGCCCGCCGCCCAGGCCTCGCGGAAGAACGAGCCCACGACCCAGGGCGAGGCCGCTCAGGCCGCCGCCGGGCAATCCGGCCGGCCTCCGGGCGGCGGAGAGGGCTCGTCGTGAACGCGAACCCCGTCCGCAGCCCGCGGCT
>JACDUA010000082.1 GCA_013519935.1 Ectothiorhodospiraceae bacterium WFHF3C12 | reverse complement strand
GCCGTGTCGAAGGAGAAGTTTGAGCGTACGAAGCCGCATGTGAACGTCGGCACGATTGGTCACGTGGACCATGGCAAGACGACGCTGACGGCGGCCATGACGAAGGTGATGGCTGAGAAGTACGGTGGTGCGGCGCGGGCGTTTGACCAGATTGACAATGCGCCGGAGGAGCGTGCGCGTGGTATCACGATTGCCACGGCCCATGTGGAGTACGAGACGGATCACCGTCACTACGCGCATGTGGACTGCCCGGGGCACGCGGACTACGTGAAGAACATGATCACGGGTGCGGCGCAGATGGACGGTGCGATTCTGGTGGTGTCGGCGGCGGACGGTCCGATGCCGCAGACGCGCGAGCACATTCTGCTCGGTCGCCAGGTGGGTGTGCCGTACATTGTGGTGTATCTGAACAAGGCGGACATGGTCGACGACGAGGAGCTGCTGGAGCTCGTCGAGATGGAGGTCCGTGAGCTGCTGAGCCAGTACGATTATCCGGGCGACGACATTCCGATCATCACCGGTTCGGCGCTGAAGGCGCTGGAGGGGGATGAGTCGGAGATTGGCGCGCCGTCGATCATTCGTCTGGTGCAGGCGATGGACGAGTACATTCCGGAGCCGGAGCGGGCCAAGGACCAGCCGTTTTTGATGCCGATCGAGGACGTGTTCTCGATCTCGGGTCGCGGCACGGTGGTGACGGGTCGTGTCGAGCGTGGCGTGGTCAAGGTGGGCGAGGAAGTGGAGATCGTCGGCCTGCGCGATACGCACAAGACCACGGTCACCGGTGTTGAGATGTTCCGCAAGCTGCTCGATCAGGGCGAGGCGGGCGACAACGTCGGTGTGCTGCTGCGCGGTGTCAAGCGCGACGATGTCGAGCGCGGCCAGGTGCTGTGCAAGCCGGGGAGCATCACCCCGCACACGAAGTTCGAGTGCGAGGTGTACGTGCTGTCGAAGGACGAGGGTGGTCGTCACACGCCGTTCTTCAACGGTTACCGGCCGCAGTTCTACTTCCGCACGACGGACGTCACCGGTGCCTGTGATCTGCCGGAGGGCACGGAGATGGTGATGCCGGGCGACAACGTGAAGATGACGGTGTCGCTGATTGCGCCGATCGCCATGGAAGAGGGCCTTCGGTTCGCGATCCGCGAGGGCGGCCGCACGGTCGGCGCCGGCGTCGTCTCCAAGATTCTCGAGTGAGGTAATTCGGGTTATGCTGTGAACGGCGGGTGCCGGCAGGTCCCCGCCGTTCGCGTCTCACCCGCAAAAGCGATCTAGGCCAGTAGCTCAATTGGCAGAGCAGCGGTCTCCAAAACCGCAGGTTGGGGGTTCGAGTCCCTCCTGGCCTGCCATTTTTTTGTTTTCGGGGCATGGACACGGAAGTGGAGATGCCTCCCCACAGCGGATGCGCGCGAAGCAGACCTCATGAAGTCCAAGGCTGACACAGGCAACTCGGCGCTCGATACGTTCAAGCTGCTGGTCGCCCTCGGCATTTTTGCCGCGGGCGTGGTGGCGTTCTACTACTACGGCGAGCAGCCGCTGCTCTACCGGGTCCTTGGACTGGTCGTCCTCGCGGCGGCGGCCATCGGTGTCGGCATGACCACCACCAAGGGGCAGAGCGCGTGGTCGTTCATGCGCGAGGCCCGTACCGAGCTGCGCAAGGTCGTCTGGCCAACCCGCCAGGAAACCATACAGACCACGCTGATCGTGCTGGTGATGGTCATCATCGTTGCCTTGATCCTGTGGGCTCTCGACGCGGTGTTCGTGCGTGTCATCAATGCACTGATCGGCTGGGGGAGCTAAGCGGACATGGCCAAGCGCTGGTACGTGGTACATGCCTATTCCGGTTTCGAGAACCAGGTGAAGAAGTCGCTTGAAGAGCACATCAAGCGCGCCGGGATGGAGGATCAGTTCGGCGAGATCCTGGTGCCCACCGAGGAGGTCGTGGAGATTCGCGAGGGCCAGAAGCGCCGCAGCGAACGCAAGTTCTTCCCCGGTTACGTGCTCGTCCAGATGGAGATGACCGACGAGACCTGGCACCTGGTGCGCGGCGTCCCGCGGGTGATGGGCTTCATCGGCGGCTCCAGCGACCGCCCCGCGCCGATCTCCGAGCGCGAGGCGGACCAGATCCTCAATCGGGTCAAGGAAGGCGCGGAGAAGCCGCGGCCGAAGGTCCTGTTCGAGGTCGGCGAGGTGGTGCGCGTCACCGACGGTCCGTTCACCGACTTCAACGGCGTGGTTGAAGAGGTGAACTACGAAAAGAGCCGCCTGCGCGTGGCGGTGCTGATCTTCGGCCGGTCCACCCCGGTGGAGCTGGAGTTCGGCCAGGTCGAGAAGAGTTAGCGGTATCGCGCCAGAAGGCGCGGTGGCCGGGATTTTCGTGGGAGCGCCGACCCCGGCGCGATTCGATGGTTGGCCGACCCCTTCGCGGCGAGGTCGCCGCTCCCACGACGAAGTAGGTATCCGGGTTCTGGCCCGGGAAACCACAGGGGAGCCGAAAGGCGTTTGCACCCATCACAGGAGTTAGCAAGTCATGGCCAAGAAAGTCAGCGCCTACATCAAGCTGCAGGTCGCAGCGGGTCAGGCGAACCCGAGCCCGCCGGTCGGTCCGGCGCTGGGTCAGCACGGCGTCAACATCATGGAGTTCTGCAAGGCGTTCAACGCCGAGACGCAGGACCAGGAGCCGGGTCTGCCCGTGCCGGTGGTCATCACCGTCTACTCGGACCGCAGCTTCACCTTCATCACGAAGACGCCGCCGGCGCAGATCCTGCTGAAGAAGGCGGCCGGCATCAAGTCCGGCAGCGGCGAGCCCAACAAGAGCAAGGTGGGCAAGGTTACCCGCGAGCAGGTCGAGGAGATCGCCAGGACCAAGTGGCCGGATCTCAATGCCGCCGACATGGACGCCGCGGTACGCACCATTGCCGGTAGCGCCCGCAGCATGGGCATCGACGTGGAGGGTCTGTAAGCCATGGCCAAGCTGACCAAGCGCAAGCAGATGATCCGTGAGAAGCTCGAGCCCGGGAAGCTCTACCCGGCGGAGGAGGCGTTCTCGGTCCTCAAGGAGCTCGCCACGGTGAACTTTGTCGAGTCCGTCGATGTCAGTGTGAATCTGGGTGTCGATCCGCGGAAATCGGACCAGATGGTCCGCGGCTCCACCGTGCTGCCCAACGGTACCGGCAAGAGCGTCCGCGTGGCGGTTTTCGCCCAGGGCGAGAACGCCGAGGCCGCCAAGGAAGCCGGCGCCGACGTGGTCGGAATGGACGACCTGGCCGAGCAGATGAAGGGCGGCGACCTGGATTACAACGTGGTGATCGCCACGCCGGATGCCATGGGCGTGGTTGGCCGGCTGGGTCCGGTGCTGGGCCCCCGCGGCCTGATGCCGAACCCCAAGGTGGGCACCGTGACCGCCGACGTGGCCGAAGCGGTGCGCAACGCCAAGGCCGGTCAGGTGCGCTACCGCACCGACAAGGGCGGGTTGATCCACGCGAGCATCGGCAAGGTGGATTTCGACACCGATAAACTGATTCAGAACCTGGAGGCCCTGGTTTCGGACCTCCAGAAGCTCAAGCCCTCGACCTCCAAGGGCACCTACATGAAGCGGATCACGGTCTCTTCGACCATGGGCCCGGGTGTCACGGTGGATACGAGCAGCTTGAGCGCCGGCTAGGCCGGTCTGTAACGAAAGTCTTGTGGCTGTCGGTAGACGCGACAGCCGTCTAAGACCGCATGGTGCGCGCAAGCGCTGAAAGGCCCGAGGGCCGCCTGCGTAGACGGTGTAGCCCAGGCAGGAGCTTCCTGCATCTGGACACCGTCGCCCCGCAAGGGGCAATGACGCGGCAACGCGTCGGGTGCGGGGGCGCTCACCACCGGGTGGGCGTCTCCCGTCAACGCTTTGGGTTCCAGGAGGTAACCAATGGCAATCAGTCTGGAACAGAAAAAGCGGATGGTGCAGGAAGTCGCTGAAGCGGCGCAGGGCGCCTATTCCGCACTCGCGGCGGAATACCGGGGGCTCAAGGCCGGCGAGATGGATGACCTGCGCGTGAAAGCCCGTGAGCAGGGCGTGTACTTGCGTATCGTCAAGAACACCCTGGCCAAGCGGGCCGTCGTCGGCACCGATTTCGAGTGCATGAGCGACGGCTTCGAGGGGCCCCTGCTGCTGGCGTTCTCGCAGGAAGATCCCGGTTCGGCCGCGCGCGTGCTGAAGGACTACGCGAAGGGCCATGACAAGCTGGTGGTGAAAATGGTCGCCTTCGGCGGGGAGCTCTATCCCGCCTCGGACATCGACCGTCTCGCCACGTTGCCGACCTACGACGAGGCGATCAGCAAGCTCATGGCCACGATGCGTGCCCCGGTTCAGAAGCTCGCCACCACCATGAACGAGGTGCCTGGCAAGCTGGTTCGGACCCTGGCCGCAGTGCGCGACGCGAAGCAGTAGCGCTTCGGCAAGCCTGTGCCCGTCGCAGTTTTTCTGATCAACGGGTAACGCGAATACCGACTAGGAGAGTTTTACAATGGCCGTATCGAAAGACGAGATTCTCGACACCATTAGCAACATGACCGTCATGGAGGTCGTGGAGCTGATCGAGGCGATGGAAGAGAAGTTCGGCGTCACCGCCGCCGCCGCCGTCGCCGCCGCGCCCGCCGCCGCTGGTGGTGGCGAGGCCGAGGCCGCCGAGGAGCAGACCGAGTTCGACGTGGTCCTGTCCAGCTTCGGCGACAACAAGGTCGGCGTCATCAAGGCCGTCCGCGGCATCACCGGCCTGGGCCTGAAGGAGGCCAAGGCGCTGGTGGAAGGCGCCCCGGCGCCGGTGAAGGAAGGCGCGTCCAAGGACGAGGCCGAGGAGATGAAGAAGCAGCTTGAAGAGGCGGGTGCCTCCGTCGAACTCAAGTAAGAGTTGGCGGCGAACTGCGTCAAAAGCTGTAACGGGGAACGGCTGGTGGCCGCTGGGCCGCCGGCCTTTTCCCGTTTGTAGTCACTGGTAGTTCAATGGCGGCTGCACAGCCGCGCCGATTCCCCAACGACGAGTCGGCGGTGCTGTGGACCCGCATGTCGGAAGCAAACCTGGGTGAGGAACGTCAATGGCCTATTCGTTCACCGAAAAGAAGCGCATTCGCAAGGACTTTGGCAAGCAGCCAAACATCCTGGATGTCCCGTATCTCCTCGCCACCCAGATCGAGTCCTACCGGCAGTTTCTGCAGGAAGGCCTGGGCCCGGACGCGCGCGGCGACGTGGGCCTGCACGGCGCGTTCAAGTCGGTATTCCCGATCACCAGCTACAACCAGACCGCGTCGCTGGAGTACGTCGATTACCGCATCGGCGATCCGCCCTTCGACGTCAAGGAATGCCAGCTACGCGGCCTGAGCTACAATGCTCCGCTGCGCGTGCTGGTGCGCCTGGTCATCTATGACAAGGACGCCAAGACCGTCAAGGACATCAAGGAGCAGGAAGTGTACATGGGCGAGATCCCGCTCATGACGCGCAACGGCACGTTCGTCATCAACGGCACCGAGCGCGTGATCGTCTCCCAGCTCCATCGCTCCCCGGGCGTGTTCTTCGACCACGACAAGGGCAAGACCCACTCCTCGGGCAAGCTGCTGTTCTCCGCGCGGGTGATTCCGTACCGCGGTAGCTGGCTGGACTTCGAGTTCGATCCGAAGGACAACATCTTCGTGCGCATCGACCGCCGCCGCAAGCTGCCGGCGACGGTGCTGCTGCGTGCGCTGGGCTTCGAGGACGAGCAGATCCTCGATACCTTCTTCGACAAGAACCGCTACCACGTCAAGAAGGACCAGATGGTCCTGGACCTGGTGCCGGACCGGCTGCGCGGCGAGACCGCGAACTTCGACATCAAGGCCGACGGCAAGGTCATCGTCGAGAGCGGCCGGCGCATCACCGCCCGCCATATCCGGCAGATGGAGAAGGCCGGCCTCGACAAGCTCGAGGTGCCGGACGAGTACATGGTGGGCAAGATCCTGGCCCAGCGGATCGTTGACGAGAGCACCGGCGAGATCGTGGCGGAGGCCAACGCCGAGCTCACCGAGGAGCTGGTGCAGAAGATCCGTGACGCCGGCGTCAAGCAGTTCGACACGCTGTTCGTCAACGATCTGGACCGCGGGCCGTACATCTCCAACACGCTGCGCATCGACCCGACGCGCACCCAGCTCGAAGCGCTGGTGGAGATCTACCGGATGATGCGCCCGGGCGAGCCGCCCACCAAGGACGCCGCCGAGAATCTCTTCGGCAACCTGTTCTTCAGCGAGGATCGCTACGATCTCTCGCCGGTGGGCCGGATGAAGTTCAACCTGCGCGTCGGCCGCGAGGCCGTGACCGGCGCCGGCGTGCTGGACAACGACGACATCCTCGCCGTGCTGGGTGAGCTCATCAACATCCGCAACGGCAAGGGCACGGTGGACGACATCGATCATCTCGGCAACCGCCGCGTGCGCTGCGTCGGCGAGATGGCGGAGAACGTCTTCCGCGTGGGCCTCGTCCGCGTCGAGCGCGCGGTGCGCGAGCGCCTGACCCTGGCCGAGAGCGAGGGGCTGATGCCCCAGGAGCTGATCAACGCCAAGCCGGTGGCGGCGGCCATCAAGGAGTTCTTCGGCTCCAGTCAGCTCTCCCAGTTCATGGACCAGAACAACCCGCTCTCCGAGGTCACCCACAAGCGCCGCGTCTCGGCGCTGGGTCCGGGCGGCCTGACCCGCGAGCGGGCCGGTTTCGAGGTCCGCGACGTGCACCCGACCCATTACGGCCGCGTGTGCCCGATCGAGACCCCGGAAGGGCCGAACATCGGCCTGATCAACTCCCTGGCCTGCTACGCGCGGACCAACCAGTACGGCTTCCTGGAGACGCCGTACCGGCGGGTGGTGGACGGCGTGGTGACCCGCGAGGTGGACTATCTCTCCGCCATCGAGGAAAGCCGCTACGTTATCGCCCAGGCCAACGCCAAGGTGGACGAGAACGCCCGCCTGGTGGACGACCTGATTTCCATCCGCCACCAGAACGAGTTCGGCATGGCGACCCCGGACAAGGTCCAGTACATGGACGTCTCGCCGAAGCAGATCGTCTCGGTGGCGGCCTCGCTGGTGCCGTTCCTGGAGCACGACGACGCCAACCGCGCGCTGATGGGCGCGAACATGCAGCGTCAGGCCGTGCCGACGCTGCGCTCGGACAAGCCGCTGGTGGGCACCGGCATGGAGCGGGCCGTGGCCCAGGACTCCGGCGTGGTGGTCGTGGCCGATCGAGGCGGCACCATCGAGCAGGTGGATGCCTCCCGCATCGTGGTTCGGGTCAACGACTCGGAGACCGAGCCGGGCGAGCCGGGCGTGGATATCTATGGCCTGACCAAGTACACCCGGTCCAACCAGAACACCTGCATCAACCAGCGTCCGCTGGTGCGTCCGGGTGACACGGTTGCCGCCGACGACGTGCTGGCCGACGGGCCCTCCACGGACATGGGCGAGCTGGCCCTGGGCCAGAACATGCTCATCGCCTTCATGCCCTGGAACGGCTACAACTTCGAGGACTCCATCCTCATCTCCGAGCGGGTGGTTCAGGAAGACCGCTACACCACCATCCACATCGAGGAGATGACCGCCGTGGCCCGCGACACCAAGCTGGGCCCGGAGGAGATAACCGCCGATATTCCGAACGTGGGCGAGTCCGCGCTGTCCAAACTGGACGAGTCCGGCATTGTCTACATCGGTGCGGAGGTGAACGCCGGCGACATCCTGGTGGGCAAGGTCACGCCCAAGGGCGAAACCCAGCTCACCCCGGAAGAGAAGCTGCTGCGCGCCATCTTCGGCGAGAAGGCCTCGGACGTTAAGGACACCTCGCTGCGCGTGCCCTCGGGCATGGACGGCACGGTCATCGACGTCCAGGTCTTCACCCGCGACGGCGTCGAGAAGGACGAGCGGGCGCTGTCCATCGAAGCGGACCAGCTCGCCGAGGTACGCAAGGACCTGGACGATCAGTACCGGATCTTCGAGAACGACGCCTTCGAGCGCCTGCGGGCCACGCTCATCGGCAGGGTCGCCGAGGGTGGACCCGGCCAGATCAAGGCGGGGACGAAGGTCACCGGCGAGTACCTGGACGGCATCGAGCGCCAGCGCTGGTTCGAGATCCGCCTGCGCGACGACGAGGCCAACAAGCAGCTGGAGACGGTCCAGAACCAGCTCAAGGCCCAGCGCGAGGCCTTCGACCGGCGCTTCGACGAGAAGAAGGGCAAGATCACCGCCGGCGACGACCTTGCCCCGGGCGTGCTGAAGATGGTCAAGGTGTACCTGGCCGTGAAGCGCCGCTTCCAGCCGGGCGACAAGATGGCCGGCCGCCACGGCAACAAGGGCGTCATCTCCACCATCGTGCCCGTGGAGGACATGCCGTTCATGGAAGACGGCAATCCGGTGGACATCGTGCTCAGCCCACTCGGCGTGCCCTCGCGCATGAACGTGGGGCAGGTCCTGGAGACCCATCTGGGCTGGGCGGCCAAGGGGCTGGGCGAGAAGCTCGGCCGGATGCTGGACGCCAATACCAAGGTGACCGAGCTGCGCGGCTTCCTGGAAGAGGTCTACAACGCCTCCGGCAAGGAGGAGGACGTCAGCAGCCTGTCGGACGAGGAAGTGATCGAGCTCTGCCGCAACCTGCGCGGTGGCGTACCGATGGCCACCCCGGTGTTCGACGGCGCCAACGAGGGCGAGATCAAGCGCATGCTCAGGCTCGCCGACCTGCCGGAGGACGGCCAGACCACGCTCTTCGACGGGCGTACGGGCGAGGCCTTCGACCGGCCGGTCACGGTGGGCTACATGTACATGCTCAAGCTCAACCACCTCATCGACGACAAGGTTCACGCCCGCTCCACGGGGCCGTACAGCCTGGTCACCCAGCAGCCGCTGGGCGGCAAGGCCCAGTTCGGCGGCCAGCGCTTCGGCGAGATGGAGGTCTGGGCGCTGGAGGCCTACGGCGCGGCATACACGCTGCAGGAGATGCTCACCGTCAAGTCGGACGACGTTCAGGGCCGTACCAAGATGTACAAGAACATCGTCGACGGCGACCACCGCATGGAGGCCGGCATGCCAGAGTCCTTCAACGTGCTGGTCAAGGAGATCCGCTCCCTGGGCATCGACATCGAGCTGGAGTCGAAGTAGCGGCGCGGGCGTTTACCGCCTCGGCGGTCAATAGATGAACTGTGGGAGGGCCGTCCCCGGCCCGAGCGCCGAAGGCGCAGGGTCAGCCGGCCTCCCACACCGGATTTAGCCAACTAAGTTGGACGGGCATAGGCTATGAGAGACCTACTCAATCTGTTCAAGCAGCCGGGAGCGCAGCTCGAGGATTTCGACTCCATCCGCATCGGACTGGCGTCGCCCGAGATGATCCGTTCCTGGTCCTATGGCGAGGTCAAGAAGCCCGAGACCATCAACTACCGGACCTTCAAGCCGGAGCGCGACGGTCTTTTCTGCGCCAAGATCTTCGGCCCGGTGAAGGACTACGAGTGCCTGTGCGGCAAGTACAAGCGCATGAAGCACCGCGGCGTCGTCTGCGAGAAGTGCGGCGTCGAGGTCACCCTGACCAAGGTGCGCCGTGAGCGCATGGGCCACATCGACCTGGCGAGTCCGGTCGCGCACATCTGGTTCCTCAAGTCCCTGCCCTCGCGCATCGGGTTGCTGCTCGACATGACCCTGCGCGATATCGAGCGCATCCTCTACTTCGAGGCCTTCGTGGTCATTGATCCGGGCATGACGCCGCTGGAGCGCGGCCAGCTGCTCACCGACGAGGGCTATCTCGACGCGGTGGAGCAGTACGGCGACGAGTTCGACGCCCGCATGGGCGCCGAGGCGGTCTTCGAGCTGCTGACCAGCCTCGATCTGGAGGGCGATGCCCGGCAGCTTCGCGAGGAGATCGACGCCACCAACTCCGAGTCCAAGATCAAGCGCCTGTCCAAGCGGCTCAAGCTCGTGGAGGCGTTTCTCGATTCCGGCAACAAGCCGGAGTGGATGATCATGACGGTGCTGCCCGTGCTGCCCCCGGACCTGCGTCCGCTGGTGCCGCTGGACGGCGGCCGGTTCGCCACCTCGGATCTGAACGATCTCTACCGCCGGGTCATCAACCGCAACAACCGCCTCAAGCGGCTGCTGGAGCTCTCCGCGCCGGACATCATCGTCCGCAACGAGAAGCGCATGCTGCAGGAGTCGGTGGACGCGCTGCTGGACAACGGCCGGCGCGGCCGCGCCATCACGGGCACCAACAAGCGCCCGCTGAAGTCCCTGGCCGACATGATCAAGGGCAAGCAGGGGCGGTTCCGCCAGAACCTGCTCGGCAAGCGCGTCGACTACTCCGGCCGCTCCGTTATCGTGGTGGGCCCGACGCTCAAGCTGCATCAGTGCGGCCTGCCCAAGCGCATGGCGCTGGAGCTGTTCAAGCCGTTCATCTTCTCCAAGCTGCAGCGCCGCGAGCTGGCGACCACCATCAAGGCGGCCAAGAAGATGGTCGAGCGCGAGGCCCCCGAGGTCTGGGATATCCTCGAAGAGGTCATCCGCGAGCATCCGGTGATGCTCAACCGCGCCCCGACGCTGCACCGGCTGGGTATCCAGGCCTTCGAGCCGGTGCTCATCGAGGGCAAGGCCATCCAGCTCCATCCGCTGGTCTGCCCGGCGTTCAACGCGGACTTCGACGGCGACCAGATGGCCGTGCACGTGCCCCTCTCGCTGGAGGCCCAGCTCGAGGCGCGTGCCCTGATGATGGCCACCAACAACGTGCTTTCGCCGGCCAGCGGCGAGCCCATCATCGGCGCTTCCCAGGACGTGGTTCTCGGGCTGTACTACATGACCCGTGAGCGGGTGGGTGCCCTGGGCGAGGGCATGCGCTTCTCCGACGTCGACGAGGTTCACCGCGCCTACGAGAGCCGCCAGGTGGACCTGCAGGCGGCCTGCGAGGTGCGCATTACCGAGCAGCTGTTCAACGATGACGGCGATATCGAGCCGGTTACTTCCCGCAAGAAGACCACCGTGGGCCGGGCGCTGCTCTATGGCCTGGTGCCGGAGGGGCTGCCCTTCGAGCTGGTGGACCGGGACATGACCAAGAAGGCCATCGCCGACGTCATCAATACCTGCTACCGGCGCGTGGGCCTGAAGGGCACGGTGATCTTCGCCGACCAGCTGATGTACCTCGGCTTCTACATGTCGACCCGGGCCGCGGTGTCCATCGGCATGGAGGACATGGTCATCCCCGGCGAGAAGGAGGAGATCCTCAGCCGCGCCGAGGAAGAGGTCAAGGACATCGAGGAGCAGTACGCCTCGGGCCTCGTCACCAACGGCGAGCGCTACAACAAGGTAGTGGACATCTGGTCGCACACCAACGACCAGGTCGCCAAGGCCATGATGGACAAGCTCGGCAAGGAAGCGGCGGTGGACGCCGAGGGCAACGCCACCGAGCAGAAGTCCTTCAACTCCATCTTCATGATGGCTGACTCCGGCGCCCGTGGCTCGGCCGCCCAGATCCGCCAGCTGGCGGGGATGCGCGGCCTGATGGCCAAGCCGGACGGCTCCATCATCGAGACGCCCATCACGGCGAACTTCCGCGAGGGCCTGAACGTTCTGCAGTACTTCATCTCCACCCACGGTGCCCGTAAGGGCCTGGCGGACACGGCGCTGAAGACGGCCAACTCGGGCTACCTGACGCGGCGTCTGGTGGACGTCTCCCAGGACCTGGTGGTTACGGAGAACGACTGCGGCACGCACCGGGCGCTGCTGATGACGCCGATCATCGAGGGTGGCGACGTGGTCGAGGCCCTGCGCGAGCGGGTCCTCGGGCGCGTGGCGGCGCAGGACGTGACCCGCCCCGGCGGCGGTGACGTGGTGGCGCCGGCCGGCACGCTGCTGGACGAGAACTGGGTCGACCAGCTCGAGGCCGAGGGTGTCGACGAGGTCTGGGTCCGCTCCCCGATCACCTGCGAGACCCGCTACGGCGTGTGCTCCATGTGCTACGGCCGCGACCTGGCCAGGGGCCATCAGGTGAACATCGGCGAAGCGGTGGGCGTCATCGCCGCCCAGTCCATCGGCGAGCCCGGCACGCAGCTGACCATGCGCACGTTCCACATCGGCGGCGCGGCCTCCCGTGCGGCTTCCGTGAACAACGTGCAGGTGAAGTCCGGCGGCACCATCCGTTTCCACAACATCAAGACCGTGGAGCACCACTCGGGCAACCTGGTGGCGGTGTCGCGTTCCGGCGAGCTCACCGTGATGGACGATCACGGCCGCGAGCGCGAGCGCTACAAGCTCCCCTACGGCGCAACCATCTCGGTGCAGGATAACGACGCCGTGGAGGCCGGGCAGATCGTCGCCAACTGGGATCCGCACACGCACCCGATCGTCACCGAGGTGAAGGGCCGCATGCGCTTCTTCGACTTCGTCGAGGGCGCCTCCGTGCAGCGGGAGACGGACGAGGTCACGGGGCTGTCGAGCCTGGTGGTCACCGATCCGAAGACCCGCGGCACCGGCGAGCACAAGCGCACCGTCACGGACAGCCACGGCAAGCAGACCGAGGAGCGGGTGGCCATCAAGGACCTGCGCCCGATGGTCAAGCTGGTGGACGAGGACGGCAACGACCTCAACATCGCCGGCACGGACATCCCGGCCCACTACTATCTGCCGGCCGGGGCCATCGTCAGTGCCGACGACAACGAGGAAGTGAACGTCGGCGACGTCATCGCCCGCATTCCCCAGGAGTCGTCCAAGACCCGCGACATCACGGGTGGCCTGCCCCGGGTGGCCGACCTGTTCGAGGCCCGCAAGCCCAAGGAGTCCGCCATTCTGGCGGAGGTCTCCGGCACCGTCGGCTTCGGCAAGGACACCAAGGGCAAGCAGCGGTTGCTGATCCAGAAGGCCGATGGCGAGACCTACGAGGAGCTCATTCCGAAGTGGCGTCACGTCACGGTCTTCGAGGGTGAGCACGTGGAGAAGGGCGAGGTCATCGCCGACGGCGAGCCCAACCCCCACGACATCCTGCGCCTGCTGGGCGTGACCGAGCTGGCGGCTTACCTGGTCAAGGAGATCCAGGACGTCTACCGCCTGCAGGGTGTGCGCATCAACGACAAGCACATCGAGGTCATCCTTCGGCAGATGCTGCGCAAGGTCGAGATCACCCACGCCGGTAATACCCGTTACCTGCGGGGCGAGCAGGCGGACTGGTCCAGGGTCATGGACGAGAACGATGCCCTGTTGGCGGCCAACAAGGAGCAGGCGCGCTACGAGCCGATGCTGCTGGGCATTACCAAGGCCTCGCTGGCCACGGACTCGTTCATCTCCGCGGCCTCCTTCCAGGAGACCACGCGGGTGCTCACCGACGCCGCCACCCGCGGCGCCGAGGACGACCTGCGCGGACTCAAGGAGAACGTCATCGTCGGCCGGCTCATTCCTGCCGGCACCGGCTCCGCCTACCACGCTGCCCGTCAGCGCGGTGAGCTGACGCCGGAGATGGCCATGGGCGAGGAGATGGCTGCCCTGGAAGAGACCCGGCAGGCCCCCGAGGCCGATGAGCCGGAAGAGCAGCCCGCCACCACGGCCAACGGCGACGAGCGCGCCGAGGGCGAGGAAGGCGAGGAGTCCTAGGCGCGACGAATCGCGGCGGGGACGCCCCTCCCACAGCCGATCGGCAGCCGAGGCGCTGTCGGTCGAAGTTGTGGGGCCCCCGTCCCGGGCATGATGTGGCCGCCAAAGGCCATCGCGGCGGTGTCAACGCGCCCGCACCTGGTCCAGGCCGAGATGCCCGGAACCGGGTTGCGGGAGGCGCGTCCTCGCGGCGACGGGTTTTGCCGGTTCACGGCCAGGGGCCGCTCCTGCGCGCTTCGCGGAGCCGTAGCGGTCGGGTAACTGGTTGTGGGAGGCGCGTCCTCGCGGCGATGGGTTTTGTCGGTTCACGGCCAGGGGCCGCCCCTGCGCGCTTTGCGGAGCCGTAGTGGCCGGATAACTGGTTGTGGGAGGCGCGTCCTCGCGGCGATGGGTTTTCGCCGGTTCACGGCCAGGGGCCGCTCCTGCGCCCTTCGCCGA
Organism: Ectothiorhodospiraceae bacterium WFHF3C12; assembly: GCA_013519935.1. GTDB lineage: Bacteria > Pseudomonadota > Gammaproteobacteria > Nitrococcales > Nitrococcaceae > WFHF3C12. The sequence goes on along the minus strand of JACDUA010000082.1, from coordinate 4,509 downwards.
GCCGCAGTGGCCGGATAACCGGTTGTGGAAGGCGCGTCCCCGCGGCGATGGGTTTTCGCCGGTTCGCGGCCAGGGATTTTTCCCGCGACCCGATCCGGGCCGAGGCGTCGCGACGGTTTCTCGGGCCCGCCCGCAAGGGCCCGGGCATATCAAGGGTTTGGTTGACACTAGGGTGGCGTCAACCTACAATCACGCACCTTCGACAGGCCGGAGCCCCCGGCCTGTCGTTTGTTTCAGCTTGGAGTCAGGGTTTTATGGCAACGGTCAATCAGCTGGTCCGTAAGGGGCGCAAGCGCAAGCCGGAGAAGAGCAATGTGCCCGCTCTGGAGGCCTGCCCCCAGCGTCGCGGTGTGTGCACCCGCGTCTACACCACGACGCCGAAGAAGCCGAACTCGGCGCTGCGCAAGGTCGCGCGCGTGCGGCTGACCAATGGCTACGAGGTATCCAGCTACATCGGCGGCGAAGGCCATAACCTTCAGGAACACTCCGTGGTGCTGATTCGCGGCGGCCGTGTCAAGGACCTGCCGGGTGTGCGCTACCACACGGTGCGCGGCGCGCTGGACACCGCCGGTGTCGACAAGCGTCGTCAGGGCCGTTCCAAGTACGGTGCGAAGCGGCCCAAGGGCTAAGCCGCGCGCTGGCAAACAGGACATATCGGGTAGAGGCAATGCCGAGAAGAAGAGAAGTTCCCAAGCGCAAAGTGCTGCCGGATCCAAAATTCGGCAGCGAAATGCTGACCAAGTTCGTCAACATGGTCATGCGCGACGGCAAGCGCTCCGTTGCCGAGCGCATCGTCTATGGTGCGCTGAGCCGCATCGCGGACAAGCAGAAGACCGACGACCCGCTCAACGTGCTGGATACGGCGCTTGAGAACGTGCGCCCCATGGTCGAGGTGAAGTCCCGTCGCGTCGGCGGCGCCACCTACCAGGTGCCGGTCGAGGTTCGCGCCGAGCGTCGCAACACGCTCGCCATGCGCTGGCTGATCGACGCCTCCCGCAAGCGGGGCGAGTCCACCATGGCCCACCGCCTCGCGGGTGAGCTCATGGATGCCGCCGACAGCCGCGGCGCCGCCGTGAAGAAGCGTGAGGACACGCATCGCATGGCCGAGGCCAACAAGGCCTTCTCCCATTTCCGCTGGTAACGGCTAAAGGTATTTCGCTGTGGCACGCAAGACACCAATCGAGCGCTATCGGAACATCGGCATCATGGCTCACATCGATGCCGGGAAGACGACGACCACCGAGCGCATCCTGTTCTATACCGGTATCTCCCACAAGATTGGTGAGGTGCACGAAGGTGCCGCGGTGATGGACTGGATGGAGCAGGAGCAGGAGCGTGGCATCACGATCACCTCCGCTGCGACCACCTGCTTCTGGCAGGGTATGGACAAGCAGTACCCTGAGACCCGCATCAACATCATCGATACGCCCGGGCACGTGGACTTCACCATCGAGGTGGAGCGTTCCCTGCGCGTGCTCGACGGCGCCGTGGGTGTCTTCTGCGCCGTCGGCGGCGTGGAGCCGCAGTCCGAGACGGTCTGGCGTCAGGCCAACAAGTACGAAGTGCCGCGCATCGCGTTCGTCAACAAGATGGACCGCGCCGGCGCCAACTTCCTGCGCGTGGTCGAGCAGATCCGCCAGCGCCTGGGTTCAACGGCCGTGCCCATGCAGCTTCCGATCGGCGCCGAGGACAACTTCCAGGGCGTGGTCGACCTGGTCCGCATGAAGGCCATCTACTGGGATGACGCCACGGCCGGCGCCAACTACACCCAGGAAGAGATCGCCGACGATATGAAGGCCGAGTGCCAGAAGTATCGTGAGGAGATGGTCGAGGCGGCCGCCGAGGCCAACGAAGAGCTCATGGAGAAGTATCTGGAGGAAGGCGATCTGTCCCCCGAGGACATCAACGCCGGCATCCGGATGCGCGTGCTGAACAACGAGATCGTGCCCGTGTTCTGCGGCTCGGCCTTCAAGAACAAGGGCGTGCAGGCGCTGCTGGACGCGGTCATCGAGTATCTGCCGAGCCCGGTGGACGTGAAGGCCATCGAGGGCGAGCTCGAGGACGGCTCTCCGGCCGAGCGCCATTCCTCCGACGAGGAGCCGTTCTCGGCGCTGGCGTTCAAGATCGCCGCCGACCCCTACATGGGTACCCTGACGTTCTTCCGGGTGTACTCCGGCGTCGTCAAGACCGGCGATACCATCTTCAACTCGGTCCGGGGCAAGAAGGAGCGCCTGGGGCGCATCGTTCAGATGCACTCCAAGGAGCGCAAGGAGATCGACGAGGTCCGCGCGGGCGACATCGCCGCGGCCATCGGTCTGAAGGACGTCACCACCGGTGACACGCTCTGCGACATGGGCAACAAGATCATCCTCGAGCGCATGGAGTTCCCGGATCCGGTGATCTCCGTGGCCGTGGAGCCGAAGACCAAGTCCGACCAGGAGAAGATGGGCCTGGCGCTGGGCAAGCTCGCCCAGGAGGATCCGTCCTTCCAGGTGCGCACCGACGAGGAGTCGGGGCAGACCATCATCTCCGGCATGGGCGAGCTGCACCTGGAGATCATCGTCGACCGCCTCAAGCGCGAGTTCAAGGTCGAGGCGAACGTGGGTGCGCCGCAGGTCGCCTACCGCGAAGCCATTCGCAAGCCGATCGAGCAGGAAGGCAAGTTCGTGCGCCAGTCCGGCGGCCGCGGCCAGTACGGCCACGTCTGGATCAAGATGGAGCCGCAGGAGCGGGGCGACGGCTACGAGTTCATCAACAAGATCGTGGGCGGCGTGATCCCGAAGGAGTACATTCCCTCGGTGGATTACGGCATCCAGGAGCAGATGGAGAACGGCGTGCTCGCCGGCTTCCCGGTGGTGGATCTGAAGGTCACGCTGTACGACGGTTCCTACCACGATGTTGACTCGTCGGAAATGGCCTTTAAGATTGCCGGCTCCATGGCCTTCAAGGAAGGCTTCATGAAGGCCGACCCGGTTCTCCTCGAGCCGATCATGAAGGTCGAGGTGGTTACGCCCGAGGAGTTCATGGGCGACGTGATGGGCGACATCAATCGCCGCCGTGGCACCGTGCAGGGCATGGACGACAGCCCGACCGGCAAGATCATCCGGGCCGAGGTGCCGCTGAAGGAGATGTTCGGCTACGCGACCGATCTGCGCTCCGCGACCCAGGGGCGCGCCTCCTACGCGATGGAATTCGCGGGCTACTCCGAGGCGCCGGCGAGCGTGGCCGACGAGGTCATCAAGAAGGCCTCCTGATCGGCGGCCTGTCCAGAGTTTTTGTTTGCCGAAGGGCAACCCGATTTAAGAAAAGAGGTGAGCCGTGTCGAAGGAGAAGTTTGAGCGTACGAAGCCGCATGTGAACGTCGGCACGATTGGTCACGTGGACCATGGCAAGACGACGCTGACGGCGGCCATGACGAAGGTGATGGCTGAGAAGTACGGTGGTGCGGCGCGGGCGTTTGACCAGATTGACAATGCGCCGGAGGAGCGTGCGCGTGGTATCACGATTGCCACGGCCCATGTGGAGTACGAGACGGATCACCGTCACTACGCGCATGTGGACTGCCCGGGGCACGCGGACTACGTGAAGAACATGATCACGGGTGCGGCGCAGATGGACGGTGCGATTCTGGTGGTGTCGGCGGCGGACGGTCCGATGCCGCAGACGCGCGAGCACATTCTGCTCGGTCGCCAGGTGGGTGTGCCGTACATTGTGGTGTATCTGAACAAGGCGGACATGGTCGACGACGAGGAGCTGCTGGAGCTCGTCGAGATGGAGGTCCGTGAGCTGCTGAGCCAGTACGATTATCCGGGCGACGACATTCCGATCATCACCGGTTCGGCGCTGAAGGCGCTGGAGGGGGATGAGTCGGAGATTGGCGCGCCGTCGATCATTCGTCTGGTGCAGGCGATGGACGAGTACATTCCGGAGCCGGAGCGGGCCAAGGACCAGCCGTTTTTGATGCCGATCGAGGACGTGTTCTCGATCTCGGGTCGCGGCACGGTGGTGACGGGTCGTGTCGAGCGTGGCGTGGTCAAGGTGGGCGAGGAAGTGGAGATCGTCGGCCTGCGCGATACGCACAAGACCACGGTCACCGGTGTTGAGATGTTCCGCAAGCTGCTCGATCAGGGCGAGGCGGGCGACAACGTCGGTGTGCTGCTGCGCGGTGTCAAGCGCGACGATGTCGAGCGCGGCCAGGTGCTGTGCAAGCCGGGGAGCATCACCCCGCACACGAAGTTCGAGTGCGAGGTGTACGTGCTGTCGAAGGACGAGGGTGGTCGTCACACGCCGTTCTTCAACGGTTACCGGCCGCAGTTCTACTTCCGCACGACGGACGTCACCGGTGCCTGTGATCTGCCGGAGGGCACGGAGATGGTGATGCCGGGCGACAACGTGAAGATGACGGTGTCGCTGATTGCGCCGATCGCCATGGAAGAGGGCCTTCGGTTCGCGATCCGCGAGGGCGGCCGCACGGTCGGCGCCGGCGTCGTCTCCAAGATTCTCGAGTGA
>JACDUA010000081.1 GCA_013519935.1 Ectothiorhodospiraceae bacterium WFHF3C12 | reverse complement strand
GGGCAGGCCGGCGGTACGCGCCCGGTCCCGCTTTCCCCGGCGGTAGCGTGCGGCCGGCGTGTCAGGCCCGGCCAAACATCCGGCTGAAGAAGCCGCCCTGCTTGGTCTTCATGGCCGCCATACGCTCCACGGCCTGCTCGCTCGCCTGCTCCATGTATTCCGTCAGCTTGGCGCTGAGCGCCTCGGCGCTCTGGCGGTCCTCGGCGGTGAACTGGCTGGGTTCCTTGGTGAGACCGGCGTCGACCAGAGACTGTGCCCACATCCCCACGACCAGCCGCACGCTCTCCAGGATCTGGCCGATGGCGTCGTTCGGGACCGCCATGTTCAGACGCGTATCCAGCTGCGTCTTGGCCCGGAGCTCCTGGACGCGTGCCTCCGGAAGGTCCAGTCGTTGCCCGCCGGAACGCCGGTTGCGCTCGTAGGCGCGCTCGAGCTCGCGGATGCCCTCGCGCAGCTCGAACTCCGATACTTCGGCGCGCATTTCATTGGAGACAGGGGCCTCGATCCAGCCCTGACCCGGCATCCAGGCCACCAGGGTGCCGTGCAGATGCTGCCGGTAGCAGGGCAAGTCCGCCTCCGGCGCGAAACCGCCGAGCTCCTGTTTCAACCAGTTGGTGACCGGCTTCTGTCGAAGAATGGCAGCGAAATTGATAGCCCGCGAGAGCAGATCGGAAACCCGCTCCTGCTCGTCCCGTGCGTGCTCGCACAGGGTCTCTGCGGCTGATGACACGACTCTACCTCCTCGCGCCGCGCGGCGCTCATCTCGTTATATTTGGCAAGTGCCCAAGGAGGCTTGCGCGAAAACACAGAGCGATGCCCGTGACACAATGGCCAACCGGTCAACGCTTCCCCGAGGGGCCGGTGCCCAGTACCCCATAAGAAACCACCCCCGGGGAGCACCAAAGAAGTGCGGCAAGCTACTGATATACCTGCCTGCTTCGGTACCTGATCGCCCCCTGACTTTGAAGCTAGACCCGTGGCTCCGCTTTCACAAGCACGGATTCCTAAAACCCGGGACACGTTCACACTTCTCGGAGCCATTCCAGGCAACGCCGCGCCCGGCGCCGACTCTTGCTTCCCCATGGCAGAGAAATGACTATTGAGTCATAATTCAAATTCGCAAAAGAACAAGCACCTATCTGGGGAGGAGGCACCATGGGGCTTCGAGCAAGCATGGCCGGTACTCTCTTCGGCACGGGCGTGGCCTGGGCCCTGCTCTGGTCCAGCGCGGCGGGTGCCGTCGACGACGGCGAGGTGGTGATCGGCGTGCTCACGGACGTCGGTGGCGCCTATTCCGGCGCGGCGGGTCAGGGCTCCCTGCTCGCCGCGGAGCTCGCCGCCGAGGACTTCGGGTGGAATATCGCCGGCACGGATATCCGGGTGGAGGTCGCCGATCACGAGAACGACCCGGACGTCTCCCGGCAGGAAGCCGAACGGCTGCACCAGTCGATGGACGCCGACCTGATCGTCGGCATGCCCAGCTCGGCGGCCGCCCTGGGCGCGCAGGCGTACGCCGCCGGGCGCGAAGACCTGGTCATCATCCACACCGGCAGCGGTACCACCCGCCTCACCGGCCAGGACTGTGCCGCCAACAGCCTGCACTGGCAGTACAACACCCGGGCGTTGACCACGGGCATCACCGAGGCGCTCGCCGACCGGGACAGGAGCCTGAACTGGTATGTTCTGGCCCTGGACCACCCCTTCGGCCACGGGGTCCACGAGGGAATCGAGCAGGCCCTGGCGGGCACGCCGGACCGTATCGTGGGCAGCCATTTCCACGCCTTCGGCAAGCGCGATTTCTACCCGCGTCTTGAAGAGGCCATATCACTGGACGCCGACGTCATCGCCATCGGCAACGCGGGCGCCGGGCTCATCGCGGCCATCCGCCAGGCGAAGGAACTGGGCGTGGGGGTGCATGACGTACAGATGGTCGGCGTGCTGACCCTGCTGACCGACGTCCGCAGGCTGGGGCTCTACGCCGCCTCCGGGCTGCGCTTCGTCTCGCCCTACTACTGGGACCAGAGCGAGGCCAGCCGCGCCTTCGCGGAGCGATTCCGGCGGCGTCTGGGCAAGGCGCCCGGATCGAACCACATCGCGGTCTATACCGCCACGCTCCATTACCTGAAAGCGGTGGCGGAAACCGGAATGCACGCCGGCCCACGCGTGATGCGGGCGATGAAGAGCGCCCCGGTGGAGGACGGCATTACCCGCAACGGGCGCGTGCGCGTGGATGGCCGAATGATTCACGACCTGAACTTCGTCGAAGTGAAAAAGGCGGGCGAAGTGAAGCAGGCCCAGGCCTATTACCGGATCCTCAAGGTACTGCCCGCCGAGGCCGCTTTCGGGCCGCTGAACCCGGAATGCCCGCTTGTGGAGCAGACCGCCGGATGAACCGACACGGCGTGCCGCCCGCTGGACCGCAGGCCGGATGACCTCGCGATCCGATATCCAATCGCAAGCGTCGGCGCCGGCTTCGCCGGTGCCGACCTACGCTTCCCGAGGCTCGCCGGTATCGCGGCGGCCCCGCCTCCGCAGGTCGGATGGACTTGCCATCCGGCGTTTCAACGCGACCTGCCGGCAAGCGGAGCGCGGGATGAGCCTGCCGCCCCGGGGGTCACACGGCAAGATCGAGGGATTGCGCCTGCTCCCGCAGCACCTTCTTGAGAATCTTGCCCACGCCGCTTCGCGGCAGCTCTTCGAGAAAGACGATGCGGCGCGGCGTCTTGTACTTGGCGAGCTGCCCCTGACAGTACTCCAGCAGCTCCGGCTCGGTGACCGCGCCACCGGGACGTAGGGTGACGAAGGCGACGACCTCTTCACCCATGCGTTCGGAGGGCACGCCGATCACCGCCGCCTCGGCCACCGCGGAATGCCGGCCGATGACCTCCTCGAGATCCCGGGGGTAGATGTTGAAGCCGCCCCGGATGATCAGGTCCTTCTTGCGGTCGACGATGAAGATGTAGCCGTCCTCGTCGATCCTGGCCACGTCGCCCGTATGGAGCCAGCCGTCACGGATGGCCTCGCGCGTGGCCTCCTCGTTGCGGAAATAGCCGGGCGTCACGTTCTCGCCGCGAACGATCAGCTCGCCGGCATCGCCGGTGGGCAGCTCGTTGCCCTCGTCGTCGACGACGCGCACCTCGACCCCGGGGAAGGCTCGCCCCACGGAGCCGGGCTTGATGGGCTCGCCGCGCCGGTGCGCCGAGACCGTCGGCGCGGCCTCGGACAGGCCGTAGCCCTCGTAGATATCCGCGCCGAATTTCGCCTTGAAGGCTTCGATGATCGACACCGGCAATGGCGCCGAGCCGGACCCCACGGACGTCAGGCTGGAGAGGTCGTACTCGTCCACTGCCGGGTCCGACACCAGGCTGTAGATCATGGCCGGCACGGCGCTGAAGCGCTCCACGCGGTAGCGCTGTATGGCGTCGCAGACCTCGCGCACGTCATACCGCGGCAACACCACCACCGTCGCGCCGCGCAGGTAGAGCACATTGGCCATGGTAAAGCCATAGATGTGCGCGAGCGGCAGAACCCCCAGCGTCGTGCCGGGCACCTCCTCCTGCTCTTCCGCCAGGTCCGCCGCCGACCTGGCGTTGCTGAACAGGTTCCGGTGGGTCAGCGTCACCCCCTTGGGCCGGCCGGTGGTGCCGGACGTGTAGAGGATGACGGCAATGTCCTGCTCCGACTGTTCCCGGGGCGGGTCGGGCTCGGTGGCGCCATCCATCGCCGCGTAGAGATCCACCACCTGCCGCTGGCCTGCCAGCTCGGGCACCGCGGCGGCGTCACTGACCAGCAGCCAGGGCTTGTCCGGCAGCTCCGCGCTGGCCTTGAGCAGGTTCGGCAGCACCGGCGACGAAGTGACGACCGCCTTGGCCTCGGAGTCGCTGAGTATGAATCCGATTTCGGTGGCCGTGAGCCGGAACATGACCGGCACCACGATCGCGCCCAGGCGGAGTATCGCCTGGTAGGCGAAAAACACCTCCGGTGCGTTGGGCATGCAGACCACGACCCGGTCGCCCGGCCCGACGCCGCGCTCGGCCAGCGCTCCGGCGAGCCGGCGAGAGGCATCGAGAACATACCGGTTGGTGTAGGGCTGGTCGTGGAAGTAGAGGAACGGATACTCGCCGAAGTGCTCGACGCTGTACTCCGGCAACTGGTTCAGCAGCATGTGCGGGCCTCGTGTGCGGGCGCTTCCGCGGCCTGGGCCGTGTAAGCGCCCGGGTTTCAGGCCGCAACGCCCGGGGGGCGCGGCGACTCGCCATGGACGATCTCCTGTCCGGGGCGCCGCTCGCCCGCCGCCCCGGATGCCGCCGTCAACATAGCCTTTCGCCCCGGCGCCGGACAAGCGCGCCCGCGGTTCAGTTACCGCCATCGACCCGGCATAATGTGCGGGCCTTCAAGCCGCCGCCCGCGAAAACCCATGGCAGACGCCTCCGCCCTTCTCGACATCATGCAGCTCGAGTACCACGTCGTTCGTCTGCGCAACACGCTGTTCTTCATGTTTTCGCCCAAGGGCGACCCGCGGCGGCGGAAGTACTTCGTCATCGGCCATCCGCGCACCGGCACCCTGGCGCTGCATCAGGTCTTCGAAGCCAATGGCATCACCGCCCAGCATTCCGCCGGCAACTGGAAGCCCTGGCGGTACGACGCCTTCTCGGACCGCGGCAACTATCAACCGTTCGAGCGCTTTGCCCGCGCCTACCCCGACGCCCGTTTCCTGCTCAATACCCGGCCCGCCGCCGGGTACCTGCGAAGCCGCATGAACCACTTCGCCAAGAGCAGGCGCCGTAAGGGGCGACGTGTACGTATCACCCCCGAACGCGCCCGTAACGAGCTGCTGCAGCGCAACCGCTTTTTCCTCCGCGCCCTACACTACTTCGACGGCGACGACCGGCTGACGATCGTGAACGTCACGCGCCCAGGGGCCATGGCCTTCCTCTGCGAGCGCCTGGCGCTCGAGTTTCCCGGCGACCGGCCCAGCAAACCGAAGGCACGGCAGGTCCTGACCGAAGCGGATGAGGCCAGCATCGACGCCGCCTTCGAGTCGCTCGGCATCGCCGAGCGCAAGGACAACCCCTTCATCTTCCCGGAGCTCCTGAATACCCGGGAGCGCCGCTTCCTCGACGACTTCCTGAGCCGCCACGACGACGCCGTCTATCTCTGACCGGCAACACCGACAACCGAAGCGCCTCCGATGGGCCTGGGCCGGGGTCACGGCCTTGCATCGACTTGCTATTGCAACCGTACACTAGTGTCTAGTAACTTCGAGCGTTCGGGGAAAAGCACAACAAACGACACAGCTTTCCACCCGGGCCCGGCACGGTGCCGGGCGTCTATTCGTGCGAGGAGGACTATCGTGGCTTTTTACTCAAATAGAACAACGACGCTGTTCAAGTGGCTTCCGGGGCTGATTCTGGTGGGCGCGCTAAGCGCCTGCGGCGGCTCCGACAACGACGACGATGACGAGAATCAGGCGAGCGGCCCGACGGCGAGCACGGCACAGGGAACCGTTGAGGGTGTCGAGGAAGACACGATGCTCGCCTTCAAGGGTATTCCGTACGCCGCTCCGCCCGTTGGCGATCTTCGCTGGCAGCCGCCTGAGCCGCCGGCGGATCGTGGTGAGATCCTGCAGGCCAACGAGTTCGGCGGCAGCTGCATCCAGCCGGCAAGCACGTTCGGCGCCGCGGAGAGCACCGAGGACTGCCTGTACCTGAACGTCTACCGGCCCAAGGCGGAAGGCAATTATCCGGTCATGGTATGGATCCACGGCGGCTCTCTGGAGACGGGCTCCGGGGGCGGCAGCTACGATCCGACCCGGCTGGTCGGCGAGGATATGGTGGTCGTGACCATCAACTACCGCTTGGGCATCCTCGGCTTCCTGGCCCATCCGGAGTTGACCACCGAAGGCAACGGCGCCTCCGGCAACTACGGCATCATGGACCAGCGCGCAGCGCTGGAGTGGGTCCAGAGCAATATCGCGAGCTTCGGCGGCGACCCGAACAACGTGACCATCTTCGGCGAGTCAGCCGGCGGCCACAGCGTTCTGACGCACCTGGTCTCGCCCGCCTCCGAAGGACTGTTCCACAAGGTGATCGTCCAGAGTGGCTCCTACCAGCCCACCCAGCGCACGCTCGGTACCGCCGAGAGCTGGGGTAGCGGCATCGCCACGGATCTGGGATGCGACACGGCGGACGACGTCCTGCAGTGCCTGCGCGACACGCCGGCGGAGGACTTCATCGCCGCGCAGGACGCCAATGACTACAGCTTCTATCCCAATACCCGGCAGGATACCTACCCGAACACCATCGCCGACGGTGTCGCCAGCGGCCAGATCGCCCAGGTGCCGGTGATGCTGGGCAGCAACATGGACGAGTACCGGCTGTTCGTGGCCCTTGCCGAGCTCTCGGGCGGGGACCTGACCGACAACGAGTCCACCTTCCGCTCCCAGATCAGCGGGCTGACGGGAATTCCCACCGGTAGCGCCACCATGGACGGCATCGTGTCGGCCTACCCGTGGAACACGGCGGCCTACGACAACGACGTCAGCCTGGCCTTCAGCGCGGTGGGGACCGATGCGGTATTCGCCTGCAACAGCCTCGACCATGCGCGTTCCCTGTCCAGCTACGTACCCACCTACAAGTACGAGTTCTCGGACCGCGACGCACCCAGCATCATTGGCGATCCCACGAACTACAGCTTCGATCTGGGCGCGGCCCACGCCTTCGAGATCCAGTACGTCTTCGGCGGCAGCGAAGCGGTGCTCTCCGCCATTGGCATGGACGCGGACCAGGTGAGCCTGGCCAACACCATGGTCAAGTACTGGAGCCGGTTCGCGAAGTTCGGCAATCCGAACGGTTCGGGCGAGCCGCCCTTCTGGCCGAGCTTCAGCGCCGGCAGCGGGGAGATCATGGAGCTCGCTCCGGCGGCCGTGGGAACCCAGACGGAGAGCAACTTCAATACGGTTCACCGCTGCGACAGCGTCTGGCTCGCCGACTAGCACCCCGGCCGGATGGCGCCCGGCACGGCGCCATCCCCCATGTCGCGACGACGCCGGCCCCTGGCCGGCGTCGTGTTTTCCGAACTGTGAACGCGGGCGTGCGCCGCCCGCGCGACAGCCGATATACTCACGATCACCGCGGGGCAACACGCGGAACCTGACAAATACAACAGAAACCCTGGGTTGGATCGTGAGGACAACATGGTCTCGCTAACCGCCGTGGACCGCGTGGACACATTGCCCGCGGACGCTTTCCGGAGACGTTTCAAGAAGCCGGCGCGGCCGGTGATCATGGAGGGGCTGACCCGGGACTGGCCAGCCCGCGAGAAGTGGTCGGTGGACTACCTCAAGGCCGTGGCGGGCGACCGTGTCGTGCCGCTCTACGACAGCAAACCCGCCCGTAACCGCAAGCACCAGCATGCCCCCGCCGCGCGCATGCCCCTCAGCGACTACCTGGACCGGCTGGCGGCCGGTGAGAACGACCTGCGCCTGTTCTTCTTCAACCTGCTGGACGAGGCGCCCGCGCTGCAGGAAGACTTCCGCTTTCCCGACGAGGTGGGCCTGAAGTTCTTCAGGCGCCTGCCCGTGCTGTTCATGGGCGGCAAGGGCGCCCGCGTGCAGATGCACTTCGACATCGACCTGGCCGACATTTTCCTGTGCCATTTCGGCGGCCCGAAGGACGTGATGCTCTTCCCGCCGGAGCAGACCCGGCACCTGTATCACGTGCCGTTCTCCTTCAGCAGCCTGTTCGATGTGCGCTACGACGAGCCGGACTACGGCAAATACCCGGCACTGCGTTACGCGCAGGGCTTCGAGGCCACCCTGCACCACGGCGACGTGCTCTACATGCCGCCGGGTTACTGGCACTTCATCCGCTACCCGGAGATCAGCTTCTCCATGGCGCTGCGTGCCTTTCCGCGGCAGCCCGGCGACTTCCTGCGCATGGTCAACAACATCATCGGTATCCGCACCGTGGAAGGATTGATGCGCAAGGTGGTGGGCCAGCCGTGGAATGACTGGAACGAACGCCGGGCCGTGAGCCGCACCCACCGGCGGCTGGGCATCACGGCCGCCGATTCGGCTTGAGGGTGGACCCGGGCATTGCCCCACCGGGCGCCTCCGCTCGTGGCTCTATTTCGTAAGGTGGAAAAGCGAGCGCATTCCACCATGACGGGTCAGGCATGCCGGCATCCGCTCGATCCAGGGCGGCCCCAGACTCCGTGGGAGGCGCGTCCCCGCGGCGACATCGCCCTTCGCCGGCTGGAAGGCGGGGTGCCACGAGGCCCGCTGCCGGACCGCAACCCACCGGTGGTTCAGACACAAAAAAAGCGCCGGCTCGAAGCCGGCGCTCTTCGTTCATTCCGCCGCGCGGGAGTTACTTGCTGGCGGCGGCGGTCTTCTGGCCCGCGGTGGAGCCCGTGCTCTGAGTCGCCTTGGCGGTGCTCTTGGTGGCGCTGGAGACGCCTTCCTCGACCACCTTGCGGCTCTTGTCCGCGAAGTCCTTCTGCAGCTCGGCGACCTTCTCCATATCGCCCTTCACCTGGTCCGCCACGGTCTGGGCGAAGTTCTGCTGCTTGGACACGAAGGCCTGAACGTCGTTCTGGTCCTTGATGTCCAGGGCGGAACGTGCCTGCTGCAGGCCGAGATCCATGTAGGCCTTGGCGGAGCTGTACTGCAGCTCGGCCAGCTTCTCGGCATGATCCAGCGCCAGGGTGGCGTAGCTGCGCACCGGCGTAGCGAAAGCCTTCTCGAACTGCTCGTTGACCTGCTGCATGTTGATATTCCCGATCATGATGCATCTCCTTGGGTTGCTGATTCGCTGTGGTTTGGAGCTTTCTCCATTATTGTTGCGATGCAGCATAGCAGTGGAATTGGTGCACTGCAACAGTGGCTAAGTTATTGGCCGACGAACGGTAATATTGCGAACGGGGGGGTGCCCGGACGCCGGCAAACCAACCACCAACGGGCACCGTGATAGGCTTCGGGGCAACCCGGTTAGCAGAAGGGGGGGAACGGGCATGGCCGATGACCTTTCGGCGGCCAGTCACTGGATCAGCCACGCAAACACAGTGGTCGCACTGACCGGTGCCGGTATCTCCACGGAGTCGGGGATTCCGGATTTCCGGGGTCCGAAGGGGTTATGGACTACTAACCCCAAGGCGGAGCGGCTCTCTGACATCCGCTATTACATGGCCGACACGGAGGTCCGGGCCCTGGCCTGGCAGAAGCGGCTGGAGCTCACGGCCAGCGCCGTCGAGCCCAATGCGGGTCACTACGCGCTGGCCGGGCTGGAGAGGCGGGGTCAGATGCACGCACTGGTCACCCAGAACGTCGACGGCCTGCACCAGCGGGCCGGCAATTCGCAGGACCGGGTTATCGAGGTTCACGGCAACATCCACGAAACCGTGTGCATGAGCTGCCACTGGCGCGGTCCGACCCGAGACGTACTGACACGGGTAAGGGCCGGCGAGGCGGACCCGCCCTGCGAGCGCTGCGGTGGCATTCTCAAGACCGCCACCATCTCCTTCGGCCAGGCCCTGGTACCGGAGGTCATCGACCGCGCCATGGGCGCGGCCGAGGCGGCCGACGTCCTGCTCACCGTCGGCACGAGCCTTCAGGTCTATCCCATCGCCGACGCCGTGCCCCTGGCCAAACAGGCCGGTGCCCGGGTGATCATCGTCAATGCCGAGCCCACGCCCTTCGACTCCATGGCCGACGCCGTGCTGCCGGGGCGCATCGGGGAGATCCTGCCGGCATTGTGCCAGGGCGGTTGAACCCATACGGTTCTCCAGTGTGCCGGAATCAAAAACAGGCAATAGGGAGGAAAACCCATGGGTTTCGCGCTTTCCGACATGCAGGTCACCAGCACGGCGTTCCAGAACCGCGGTGCCATTCCCGCCAAGCACACCGGTGAGGGCGAGGACGTCTCGCCGGCACTCGCCTGGAGCGGGGACCCGGACGGCACCAGGGCCTTCGCCGTCATCTGCCACGACCCGGATGCCCCGCTGGTCAAGCCGGGCAACTACGGCTTCGTCCACTGGGTGCTCTACAACCTGCCCGCCTCCACAACCAGCCTCGATGAAGGCACCGGCGAGGGCACCGCGGGCGCCAACGACTTCGGCGGCACCGGCTACGGCGGCCCCATGCCGCCCGAGGGGCACGACGTCCACCACTACTTCTTCTGGGTCATGGCCCTGGACCAGGAGCTCAACCTGGAGCCCGGCCTGACGATGTGGCAGCTGCTGGAGAAGGTGGAGCCGCACCTGCTGGGCATGAACCGGCTGGTTGGAACCTACAGGCGCGACTGATTCAGGCTGGCACCGGGTACGCGCCTACCCGGTGCCAGAATGTGCGCCACCTCACACCCCCTCATCCGGGCCCTGCCCCGTTGTGCCGCCCCGTTGATAGGCTTTTTCGGTGATCAAAGCGCTCGCGAGGGCCCGCGGCGCCACGGAATCGAAAGGGATACCGTACTGGGGGGAGATCCATGAAACCGACTACCGAATCGGGCAATCGTATCCGCACACTGGCTTTCACGGGGATGACCATTGCCGCCCTGGCCGCCTGCGGAGGCGGCGGGGGCAGCGGCGGCTCGGGGGGCTTCACGGGATCCGTTGGCGATGACAGTCTGACCCTGATCATGTTCAGCGCAGCCGACGGCGCCAACGGCGTGGAACCCTGGATCAGCGACGGCACAACCGACGGCACCGAGCTGCTGATGGACATCAATGGTAGCGGCGGCAGCTCGAACCCCGAGGGCTTCACGCGGATCGGGGACCGGATCGTCTTCACCGCAGAGACCGCCGCCGATGGCCGAGAGCTGTGGGTCACCGACGGCACCGCCGCCAACACCCAAATGGTCAAGGACATCAACCCCGGCGGGGACGGCGTCGATGCCGGGCAGGCATTCCCCGTGGTGAACGGCTATGCCTACTTCCGCGGCAACGACCCCAACGATGGCGGAGAAGAGCTCTGGCGCACCGACGGGACCGCCGCAGGCACGGAGCTGGTGTCGGATATCCGGCCAGGGGACAACGTTGCCAGCAACCCCCGGAACATGGTGGCCTTTGACGGCGAGGTTTTCTTCGCCGCAAGCAGCGGCAACGGCGCCGACACCGAGCTGTGGAAATCGGATGGCTCCGACAGCGGCACCCAGCTGATGCTGAACATCAACAGCAGCGGCGACTCCCTGCCCCGGCATTTCACCGTTGCCAACGGCAGTCTCTATTTCACGGCCACCAACGGCGCCACCAACAACGGCCGGGAGCTGTGGATCACTGACGGCACCGCCACGGGCACGCAAATGGTCGAGGACATCAACGCCGGCACCGGCGACGCCAACATCGACGGCATCGTCCCTTTCGGCCAGGGCGTCGCCTTCTTCGCCGACGACGGCCCCAGCGGCATCGAGCTCTGGACTTCTGACGGTCTGGGCGCCACCCGGGTCGGCGACCTCGATGCCGGTTCGGATGACTTCGCCCAGGACGGTTTCGTGCCCTTCGCTCATGACGGGACGCTGTATTTCGCCGCCGACGACGCCGGAACCGACTGGGAGCTGTGGACCTCGGACGGCTCCGCCGCCAACACCGACCTGCTGAGGGAGCTCAACACCAGCGGCTTCGCGCTGACCACGACCGGCGACGACTTCACCGTGCTCGACGACGTGCTGTATTTCTCGGCCCAGAACGGCAGCGACGGCTTTGAGCTTTACCGCACAGATGGCCTGTTCGGCGGTACGGTTCAGGTCAAGGACATCCGTGCCAACAGCCAGAGCGGCTCCCCCCAGGACATGGTGGTCTTTGACGGCTCGCTGATCTTCAGCGCCAATGACGGCACCGGCCGGGAGCTGCGGATCTCCGACGGCACGGAAAACGGCACGGAGAAGCTCAAGGAGATCAACAACAGCGGCGACGCCGGCGTGGACAACATCGTCGCCTTCGAATAGGCGGTTCCTCGGCGGCGGGCGATGCCCGCCGCCTCCGCCCTTCCAGTCCCGGCTCAATCCCAGGTGAGGGCCCCGCCGGTCTGGTACTCGGTAACCCGGGTTTCGAAGAAATTCTTCTCCTTGCGCAGGTTGGCCTGTTCGTCCAGCCAGGGCAGTGCGTTGATGGCCCCTGGAAACGGCTCGCTGAAGCCCAGCTTGTTGGCCCGGCGGTTGGCGATGAAGCGGAACTGCTCATGGTGCATCTTCGCATCGTAGCCCAGGATGGGCTCGGCGAGCAGGAACTCGGCGTAGGCGCGCTCCGCCTCGTCGGCCTCGGCCCACATGGCCGCCACGGCATCCGGGTCGGGCTCGACGCCTTCCTCCTTCATGATCTGGCGCACCACGCGCATGCCGAAGGTGAAGTGCATGACCTCGTCGCGCATGATGTACTGCAGCTGCTCCGCCGTCCCCTTCATCAGCCCGCGCCGCTGTAGCGAGAAGATGGGACTGAAACCGTTGTAGAACCAGGTGCCCTCGAACACGGCCGCGAAGAACAGGTAGGACATCAGGAACTCCTGCAGCGCGTCGGGATCGCGCAGGTCGATGTCCGGCCGCAAAACGGCGTTGAGCCGGCGGTTGGACAGCGAAATCTTGCGCTGGATCTCCGGCACGACCCGGTAGCGGTTGTAGATCTCCCCCTGGTCCAGACCGATGGTTTCGATGCAGTGCTGGTATGCCCAGGTGTGCATGGACTCCTCGTAGACCTGCCGGGCCTGGTAGATCTGTAGCTCCGGGGCGCTCATCTTCTCCATCACCGCCAGGCCGATGTTGCGCATGGCCAGGATGTCCGCCGTGGTCAGGTAGGCCAGCACATTCTCGTAGACGTGGCGCTCGGCGTCGCTGAGCCGATGGTGATAGTCGTGGACGTCCTGGGACATATTGATGTCCGTGGGCGTCCAGTGGTTCTTGTTGGCCTTGAGGAAGTACTCCCAGGCCCATGGGTAGCGAAACGGCGCGAGCTGGTTGATGTCGGCCATGCCGTTGATCACTCGCTTGTCCTCGGCGCGCACCGGCGGTACGCCGCCGTCCGCCCCCGCAGCGGCGGGCTGTTCATCGTTCCATGTCAGCATGTTGCTCTTGCTCCTGAATGCATCTGCGTGGGAGGCGTGGCCTACTGGCAGGCCTCGCAGTCCGGATCGTCGATGGCGCAGGCGGAAGGCTCCGGCGCGGCCTCCGCCGCCGAGCGCTGGACACCGCTCTCCACGCCGGTCGCCCCCTTCGAACGCAGGTAGTAGGTGGTCTTCAGCCCCGCCGTCCAGGCATGGCGGTAGAGCTTGTCCAGCCGCGGCCCGGACGGCTCGGCCATGTAGAGGTTCAGCGACTGGGACTGGTCGATCCATTTCTGCCGTCGGCTGCCGGCCTTCACCAGCCAGTTCGGGTCCACCTCGAAGGCCGTGGCGTAGAGCCGCTTCAGATCGTTCGGCACCCGCTCGATGGGTTGCACGGAGCCGTCGAAGTACTTCAGGTCGTTGACCATGACCTCGTCCCACAGGCCGCGGGCCTTGAGGTCATCCACCAGGTACGGGTTGACCACGGTGAACTCGCCGGAGAGGTTCGATTTGACGAACAGGTTCTGGTAGGTGGGCTCGATGCTCTGGGAGACGCCGGTGATGTTGGCGATGGTGGCCGTCGGCGCGATGGCCAGGCAGTTGGAATTGCGCATACCCATGCGCTGGACGCGCTCGCGCAGCGATTCCCAGTCCAGCGTGGCGGATTCGTCCACTTCCAGGTAGGCATCGCCACGACCCTCGCGCAGCAGCGCCACGGAGTCGACGGGCAGGATACCCCGGCTCCACAACGAGCCTTCGAAACTGGAATAGGGCCCGCGCTCGGCGGCCAGCTCGGTGGAGGCGCTGATGGCACAGTAGCTGACCAGTTCCATGGAACGGTCGGCGAATTCCACGGCCTCCTCGGAGCCGTAGGGCAGGCGCAGGCGATAGAGGGCATCCTGGAAGCCCATCAGTCCCAGGCCCACCGGCCGGTGGCACAGGTTGGCCCGGCGCGCCGCCGGCACCGAGTAGTAGTTGATGTCGATGACGTTATCCAGCATCCGCATGGCCGTGCGCACGGTGGCCTCGAGCCGCCCGCGGTCCAGCTCGCCGTCGATGACATGCGCCGCCAGGTTCACCGAGCCCAGGTTGCACACGGCAATCTCGTCGTCCGAGGTGTTCAGGGTGATTTCCGTGCACAGGTTGGAGCTGTGCACCACCCCGGCGTGCTGCTGGGGCGAGCGCAGGTTGCACGGGTCCTTGAACGTGATCCAGGGATGTCCCGTTTCGAAGAGCATGGACAGCATGCGCCGCCACAGCTGAACGGCGGAGATCCGCTTGGCGTTGCGGATTTCGCCGCGTTCGGCGGCAGTCTCGTATTCCTGGTATCGGGCCTCGAACGCCGCGCCGGTGAGGTCGTGGAGATCCGGCACTTCGTCGGGGGAGAACAACGTCCACTCGCGCTCCTCGTGGACGCGCTTCATGAACAGGTCCGGCACCCAGCAGGCGGAGTTCATGTCGTGGGTGCGCCGCCGCTCGTCGCCGGTGTTCTTGCGAAGCTCCAGGAAGTCCTCGATGTCCCGGTGCCAGACCTCCAGATAGGCGCAGACCGCGCCCTTGCGCTTGCCGCCCTGATTCACCGCCACGGCGGTGTCGTTGGCGACCTTGAGGAACGGCACCACGCCCTGGGAACGGCCGTTGGTGCCGCGAATTCGCGCGCCCATGGCCCGCACCCGCGTCCAGTCGTTTCCGAGTCCCCCGGCGAACTTGGACAGCAGGGCATTGTCGCGGATACCCGAGTAGATCCGGTCGAGGTCGTCCCCGATAGTGGTCAGGTAGCAGCTGGAAAGCTGCGGGCGCAGGGTGCCCGCATTGAACAGCGTCGGCGTGGAGCTCATGAAATCGAAGGACGATAGCAAACGGTAGAACTCGATGGCCCGGTCTTCACGGTCGATCTCCTCCATGGCCAACCCCATCGCCACGCGCATGAAGAACGCCTGGGGCAGCTCGAAGCGGGTGTCGCCCCAGTGCTGGAAATAGCGGTCGTAGAGGGTCTGCAGCCCGAGATAACCGAACTGCCGGTCCCGGCCCGCCTCCAGGGCCCCGCCCAGCCGTTCCAGGTCGAATTCCAGCAGCCGCGGGTCCAGCAGGCCCAGGTCCACACCGCGCTGGATGTACGCCGCGAAGTACTCCGCATAGATCGTCTCCATCTCCGCCTGGGTGGCCTCGCGTTGGCTATCGAAGACGTAGCTCAGGGCCTCGCGGCGTAGCTTGTCCAGCAGCAACCGCGCGGCCACCAGGCTGTAGGCGGGTTCGTGCTCGATCAGCGGCCGGGCCGCCATCACCAGCGCCTGACCCAGCTCAACGTCGGAGACGCCGTCGTAGATGTTGCGGTGGGTTTCATCGAGGACCTTCGCTGGATCGACGTCTGCCAGGCCCTGGCAGGCATCCCGGACCAGGCGCTCCAGCCGGGCTTCGTCCAGCGGCCGTTTTATGTCGTCAGAGCCGGTTACCCGGATAGTGGGACGCGCCTCGGACTCCGCCTTCGGCGCGGCGGCGGCGCGCTCCCGTGCGCGTTCCTCGCGGTAAAGCACATAAGCCCGGGCCACGCGGTGCTCCCCGGCGCGCATGAGCGCCAGCTCCACCTGGTCCTGGATGTCCTCGATATGCACGGCGGCGCCGTTGGGCCGCCGGGCGAGGGCGTTGGCAATGTCCGCGGTCAGCGTCTCGACCACGTCATGAATCCGCCGTGAGTCCCGCGCCTCGTCCCCTTCCACGGCGAGGAAGGCACGGCTCATGGCCACGCTGATGCGGGCGGGGTCGAAGTCGGCGACGTCACCGTTGCGCTTGACCACGTGGAGGTCCACGTCGGGGCGCACGGCATGTTTGTGTTCAACGGTGGAAGCTGCGGCTTGGGCCTGCATCGGTAACCTCCTGTTTATTCGATGAAACGGAGGCACCCACGCGTCGAGCCGGGCAGGTAGACAGGATCCCGCGTACCACGGCGGCACACGGCAAAGACGATCGGCGTCATCCCACACCGGGCACCTCGGTCGCGAAGGTGGCCAACGGCAAGGCCGGCGGGTTTCGCACCCGGCGGCCGGTCCTGGAGGTATTCGGGCTTCGCGGCCGTGCCGCGTTACCGTTGCGCGTCAGCCCCGGATTTTCACCGGGTTCCCCTCAGAAGAAGCCCAACATATGGGGCTCCACAAGGACCGAGACCCAAGATATGCTACATACACCCTTGGGGCAACCCCGCCCCCCATCTTGCCGTGCCCCGGATTGCTGACGACGGCGTGCGCCCTCAGGCTCCGCTTGGCGGGGCGATGCCGGTGAGTCTTTCCCGGGCGACTTCCCGGGCAATGTCGATGAAGGCACGAATGCAGTGATCATCTCCGGCCTCCGCGCGGCTGGCGGCGTGAAGGCCCCCGTACCACCCCCGCGCGCCCACGCGCTTGGCAACGACGTGCCCCGGAGTCGGATTCGCCGCCAGGGCCCAGCCTGGCAGCATCGCCACGCCCCGCCCACTGGCAACGAGCTGGAGGATCATAACCGTCAGCTGCGCCGTGCGTACCCGCGCCGGCTCGACACCGGCTGGATCCAGAAAGCTGCGGAACACGTCGAGCCGTGCGCGTTCTACCGGGTAGGTAATCAGAGTCTCGCCCGCCAGGTCTTCGGGGCGAATGAAAGCGGCCCGAGCCAGGCGATGATGAGCCCCGACAGCCAACACCACTTCGTGGCGGAACAGCGGCGCATACGTGAAGGCATCGTCGGCACCGCGATCGGGCGTGATCACCAGGTCCACCTCGGCGCGGCGCAGCGCGGCCATGGCCTGAAAGCTGAAGCCAGCGGTCAAGTCCAGGTCGACACCTGGCTGCGCTCCGCGAAAACGCTCCAGGACGGGCATGAGCCACTCGTAGCAGCTGTGGCACTCCATGGCGATGTGCAGGCGCCGATCTTCGCCGCACGCCATGCGCCGGACATCGCGCTCCGCCCGTTCCAGCAGGGGCATGGCCTCGTCCGCCAGGGCCAGCAACCGCCGGCCCGTGCCGGTAAAACGCAGCGGCCGCGTGCGTCGGACGATGACCCGGTCGCCGCAGCGTTCCTCGAGCACGGCCAGTGTGTGGGAAAGAGCCGAAGGCGTCGTGTGCAGTCTCCGCGCGGCCCCCGCCAGGGTACCGGTGGCGCGAAGGGCCATGACCAGGCGCAGGTGCCTCACCTCAATGGCCGGGTGACTGGCATTATCATGAAATCCATTCATGTATTAGTACAATTATTTCCAATTGCTCTCACAACAAATTATTCCTCATGCTGACGGGCTTCAAGTCACAGGGAGGAAAAGACATGGCAATCACCCATAACCTCGGATTCCCGCGCTTCGGACTGAAGCGCGAGCTCAAGCATGCCGTTGAGGCCTATTGGCGCGGCGATAAGTCGCGCGCCGAGCTGGAAGCCGCCGGCCACGAGCTGCGCGCCCGGCACTGGCGACAGCAGGCCGACGCCGGCCTGGACCTGGTGCCGGTGGGGGATTTCTCCTGGTATGACGGCGTACTCGATCATTCGCTGATGTTCGGCGTGATCCCGGAGCGCTTTCACGAAGGCGGCTGCGAACCGGACATCGACACTTACTTCCGCATGGCGCGGGGACGGGCCCCCACCGGAGCGGACACCCATGCCTGCGAGATGACCAAGTGGTTCGATACCAACTACCACTACATCGTCCCGGAGCTGGCGGCGGACCAGGCCTTCACCCTCCGCGCCGGGAGCCTGCTGACCCAGGTGGACGAGGCGCAGCGGGCCGGTCACGCCGTCAAGCCGACGCTGATCGGGCCGCTGACCTACCTGGCGCTATCCAAGACCCGGGGCGGCGATTTCGACAAACTGACCCTGCTGGACCGGCTGATCCCCGCTTACCGGGAACTGCTCGGAATGCTGGCCCGGCGCGGCATTGATTGGGTGCAGCTGGACGAACCCATCCTGGTCACGGACCTGGGCCCCGACTGGCGTGAGGCCATGACCCGCGCCCACGCGGCGCTGGCGGACACCGGCGTCAACCGCCTTGTAGCCAGCTATTTCGGTGGACTGGGCGACAATCTGGACGTTGCCGCGGGACTCTCCAAGGAAGGACTGCACGTCGATCTGGTCCGCGCGCCTGCCCAGCTCGGCGAAGCCATGGCGCGTCTGCCGTCCGATCAGGTGCTGTCCGCCGGCGTGGTGGACGGCCGCAATATCTGGTGCGCCGACCTGGAGGGCTGGCTGGGTGCCCTGGAAGGCGTCCAGCGCAAACTCGGCGGGCGCCTGTGGCTGGCACCCAGCTGCTCGCTGCTACATGTGCCCGTGGATGTCTCCGTGGAGGATCGGCTGGACGATGAGCTGCGCAGCTGGCTGTCCTTCGCCGTGCAGAAGACCGGCGAGGTCGTGACGCTGGGACGCGCCCTGTCCGAGGGGCGCGCGGCGGTTGCGACGGCCCTGGAAACCAACGGCAAGGCCCAGGCCTCGCGCAGGCGCTCCAAGCGCATCCACCGGGCGGACGTGCGCGAGCGCGCCTCGACGGTGACCGAGGACATGGCGCGGCGCGCCCAGCCCTATGCCGAACGGGCGAAAGCCCAGCACGAGCGGCTCGATCTGCCGATGTTTCCCACCACCACCATCGGCTCGTTCCCCCAGACCACGAGCATTCGCGCCGCCCGCCGCGACCACAGAGCCGGCCGCCTGCCCACGGACGAGTACCACCGGCAGATGAAGGAAGAGATCGCCTACGCCGTGCGCCGGCAGGAGGAGGCCGGCCTGGACATGCTCGTCCACGGAGAGGCCGAGCGCAACGACATGGTGGAGTACTTCGGAGAGCTCCTGGACGGCTTCTGCTTCACTCGCCACGGCTGGGTGCAGAGCTTCGGCTCCCGTGGCGTGAAGCCGCCGATCATATACGGCGACGTGCGCCGGCCCGAGCCCATGACGGTGGGGTGGACCCGGTATGCCCAGTCACTGACCGACCGTTTCATGAAGGGCATGCTCACGGGCCCGGTGACCATCCTGCAGTGGTCGTTCGTGCGCGACGACCAGCCGCGGTCGGCCACCTGCCAGCAGATCGCCCTGGCGCTGCGCGACGAGGTCCGGGACCTGGAGGCCTCGGGCGTCGAGGCCATACAGGTGGACGAGCCCGCCTTTCGCGAGGGGCTCCCCCTGCGCCGCGCCGAGTGGCAGGCGTACCTCGACTGGGCGACCCGCTGCTTCCGGCTGTCCACCAGCCGGGTGCGCGACGACACCCAGATCCACACTCACATGTGCTACGCGGAGTTCAACGACATCATCGAGTCCATCGCCAACCTGGACGCCGATGTGATCACCGTTGAGACCTCCCGTTCAGCGATGGAGCTGCTGGATGCGTTCAAGCAGTTCAATTACCCGAACGAGATCGGTCCCGGCGTGTTCGACATTCACTCCCCGCGCGTGCCGGATGTCGACGAAATGGTGACACTGCTGAACAAGGCGGCCGAGCTCATTCCGGCCGAACGGCTCTGGGTGAACCCGGATTGCGGGCTCAAGACCCGGGGCTGGGAGGAAGTGATGCCGGCCCTGCACAACATGGTGGCGGCGGCGCAGCGGATGCGCGAGGCGCGCCGGCGGGC
>JACDUA010000080.1 GCA_013519935.1 Ectothiorhodospiraceae bacterium WFHF3C12 | reverse complement strand
TCGGCTACCTGCCGCTGACCCGCGACGAGGCCTCGCTGTTCTTCCGACTGATCAACCGCCGCTATGAGCGTGCGGCGATGATCCTGACCTCCAACAAGTCCTTCGCCGACTGGGGCGAGGTCTTCGGCGAGCAGGTCATCGCCACCGCCATCCTCGACCGGCTGCTCCACCACGCCACCACCATTAATATCAAAGGCGAGAGCTACCGGCTCAAGGAGAAACGACGCGCGGGACTGCTCAAAACCAATCCACCGGCCGGGGCGGAAGATCCCGAGACCGGATCCACCGAGCACAACCCGAAGGAGGAGGACACCGACGCAGCCTAAGCGCCAGCCAGCGGGGCTCGTCACCCCCGAGGACCGTCAATCACCGGACATTTTGGTCCGGGGAAAACCGGACAAACTCAGCCGGCGTTGACAACTGGGCGAGAGCCGCGGACTGCCGCAGGTCATCCGCTCGGACAACGGGCGGGAGTTCACCGGCAAGGCGATGCTCGGCTGGGCCTATGAAAACGGCGTCCAGCTCCGGCCCATCGAACCGGGCAAGCCGAACCAGAACGCCTACGTGGAGTCGTTCAATGGCCGCTTTCGCGATGAATGCCTCAACGAGCACTGGTTCGTCAGCATGGCCCACGCCATCGCCGAAATCACGGCCTGGCAACGCGAATACAACCAAGAACGACCGAAGAAAGTACTCGATGGGCTAACGCCGAGCGGCTATGCCGCCCGACTCAGCCAGAACCCGCTAACATTAACCCCGGACTCCAGATCGGAGTGCTACTGAGAACGGGGGGACGTCGCCTCGTCGAAGAGGAGACGAATAGAGATTCCGGCCAAGAGGCATAACGTGCAGCGTTACCGGTGGCCGACGAAGCGCGGCAGCTTCGAGTGTCCAAGTTGACGCTTTTGTTAGCCATCTTTTCACCATGGGCTTTGGACGATGATCGGACCCTCTGGAACGAATGATGGTTTGTAGTACTTGCCAGTAAGATTTTGTAGCTCCCTGACGGCAATCGTCTCGGCCGGGGCAAGCTCTCGAAGATTTTTGACTTCCCAGAAAACAGCCCAATGCCCAAAGTTGTCTGATGAGTGCTCCGCCGTGGACGGAGGGCGGTACATCATGCCTTCTGGATGAGCGCCATGCCTTCCTTCCACATAGCCTATGTACTCGGCGCGCCACGCCACCTTGGCTGGACCATCAGCGTTGGCGTGGGACGCATAGATCAGGACATCAACCGGTCCTTCAGGTTGCAGTTGATCGAGCTCTCGGAACACCTCCCAAGCTCTGCTCCCAAAAGCCACTTTCCCCACCGTCCGGCACACGACTGCGCCATCGGTCAGGTGGGCTAAAGGGACTGGTGCAAGTAGTGCGACGTTGCCCATATTCACGATTTCCCTCGAACGGTTAACGACTGAGCTCAGCTGCCGCTGGGCCGCCCAGCGGTCTGGCTGGCAGATGCAGCGCGTTGTTGGCGCTCACGGAACGATGCTCCAAGCGAGCTTCTCGCAGGCTGCTGTAGGACTCGAAGTCATTGCACCCCGCCGTTACGGATTGATTGACGTGCCCCTAGTTTAGAACCGGCACTTCGTTAGCTCAGTCCAGCGTTGAGACCTTTGCAAGAAAGCTGCGCGAGGTAGAGATGCTAGGGCGGGGAAGCGAACGGGTGACTGACGTCTGTCTTTCACGGCTTGGTAGGTGGTGAAGCAGGCTTCACGCGCCGGAAATTTCTCTGCGGATGCGGTGCAGGGGCGCGCTTCCGCCCGGTTGAGCGTATTTGGTGAGTCTTGAGGGGTTTTGTAAGTAACTGGTTTTGTTGGGGTTGTTTCTAACCTTCGCTCGGCAGCGTGTCTACTCGAAAAGTGGGGCAGGTATACCCGGGAAGCGCCCCAGATTTCGCGTACGGCGACGGTCCAGCTTTATGCTTCAATAATCCAACGCCTATTTCAATAATCCAGCCTATACCTTCACTCGCTACTTTCGTTCACGCAGTAGCAATACCGTCGTCACGGATTTGACATAGTGTCGCAAAGACACTAAGTTTAGCCGTCACGATGATGCACTGCGAAACGATATCGGGACAGCGAGCGTGAACGGGGAAACTGCAGTAGCGGCGAATAGGGATCGCCCGGCATTCGGGCTGACCACCGACGTGGTGATCTTCACCATCCGTGAAGATGCGCTGTGCGTGCTGCTGGTCAATCGCAGCCGCGAGCCGTTCGCCGGCGTCTGGGCGCTGCCCGGCGGTTTCCTGGGCCCGGATGAGGCGCTCAATGACGGCGCGGCCCGCGTGCTGGCGGAGAAGACGGGTGTCTCCGGGGTATTCCTGGAGCAGCTCTTCACGTTTGGCGGTCCGGCGCGGGATCCCCGCGGGCGGGTCGTCTCCGTCGCCTACTATGCCCTGGTCCCGTACAACCGGCTGGACCGGATGGCCGCCGTTGAAGGCGACCGGGTGGCCTGGGTGGCCGTGGACGAGCTCCCGGAGCTGGCCTTCGATCACGGCGAGATCGTTCGCATGGCACACCAGCGGCTGGCGGCCAAGCTGGATTACTCGACCATCGCGCTGCAGTTCATGCCGGAGCGTTTCACGCTCAGCGAGCTGCAGTCCGTATACGAAACCATCCTCGGCGAGCAGCTGGACAAGCGCAACTTCCGCAAGCGGCTGCGCACGTTCGAATGCATCGAGGAAACCGGCGAGATGTTCCGTGCCGGCAAACACCGGCCCGCCAAGCTGTTCCGCATGAAGCAGCCGGGCACGGTGGAGATCATCAAGTAAGGCGATGGTGTATCGCCGGTTGGAGGTGACGCAGATGACCAAGGCGCAGGCAATTCAGTGGGGTGCCCCGGTGCAGGCCTTCCGGGAGGAGGCCTTCGGCACCGCGGAGACCCTCGGCGCCGGTGAGCGTGAGCAGCTGATCGATCGTATCAAGGCGCTGCTCAAGGCCCGCAACGCGGTCCTCGTGGCTCACTACTACACCGCACCGGATATCCAGGCCCTGGCCGACGAGACCGGCGGCTACGTGTCCGACTCCCTGGACATGGCCCGCTTCGGTCAGGAGCACCCGGCCGATACGCTGGTGGTCGCCGGCGTGCGTTTCATGGGCGAGACCGCGAAGATTCTCACGCCGGACAAGCGCGTGCTCATGCCCGAGCTGGAGGCAACCTGCTCGCTGGACGAGGGCTGCCCGCCGGAAGAATTCGCGGCGTTCTGCGACGACCACCCGGATCGCACGGTGGTGGTCTACGCCAACACCAGCGCGGCGGTGAAGGCCCGCGCCGACTGGGTCGTGACCTCCAGTATCGCCCTGGACGTGGTTCGCCATCTCCACGAGCGCGGGGAAAAGATCCTCTGGGCGCCGGACAAGTACCTGGGCGAGTACGTCCGCCGCGAAACCGGCGCGGACATGCTGATGTGGGACGGTGCCTGCATCGTCCACGAGGAGTTCAAGGGCGTCGAGCTCACGGAGCTGCGCAAGCAGTATCCCCAGGCCAGGGTGCTGGTTCACCCGGAATCGCCGTCCACGGTGGTGGACCAGGCCGACGTGGTGGGCTCCACCTCGCAGCTGCTCAAGGCCGTGGTGGAGACGGACGCCGACACCTTCATCGTCGCCACCGACAACGGCATCTTCCACAAGATGCGCGAGGCGGCTCCCGGGAAGACGCTGCTGGAGGCGCCCACCGCCGGCCGCAGCGCGACGTGCCAGAGCTGCGCCCATTGCCCGTGGATGGCCATGAACGGCCTTCGCAACATGGCGGACGCGCTGGAATACCTGACCAACGAGGTCTTCGTGGACGAGGAAGTGGCCGAGCGGGCCAGGGTATCGCTGGGGCGCATGATGGAGTTCAGCCGCCAGCGCAAGCAGGCCGTGCTGGGCAACGGCGACGCCTGAGGCGCGTCGCCCTCGCTTGGAATCGTCCTGCCGCGCAGCCATGTCAGCGGGACGATGAACTCGTTACAAGGAGCGTCCAGTGCGTATCAATCTGCCCAAGCACGCCAAGGGATTCCTGCTCCTGGTCGGGGCGATCTTCGCCGCCGTTGGGCTTTTGGGTTTGTACTCCCCGGTGGACGTGGTCTCGCCGGTGGGCCTGCAGGCAACCAGTGTCGGGGCCAAGAACGAGGTGCGGGCCGCTTTCGGCGGGGTCTACTTCCTGTTCGGACTCTATTTCCTCTGGTCCGCCTTCCAGGCGGTTTCCCGGCGCGGCGCGCTGACGGCGGCCATCCTTTTCCTGGGCGGCCTTGCCGGCGGCCGCATTCTGTCCCTGTTCGTGGATGGAATCACCGTTAACCCCTGGATCTGGGCCTTCGGCGTGCTGGAGGTGGTGCTCCTCGCCGTCGGCTTGCTTATCGCCTACAACGAACGCGCCGGTCGCGCCTAGCCGCTCGCGACCGGCGGGCGCGGTGTCAGGCCCGGCCGAGCAGCTTCTCCCGCAGTGCCTCGGACAGCGGTTCCTTTCCCAGCCAGATGCCGAAGTAGATCCGCGCGAAGTCGCCGCCCGGAATGGTGCCCTGCGGTTCCCCATTGAGGGTAAGGGTGGTGCCGTCACCCGGCCGATACGTCATGGCGTAGCGGTCACCGGGTCCGACATCGCGGTAGAGCGCGTGCAGTTGCTCTATACCTTCGCGCACCCCTTCCAGCGTCGCCTTGTCGTGCTGGCGCTGGAGTATGGTATTGGCCGCCCGCGCCAGGTCATCGGCCTCGAGATCCAGCAGATACTGGATTTCCAGGCGCCGCGGCGTCTCCTCGGCCAGCGCCGAATCGGCGTCGGCCGCCGGCGGCAGGTAGAGGGCCGCGGCGTAGACATCGAAGAAGATGCGTGCCGTTGCAACCCCGTAGCCCACCAGCTGCAGATCCATGTCCGCGGCGTCGGGCCGGGGGGCGAACTCGACGCCCTCGACGGTGACCGGGTCCGTGTAGCGGGCCGTCGCGGTGGCATTGGCGCCAACGGTTAAAGCCAGTATCAGCATGAGCGCGCCTGCCTTGAGCATGTCCATTCTCAGTCCTCCTTCTTGAAGAACAGGGTGACCTCACCCACCCGGAAGCCCCATTTGGTGACTTCCGCGCGGTTGATGAGCACGCCGTCTTCCAGCAGATACATCCAGTCGTTGAAATCCAGCTGCCAGGTGCCGTCCCCGGTCTCCAGGGCCAGCGTGTACCGCCAGTTGAGGGCGTTGCCGTGGCGGACGCCGGTGGCGGTGCCGATGATGTCGCCGGCCTGGCCGCGGTAGCGGTGCTCGTCCAGGCGCTCGATGCGCCAGACCCGCCGATCGGTCTCGCCGTCGGCGTACTGGAAGGACTCGTCCAGCACCAGGGTGCCGTTCTCCATGCGCCCGTCGATGTCGACCCGGAACCGCCGGATCACCTCGCCGCCGCCGTCCTGGAAGATGCCCCACGCGGTGGTCTGTCCGGCGAAGTAATCCTCCAGCACGAGGGCGGGGCGGTTGTCGGCGTAACGCTCCACCGGCACACCGGCACAGCCGGAGAGCAGCAGGGCGGTGAGCATGAGCAGCAGGGCCGTCATCCGGTTCATTCGTCGCCTCGCGCTTGTCAGTATCGTATAGCTAATGTAAAAGTTATATACAGAAAATGCACGCCATGGAAGCCCCGTAACGGACTGAAACGGGTGGTATGAAATGGGATCGACTCAGATTCGTCCACAGGATGTACAAGACGAAGGCGCAGCCGGGACGGCGGGTCTGGCGAACCTGGATCGCGTGGTCGTATTCCGGTCACCGCTGACCGATCTCGGCCCCTTGCCGGCGAGTCTCCACAGGTATGGCATTCCCTTCCGGGAAGTCGTGATGTCGATGAAGTCGCCGGAGGAGCGGGCGCGGTTCCGGTCGCTGAGAGACATTACGGGCCAGCAGACACTGCCGCAGGTCTTCGTGGAGGGGCGGTTCGTCGGCGGCATCAACGAGGCTTGCCGGGCCGTGGAGGATATGGCGGCGGGGGAGGCGAACCGGCATGCGCAGCAGGGCCGGATGACGAGCACCGCGGCCTGGCTGGGATACGGCGGGCTGGTGCCCTTCGCGGCCGGTGCCGCCGGGAGCTGGTGGGCGCCGGTCGCCGACGCCGCGCAGCGCGGTCTGCTGTTCTACGCAGCCGTCATCATAACCTTCGTCGGGGCGGTGCACTGGGGGCTCGGCATGGCACGGGTACCATCGCGGCAGGGCGAGGAAGCCCTGGTGTTCAGTGTTCTGCCAGCTCTGTTCGCCTGGCTGGCCGTCTGGCTGTTGCCCACCGCTGCTGCCCTGGGGGTGATCATGCTCGGGCTCGTCGCGGTCCGCGGCTACGAGCTGCTACGGCGTGAACAGTGGTTTCCGCAGTGGTATCGGCGCCTGCGCAACCATCTCAGCCTGGGCGCGGCGCTCGCTCTGCTCGCCGGCGCGCTGGCCGGCTAGCGCCCTTTGACGCTCTGCTATTCCTTGCCGCCACGGCCATGCGGCGGCCCGGCCTCATCGCCCCATAGTTCCTCCAGGCGCGCGTCACGACCGCAGTTGATGCGGTAGAACTGGTAACGCGCCGTGTGGGTCTTGTAGTAGTTCTGGTGGTAATCCTCGGCCTTGTAGAAGGCGCCAGCGGGCACGATCTGCGTCTCGATGGGCTGTTCGAATCGCTGCGCTGCCAGTTCGTCGCGAGTGTCCCGGGCCGCCTGTTTCTGGGCCTCGTCGTGATAGAACACGGCCGAGCGGTACTGCGGTCCCGCATCGCAGAACTGGCGATCCTCCGCCAGCGGGTCGATGTTGCGCCAGAACACGTAGAGCAGGCGCTCGTAAGATACCTTGGCGGGATCGTAGACGATGCGCACGGCCTCGGCGTGCCCCGTGTTTCCGCCGCTGACCTGGCGGTACGTCGGGTTGGCCACTTCGCCACCGGTGTATCCCGAGATGGTCGCCTTCACGCCGTCGAGCTTGTCGTAGGGGGGCTCCATGCACCAGAAGCAGCCGCCCGCGAAGGTGGCAAAGGCCAGTCCCTCGGGGGGCTGGTCGGGGAGGCGCTCGGTAGCCTCGGCAGCGGAAAGCGCCGGCAGGGCCAGCAGCAGCACGGCGGCGACATGGGCAAGCTTGGTCATGATAGGTTCCCGTCGATGGTCTTCAGCTGAAAATGGGTCCCGTCTGTCTCGTGGACAACGGCCATCCCCGGGAGTTTGCCCATGACCGCGCTTTCCCGGATGCCGGGCAGCTATCTGCTGGTACTCAGGCTCGTGACGCCTCGTACGGTTACGGTGGGGCGGCTGGGCAGCGTCGCTTTTCCGGCCGGGCTCCACGTTTATGCGGGCAGCGCCCGTGGCCCGGGTGGCGTCGCCGCGCGCCTGGGGCGGCACCTGCGCGGGACGGGGCGCAGGCGCTGGCATGTCGACTACCTGCGCGTCGAATGCACGGTGGCGTTCGCGGCCTTTTCAACCGGAGAGGCCGGGCGGGAGTGCCCGTGGGCGCGGTTGCTCGTCGAGCTCGGGGGGCATGAGGTCAGCCGCGGTTTCGGTGCCTCGGACTGCCGCTGCCCGACCCACCTGCTCGCCTTTCCCGATGACGAGGCGGGCCTGCGCCGGGTACTGGCGGAACCGGCATTCGGGTTGCAGGCGTGGGTGGACGGCGCGGCCGCGGCCGTCAGTTCTCCGAGACCAGCACCCAGGGCGCGATGACGACGCACCACAGGATTGCGTCGCGCTCAGCCCAGTCCCTTGCCTGCTCGGCGGGGGTCTTCTGCAGCTCGCCAGCGGCCAGCCATCGCGTCACGCGTTCCGTGTCGTCCCGGGCGATGGCCTGGGCGACCTCCAGCAGGTCCAGCTCGGGTCCCACGGACAGAGTGGCGCCACGCGCGAAGTGGCGCTCAAGCTCCGACCAGGCGACCCGGGCGGTCTCGGCATTGAGCTTGTCGTGCAGGTCAGCGTTCATGTCGCACCCGTTGATCCAGGGCGCCGCAGGATACCAGAGACCGGCGGTTACTCGGCGCCGCCCTGACCACGCAGCGGGGTAACCGCGCCCTCCGCGCCGTCCAGATCCAGCGCCTGGCGGATCCGGGCCACTTCACGACGGTAGCGCTCGCTGTCACGCTCGCGCAGTTCCTGCAGCGCCGCGAGGACATCGTCAATGGCGCTCAGTGGCGAGGCCGCTTCCCGCCGGCGCGCTTTGGCCTCCTCGATCCGCTGCGCCATGGTCTCGAAAGCTTCCAGCGCCTGGCGCTCGTCCGGGCTCAGCTTTTCCCTGTCGGTGTGCTCGGCCAGTACGGCGAGGGCCTCGGAAATCCGGCCGAGCTGCCGGCCGTAACTGGCGATATCCTCGACGATCTCGCGCTCAAGCTCGGTGTCGCCGCCGCTGGTCTGGTGGATGTTGATGAAGCCCATCTGGCTGCCGGCAATGCGGGCGAACCAGGTCCAGGGGTTGATCGCCTGACTGACGTCGCCGGACAGGGGGCTGTACAGGTTACCGGCCATGGCTGCCTCACTCCTTTGCCGCATGGGCCTTGCCGGCCCGGGAAACCACTCCACCGCCTGATGATAGGGCATTGATGCGCTGCCGCATACCGTCCCCGGTTACGGCGAGCGAGCGCTGCTTTAGCGCGACGCCTCGACCAGGAAGCGCAGGTAGTCCCGCCGCAGCCGCGAGAGCTCGATCCGCTGGCGCAGGGTCTCGTCTTCGCCATCGATTGCGTGGAGCATGTCCGCGTAGAAGAAGACGCGAAAGCTGTCGAGGTAGCGCAGGCGGTGGGCGCGGTCCAGTACCATGTTTTCCAGACCGTAGAGGTCGATGACCCGGTTCTCGTGGGTGTCCCAGGCGTCGGCCGCCTCGACGAAGCGCATGAGGTCGGCCCGGGCAAGCCGCAGCTTGCGAAAAAGGGGCACGGCCTCCTCTTCGTGGGCCGGATTGGCGATATCGAACCACCGGGAGACGGCCTCGGAGATGGCGAAGACGCTGGACTGACCGTCGATCTCGGTGACCACGAACTGGGTGCGCGGAATGATCGAGCCGAGCCTTTCCCGAAGCCGCCGGTAGTCGCGCCGTAACAGAGACGCTTCCTGCACGGAGTAGGTCTCGCGCGGTACCTTTATCACCAGGTCGTACGTGCGGGGAACGCCATCCCGGTACAGCCGCAGGTTCGAGCGCCAGACCTCGCAGTGGTAGCCCATGGTGGAGATGAGCGCCGCGGGTATGCGCTCGGCCTGAAGACAGGCGATGCGGCGGTCGATGTGGTCGTTTTCTCGGGACACTGGCCTACTCCTGGGGCAGGCGCCATTGTGCCGTCTGCCGGTCCGATTGTGGAGCGCGACATGCTTGAAGCACTGATGCTGTTGCTGGGTTGTCAGCTGCTCGGTGAGGTTCTCGCCGGATTACTGGCACTGCCCGTGCCCGGCCCGGTCATCGGGCTGGTGCTGCTGTTTGCCGTACTCGCGATCCGGGGCGGCGTTGGCGACGGCGTGGGGGAACTCGCGAACGCTCTGTTGCGGCACCTCTCCCTGCTGTTCGTGCCCGCCGGCGTGGGGATCATGCGCCATATGGACCGGGTGGCCGCCGACTGGCTGCCCATAGCCGCCACCCTGGTGGGCAGCACGCTGCTCACGCTGGCGGTGACCGCCGCGGTGATGCGGGCGCTGACGCGGGAGAGCCGGTGATGCCGCCGGTGGAGTCTCTCTGGGTTTACCTCGCCGAGCGGCCGCTGCTGTGGCTGACCCTGACGGTGGGCGCCTACGTGGCCGCCCACCGGCTTTACAGGGGCTTCGGCGAGCTCGCCATCCTCAACCCGGTGCTGGTGTCGGTGGTGTTGATCATCGCCGTGCTGCGGCTCAGTGGAACGGACTACGCCACCTACTTCGAGGGGGCTCAGTTCGTCCATTTCCTGCTAGGCCCGGCCACAGTGGCCATCGCCGTGCCCCTGTACCGCCAGTCGCAGGAGCTGCGAAGGCTCTGGCGGCCACTGACGGCCGCGCTGCTGGCGGGGTCCCTGACCGCCGTGCTCAGCGCTCTGGGCCTTGGCTGGCTGCTGGGCCTGGACCAGGCGACGCTGCTGTCCCTGGTGCCCAAGTCGGTCACCACGCCGGTGGCTATGGGCATCGCCGAGCAGGTGGGCGGACTGCCTTCGTTGACCGCGGTTCTGGTCATCCTCACCGGCGTCGTCGGTGCCGTGGCCGGGCTGCCGCTGCTGGCCGTGCTGGGCATTCGGGAGGCGACTGCCCGGGGCCTGGCCATGGGTGTCGCAGCCCACGGCATCGGGACGGCCCGTGCCTTTCAGTCCAGCGAGCGGGCGGGGGCTTTCTCCGGGCTCGGCATGGGTCTCAATGCGGCTCTGACCGCCCTGCTGGTCCCGCTGCTGCTCTACCTGCTGAAGCTGGTCTGAGCGCTGGGCCACTTGCGGTGATGGCCCAGGGGCCCCACCGATAGAGTCGGTGGCAGAAAGGGGTTGCTGGATGAGCGAGCTGAACAATCTCCCCGATGGCTTCAACGCCCTGGTAGTCGGGGCCACGGGCGGCCTTGGAGCGGCCCTGGCCGCGCGCCTGGCGCAGGAATCGCGCCTGGGCCGCCTCTATGTCAGCGGCCGGGACGCCGCCGCGGCCGGGCGCGTGGCGGATGAAGCGGCTACCGATCGCGTGCAGCCGCTGGTCATGGACGTCACCGAGGAGACATCCATCGAGGCCGCGGCCGCGCGGATCAGGGCGGAGGCCGGCCGGTTGCACCTGCTTGTGAACTGCGCGGGGGTTCTCCACGATGGCGCCGGTCTGGCGCCGGAGAAGCGCTGGGAGGACATCACCCCGCAGGCCCTGGAGCAGGGTTTCCGCGTCAACGCCTTCGGCCACGTGCTGGTGGCGAAGCATTGCCTGGGCCTCATGCGTCACGGGGATACGGCCGTGCTGGCGAATGTGTCCGCTCGTATCGGCAGTATCGAGGATAACGGCCTCGGGGGCTGGTACACCTATCGGGCGGCCAAGGCGGCGCAGAACCAGTTCACCCGCACGCTGGCGGTGGAGTGCGGCCGTCGTGCCCGCAACGTCATCTGCGTGGCCCTGCACCCGGGAACGACGGACACGCCCCTGTCGAAGCCGTTCCAGGGCCGCGTTCCGGCGGGCAAGCTGTTCACGCCCGGCTACTCGGCGGGTTGCCTGCTGGATGTCATCGGCGGCCTCACGGCCCGTGACAACGGCAGTTTCCTCGCCTGGGGCGGCCAGCGCATTCCCTGGTGAGCGGCGCCGCCCGGCGTAGGTCGGCTGGGCTTGCCAGCCGACAATCGCCGCCAAGCCTTCAGGATCTGGGAATGCGGATAACCACGCCACCCATGACGTCACCCAGCTCGAAGTCGGTCCGGGGCGAGTCCTTGTGGTCGTTGTGGCACGAGACGCAGGCCTCGGCCACCGCCTGGTCGGCGTAGACCGCGGTGAAATACGTGGTGCCGCCCAGCTCCTCCTCGGCGTAGTAGTTCTCGTCGGGATTCTCCGTCACGTATTGCAGCCCTTCCTTTTCGGCGTCCGTGCGCGGCTCGTTCTGCTTGTTGATCGGCCACAGCGACTGCAGCGAATAGGTGAACTCGTCCGTGTTCCTGGCGGCCAGCTCGGAGCCCATGCGGAACATCTGGGCCGGCAGCGGCAGGGTCTTCTCGTCCTTCCAGTGCTCGGTTGCCTGGATGACGTCCTCTTCGTTCTGCAGGCGGTTCACCACGTTCCGGGTGTAGACGGTACGGTCGGCCTCCATGACCGCGTGCAGTGCGTCGGCCATTCGCTGCGGGCTGATACCTTCGGGCTCTCCGCCGCCGCAGCCGGCGAGGGGGAGGGCGACCATGAGAAGGGCGAGAGTGAGACTGGCGTGACGTCGTTTCATCGTTGCTGCTCTCCTTGTCGCGGGTCGTTGCCTTGGGTCGGCCTGGTGGCGTCCTCTTCCCGGGCCACCGCCATCTCGATGCTGCGGACATGTCGTGCCGGTTCCGCGCTGAAGTTGTTGCGGATCAGTTCCGGGTCGGCCAGGGCGTCGATGCTGAATGCCAGGGTGTGACAGCTCATGCACACCGGCCGGATCATCTTCTCGTTGGGCCGCAGGTTGGCGTTCTGGTTGTGCTGAACGCGGGTCAGCGCTTCACCGCCGCGCCTGTGGACCTGTCGCGGCATGTGGCAGGTGGCGCAGGTCACGCCGCTGTTCTCGGGCGCCCGGCCGGCCTGTTCCGCCACCCAGAGCTCGTGGTGCGGCGAGCCCTTGAAGGCGCGGCTGTGCTGGTCGTCATGGCAGCCCAGGCAGCCGTCCACCGCCGCCCGCCGGGTGTCGAACTCATGGGCGCCGTGACAGCTGGCGCAATCCAGGCTCCGGCCCGCGGCCTCCGACTTCATCGTCAGCCGGGCACGGGCCGGCGTCATGGGCGACAGGCCGGCGTCCAGGCGCATGCCGTGCTTGCCCTTGAGAAAGCCCTCGGTCTCCCCCTCGTGGCAGTCGCTGCATGCCTCGAGCTCGGGCTCGTCCGTCCACCGCGCGCCCTGGCCGTGGCAGTCCGTGCAGTTCACGCCGGCGCCGGCGTGCGCGGTGCTCGCCCAGGCGTCGAGGATCGCGGGGTCCGCGCGGACGCCACCTGCGTCCGCGTCGGCGGGGAGCAGTGCCGGCGCGTGTCCCTCCGCGGTCTTTTCCGGTGTCCGATGGGGATTGAGCCGCCGGGTCGGCGTCTCGTCGCCGGCGTGGGCCAGCAGGAAGTCCTCGTAGAGCGCGCGGTTGTCGTGGAAGTTGTGACAGCCCGCGCTGGCGCAGGTCTCGAACCCCATGCCCTCGTGGCTGGGGCGGTCCTCGGCGATATCTTCGTGGCAGTGAAAACAGACGTCCGCCGGCACGGTCACGGCCATTTCCCGTGTGCGTTCCGGCTGATGCTCGACGTGGCAGGTGACGCACCAGCGGGCGTCGAGCCTGGCCAGCCGGTCGGCGTTGCGCGGATCGGTGAACTTGGACCGGGGGTGCGAGTCGTCGGCCCGCTCCAGCTCGTCGCCGTGACAGTCCACGCAGGCGTCCTGCATCACCTCGCCGCCGCCGAAGGCGTCCACGTGGCAGGCATCGCAGGCGAGCTCGATCTGGTGATGCCCGCTGGTTGTCTCGCCGGGCAGGAACAGCGATCTGTCCTCGGCGGCCAGCATCTGGTAGGCCAGGGCCGCGGAGAGGGCGCACAGCACCGCGATCCAAGCCAGCCAGCCCGCTGTATTGCGTAAGCGCACCGGGCTTTACCTAGAAGTAGTAGACGCTGAGTACGTGGAAGCCGAGCAGCGCCGGCAGCGGCCAGCCAAGCAGGATATGAGCCCACGCCGACCAGCGCCGCGCCCGCACGCGTAGTGGACGGGCCACGGCGAATACCGCGCCGGCCGCGGCGCCGGCGCCGGAAAGTGCCAGGAAGTCCAGCATCAACAGGCGGTTGAGGTTATCGCCCAGGGACAGGCCGGTGTGGGCGATGAGCACGGCGATGGTGGCCGCCCCCAGGCCGGCATGAAATACCCGCCAGGCGGGGTAGCCGCCTTTGCGGAAACGGCCGATACGCTTGCGCGCGGACATCAGCAGCGCCACGGCGGCCAGCCCCACCAGCGTGAATCCGGTGACCTGCTTGAGCAGGCCGTCTTCCCACAGCGTCTGTAGCTGGAATGCCGGCTGCACGCTCTCAGTGGCCGGGAGGGGTGCCTGAAACGCGATAACGAGGGTTATGGCCATCGCTAAGGCGGAGAACGCGGCGAGGGGCAGCCGGCTGCGATCCTTTTCCGCCGGCTCGCCCGCCAGCTCCTGGAGCAGCGGCCGGCAGGACCCGCATACGGTGCCCGCGCCGGTGGCCAGGGCGAGCGTGCTGGCGCAGTCGGCACCGGCCTGGCAGGCGGCGCTGAGCGTGCCGCGGTTCACGCCCATGCAGTTGCAGACCGTGGCCTCCTCGGGCCAGCTCGCCACGCTGCCGGCACCGCCGCGCAGCAGTCGCCCGGTCCGCACGAAGCGCCAGCGCTGCCAGGGCCAGACGCGCTTTCCTTTCCTGACCAGGTCCGGCAGTCGCGGGGCCTCGTCCCAGTCGCCGAATGCCTCGGCGCCCACCAGCCGGCCGCGCCGGGTAACCAGGCGGCGGTAGCCGCCGTCTTCGCCCGCGAACGTGCTGACCCGATCGCCCTGCAGGAGGTCCTCGTTGGTGACCCGGCCGGCGCTGAACACGAGCTGGTCGAAGAGCTTGAGCTTGGTGGCGTCGCAGGAGCCACGGTAGCGGGCTTCCCGGCCGGCCACGGCCAGGGCCGCGACCCGCGCCTGCTCCAGGCCCGGTCCGGCCAGTCCATAGAGCCGCCCGTCGTGCTCGACGCATTCGCCGACCGCGTAGATGAACGGGTCGCTGGTCTGCATCCGGTCGTTGACGCGAATGCCGCGGCCGACGGCCAGTCCGGACTCCTTGGCAAGGTCCACGTTGGGCGCCACGCCGGCGGCAACCACCAGCACGTCGCACGGGAGTCGCTCGCCCCCGACCAGGCGGACATACTCCACCTGGTGGCGCCCCTCGACGGCGGAAACGCCCTGGCCGATCTTGACATCGATGCCCAGGGACTCCGCCGAGGCCCTGAGCCGCTCGGCGGCCTCCTCGTCCAGCTGACGGGGCATGAGGCGCGCCGCGGCCTCGATGACGGTCACCTCGCTTCCCGGGGCGAGCATGCCGCGGGCGGCCTCCATGCCGAGCAGGCCGCCGCCGAGCACGACGATGTGCCGGGCCCCGCGGCGCGCCGCCAGTTGCCGGGCATCCTCCATGTTGCGAAAGGTGAAGACGCCGTCCAGCTCCATCCCCGGTACCAGGGGCAGCAGGGCGCGGGAGCCGGTGGCGAGCACCAGGCGGCTGTAACCATGGCGGTGGCCGTCGGCGTCGATCACCTGCCGGGAGCGGCGGTCGATGGCGTTGATGCGGCGCCCGCTGATGTGCTCGACGCGATCGGCGTGCTCCGGCGGCAGGTTCAACGTGACGCCTTCGAGGTTGGTGGTGCCGGCGAGGACCGCGGAAAGCTGCACGCGGTTATAGGGCGGCCAGGCCTCCTCGCCGAAGATCCGAACGGGCGTGTCCGGCGAGGCGGCCAGCACCTCCTGGGCGGCGCGCATGCCGGCCGGGCCGGTGCCGATGACGATGACGGGTTCGGTCTGCTGGAAATGGGCCGGCGTGAGCAGGCGCTGCGCGCGTCCCGCCGTCGTTCCCTGTTCTTCTGCTGCTTTCACGAGTTGGCCCCCTGAACGCGCTGCCGCGAAGTGCGGCAACGTCCCCCGATCAAAGACTCAAAGCCCGTCGACCCGGCCCCTTCCCTGGTCCGGCGGGAACCATCCTTTACATCCATTGCTCACGCTTAGAGGAACCCAGAGCGGCTCGTAGCGTCTACTGTCGGATCTGACGGGTTGCCGGCGGAAAAAGGTGAACTCATCATCAGCTCCACAATGTGATCGGTGCCTCACACGGCGGGCTCCAGGCGCGGCGCCTCCACGGGACTCTGGCAGAATGACGGCACGGCCCGCGGCCAGGGTGAGGTGGAGCGCAAACCATGGCGAAGACGAGAACACCGCCGTACCGTTTCCCGGTCACCACGGTGATCGTGGATGACGACACGGACTTCCTGAACAATTTCGCGCTCGAGCTCGGCGACGATCTCGCCTACCGCCTGTTCGATTCGCCCGGGCAGGCCCTGGGCTTTCTCGAGGACCGCCGCGCCTCGCTGCCCCCGCTCTACCAGCGTTGCTTCTCCCCACACCGCGACGCGGTGGGCTGGCCGATGCGGGATCACTACCTGCGTCTGGATGTCTCCAGCCTGGAGCGCGAGTCCCTCAACCCGAACCGTTTCGGGGAAGTGGGGGTCATTCTGGTCGACTACGCCATGCCGGAGATGGATGGTCTGGCCTTTTGCGAGCGTATAGCGGACGAGCAGGTGAAGAAGATCCTCTTCACCGGCGTGGGTGACGAGAAAGTGGCGGTGCAGGCCTTCAACGACGGGCTGATCGACCGCTACCTGCGAAAGCACGAGACCGGGGTCATCGAGCAGGTCAACCGCACCATCCGGGAGTTGCAGAGTCAGTATTTCCGGGACGTCGGCGACCTGATCCATCAGTCCCTGCGCAAGGGCGAGGCGGAGTTCCTGGAGGACGCGGCTTTCGCGCGCTATTTCGACGAGCTCTGCGAGGCTCGCGGCATCGTCGAGTACTATTTCGTCGCCGAGCCGAATGGCTTTCTGATGCTGGACGCCGATGGCAATCCCGGCCGGCTGGTGGTGCTGACCGACGAGGACATGCAGGCCCACTGGGAAATCGCCAGCGACCAGGAATGTCCGCCGGCGTTGGCCGAGGCCATCAGCCGCCGCAGCATCGTGCCCTATTTCTGGCGCACGGGCGGCTATTACCGGCCCGAGTGCGTCGACTGGGAGGACTTCGTCTACCCCGCCCAGGCCATCGACGGGCGCCAGCGCTACTACGCGGCCTACGTCGACGCCCCCCAGGCCTATGGCGACATGCCCGGCGCCATTCACAGCCATGCCGCCTACCTGGCCGAGCTGGACGCCGCCAACGCGCTCCGGAAACGCTGACCGGATCCCGCCGGCCGCCGGCGAATTCAGAGATAGGGTGAGAACAGCCAGCACACGGCGTCGCGAAAACGCTCCAGCCGCGGGCGCTGCTCGATTTCCTGCATGGTGACGGGTCGGGACTGCGCGCGCACGCTGTCGATGTGGCCGGCCAGCGCCCGCGCGATGGCGGCGTCGTACACCTCGGTCACCAGCTCGAAGTTGAGCCGCAGGCTGCGGGTATCCAGGTTGGCCGAGCCGACCTGGGCGTAGTGGTCGTCCACCACGAACAGCTTGGTGTGGGCGAACGGCCCGGGCCGGTAGTAGATGCCCACGCCCCAGCGCAGCAGCTCCCAGAGCAGGTTGCGCGTGGCCCAGTCCACGAAGGGCAGGTTGCTCCGCGCGGGCAGCACCACCGAGACCTCCACGCCGCGCAGCGCCGCCGACTGCAGCGCGGCCATCATCTCCCGCGGGGGCAGGAAGTACGGGCTCATGATCTTGACGCGCCTGCGTGCCGCGGCGATGGCCCCGACAAGGATTAGCGGCAGCTTGTCGATGTCCTCGTTGGGGCCGTCGATGATGGTGCGGCAGACCGCGTTGCCGGCCGGCATCGCGCGGGGCGGCGGCATGGGTGCGTCG
The DNA here is from genome assembly GCA_013519935.1 of Ectothiorhodospiraceae bacterium WFHF3C12. GTDB lineage: Bacteria > Pseudomonadota > Gammaproteobacteria > Nitrococcales > Nitrococcaceae > WFHF3C12. The sequence goes on along the minus strand of JACDUA010000080.1, from coordinate 2,657 downwards.
GAGCCGGTGGCGAAGCGCCAGTCCTCCAGGAACACGGATTCCATCTGGGTGACTACCGGCCCGGCGATGCGGAAGTGCATGTCCACGACGCCGGTGGCGCCGTCGTCACGCTCCACCATGTGCCGGTCGCCGATGTTCATGCCGCCGGTGAAGGCAACCTGGCCGTCGACGCAGAGCAGCTTCCTGTGATTGCGCAGGTTGATGAAAATGGTTGGCGGCCACAGGCGCGGGGGCAGGAAGCGTGCGTGGGGGATATTCTCCCGGCGCAGCAGCCGCGACGGCCGGGGCAGCGTGTAGTACTCGCCCACGCCGTCGATCAGCACCCGCACGTCCACGCCGCGCTCCTGGGCGTCGGCCAGCGCCTCGATGAACCGCCGCCCCATGGCGTTGGTCTCGAAGATGTAGGTGGACAGGAAGATGCGCTCGCTGGCGCCGTCAATGGCCGCCAGCATCGCCGGATAGGCCTGTTCGCCGTTGTGCAGGATGTCGACGGCGTTGCCGGGGACCAACGGCACGCCGGACACGGCCTGGGAGATCATCGCCTGCTGCCCGAACTCCGGGCGGACGTCGCCGTGAGAGGCCGTCGGCGGTGCCGAGAGCCCGGAGCTCGCCGGCGGCGCATGGGGCGCCTGGAGCTTCTGGGCACGGGTGCGGATGCGGTTGATGCCGAACAGGAAATAGATGGCGGCGCCGACCGCCGGGAAGGCGAGGCACACCACGATCCAGCCCATCGCGGCGCGGGGCTCGCGTTTGGTCAGCAACGCGTGCAACGCGGCGCTCACCGCCAGCAGGAGCAGCGCCGCGGCCAGCAGCCAGCCGAAGAGGGTCTCGATGAACATGGTTGGCTCAGAAGCCTACCAGCGCGGCGTGGGGCGTGCATGGTTGGCGGTGGCCGGGGTGCGACAAAGCGGAAGTGTGTAGCAGTTCCTTCGGCGGCGAGGTGTCTGCCGGTAGCATCGGAAGCTCACTCGGCCGTGGCTGGCCCGGGGAACCCGCCGCCCGCGACGCGAAAGGTGTTACGCGGGCGCGGGAGCTTGGGGCAGTGTGCCGCCATTGGCGGGCCACGGCCGGCACTGGCTGATCGCGCCGGGCGCGTGACTAGGGGGTAGATCCATGCGGTTCATGCTGGCGGTGGGCCTCGCCTGGGCACTGGTGCTGTCAGTGGCGCCGCTCCGGGCCGAGGAGATCACCGTGCCCGAGGGCATGGCCGATCAGGTCGAGTTCTGGAAGCGGGTCTATACGGAGGTCGGCACCGACGGCGGCCTGCTCCACGACTCCGCCAACCTGTCCGTAGTCTACGAGGTCATCCGCTTTCCGGAGAAGCTGCGTACCCGCAGCCAGCGCCAGCGTTACGTGGATCGGTTCAAGGCCGAGTACCGCGAGATACTGGGACAGCTCGCCGAGGGCAAGCGCGAGGGCCTGACGCCGGCGCAGCGCCGCGTCCTGGAGCTGTGGCCGGATGATGTAAGCAACGCCACCCTGAGCCGCGCCCGCAGCCGCCTGCGCTTCCAGCTCGGCCAGAGCGACAAGTTCCGTGAGGGCCTGGTCCGCTCCGGGGCGTGGGAGCCCCATATCCGCCGGACCCTGAAGGCGATGGGCCTGCCCGAGGAGCTGGCCGCGCTGCCCCACGTGGAATCCTCGTTCAATCCCCGGGCGCGGTCGCGGGTGGGGGCGGCGGGCCTGTGGCAGTTCACGCGGACCACCGGGCGGCGCTACATGCGCGTGGACCATGTCGTCGACGAGCGCATGGACCCGTTCCTCTCTTCCCTCGCCGCGGCCCGGCTGCTGGAGCACAACCATTCCGTGCTCGGCTCATGGCCGCTCGCCATCACCGCCTACAACCACGGCGCGGCGGGCATGCGCCGGGCGGTGCGCACGGTGGGCACCGATGACCTGGCGGTGATCGTGGATCGCTACCGGGGCCGGACATTCGGTTTCGCCTCGCGCAATTTCTACGCCGCCTTCCTCGCCGCCGCGGAGGTGGATTTTCACTTCGAGCGGTATTTCGGGGACCTCAAGCGGGACGACCCGGTCCGCACCACCTCGCTTGAGGTGCCGGACTACGTCCCGGCGAAAGCGCTTGCCGCCGCCCTGGACGTGGAGATGGCGACGCTGCGCGCCCACAACCCCGCTCTGCTGGATCCCGTCTGGGAGGGCAACAAGCGCGTGCCTCGCGGTTTCGAGTTGCGTCTGCCGCGCGGCGCCGCCGCCGGCAACCCCTCGGTGCGCCTGGCCGGCCTGGATGCGGATCAGCGCTATGACCGCCAGATCCCGGACCGCTTCCATACGGTGCGCCGGGGCCAGACGCTGTCCGCCATTGCCGCGCGATATGGCGTGCGGACCACGGAGCTGGTGTCGCTGAACAACCTGCGCAGCCGCAACCTGATCCGCGCCGGCCAGGTGCTGCGTCTGCCGGGCGAAGACCTCCCTCGGGGCGAGAGCCTGACCGCGGAGTCCAGCGGGCCGGCTGAGCCGGTGCCCGAAAGCGGGGTCTACGAGGTCCGCCAGGGCGACTCGCTCTGGGAGATCGCCCGCCGCTACGACATGCATGTTGCCCGGCTGGTGGAGCTGAACGACATCTCCGCCGACGCGCCGCTGCGCGTGGGCAAGACGCTGCGGCTGCGGCCACGCCCCGACGAGGACGGCGCGCCGGCGGA
>JACDUA010000008.1 GCA_013519935.1 Ectothiorhodospiraceae bacterium WFHF3C12 | reverse complement strand
GCCGCGGGCCCGGGCCAAGCCCCGCGGCGCCGCTTTGAACCGGCATGGCGCCGGCGCTCGGCAGGTCATAGCAACACCCCTTCTGCAGAAGGTACTTGGACGTTGATGCAGAACAATAATCTCCTGGTCATTTCCGCGCTGGGCGAGGACCGGCCGGGCATCGTCAACGAGCTCTCCCGGGCGGTCTCCGATACCGGCTGCAATATCGAGGACAGCCGGATGACCGTCCTCGGCGGCGATTTCGCCATCATCCTGCTGGTCTCGGGCAAGTGGAACGAGCTGGCCAAGCTGGAGAGCTCGCTCCCGGCACTGGGCAAGAAGCTCGCTCTGCTGCTCAACAGCAAACGCACGGAGGCCGGCGAGCGGACGGCGAACCTGCTCCCGTACTCCGTGGAGGTGGTGTCGATAGACCACCCGGGTATCGTCCATCAGCTCGCCAATTTCTTCTCGACCCGGGACATCAATATCCGCGACATGGCGACTACCACCTATGCAGCGGCCCACACCGGCACGCCCATGTTCTCCGTGCAGATGACCGTGGATGTGCCGGCCGGCATGCATATCGCGCGGCTACGCGAGGAGTTCATGGATTTCTGCGACCGGCTGAACCTGGACGCCATCATAGAACCGCTCAAGGGTTAGAGCGCCAGGACCCGCCGGGCCGTCCCGCATCCACCTGTTCTTAGGGAGTCGAAGCATGAGCGTACCCAGCATCGGCGAGACCGTGCCGAACTTCGAACTGCCGGCCACCGGGGACAAGACGCTCTCCCTGGCGGATCTTCGCGGCAGCCACGTGGTGCTGTACTTCTACCCCAAGGCCAGCACGCCGGGCTGCACCCAGGAAGGCCAGGATTTCCGGGATCTGCACGCCGAGTTCCGGGCCGCCGGGGCGGTCATCCTCGGCGCCTCCCGCGACGGCATCAAGGCCCAGGAGAACTTCAAGGCCAAGCACGAGTTCCCCTTCGATCTGCTCTCCGACAAGGACGAGACGCTGTGCAATCTGTTCGGCGTCATCAAGGAGAAGAACATGTACGGGAAGAAGGTCATGGGCATCGAGCGCAGCACCTTCCTGATTGACGCCGACGGCGTTCTGCGCCGGGAATGGCGCGGCGTGAAGGTCAAGGGACACGCCCGGGAGACACTGGAGGCGGTGCAGGCCCTCAATGGCTGAGAGCGTGCGCGACGGCCGGCGGCTGTTCGTGCTCGACACGTCCGTGTTGATGCACGATCCCACGGCGCTGTTCCGCTTCCAGGAACACGACCTGTTCCTGCCGATGGCCGTGCTCCGCGAGCTGGACCGGACCAAGACGGGCCTCTCGGAGGAAGCACGCAACGTCCGCCAGGCCAGCCGTTTCCTCGACGAGCTGCTGCGCGGCGCGGATCCGGCCAGTCTGGAGCGCGGGCTGCCGCTGAGCACCCGCTGGGCCGAGGCCTCAGGGCGGCTGTTCTTCGCTACCGGCCCGGGCCGTCGTCAGTCCGACGCCATCGACGAGGACGATCCCATCCTGCGCACCGCGCTGGAGCTGCGCCACCGCCACCCCGACAACCCGCTCACCGTGGTATCCAAGGACATCACCCGGCGGATCCGCGCCGTGGTCCTCGGCCTGCACGCCGAGGACTATGCCAGCGACCAGGCTCTGGAGGACGTGGACCTGCTCCACATTGGCTATCACGTCCTGCCGGAATCCGCCCTGGCCGACGTGGCCGCCGACGAGGAAGGCCGGCTCTGGAGCCCCTCGCTGGATGCCGCCGGCCTGACGCCCAACGACTGCCTGGCACCGGCGGACGGGGCCGTTCAGTACCGGGTCGAGGCCATTTCGGATGAGGGCGTGCGGCTGTCGCCACTAGTGGACTACCGCGAGCCCGCGCACACCGTCTGGGGCGTCAACGCCCGCAATCTGGAGCAGAGCTTCGCGCTGAACCTGCTGCTGGATCCGCAGATCGATTTCGTCAGCCTGCTGGGCGTGGCGGGCACCGGCAAGACCTTGCTCACCCTGGCGGCCGCGCTGGCCCAGACACTGGACGACCGGCGCTACGCGGAGATCATCATGACCCGGGCGACGGTGGCCATCGGCGACGATATCGGCTATCTGCCGGGTAGCGAGGAGGAGAAGATGACGCCCTGGATGGGCGCGCTGATGGACAACCTGGAGGTGCTCACCCAGCCCGGCAGCGACAGCCAGTGGGGACGGGCGGTAACCAACGACCTCATCAACAGCCGTATCCGCATCCGCTCGCTGAACTTCATGCGCGGCCGCACGTTCCTGAACCGCTTCATCATCCTGGACGAAGCCCAGAACCTCACCGCCAAGCAGATCAAGACACTGATCACGCGGGCCGGCCCCGGGACCAAGCTGGTATGCCTGGGCAATGTGAGCCAGATCGACACGCCCTATCTGACCGCCACGACATCCGGGCTGACCTACGTGGTGGACCGTTTCAAGCACTGGCCCCATGGGGGCCACATCACGCTGCAGCGCGGTGAGCGCTCCCGTCTGGCCGACTTCGCCAGCGAGTCGTTGTGACCCACTGCCCGGTTCCGCGGGACGCCGCGGATAATGCCGGTTTCAGCCGGTATCCTCCGCCCGCTCCGGCGCCTCGATCTCCGGTTGAGGAGAGGGCCGCGGCCACGCCTTGAGCACCGCCTGGATGACCGTGGCGAGCGGAATCGCGAAGAAGATGCCCCAGAAGCCCCAGATACCGCCAAACACCAGAATGGCGACGATGATGGCCACCGGGTGCAGATTCACCACTTCCGAGAACAGCAGCGGCACCAGAACGTTGCCGTCCAGCGCCTGGATAACCAGATACGCCGCCATCAGCCACAGGAACTCGTCGGCGACACCCCACTGGGTATAGGCGATAACCGCCACGGGCAGCGTGACCACGGTGGCACCGATGTAGGGCACGATCACCGACAACCCGACGATGACCGCGAGCAGCATCGCGTACTGCAGGCCGAACAACTGGAAGGTGATGTAGCTCACGCCGCCGACGATGAGGATCTCGACGAACTTGCCGCGCACATAGTTGCCGATCTGGATGTCCACGTCGTGCCAGACGGTGTAGGTCAGACCAGAGTGGTGGGGCAGAAAGCCCTGCACCCAGTACAGTAGCCGGTCCTTGTCCTTGAGGAAGAAGAAAACCATGAAAGGCACCAGCACCAGGTAGATCAGCGCCGTAATCACCACCACCACGGACTGGAGCGAAAGCGACGCCAGGATGTGGCGGCCGTAGCGGCCGGATTCCTGGCCGATCAGGGCCATGACCGAGCGAACCTGTTCCTCGGAGATCGCGCCCGGGTATTGCTCCGGCAGCCGCAGCAGGGCGTCGCGCCCCTTCTCGACGATCTCCGGCAGCTGATCGACGAGACTCGCCAACTGGCCGGAGAGCTCCGGGATGAGCACCAGGGAGAACACGGCCAGAAAGGCCAGGAACAGCACGAACACCGCGGAAACCGCCAGCAGGCGGGGCACGCGCCGGCGCTCGAGGGCCTTGACCAGCCCTTCGAGGAGGTAGGCGATGACCAGGGCCGCGAGAACGGGCGCCAGCATCCGGCCGAATACCGTGATGATGCCGATGCCGACCAGCAGCACGATGACCAGCCCCACCACCTGGGGGTCTTCGAACTGCCGTTTGAACCAGTCGCGGACGGCTCTCATCGCACTCGATCACTCGCTCTCAGGGTAAGACGGCCGGACGGCTGAATCTCGCCGCGGGCTTTGCGTGATGCCCGCGGCAGCGCGTCGCCCGTGCACGGAGTGGGCGCGCGGTGGCCCGGGTGGGGCGAATCTTACACGCCGTGACGCCCCCGCCACGAGTGTCTGCCGGGAAACGCTGAACGGCACGGCAGGCTCAGACCGGAGCCCGCATCTCGGCGTGCAATCGCTCGAACGCCGCCCTGGCGGTATCGCCGGTAACCAGGTCCGCCAGATCCCGGCGCAGATCCTCGGGCTCGAGGCGCACCAGCCAACCCGCGTCCCAGCAATCGGAGCGCACGACATCGGGGGTTTCCTGGGCGGCCTCATTCACCGCCACCACGGTGCCGCCGACGGGGCAACGGGCCGGCGCGACCCAGTCGTCCCCCTCCAGCGTGGCGCATGAGAGCCCGGCACGCAGGGATTTGCCGACGCGCCGCGGTGAGTAGCCGCGCACGGGCCCGCGCAGCAGGCAGCCGTCGGCCACCACGCCCACGAGCACGGTACCGTCCTCCTGCACGGCGACCCAGACGTGATCTTCGACGGCGTAGTATCGGCTCGGGTCGATATCGCCCGAATCGGGATCGGCCATGGCCACTCCGCGTTACCTCACGCGCCGGGAACTGGCCCGTCGCGACGGTAATCTATACTCTGGCTTCGGGGAACGGGGTGCGTCCCCGAGTGTCGAAACTTACCACAATCATGCTCAACCGCAACGGGTCCCAATTGCCACGTCCAGTCTCCATATTGCTCACGCTGGCGCTCGCACTGATGAGCGCCGCGGCGGCTGCCCAGAACCGCCTGCCCACCATGGGGGACCCGGCCAACAGCGTGATGACCCCCAATTCCGAGGCCCAGTTCGGCGCGGAGCTCATGCGGGAGGTCAGGCGGCGGCTGCCGCTGGTTTCAGATCCGGAGATCGTGGACTACGTGGAGGATCTCGGCCGACGCCTGACCTCGCATGCGGAGACGCCGGAATTCAGCTATCACTTCTTCGTGGTGGACGCCCCCGGCATCAACGCCTTCGCCATGCCGGGCGGTTACGTGGGCATCAATGCCGGGCTGATCCTCGCGGCGGATACCGAGAGCCAGCTCGCCGGCGTCATGGCCCATGAGATCGCCCACGTCGGCCAGCGCCACATGGCCCGTCAGATGGCGGCCGCACAGCGCATCAACGCGCAGACCATCGCTCTGGTTCTGGCCGGCCTGTTGCTCGGCGCCCAGGATCCGGAAGCCGGTAGCGCGGCCGTGATGTCCGGCGTCGCCGGCGCGCGTGAACAGCAGCTGGCCTATTCCCGGGACCATGAGAACGAGGCGGACCGCGTGGGCATGCAGATCCTGGTCAATGCCGGCTTCGACCCCCGCGGCATGGGCGAGTTTTTCGAGCGGCTCATGCGCGCCTCGCGGTACCAGGACCGGCCGCCGCCTTTCCTGAGTACCCACCCGCTGACCCAGCAGCGTGTCGCCGAGGCCAATGCCCGCGCCGAACGCCTGGCCCAATCCGAGAGCTTCAACACCGGGCTCTTCGAGCTCATGCGCGCCAAGCTTCGCGTGATCAACGCCGAGACCCCGGCGGTGGCGCTGGAGCACTTCGAACAGGCGGCTTCCGATCAGGCTTCCAGCGCCAACCGGTACGGCCTCGCCCTGGCGCTGGGGGAATCGGGCGATTATGAACGCGCCGAGCAGCTGCTCAACGAGCTGATCGACGCCGACGGCGAACGGATCCCCTATCTCCTTGCCCGCGCCGAGCTGGCTCGAACCGCGGGGCGCCTGCAGCCGGCCCGGGAGCACTTCGAGGATGCCCTGAGCCTGTACCCGGACAGTTATGCGCTGCGGTTTCGCTATGCCCAGGCGCTGGTCGGGGCCGGCGCCGGCATGGACGCCATGCAACAGGCCGACCGGCTGCTGCGCGAGCACGAGGAGCGGCCCTCGGTGCATCGGCTCAAGGCCGAGGCCGCGGACCTTGCCGGGGAGTCCGTGGAGGCCAAGCTGGCCATGGCTCAGTACTACCGGCTTCTGGGCGACCTGAGAAGTGCCGTGAGCCAGCTCCGGCAGGTTCGCGACAGCCCCTACGCCAGCGATATCCAGCGCTCGCGCGCCCAGGCGCTGGAAGAGGACTGGGCCCCGGGTGCGGCCCCGCAAGGCTGAGCGGCCGCGGCACCCGCCCGGGGGCCGGTTCGCTATTCCGAAAATGACCGCGGTGATAGGATTGGGCCTCTATATCGAGGCGTGCCGCCCGGCCGGTGGTGTCCGGGAAAAGGGCTGGTCAGAACGCCATGGCAGCTAACGGACACGACGGGCAAGATGGACGAGAGCGGGACTACACCGCCGGACTGGACGCGCTGGCTTCACTCGGCGGGAGCCGAGGGGGCAGGCATTCTTCGCGGAATTGCCGCCACCATGGGCGCGGCTGCCGAGGCACGCGACGGTACGCCCGTTTTCGTGGAAGCCTGGCAACAGGCCCTCAACGAGGAGCCGGCGGACGCGGATTCCGCGGCTGAACATTTCAGCGCGGCCGTTCAGCAGTCGCTGCGCCGCATGCGCGAGGACACCCAGGCGGGGGTCGCCGCGCTGGACGGCGCGCTCGCCGGCCTGCGCGGCCAAGCCACGGGGCTTTCGGAGCACTGGCTCACGGATGCCTACCATACCGCCCGTACGGGACGGGAAAACGCGGATGCCGCCGAAGCGCTGCAGACTGCGTTCCATGATTACGTCCAGGCCCTGATCGCCTACCAGACCGAGCTCAGCCGATCCGTGGAGGCGGGGCTCGAAGCCTTTCAGACGGCGCTTGCCGAGCGCAAACACGATGGCGCACCGCCCGCCGACCTGACCGAGCTGCATGCACTGTGGATCGAGAGTGCGGAGCCGGCCTATGAACAGGTGCTCAATTCCCGCGCCTATGCGGGCGCCTTCGCCGCACTGCATAACGCCGCCATGTCCTTCGCCGGCGCGGCCCGCGAATACGCACAGCCCCTGCTGGAGGCACTGGGGATGCCGAGCCGTTCCGAGATTGACGCCATGCACCGCCACATGAGCGACATTCGCCGTGAGCGCAATCGCAGCCGGCGACTGGAATCGGAAGTCGCACTCCTGCGCCAGGAGGTGGAGGCGCTGCGACGCGAGCTGCGCGAGACGACGGGCGGAGATCCCGCCACCCGCCGGCCGCAAACGGACAGGCACTGACGCCATGACGGGCCCGGAGGCGCGCCCGCCACCGCTGGCCGAACAGGTCCTTGAGCGCGGTCACGAGATGCGGACAACGCTGGCCCGCGCGGCAGCCATGCTGCCGCTGCGTCCCGACGGGCAGGCCGCCGAGACCTTCATGGAACTGCCCCCCGCCCGCATTCTGCGCTATCCGGCCGCCAACGCGGGCAGGGCCATGGCGCCGGTGTTGATCATCTATTCCATGATCAACCGGCCTTACCTTCTGGATCTGCAGCCGCGCCGCTCGGTGATACGGCACCTGACGCAGGCGGGCGCCGACGTCTACGTGCTGGATTGGGGCGAGCCCGCCGCCCTGGACCGTGACCTCGACATGGAGGAATGCATCGGCGAGTTCGTGCGGACCGCCGTTAGCGCCATCCGGGCTGCTCACGAAGGGAGCCGCCTCAACGTGGCCGGGATCTGCCAGGGTGGCACGATGGCAGTCTGCCACGCGGCCCTGCACCCGGAGTCGGTGCAGTCCCTGGCCAATTTTGCCGGACCGGTGGATTTCCACACGCCGGACAACACCCTCTGGCGACTGACGCGGGACCTGGACCCGGAGCTACTGGCGCATTCGCCGGGCAACCTGCCCAGCGCCGCGCTCAATGCCGTGTTCGTGGGGCTCAAGCCCTTGCGGCTGCTGGACCAGCGCTACTTCGCCATGCCTGAGCTGTGCCGGGACGACGACGCCCTCGCCGACTTCCTGCGCATGGAGCGGTGGATGTATGACAGCCCCAACCAACCAGCGGCGGCGGTGCGGACCTTCATTCGCGATTTCTATCAGCGAAACGCGCTGTACAAAGGCGAGTTGCGGATTCAGGGCCGGAGCGTGGACCTGCGCGCGATCACCATGCCGCTGTTCAACGCCTACGCCCGAGACGACCATCTGATTCCTGCCGCCGCGGCCCAGGCGCTGGAACGGCGAGCGGGCAGCAACAGCATCCACAGCCAGCCGTTTCCGGGGGGTCACCTCGGGCTGTTCGTCAGCGCACGGGCCCATCGCGAGGTCTACCCTCGCTATCTCGAATGGCTTCACAGCCACGGCAGCCGCGCCGCCGCGATGGCGGCGCGCTAAAAAAATGGTCTCCAATCAATACCTTTACGGAAGACAGGCTGCTGCATCGCAGCATCGAAAGTGCTTGCGTATCCCAGTCTGACCGATACAATGCGGACTATCCTGTCAGGCAGTAGCTGCGGCAACGCAGTGGCCTGGGACAGAAAAACCCCTCCGAAGAGGGGCGAAGGGAGAGGCGACGCCACCAACGTCGCCAGGAGGAGGAGAGGCCGTAGAGCCTTTGCGCTAAGAAGCGACAATAAAATTCAAGCGCTCCGGGTCGCTCAAGCGACCTAAACCAAAGCAACAACGCATAAACCAATAAGAAGAGCGCGCCTTACCTGCCGGGGAGTCTCCGATAGCATCGGGCTCCCAAATTTTTTGCCTCTCCATTGTTGCTACGCAACATGCTAGCCATCGCTTACCTGCATGTCAAGAGAAATACGAGACAGAACTGCTTTTCGGCTCGTCTTCCCGACTTAAGTAACTAACTAGTTAGTAAGCAACTGACTCAAACAAAGGGGCTGCCTTCCGGACAGCCCCTGAGGCAAGCGGTGAGCGACACGCTCAGAAACTGGTGAAGAGCCCCCCGTTCACCGGCACGTTGGCACCATTGATGTAGCCGGATTCGTCGGCGGCGAGAAAGACGACGACCCGTGCGACCTCGTCCGGCTCGCCTATACGGCCGGCGGGCACGTTGGCAATGATACCGTTCCGCACCTCCTCGGGGATCGCGTCGGTCATGCTGGTACGCACGTAGCCGGGGGACACCGTGTTCGCGGTGATGTTCTTGCGCGCCCCCTCCTTTGCCACGGCCATGGTGAAGCCATGAATCCCCGCCTTGGCCGCGGAGTAGTTGGTCTGACCGAACTGCCCGCTCTGCCCGTTGACGGAGGAGATGTTGACGATCCGCCCGAACCCACGCTCGCGCATTCCGTCGATGAACTGCCGGGTAACATTGAACGCGCTGTTGAGGTTGACGTTGATGACCGCGTTCCAGCTGTCCAGGTCCATCTTGTGCAGGAAGGCATCGGCCGTGATACCGGCGAGGTTCACAAGGACCTCCACCGGCCCTTCCCTGGCTTCGACCTTGCGGGCCATTTCCGCGCAGCTGTCGAAATCGGCCACGTCACACTCCACCCAGCCGATGTCGTAGCCTTCCTCGCGGCGCTCGTCAACCCAGCCCTGGATGTTTTCCTTCTCAGCGTTCACGCAGGTGGTGACGACCCTGTAGCCCGCCGCGGCGAGCTGCTTGCACACCTCGGTGCCAATTCCCCCGTTTCCACCCGTTACCAGCGCTACTCGATTGGCCATGCCGAATACCTCGTAGGAATTGGAGAGCACGTCGACGTTTCGCCGGCGAGCCGACCTGAACGATGGGTCAGCATCATAGAAAGAGGTGACTGGGGTGTCAACTCTGCGCCCGAACGACCCAACCGGCGCCGCTGACCGCGGTCACGCCATGGGTCCAACGCCCTCCCGGGAGGCGGGGCAGCGCCCCCGCTCAGCTCTTGCCGCCGCCGGACTCGTCCGGGCCGCCAGCGCCTGTGCTGCTGCCGGCATCTTCCTTGCTGTCCCGGGAACCACTCTTCTTCCCGGACTCGCCGTGACCCTCCTTGTCCTCGTCCCCGAGGCCACTCATCGCCTGCCACATGGCCAGGTTGCGCTCGGCGAACTGGGTCAGCATGGTCATGGGATTGTTGTCCATGAACGAGCGCGTGCGCTCGCGGAATACCCGCTGCTGATCCGACCACAGCTCCATGCTCTTCTCCAGGTAGCTGGTGAGCATGGTCTGCATGTTGCCGCCGTAGGCGCGAATCAGCTGGGCCAGCAGCTCCGTGCTGAAGATGGGCTCTCCGCCCTCCTCTTCCTCACTGATGATCTGCAGCAGGATGCTGCGGGTGAGATCCGACTTGGTCTTGGCGTCTATAACCTCGAAATCGACCCGGTCCAGGACCAGGCGCTTGACGTCGGCGAGGGTGATGTAGCTGCTGATGGCGGTGTCATACAACCGCCGGTTGGGATACTTCTTGATGATCCGTGATTCGCTCATTCAGCGGCCCTTCCGCTACTTCTGTATTGCCCGGCTCAAGCCGGGTCTCGACCCCTCCGCCCGGACCGTGGCCGCGCCCCGGCACCCGGGCAAAACGAGGGCCGGGGTGGCGTGGAACCCCGGCCCATGAAACCGACTGCAAACGCCTAGCGCTCAATGGCCAGGGCGACACCCTGACCGCCGCCGATGCACAGCGTCGCCAGGCCCTTCTGCACGTCACGGCGCTGCATTTCGTAGAGCAGGGTTACCAGGATTCGGGCCCCGGAGGCGCCGATGGGGTGACCGAGCGCTATGGCACCGCCGTTGACGTTGACCTTGTCGAGGTCCCAGCCGAGCTCCTCTCCGACGGACAATGCCTGGGCGGCAAAGGCCTCGTTGGCCTCGATGAGGTCCAGATCCGTTACGCTCCAGCCCGCGCGTTCCAGGCAGCGCCGGGTCGCCGGCACCGGACCGGAACCCATGTAGGCCGGGTCGACGCCCGCGTTGGCATAAGCGCGAACGCGGGCCAGGGGCTTGAGACCGAGTTTGCTGGCGTTGCTCTCCGACATCATGATGACCGCGGCCGCGCCGTCGTTGATCCCCGAGGCATTGCCGGCGGTCACGCTGCCGTCTCCCTTGAAGGCGGGCCGCAGCTTTCCAAGCCCTTCGGCAGTGACGCCCTCGCGGGGAAATTCATCGGTGTCGAAGCTGAGGTCGTCGCCCTTCTTCTGAGGCACCTTGATGGGGATGATCTCGTCGGCGAAACGGCCGGACTTGATGGCCTCGACGGCGAGCTGCTGCGAACGCGCGGCAAACTCGTCCTGCCGCTCGCGGGATATATCGTACTTCTCTGCCAGGTTCTCCGCGGTCACGCCCATGTGGTACTGATTGAAGGCGTCCCAGAGACCATCCTTGATCATGGTGTCTTCGAGCTTCCAGTCACCCATGCGCTGTCCGGTGCGCGACTTCGGCAAGGCATGAGGCGCAGTGCTCATGCTCTCCTGGCCGCCGGCGATGATGACCTGCGCATCGCCGAGCTTGATCGCCTGGGAGGCGAGGTGCGTGGCCTTGAGTCCGCTGCCGCACACCTTGTTGATGGTCATGGCGGGACAGCTGTACGGCAGGCCGGCGTTGATCGAGGCCTGGCGTGCCGGGTTCTGGCCACAGGCGGCGGTCAGCACCTGGCCCATGATGACCTCGTCGACCTGCTCGGGGTCGACGCCGCCGCGCTCGAGCACGCCGCGAATGATCTGGGCGCCGAGCTCCACGGCCGGTATCTGCCCGATCGCCCCACCAAAGGAACCGATAGCACTGCGGCCGGCTGCGACAATCACTACATCTTCCATTGGATGCCTCCTTGGGATGGGACTCGATGCAGAGCCCTGCACCAATACGCGCCTGAGTCTGGCCGGGGAACTCGGGCGTCCGTTAAACGCCGCGCCCCGGATGGCGCTCGAAATCGCCTATTGATATATGGTATCAGCAGCGGGGAAGGGCTGAATACGCTGGCGGCAGTGCCCGCCCCGTGCGGCACTTCCGCGGCGCGCCAGAGCCGTGGCGCTGCAATGCAACATTAGCCCCGGGGTGACGGGGTGTCAAGCAACCGGAGGACCGGTTCCGAAGTGCACAAATCGTTGTTACGTCACTCACTTATCAATGTCGTCTCCACTTCCAGGAGCGCCGGCCCGCCGACGCCTCCGGCCGAGTGGCGCAGCACCGGCGAGAGGCCATGAAGGCAGTCAACGTCGACACCCTCCCACCATTGCCCTACGTGGCCCACGAGATCCTGCTCGCGCTGCATTCGGAAGAGGCGAGCGTGGATCACATCAGCGAGGTGCTGGGCCGCGAACCGGGGCTTACCGCCCGCATCGTCGCGCTGGCCAATGCGGCGTCCTTCGCGCGCCAGCGCACCGTCTACTCCATCGACGAGGCCGTCTTGCGGCTGGGACTGGATCGCGTTCGGGTGCTCTCCGCATCGCTGCTGCTGGCCCAGCAATTCGACACGGGCCGCTGCCCCGCGTTCCGGCCCGACGTCTACTGGCTGAGCGCGGTGGGCACGGCCTTCGCCACCGGCCGTCTGAGCCGGCACCTGCAACCCCCGGTTGACCCCGAGGCGGCCTACCTCGCGGGGCTGCTCCACAACATCGGCCTGCTCTTGCTGGCCCACGTATTCCCGGCAGAGACGGACCGCATCCTCCGGGCCCATGACCCGGCCGCGGATGGATCGCTGGCTGAGGCACTGCGCGGCGCGCTCGGCTCGGACCACCACCAGGCGGGCGCCATGCTGCTGGAGGCCTGGGCGCTGCCCGAGGCTGTCGCATCCACGGCCCAGCAAGCCGGCAGCGCTCCGAAGATGGGTCAGTGGGCGGGACTCGCCCAGTGCGTGCAATTCTGCGCGAGTTGGACGGCATTGGGCTTCGAGCGGCTGCCCGACGCCGCGCCCCCGCCGGGCCCGGACGATCGGACGCTGGAACGCGTGGGCGCCGCCTGCGGCGGCGAGTGGGAGCAGCTCCAGGGATTCGCCGGTCTGCTGGCCGAGGCCTGAACCCCGGCGGCCGGGGCAACGCTGACCGATCGACGCCCCGGAGCGCGGAAGCAGCCGGGGATCATCCAGCGCTCCCTTCAACAACGCCGAACAGATCCAGGAAGGCCCGCGCCTTGTCGCGTGTCTCCTCGTATTCCGCCTCGCAAAGGGAATCGGCCACCAGCCCCCCGCCCGCCCAGTAGTCCATCGAGCCGGCCGCGCACGTGGCCGTCCGGATGGCGATGTTGAGGTCCAGACCGCCGTCGAATCCCACGTAGCCGATGGCACCGCAATACACGCCCCGCGGCGCCGGTTCCAGCTCGTCGATGATCTGCATCGCCCGATGCTTCGGCGCGCCGGTGATCGAGCCGCCGGGCAGGCAGGCCCCGAGCAGGTCCAGGGGCCCGCAATCTTCGCGAAGCTCGCCCACCACCTGGCTGACCAGGTGATGCACCGTACTGTAGCTTTCCAGCGCGCAGAGACTGGGCACGTGGACGCTCCCCGGCCGACAGACCTTGCCCAGGTCATTGCGCAGCAAATCCACGATCATCACGTTCTCGGCGCGGTCCTTGGCACTGGCCAGCAGAGCCTCGCGCTCATGTGCGTCGGCCGCCGGGTCACGCCGCCGCGGTCGCGTTCCCTTGATGGGCCGCGTCTCGACCCGCCCGCCGTTGAGGCGCAGGAATCGCTCCGGTGACACGCTGAGCACGCTCACGCCCGGCACGTCCAGGAACGCGCTGAATGGACCGCCGGCCCGTCGCCGCAGCCACGCATATGCGTCAAGGGGATCCCCCTCGAACGGGGCACGAAACCGGTTGGCCAGATTGACCTGATAGCAGTCGCCGTCCTGTATGTAGCGCTGGACGGCGGCGAAGGATTCGGCGTACGCCGCGGCGTCCATGGCGGCCTCGGGCGCTGCCCGCGCTCGCCATACCCCCGCGGTCTCGGCCTCGAAGCCCCTGCAGAAGGCCACCGGATCCGTGTCCCCGGGGTCTCCACAGACGCTCAACCGCCTGCGCTCACGGTCCAGAACCAGCGCCCAGGGATAGATGCCCACCGCCATCTCAGGCTCCGGGCTGGCACGCCCGGGCAAGCCCTCCAACCGCCGGCCAAGCTCGTAGCTGAAATACCCGACCGCGCCCCCGGCGAACGGTGGCGGCCCGGCGCGCCCGCCGCCGTATTCGGCCATGACCGCCCGCAGGACCTCCAGCGGGTTCGCGCCGCTGGTATAGGGTTCGCCATTGCGGGGCCGTACGGCGGTCACGCCGTGTCGCGTCTCCAGCGTGCACACGGGATCCGCCACCATGATGTCGTAACGGTTGCTGCCCTCGCTGTCGCAGCCGCTGTCCAGCCACATGGCCCAAGGCAGGCGTCTGAGGCGGCGGAACAATTGTGTCGGGTCTACCGGATACGGTAGCGTATGGTGGCTGTCGGTGCTGAGCATGTGCGCTTCGTACCGCCCGTGACGGGGCGTTCCCTGAACCCAATGGTGGAGTAATGCGCCGGCGCGCCCGTGCGTTACGGGCGGAGCCGCCCATTCTACATGCCAACGAGACCGGACGAGTGCCGCCCGGCCCCCGGCAGGAGCGGCCGGGCGGTCGCACCGGCGTCCGCGGGCTAACGCTACCGACCCCTGTGAAATCGCGAAGTTGTAGATTACAGTCCAGATAAGGGCAGCACTGTCCGCAGGCGGTCACGGACTGGCGAGACAGGGGCCGGGGAACCACGCCGCGACAAGCGCGAACGGTGTCGCGAGACGGCCCGCAGCAATAAGAAAGTGCTTCGCTGCTGCCTAAGCAGCTCGATTGACGGAGGGATCGAGAGGATGACCGACTATCAGCAGAACCCGGAAGCGTTCTACGAGAGCAAACCCTGGCTCAAGGAGTACGGACCCGGGGTGGAGACGGAGCTGAAGCCGCTGCCCGACCGCAGCATGGCCGAGCTGTTGAGGCGCAGCGCCGACAAGTATGCGAACAACACGGCCTTCACCATCTGCCTGGACAACGGCATGGCGGCCAGCCTCACCTACCACGAGGTCCAGGATCACTCGGATGCCTTCGCCGCCTATCTGCGCGAGGAGGCCGGACTGGACAAGGGCGACCGCGTGGCCGTGCAGATGCCCAACTGCCTGTCCTATCCGGTATCGGCGTTCGGCGTGCTCAAGGCCGGCTGCGTGCTGGTCAACGTCAACCCGCTCTACACCGCCACGGAGATGAACCACCAGCTCAAGGACAGCGGCGCCAAGGTGCTGGTGATCATCGACATGTTCGCGGACAAGCTGCCCAAGGCCCTGGACGGTACCCAGGTCGAGAAGGTGGTGCTCGTGGGCATCAACGAGTTCTTCCCGCCGTTCAAGCGGGCGCTGCTCGGCTTCGTGTTGAAGAAGATCCGCAAGCAGATCCCCGATTGCCCCATGGCGGCGACGCGTCTCAAGGATGCCCTGGGCGCCGGTCGCAGGCATGTGGACAGGTTCCGCCAGAATCCGCCGGACATCGGTCCGGAGGACACGGCGGCGCTGCAGTACACTGGCGGCACCACCGGTGTGGCGAAGGGCGCTCAGCTCACCCATGGCAATCTGCTGTCCAACCTCGCCCAGAGCTTCGCTACCGCGGGGCCGGTGATGCATGAGGGCGAGGAAACGGTGCTCACGGCGCTGCCGCTTTACCACATCTTCGCCTTCACCTTTAACCTGATGGTGTTCTTTGCCGACGGCGACCACAACGTGCTGTGTCCGTCGCCGCGGCCGCCGTCCAACCTGCGCAAGGCCTTCGAGCAGTACCGCATCACGAAGTTCTCGGGCGTGAACGTGCTCTTCGCCGGCCTGCTGCAGGAGCCCTGGTTCCAGGAGAACCCGCCGAAGAGCATCGATCTGTCCGTGGCCGGCGGCACCGCGCTTCACAAGTCGGTGGCGCAGCAGTGGGAGAAGCTGGTGGGCAGCAAAATCGCCGAGGGCTACGGCCTGTCGGAGACGAGCCCGGTGGTGACGATCAACCCCTCCCAGGGCGAGATACGGCTCGGCACCATCGGCGTCCCGGCGCCCGGCACCGATGTGCGCATCGTCGACGAGAACGGCAGCATCCTGCCGCCGGGGCAGCCCGGCGAGCTGCAGGTCAAGGGGCCGCAGGTCATGCAGGGCTACTGGAACCGGCCCGACGAGACCGAGAAGGTGCTCAAGGACGGCTGGTTCAGCACCGGCGACATGGCGACCATCGACGAGCGCGGCTACGTCAGCATCGTCGACCGCAAGAAAGACATGATCGACGTCAGCGGCTTCAACGTCTACCCGAACGAGGTGGAGGAAGCCCTCGGCGGCCATCCCAAGATCGCCGAGGTGGCGGTCATCGGCATGCCGCAGCCCCAGGGCGGGGAGACGGTGCGCGCCTACGTGGTCCGCACCGAGGAGAGCCTCACCAAGGAGGACATCATCAGCTACGCGAGGGAGTACCTCACCGCCTACAAGGTGCCGAAGGAGATCATCTTCCGCGACGAGCTGCCCAAGACGCCGGTGGGCAAGATCCTGCGCAAGGACCTGCGCAAGGAGGCCGAAGCCGAGCAGAACGACCAGAAGACCGGCACCTGATCAGAGCCCGGGGATCAAACACCAGAAAAGCCGGCTTACGCCGGCTTTTCTTTTGGTTCGCCACAGATGAACACGGATAGACACAGATATCATCGTGAGCCGAGCGGTATTGGGTGCTCTTTGCCGCTCGAAGGCGTGGTCTACTCGGGCCGGCTTCGGCCCGATTTCCTGTTCGGATCTGTGTTCATCCGTGTTCATCTGTGGCTAAAAAGGCGGCTTCACTTGCCCATCAGGAAACGCTGGACCTCGGCGATTTCCTCCCGGGCCTCTTCCAGTACCGGCTCGCTCTCGGTGATGCCGATTTCCGCCAGGCCGAGGCGATTGTAGGCCGGGATCTGCTCCAGGCTCGGCACCTTGGCGGCGTCGCTTGTGCCGGCCATGCTCTGCAGCTGGGCGGCGATGACCAGATCGGCGTAGTCGGCCTGGCCGTCGTGGTCCCGCTCCCAGTTCTCCGCCTCGGTGGCCGCGTCGACCATGTCGTCGGGGAAGTTCCAGCGCCGCAGTATCATGCTGCCCACCTGGCCGCGGTAGGCGTTGATGGTCGCCTCCAGCTTGGCCGGATCGCTGACCATATCGGGATACTCGGCGGCGTTGGCCACCATGGGCACGACACCGATATCGTGAACCAGCCCAGCCAGCAGACCGCGCTCGCTGTCGAAGCCCTTGAGCTTCTTCGCCAGCACGGAGCTGATGGCGGCGATGAGCGTGGAGTGCATCCAGACCTCCACCATGCGCTTGTTCAGCAGCGGGTTCTTGGCCTTGAACACCTCCCGCATGGTCACCGCCATGACCAGCTCGCGTACGTTGCGCAGGCCGAGCCGGACGATGGCGGCCGTGAGATTGTCCGCCGCGGACTGGCCGGCGAACAGCGCGCTGTTCGCCGCCTGCATCAGCCGCGCTGCCACCGACGGATCGGCCTGGACGATCTTGGCCACCTCCGGCGCGCCGCAGTCGGGATCGGACACGGCTTCGCGCACGCGCACGGCAATGTCCGGCATGCTCGGCAACTCGAGCCGGTCCTCCATGAGGTCCTGGATGAGGCCGTAGAACATCTGCTCGCTGGACGACTCGGCCTCCACCTCGGCCACGTCATAGTCGGGCAGGCGACTCTCCTCCAGCGCCTGTTCGATGCGCTGCCGCGGAATACGGATCAACCGCACGTCGGTCCTTGCCAGGGCATGGGTCGCATGCGGTTGCTCCAGGCCCAGCGGTTGCGTGGCGACGGCGCCGTCCCCCATACCAACGACCGTCGATGCCTGGGACCCGGGTCCGTCCACGAGCACCACCTCCCCGGACAATACGTACCGGGTCCATTCATCGGTGCTGCCCTTCTTGAACAAAGCGGTCTTGGCCGGAAGATCCTCCAACTCGGCACAGCGCGCCAGTTCGCTGAGTGCCTCCCCCGTTAGCTCACGTAACGGGACCAACCCTTCCAGAAGCTCCGGTGTAACGTTCGTACTCATTGTTTAATCCCGCTCACCCCCAAGAAGCGTCGCACGCGGCTGCGCGTCGACGAAGTCGTTGGCCCGGCCGGCGCAAAGCTGCGATTCGGGCACGTGTTCATGATAGCTTGCCGTCCTCCGCGACAAACGAACGGTTTCGCATATTCGCCAATCCGGTTGGCGTTACAGTCTCCGCTCTCGGGCCCGTCACGCCGATGCGGATCTCCCGCGTCCCGCGTTGGGCACACTGACGTCCGGTGACAGCGCCGGGCCAGGAAAAGGAACGAGCCAGAGGATGAGCTTCAGGGACAGACTGCGGGAACGCCTTCTTGGCTGGCGCCGGGCACTCACGGCGAGCGGGCGGCGATTGCCGGGCCCGCGGCGGGGCCGCATCCCCGTGAACATGGCGCTTGAGGGGGGTGGCGCCCACGGCGCGTTCACCTGGGGCGTGCTGGACCGGGTGCTGGAGGAACGGAATCTGCGCATCGAGGGGCTGAGCGGTGCCAGTGCCGGGGCCATGAATGCCGCAGTCACCGCCTCCGGCCTGTTGCGCGGCGGGCGCGACGGTGCCCGTGAGGCGCTACACGAGTTCTGGAGCGCGGTGGGCCACGCCAACGGCATGGGACCGCTGCAGCCTACGCCCATGGACTATCTGTTGAGCGGCTGGAACCGGGACTGGTCTCCCGGCTACGTCTGGGCCCGGGCCCTGTCCAAGGTGGCCTCCCCCTACCAGCTCAACCCCACCGGCTATAACCCGCTCAACGCCATTCTCGAGCGCGTGGTGGATTTCGATCTCATCCGCGCGCGCCAGGACGTGCGGGTATTCGTATCCATGACCAACGTGCACACCGGACGCCTTCGCGTGGTCGACAACAAGGGGCTGAGTCCTGACGTGCTGGCCGCCTCGGCCTGCCTGCCCTTCGTCTTCCAGGCCGTGGAGATCGACGGCGAGCATTACTGGGATGGCGGCTACACCGCCAACCCGCCGCTGTTCCCCCTGATCTTCGAGTGCGACGCCCGCGACGTAATGCTCATACAGCTCACGCCGGTGCGCCGGGAGGAAGTCCCGAAACGGGTGGGCGATATTGTCGACCGGGTCAACGAGATCGCCTTCAACGCCAACCTGGTGCGCGAGCTGCAGATGCTCGCCCTGTTCCAGGACCAGGCCCGGCCGCAGCATGGGCGCCATCACTACCGCCGCCACCTGGACGCGTTGAAGCTGCATCACATCGACACGGCCGACGCCCTGGAGGACATGGGGCGCAGCAGCCCCATGAACTCCGAGTGGCCGTTCCTGCAGCACCTGCGCGACCTGGGGCGCGAACGGGCCAGCCGCTGGTTTCAGGAATACGGCCACACCCTCGGCGTGGCCTCCAGCATGCCGCTCAGCGAGTTTCTCTGAACGACCGGCATCGCCTCCGGGATCACGCCGGCTCGGTGCGGCTGGCGCCCTCCTCGCTATCAGCGATCTGGCTCTCCAGCTCCTTGGCACGGAACTGGCCGACCACGCCCGCCGGGAAGAAGTAGACGCTGAGCACGAACAGCAGGCCCATCCAGAAGTACCACCGGTCCGGACTGATGAGCTCGTGGATGAAGCTCAGCCAGCTCAGCCATTCCGGCAGCGCGTTGAAGAAACCGGCAGTAAGGTCGTAGGCGACCTCCATGAAGTCCTTCAGGTAGGTCTCGGCCAGGATGAATATGGTCGCCCCGACCATCGCCCCGTAGAGCGTGCCCATGCCGCCTATGACGCACATGAGCAGGATGTTCACCATGACACCCAGCGACAGGTAGCTGTCCGGCGTCACCCAGGGATCGGACATCGCCGCCATGGCACCGGCCAGCGCGGCGATGGCGCCGGCAATGACCACGTTGATGGTGCGGAACATCACCGTACGATAGCCCAGCGCCTCGGCCCGGAATTCATTCTCGCGCACGGCCTTGAGAACCCGCCCGAAGGGTGAGTTCATCATCCGCAGCATCAGCAGGAACAGCCCCACCGTGGTCAGGAAGATGACGTAATACAGCACGATGCGCCCACTCATACGCACGTCGAACACGGCCTGCTTCGTGTTCTCACCCAGGTTGCCCGGGTCGGTGACCAGGTTCCAGAGCCAGCCGAGCGCGTTGAACCCGTACCAGCGTTCCTCGAACAGCTTGAACCCGGGGCCGAGCTCCCGCGGCGGCCGGAACCCCAGCCCCTGTTCGCCGCCGGTGATGGCGTAGAACTTCGAGATGAGGATGCCAAAGCCCACCGCCACCGCCAGTGTAACCAGGGCGAAGAACAGCGCCTTCACCCGGAGCGAGAGCAGGCCGACCAGCAGGGCGATGACCGCCGCCACCAGGACACCGCCGATGACGCCGACGAACATGCTGCCCCAGGACGGTCCCATGCTGTTCATGGCGATAGCTACCGCGTAGGCGCCGATGCCGTAGAACATCGTGTGGGCCAGGGAGACGATATGCGTGTACCCCAGCAGGATGTCGTAACTGGCCACCAGCACGATAAAGATGCAGATGTTGGTAATGGTGCTGAACGCCACCGCGCCGTCGAACAGGAACGGACCCAGGGCCAGCCCGAAGAAGATGGCCAGCAGGACGGTGTTGAGCACCTTGCTCTTCGGGTAGTCCCCCGAAAGGATTGTGTCGAACATTCGGTTCTACCCCCTTACATCCGGATCACGGGGATGAGCCCCTGGGGGCGCCACATCAGTACGGCCACCATCAGGGCGATACTGGAGAACTCGGCCACCTCCGGCGCCACGAAACCCACGTAGTTGCTCAGCAGCCCCAGCAGCAGCGCGCCGAAGAAGCAGCCGGTAATGGAACCCAGCCCGCCGATGATGATCACGATAATGATCTGGAACAGCCGCAGCCCGCCGATCTCCGGGTGGATCAGCGTGTCGTAGAGCCCCCAGAACACGCCGCCCACCGCAGCCAGCGCGGAGCCGGCCATGAACACCGCGATGAACAGCATCTTGATGCGGTAGCCCATGGCCTCGACCATCTCGGTGCTCTGCACGCCGGCGCGAATGAGGATGCCCACCTTGGTGCGGTTGATAACCCGCAGCATGCCCCAGAAGATGGCCGCGCCCACGGCCACGGCCACCAGCCGGAACGTCTCCACGACCACCGGACCCACTATGAACGAGCCGCTCAGCGTAGCGGGCTGGTTCAGCTGTACCTCATTGGGTCCGGAGATGGCGATGATCAGCTGGGTAATGATGATGCCGCCGCCCACCGTGACCAGGATCTGTTTGAGGTGGTTGTCGTAGACCGGCTTGACGATCAGACGCTCGAAGAGCAGCCCCACGACGCCGGCGATGACCAGCGCCACCAGAACCACCAGGGCCAGCAGGCCCACGTTGGCGACGACCGATTCGGCACCGCTCAGACCGCGCCCCCAGTCACTGACCAGAAAGGTCATCAGCACGTAAGCGCCGATGGTGATGAACGCGCTGTGGCCCAGGTTGAGCACGCCCATAAGCCCGAAGGTCAGGGTCATGCCCGAGGCCATGATGAAGATCAGCAGCCCCATGGCGAGGCCGTTGATGGTCATCTGGGTCCAGGACCCGGCGCCGCTGCTCAGCGCATCGCCGAGTGAGAAAGCCAGCCCGCCGGCATCGGTCGGGGACAAGCCGCTGTGGTAGGCGATAGCCAGAAAGCCTGTCACCACCACCAGCGACAGCAGGTACCACTGGGGTGCGCGCTGCTGCACGTCGTATAGGGACAGCGCGCCGTGAACGGCGAAGCCGGCGGCGATCACCGCGATGACATCGTTGACCCAGCGCGCGCCGAACAGCGGCACGATCATACCGATGATGAAAACCAGGGCGCCGAGGGCGAGCGCCAGGGCCGCTCCCCGGCGCTCACCCAGGCGCTGCGCGAGCCCCGGCTCGCCGGCCGCGGCTGCTGCAGTATTCTCCGCACTACTCATCTTCCGAGCCCCCGCTGTTATTGGTGGGAATCCAGACTCAGCCCCAGGAGCCGTGTCTGGAGTGCCTCGTCGGCGGCGAGATCCGCCATGGCGCCGGTGTGGACCACCACGCCGTCGTCCATGACCGCCACGCTGTCGCCGAGGGCCTGGGCGAAATTGAAGTTCTGCTCCACCAGCAAGACCGTGGTATGGGTTTCCTTGAGCTGCTGGAAGGCGCCGACGAGCTCGTTGATGATCGCCGGCGCAAGCCCCTTGGTGGGCTCGTCCACCAGCATGAGCTTTCGGGGCTCGATCAGCGCCCGGGCGATGGACAGCATCTGCTTCTGGCCGCCGGACAACGTTCCGGCCTCCTTGGTCCAGAACTTCTTCAACGCGGGAAACAGCCCGACCACCCACTCCAGTCGATCCGGGTCGATAGGGCCGCTTCGCGCGGCAAGCTCCATGTTCTCCCGCACGCTCAGCAGGTGGAACACGCCCATGTCCTCGGGCACGTAGGCCATACCCGACTTCGCCAGCTCATAGGTGGGCGTCTGGGTAATGTCGTTCCCACCGAAGGTGATCCGCCCCTGGGAAGCCTTCCAGAGGTTCATGATGGTCCTCAGCGTAGTGGTCTTGCCCGCGCCGTTGCGGCCGAGGAGCATGGTCAGCTCACCCTCGGGCACCGTCAGATCCACGCCGTGGAGAATGTGGTAATGGCCGATGTGGGTGTGAACCCCCTCCAGCCTCAGCAATGGCTCCGCCATGGCTCAGCTCGCCTCCTCCGTACTGAAAATGCGCAAGCGGCCGCTCAGGCCGGGGTCGTTTCGTTCTCCTGCCCGCCCGGCGCCATGCCCAGGTAGGCCTCCTGGACCACCGGAGAGGCGATCACCTCGGCGGGCTCGCCGTCGGCCACCAGCTCGCCGTTGTGCAGGACGATGATCCGGTCGGACAACGAGCGGACCACGTCCATCTTGTGCTCCACCAGCAGCACCGTCTTGTTCTTGTCCTGCTTGATGGACTGGATGAGATCGAGGATTACCGGCACCTCGTCCACGCTCATGCCCGCGGTGGGCTCATCGAACATGAAGATGTCGGGCTCCAGCGCCATGAGAATGGCCACTTCCAGCTTGCGCTGATCGCCGTGGGGCAGCGCCGCGGCCGGCCACTGCTGACGTCGCGCGAGCCCGACCTGTTCCAGGTAGTGCACGGCCTTCTCGTAGATATCCACCCGCCGGTCCGCGCGGCCCAGAAGGGAATAGCCGATACCGGCCTTGGAGGCCACCGCCAGCCGCACGTTCTCCGCCACGCTCAGGGCCGGAAACAGGTTGGTGAGCTGGAAGGCCCGGCCCATGCCCAGATGGGTGCGCGCCGGTGCCGGCAGATCGGTGATATCGCGGCCGAACAGCCGGATGCTGCCCTCGCTGGGAGGCAGCTGGCCGGAAATCAGGTTGAAATACGTGGTCTTGCCGGCGCCGTTGGGGCCGACGATGGACGTCAGCGTCCCGGAATGGAACTGACAGCTGACATGGTCGACCGCCACGTGGCCGCCGAACTGGATGGTCAGTCCCTCGGTTTCGAGAACGGGATGATTGGAATCCATGCTGCATCGCCCTGTTGCATCACCGCGCCATCATGTCCCGGACCCGGTACACCGGTGCCGTCGGACCCTGTCGGCGCATCGGAAGAACACGCGGGCCGGGCGGACGCCCGGCCCGCGTGAGGCCGCGCCGCCCGGTGAACCGGACGGCGCCACCGCGTCACTGGTTACGGACGGGGATGTCCATCTCCGATGCCTCGATCACCCGGATGAGCTCGGGCACACCCGCGGTCACCGTGCGGTCGGCGAACCAGTTGTCGCGCTCTTCCTTCCTGATGCGGAAGTGATACATGGGCTGCATGGCCTGATGATCTTCCACGCGCATGGTCATCGGGCCCTTGGGCGTCTCCCAGGCCATGCCTTCCATGACGCCGATCAGCTCCTCGGTATCGGTGGAGCCGGCCTCGCGCAGGGCCTTGACGATGAACAGCCCCGTGGCCATGCCCTGGGCGGTGAAGAAGTCCGGCGGCTCGTTGAAGCGCTGATAGTGCTGCTGCACCAACCACTTGTTGATGTCGTTGGTGGGATGCTCGTAGTAATAGAACGTCGCACCTTCGAGCCCCGGGAACTCACTGTAGGCGACCAGCGCCGGCAGGATGTTGCCGCCTGTGGCCAGCTGGATGTCGAACCGCTCGGGCCGCAGATCCTTGATCTTGCTCAGCGGGTTACCGCCGCCGGCCCAGATCACGAAGATGTGCTTCTCCTGGCAGTCGCTGCGGTCCTTCAGGGCGTTGAACAGCCGCTGGGATGGCGCCGTGAAGTCGGTGGTGTCGGTGGGCACGAACTCCTTGTGGACCACGCTGCCGCCGCGGGCCTCAAGGGCCTCGCTGTAGGCTGACACGCCATCGCGGCCGAAGGCGTAGTCCTGGGCCAGGGTCGCCACGCAGACGCCTTCCTTGCCAATGGCCGCCGCGTTGGAGATGGCGTCCTGGTCGGAGTTGCGGCCGACCCGGAAGACATAGCGGTTCCAGTTGTCGCCGGTAATGGAGTTGGCCACGCCCTGGGGGATGAGGATCTTCTGGTACTGCTGCGCGATGGGCAGGGTGGCCAGGGCGACGCCGGAAGAAACCGGACCGACCGCCAGATCCACCTCGTCGTCCGCGTAGGCCTCTTCCAGCAGGGCCCGGGCGCGGTCCGGCTTGAGCTGGGTATCCTTCGTGATGATCTCGATCTTGCGGCCGAGCACCTCGTTGCTGCCGTCGGTGGCGTACTCGATGCCCATTTCCAGGCCGTTCTGAAGCTGCTTCGCGTAGGGTTCCAGGGGACCGCTCAGGCCGACCACGTGCCCGATCTTGATCGGTTCGGCCGCTTGCGCGGCACCGAGGGTCAGCGCCGAGGCGGCCGCGATGGCCGCTGTTTGCAGAAGACGTTTCATGGGTCCTCTCCTCCGTTGGTTCAAAGGCGCGTTCTTCTTGATCGCCTGCCAAGTGCGCGGCTCGTCAGGCAGCACGTCGAGGTTACGACAACGGCTGGACGATGCCAAGCAAAATCTGACAACTGGCTCACCTTTTTCATTGCGTTAATTCAAGACCCTAGAGAATCTTGCGCTATAATAGCGGGTTAACCGACACTGGCGTGACATGGCCGGCCACCGGCACGGGGCCCCGCCGTGATAAGCTTGAGCGCCAGGCCAGGCGCCCACGACTGCGGCGGAGCGGGGGTTCCGGGCCGGAACGACACCATCGGTTGACCCGAGGAGCACCATGGCAGGACACAGCAAATGGGCCAATATCCAGCATCGCAAGAAGGCCCAGGACGCCAAGCGCGGCAAGATCTTCACCAAGCTCATCCGCGAGGTCACGGTCGCGGCGCGCATGGGCGGCCCCGATCCGGCCAGCAACCCGCGCCTGCGACTGGCCATCGACAAGGCCCTGTCCGAGAACATGCCCAAGGACAAGATCGAGAAGGCGATCAAACGGGGGGCCGGCGAAGAAGAAGGCACGGCATACGAAGAGGCCCGCTTCGAGGGCTACGGGCCCGGCGGCGTGGCCATCATGGTCGACTGCATGACCGACAATCGCAATCGTACCGTCAGCGAGGTGCGCCATGCGTTTAACAAATGCGGCGGCAACCTGGGTACCGACGGCTGCGTGGCCTACATGTTCGACCAGAAGGGCGTGATCATTTTCCCGCCGGACAGCGACGAGGACCGCATCATGGAGGCGGCTCTGGAGGCCGGTGCGGAAGACATCGTCAATAACGACGACGGCTCCATCGAGCTGCTGACGGCGCCGGAGGATTACCACCAGGTCAAGGAGGCCCTCGACGAGGCCGGGCTGGCACCGGCGGACGCCGAGGTCACCATGCGCCCGGAGACCACCGTGGCGGTGGAGGACGAGGACGGCCGCAAGACCCTGCGCCTGATCGAGATGCTGGAAGACCTGGACGATGTGCAGAACGTCTACTCCAACGCCGAGATCGGCGAGGATGCCTACGACGCCGCCTGAGCCGAGCCGATGAGCCGCATCCTGGGTATCGATCCGGGTTCCCGGATCACCGGCTACGGCATCATCGACCATGACGGCCGGGAAATGCGCTACGTGACCTGCGGCGTCGTCCGCGCGGGCAACGGCGACTTTCCCCTGCGCCTGCGCACCATTTACGAGGCCGTCATGGAGCTCGCCGAAACCTACCGTCCGGACATGGCCGCCGTGGAACAGGTCTTCATCCAGCGCAATCCGGATTCCGCCCTCAAGCTCGGCCAGGCGCGGGGCGCGGCCATCTGCGGCTGCGTGGCGGGCAACGTGGCCGTCGCCGAATACACACCGCGGGCCATCAAGCAGGCCGTCGTCGGCAAAGGCGGCGCCGACAAGAGCCAGGTACAGTACATGATGCGCGTATTGCTGAAACTGCCCGCCGCGCCCAGCGAGGACGCGGCGGACGCCCTGGCCGTGGCCGTGTGCCATGCCCACCATCTCGGCCAGCAGGCCGCGGGGCTGGCGGGGGCGCGATGATCGGGCGGCTGCGCGGCCAGGTGATAGAAAAGCATCCGCCGGTGGTCCTGGTGGATGTCGCCGGCGTCGGCTACGAGGTGGAAGTGCCGCTGTCCACCTTCCATGACCTGCCCGGCGCCGGCGAGGCGGTCACGCTGCATACCCACCTGGCCATCAAGGAGGACGCCCACAGCCTCTACGGCTTCGCCAGCCAGCGCGAGCGCACCGTCTTCCGAACCCTGATCCGCATCAGCGGCGTGGGCCCCAAGCTGGCCCTGACGCTGCTCTCGGGCATGCGGGTTGAGGAATTGCTGGGTTGCATCGAGGCTCAGGACACCTCGGCGCTCACCCGGGTGCCGGGCGTGGGCAAGAAGACCGCCGAGCGGCTGCTGGTGGAGTTGCGCGACCGTATCGACGGCCTGGGTCTGCTGCCGTCCGCCGCGGCCGGGACCGGCGTCGCGCCGGCCGGCGAGACGCCCGCGGCGACCGATGCGGTCTCCGAGGCGGTGGCGGCATTGATCGCCCTGGGCTACAAACCGCCGGAGGCGAGCCAGATGGTCCGCAAGCTCGACGCCAGCGAACGCAGCAGCGAGGAACTGATCCGCATGGCGTTGCAGGGCGCCGCGCGGTGAGAGGGCCGGGAACGTTTCAGGAAGTGAACGCCAATGATTGAGCCCGATCGACTGGTCGCCGCCGACGCGGCCCCCGAAGACGAAGCCCTGGACCGGGCCATCCGGCCCCGGACGCTGGCCGATTACGTGGGCCAGGCGCCGGTCAGCGAGCAGCTCGATATCTTCGTGCGCGCGGCCCGGGGTCGCGGCGAGTCCCTGGACCACGTGCTGATCTTCGGCCCGCCGGGGCTGGGCAAGACCACGCTCGCCCACATCATCGCCCACGAGATGGGCGTCAATCTCAAGCAGACCTCCGGCCCCGTGCTGGACAAACCCGGTGACCTGGCCGCGCTGCTCACCAACCTGGAGCCCAACGACGTCCTGTTCGTGGACGAGATCCACCGTCTCAGCGCGGTGGTGGAGGAAGTCCTCTACCCGGCCATGGAGGACTTCAAGATCGACATCATGATCGGCGAGGGGCCCGCCGCCCGGTCCATCAAGCTGGACCTCAACCCGTTCACCCTGGTCGGCGCCACCACGCGCGCCGGGCTGCTCACCTCGCCGCTGCGCGACCGCTTCGGCATTGTCCAGCGCCTGGAATACTACTCGGTGGCGGACCTCGCGAGCATCGTCGGCCGCTCGGCGCGGCTGCTCCAGGTGGAGCTCGACGACGAAGGCGCCGCCGAGATCGCCCGGCGTTCCCGGGGTACGCCCCGCATCGCCAACCGGCTGCTGCGCCGGGTGCGCGACTACGCCGAAGTCCGCGCCGACGGCCGTATTACCGCCGAGGTGGCCGATCAGGCCATGGACCTGCTGAAGGTGGATCGCAACGGCTTCGACGTCCAGGACCGGCGCCTGCTCCAGGCGGTGATCGAGAAGTTCGACGGCGGCCCGGTAGGCGTGGAAAGCGTCTCCGCCGCCATCGGCGAGGAGCGGGGCACCATCGAGGATGTGCTGGAACCCTACCTGATCCAGCAGGGTTATCTGCAGCGCACGCCGCGCGGCCGCATCGCCACCCGCAATGCCTACCTGCACCTGGGATACCCGCCGCCGGCCGAACGCGGCCCGACACCGGACCTTTTCCAGGACCACTGACGCCGGGACGGCCAGGGAAGAGCCTCCATGCTGCGCTTTCAGCCACGCTCCACGGTCCGTCTGACGCTTTACGGCTTCGCCGTGGTGGCGCTGCCGCTGCTGGCGGCGCTGGTCTACTCGGCCTTCTACGTGGACCGGCTGGTGAACCAGGCCCAGACCGCCGTCTACGACGCCGCCCAGACCATCCAGGTCAGCCGGCTCATGGCCGAGCAGGTCACCACCATGGAACGTCACGCGCGGCAGTCGCTGGTGCTCGACGACGAGTCGCTGCTGGAGGCCTATGCCCGGACCCACGAAGAGTTCCAGGCCAATGGCCGGCGCATGCTGGAGTTCGCCGCAGACGCGCCGTTCCACGAGGTGGTGCTGACGCTCATGGACCGCGCCCGGAGCCTTTATGAGCAGGTTAGCCAGGCGGAAAACCCGGCACTGAGCCAGGAGGAGGTGGCCAAGCGCTTCGCCGAGTTCCACGAGACCGTCGAAGCCATCCAGGCCGGCTCCAACCGTTACATCGACCAGCAGGTACAGGTGATGCAGGAGCGCGCCGCCGACGCCCAGACGCTGCTGGCCTGGTTCGCCGTGGCCTCGGTGCCGCTGACGCTGATTTCCACGGGGTTGTTCACCGTGATTATCGCCCGGCCGCTGAACCAGATGGACCGGGTCATCCGCCAGCTCGGCGATGCCCGTTTCGACGAGCCCATCGCCGTCTCCGGCCCCCAGGATCTGCAGGCCCTGGGAGAGCGCCTTGACTGGTTGCGCCAGCGCCTGCAGGAACTCGAGGACCAGAAGAGCCGGTTTCTCAGGCACATGTCCCACGAGCTGAAGACACCGTTGACCGCCATCCGCGAGAGCAGCGAGCTGCTCAGCGACGGCGTGGTCGGCGAGCTCAACGCCGAGCAGCAGGAGATCGCCGAGATCCTGCATTCGAGCTCACGGCGGCTGCAGTCGCTGATCGAGGACCTGCTGGACTTTGCCATGCTTCAGTACGGCCGGCCCCGGCTGCGGCTGCGCGAGTTCGAGGCGCGGCCGCTGATCGAGGAGATCATCCGCAGCCACCGGCCGGCCATGCGGGCGAAGAACATCAGCCTTCGCGGCCGTGCCGACGGCACCACGCTGGTGGGGGACCGGGAGAAACTGCGCACGGTGGTGGACAACCTGCTGAGCAATGCCATCAAGTTCACGCCGCAGGCCGGGCGCATCTACCTGCGCCTGCGAGCCCTCGAGGACCGGGTGGAAATCGAGGTGGCCGATTCCGGCCCGGGCATTCCGCCCGCGGAGGCTGACAGCGTCTTCGACGCCTTCTTCCAGGGCGAGAAGCAGCCGGTGGGCTACGTGAAGGGCTCGGGGCTGGGTCTGTCCATCGCCCGGGAGTATGTGGAAGCACATCGCGGTACGATTACGTTATTGACCGATACCGACTGGGGCGCCCATTTCAAGGTGACCCTGCCGCGGGGAGTACAGATTGATGACAATGGGGAGTGACGGGAAACCGCGGCGCCGGGGGGCGGCGTCGCGGCCGATGCTGGGCCTGGTGCTCGCCGCCATGCTGGGCGGCTGCCAGAACCTGCCTTTCGGCGCGGAACTGCCGGGCGCGAACACCGAACAGGAAACCGCCGCGCCGCAACCGGCGCCGGAAACCGCGGCCCAGGCTCGTAGCCGCCAGCTTGCTGGGCTGCTGGACTATTACCGCGGCGTGCAGATGGCACCCAGGGGCGTGCTGGAGGAACGCGAGAAATACCTCGTGGACCTCGTAACGGAAGGCGAATGCGATCCGTGGCGGCTAAAATACGCGATGGTATCGAAGGCGCTGGCCGCGCCCGGGGATATCGAAAAGGTCAGGTCGCTGCTGACCGGCTGCATGGAACCGAACCAGCGCGAGAACGGCGCCGTGAGCACCTTCGCCTACATACTGGAGGAACTCTGGGAGACGGAAGCCGTCTCAGTGCGGTACCGGGAACAGCTCGAGGCGACCCGGAAGAAGCTCGACAGCGAACAGGCCGAGACCGCCAAGCTACGCAAGCAGCTGGAGGGCCTCAAGGCCATCGAAGAGAGCATCCAGCAACGTGATAGGGATAAAGGGGCATCAGGAAGCCAATGACCGACCGTTCCGAGACCATCCTCGTCGTCGATGACGACCCCGGCGTACTGAGACTGCTGTCCATCCGGCTGCGCAGCGCCGGCTACGAAGTCTCCACCGCCGAGAGCGGCGAGACGGCCCTGTCCAACCTCAGCGGCATCCGTCCCGACCTGGTCATCACCGACCTGAAGATGGACGGCATGGACGGCATGGCGCTGTTCGAGCACATCCAGCGCAAGCATCCCAGTCTTCCGGTGATCATCCTGACCGCGCACGGCTCCATCCCCGACGCGGTGGCCGCCACCAAGAGCGGCGTGCACGGCTTTCTGACCAAACCATTCGAGGCCCAGGAGCTGCTGCATCAGGTGGAGGACGCACTGCGGATCTCCGGTGGCACAGCGGAAGCCGTCGCCGATCGGGACGCGGCCTGGCGCAAGGATATCCTGACCCGCAGCGAGGCCATGGAGGAGGTCCTGCAACGGGCGAAGATGGTCGCCCCCAGCGAGGCCAGCGTATTCATCCATGGCGAGAGCGGCACGGGCAAGGAGCTCGTTGCCCAGGCCATTCACCGGGCAAGCCCCCGGGCGGACAAGCCGTTCGTGCCCGTCAACTGCGGCGCCATACCGGAAAACCTTCTGGAGTCCGAGTTGTTCGGTCACAAGAAGGGGTCTTTCACGGGAGCGACCAGCGATCACGAAGGGCTGTTCAAGTCAGCTGACGGCGGCACCCTGTTCCTGGACGAGATCGGCGATATGCCGCTGTCGTTGCAGGTGAAGCTGCTGCGGGTGCTGCAGGAACGCCAGATCCGGCCGGTGGGCTCCACCCAGCCGGTAGCCGTGGACGTTCGCATCATCTCGGCCACCCACCGGGATCTGGAAGAGGCCATGGCCGAGGGCGAGTTCCGCGAGGACCTCTATTACCGCCTGAACGTGGTCTCCCTGGCCATCCCGGCCCTGTCGGAGCGCCGCGAGGACATCCCGCTGCTCGCCAACCACTTCCTCAAGCAGCAGGCCGAGCGCTACAGCAAGAAGCTCAAGGGTTTCGCCCCGGAAGCCATGGAGCGCCTGGTGGGTGCACCGTGGCCGGGCAACATCCGACAGCTCTACAATGTCGTCGAGCAGGTGGCCATCCTGTCCACCACGCCCATCGTCTCGGACGCCATGGTGCAGAAAGCCATCCGCGAGGAAGGTGACGACCTGCCCGCCCTTGCCGATGCCCGCCGGGATTTCGAGCGGGAGTACCTGGTCAAGCTGCTGCAGATCACCCAGGGCAACGTCACAAAGGCGGCTCGGCTCGCCAAGCGCAACCGCACCGAGTTCTACAAGCTGCTCAACCGCCACGGCCTGAATCCCACCGCGTTCAAGGCGGCGGCGCGCTGAGCCGCGCCGCAACGGCCCAGCTGTCTCCCACCGGAGACAGCTTCCAAGTACTGAACAATCAACTGCTTAACAAGCTACATTCGCCCGGGCGTCGCCAGGTGACGACAGATTTTCCGGTGACTCGACGCCGGATCTGGTGGGCCTCGAACCCCTCGTCTACCGGGGAAAGCAACGTTGAACGTGCGTTAAGGGCCGCCCGACCCGCTTCCGTGTCCCTGTAACGGGACCGACTGTGCCACGCCGACCGCGGCAGGCATGTGCCGGCCGGGACGTTTGTCGTTGGGAGACGACGGAACATGCGGAGAATTTCACACTTCGCTCTGGAGCCCAAGAAGGCGATTACCGCATCGCATTGATAATGAACGTTTATTACTCATGTGGCACGCGGATTGCTATCTATTGATCAACGGAAACGATGGCAGGACGCCAGAGGCCAAGGAGCGGCGAAAGAAGTAGACACCGGGACGGTGTTTGTTACGCACCTGTGGGTTTCCCCAAAAGCCCCGTCACCCCCTCAGACTCACAGGTGCTTTTAGTATGGGCCCCTGTCCCCCCCGACAGGGGCCTTTTTGTTTGTCCGGACGGGGTGGCTGGTGGATCGGCCGCGGGAACGCGGCTGTGCTACGCTCTGCAACCAACCGTGACGGTTCCGTTGCGCGGTGTCGCGATCGGCAACCGCCGGCACGCCCGAGAACGGCCACAGCTGAGAATACCCGTGAGCGACGACAAGCCCAGCGCCCATCCACAGCCCTTTCTCTGGCCTGTCCGCGTCTATCATGAAGACACCGACAACGGCGGTATCGTCTACCACGCCAACCATCTGCGATTCCTCGAACGGGCCCGCACCGAGTGGCTGCGCCACTGCGGTTACAGCCAGCAGGCGATGAAGCAGGAACTTGGTGTGCTCTTTGCAGTCCGTTCCCTTGAGATCCGGTATCGCAAGCCGGCTTTTCTCGACGATCCGCTGGTGGTGGAGACCATCGTGGAGCGGCGCAGGCGGGCGGCACTGCATTTCCGGCAGCGCCTGCGCCGTGCAGAAGACAACGAATACAACGTCTGCGACGCGGAGGTGGAAGTGGCCTGCATCGGCGTCGATGATTTCCGGCCCCGGCCCATCCCGCAGATCCTCGACAGGGAGCTAATGCATGTCGAATGACCTCGCCTTCTCCACGCTGATCCTGGAAGCGAGCTTCGTCGTCCAGCTGGTGATGCTGCTATTGCTCGTGGCCTCCGTCGCATCGTGGTATCTCATCTTCGTCAAGCGACGCACGATAAATCAGGCCGAGACCGGCGCCGACGCCTTCGAGGACCGGTTCTGGTCCGGCGGCAACCTCGCCGAGATCTACACCCAGGTGAACGCCCCTCACGAGGAGACGGGCGGCCTGGAGCGCATCTTCCGTGCCGGTTTCCGCGAGTTCTCGCGCATGCGCAAGCAGACCGGCGCCTCGGCCGAGTCCATCGTCGAGGCCTCGCACCGGGCCATGCGCGTGTCGATGTCGCGAGAGATGGACCGGCTGGAGCGCTACATCCCCTTCCTGGCCACGGTGGGCTCCACCAGCCCCTACGTGGGCCTGTTCGGCACGGTCTGGGGCATCATGAACGCCTTCCGGGCCCTGGGTCAGATGCAGCAGGCCACCCTGACCACGGTGGCGCCCGGCATCGCCGAGGCGCTGATCGCCACGGCCCTGGGCCTGTTCGCGGCAATCCCGGCGGTTATCGCTTACAACCGCTATGCGAGCCAGGTGGAACGCATCTCCAACCGCTACGACATCTTCATGGAGGAGTTCACCAGCATCCTGCAGCGCCACGCCCACACGCAGCCGTCCGCCAGCGCCCAGCAAGCCGGAGCCTGAGCCGTGCCGACGCCGTCCAGCGCGCACCGCAAACCGACGCGCCGCAAGCCCATGGCCGAGATCAACGTCGTGCCCTACATCGACGTCATGCTCGTGCTGCTGGTGATTTTCATGGTCACGGCCCCGCTGCTCTACCAGGGCGCGGAGGTCACACTGCCCCAGGCGAGCGCCGAGCCGCTGCCCCAGGAGAACCTGGAGCCGTTGATCGTCGAGATCGACGCCGAGGGCAACTACTATCTGAGCATCGGCGAGTCCCCCGAGAAGCCGCTGGCGCCCAAGGAGCTACTGGTGAAGGTGGCCGCCGTGATGCGCCAGAAACCGGAAACCCCGGTGCTGGTACGCGGTGACAAGGACGTGCCCTACGGCCGGGTGGTGACCATCATGGCCAGCCTGAAGAAGGCGGGCGTGCCCAAAGTCGGACTCATGACCCAGCCGGTGGAAGGCTGATGCTTCGCTTCAACCCGGTCAAAGCGCGCTACATGGCCTATTCCCTGGGCCTGCACGCTGCCGTGGTGGCGTCGCTGACGGTTTCACTGTCTTTCACCTCCACCCCCTCCTCCGGCCCCCAGGCCGAGGAAGCCATCCAGGCCGTCGCCGTGAGCGAGGCCGAAGTGAAGGCGGAGATGGAGCGGCTGGAGCAGCAGCGCAGCCAGGAGCGCGATCAGCGCGAGGAAGCACTGGAGGAGCTGCGTCAGCAGGCCGAGGAGATCAAACAGCAGAAGGCCGCCGAGGAGAAGCGCCTCGCCGAGATCCGCGAACAGCGCGAGCAGGCCGAACGGGAGCGCCAGGCCAAGGCCGAGGCGGAGCGCAAGGAGCAGCAACGGCTCGAGGAACTGCGCGAACAACAGGCCAAGGAGCAGGCCGAGCTGGAAGCGCTTAAGAAGAAGCAGGCAGAGGAGGCCGAGGCCCGGCGCAAGGAGCAGGAACGCCTGGAGCAGGCCCGCAGGGAGCGCGAGCGCCTGGAGCAACAGCGCAAGGAAGAACAGGCCCGTCTCGAGCGCAAGCGCAAGGAAGAGCAGGAACGCCTGGAGCAGGCCCGCAAGGAGCGGGAAGAGGCTGAGAAGCGCCGCCGCGCCGAGGAGGCCCGCAAGGCTCAGGCGGAGCGCGAGGCCCAGATGCGCGCCCAGCTGGAGGCGGAGGAGCGCCAGCGTCAGGTCCAGTCGGCCATGAACCAGTACATACCGGCGATCCGCCGGCGGGTGACCCAGAGCTGGCTGCGCCCGTCGGGCGTGCCGGAAGGC
Organism: Ectothiorhodospiraceae bacterium WFHF3C12; assembly: GCA_013519935.1. Classification (GTDB taxonomy): domain Bacteria; phylum Pseudomonadota; class Gammaproteobacteria; order Nitrococcales; family Nitrococcaceae; genus WFHF3C12. Next base: position 55,907 of record JACDUA010000008.1, on the reverse strand, counting down.
CTGGAAGTCACGCTGCGCGTGCAGATGGCCGCCGCGGGCATGGTGCGCAACGTCTCCGTGGTCGACTCCAGCGGCAACAGCGCCTTCGACAACTCGGCCATTCGCGCCGTGGAGAAGGCCTCTCCGCTACCCGTGCCCAGCGATCCGGACATCGCCCGGCAATTCCGGGACATCACTTTCGTGTTCAAACCCGACGAATAATGAGGATCACCATGGACACCACGTCAGCCGGGACCGGCGTTCACACCCGACGGACGCGACACCGCCGCGCCGGGGGTCGCCTGATCGGCGCGCTCCTGGGGCTGTCGATGCTGCTCGGCCTGACGGGGAACATCCAGGCCCAGGTCACCATAGAGATCACCGGTGGCGCGGAGGGCGCCCTGCCGGTCGCCATCGTGCCGTTCGAGCGGGCCGAAGGCACGCCCACGCCGCCGGAAGACGTGGCCGGCATCATCCGCAACGATCTCTTCCGCAGCGGGCAGTTCAAGCCCCTGCCCCAGGAGGATTTCATCACCACGCCCAGCACCTTCACCAACGTGCAGTTCCAGAACTGGCGCGCGCTGGGCGCGGACTACCTGGTGATGGGCGGCATCAGCGCCGCCAGCGGCGGCGGCTTCGAGGTGCGCTTCGAGCTGGTGGACGTCTACGGCGCCCAGCGCCTGGAGGGCCGGCGCTTTCGCGTGCAGGGACCGGGCCTTCGCAACCTCGCCCACCAGATCAGCGATATCATCTACGAGACCATCACCGGCCAGCCGGGCGCGTTCAACACACAGATCGCCTACGTCAGCGTCTCCGGGGAGGGCGAGGAGCGGCAGTTCCGCCTGATCGTCGCCCAGTCCGACGGTCACAACCGCCAGACCGTGCTGACCTCCAAGCAGCCCATCCTGTCGCCGGCATGGTCCCCGGACCGCAAGAACCTGGCCTACGTCTCTTTCGAGGGGCGGCGCTCGGAGGTCTTCGTCCAGGAGGTGGCCACGGGCAAGCGTCGCAAGGTGGCCGACTTCAAGGGCATCAACAGCGCGCCGGCCTGGAGCCCGGGCGGCGACAAGCTGGCGGTGACCCTGTCCAAGGACGGCAACGCCGACATCTACATCATCGACGTGGGCAGCGGCCAGACCCGGCAGATCACGCGGCACTGGGCCATCGACACCGAACCGGCCTGGAGCCCGGACGGGTCTTCACTCTATTTCACGTCGGACCGGGCCGGCCGGCCGCAGATCTACAAGCTGCCGCTCGGCGGGGACAGCGCCGAGCGCGTCACCTTCGAGGGCAACTACAACGCCGCCCCGGACATCTCGCCTGACGGCCGCTGGCTGGCCATGGTCCACCGCGGCGAACAGGGCGGCTTTCGCATCGCCGTGCAGAACCTCAAGACGGGTCTGGTCCGCGTGGTCACCGACGGTCCGCTGGACGAGTCACCGAGCTTCGCGGCCAATGGCTCCATGCTCCTGTTCGCCGCCACCACGGACGACGGCCGCTCGGAGCTCGCCACCGTCTCCGTGTTCGGCCGCGCCCGCATGGCACTGGGCATATTCACCGAGGACGTCCGTGAGCCGGCCTGGTCGCCGCTGTAGCGGCGCGGGCCGAGGAAGGAACACAACAGAAGGAGTATTCACATGATCCACGCACGACGGAACTGGCTGTTCGCAATCCTGCTCGCGGGCCTGGTGGGCTGCGCGAGCACCGAGGAATTCCCGGACGACGGCCAGCAGGCCGACCAGGGCGAGGCCGTGGGTGAAGGCGCCCAGACCGGCGGCGCCACGGGAACCGGCGACGCCGCGGAAGGGGCGGAGGCCGGCGGTGCCGCGGGCGCCGAGACCTACGAGGGCGAGGCGCTGGACGATCCGCAGAGCCCGCTGTCCCAGCGCGTGTTCTACTTCGAGTTCGACAGCAGCGAGCTCAGCGAACAGGCCCTGGAGACGCTCAAGGCCCACGGCGAGTTCCTGGCCACCCACCCCGAGCGAAACGTCATCGTCGAGGGGCATACCGACGAGCGCGGCTCACGGGAGTACAACCTGGCCCTGGGCGAGCGGCGCGCGGAGTCCGTCGCCCGCGTGCTCAAGCTCAACGGCGCCGCCGAGGACCAGATCGAGACCGTGAGCTACGGTGAGGAAAAACCGGCCGCCATGGGGCATGATGAACAGGCCTGGGCCGAAAACCGCCGGGCGGAGCTCATCTACGCGAATCGTTAGCGCTTATGAAAATAAAAACCCGCAACACGGCCGCCGCACTGGCGGCCCTGATCATCCTCCTGCCCGGGGCGGGCACCGCCGCGCCCAGTGCCGAAGAGCTGGACAAGCGGCTCACGGTACTGGAGCGGCGCATGGAAAATGCCGCCCTCCCGGAGATGTCCAACGAGATGCAGGTGCTGCGCCGGGAAGTCCAGCAGCTGCGCGGCGAGCTGGACCTGCTCAAACGCGAGATCGCCGAGATCAAACAGCGCCAGCGGGATCTTTACATGGACGTGGACGGCCGGCTGCAGGAGCTTGAAGCGGCACGTACGGCACCGCCACCCGCGGATGGCCAGACGCCCGACGAGAGCATGGCCGGCAACGGCGGCGGCAGCGCACCGCCGGCGAGTGGCGGCAACGGCGGCGCCTCCGCCGGTGGCAACGGCCAGGCGGGTGGCAACGGCGGCGAGCAGTCACCTGAGGCCGCCTATCGCAGTGCTTTCGACACCCTGAAGGCCGGCCGCTACGACCAGGCCGCGCAGGCGTTCCAGACCTTCCTGGAGCAGCATCCGCAAAGCACCTTTGCGGACAACGCCCGATACTGGCTCGGGGAGTCCTACTACGTGGTGCGTTCCTTCGACGAGGCCATGACGCACTTCCGGCAGCTGCTGGACGAGTTCCCGGAGAGCGCCAAGCGCCCGGACGCGCTGCTCAAGATCGGCTTCATCCAGTACGAAAACGGCGACATGGGGGCCTCCCGGGAAACGCTCCAGCAGGTCCTGGAGCAATACCCGGACAGCACCGCCGCCTCCCTGGCCCAGCAACGACTGGATCGCATCGCCCGGGAGAACTAGGGGCACGCGCACCGGCGGCCGCTCCCGCACAACCGTGGGAGCGGCCCCTGGCCGCGAAAAGACCGGTTAGCCGCAGATGAACGCGGATAAACGCTGATCCCCGGCTCCCGCCGAGGCATGGAGGCGTGGGTCGGCACCGGCGAAGCCGGCGCCGGCGCTTGGTTCTGGCGTGCCGGATGGCAAGCCTGTACGACCAACGCCGGCTGCCCGCAGCCTCGTGGGAGCGCCGACCTCGGCGCGAACCAGCCCGACTCCCGGCCATGAACCCGGAAAGCCCCACCCCTGTTGCGGGATAGACATTTGGCAAGCCGAGGCGAGACCAGCCGGGCCACCCCCTCAACCCGAATCCCCACCCGGGGTACAATATAGCCCATGAACGCAACCACCCACGCCGTGATCCCGGAACAGGCCCCTGCCGTCCGAATCACCGAGATATTCCTGTCCCTGCAGGGCGAGTCCGACACCGTCGGCTGGCCCACCGTGTTCGTACGCCTGACCGGCTGCCCCCTGCGCTGCCAGTACTGCGATACGGAATACGCCTTCAAGGGCGGCGAGCGCATGGCACTGACGGATATCGCAGCCCGGGTGGACGAGTACGGCGTGCGCCACGTCACCGTCACCGGGGGCGAGCCCCTCGCCCAGCCGGACTGCATCCCGCTGCTGGAAAACCTCTGCGACGCCGGCTACACGGTGTCCCTGGAGACCAGCGGCGCCATGGACGTCAGCCGTGTGGATCCGCGGGTCATCAAGGTCATGGACCTAAAGACCCCGGCGTCCCGGGAGCAGCACCGCAACCGCTGGGACAACCTGGCGCACCTGGGCCCGAACGACCAGGTGAAGTTCGTCATCTGTGACCGGCGCGACTACGACTGGGCGCGGGACGTGGTTCGCGAGCACCATCTCGCTTCCCGCTGCCAGGTGCTGTTCTCACCCAGCTACGAGGAGCTCAGCCCGCGCATCCTGGCCGACTGGATCGTCGCCGACCGCCTGCCCGTGCGCTTCCAGGTCCAGCTCCACAAGCTGCTCTGGGGCGACGAACCGGGCCGCTGACATGAGCGAGGGTAGATCGAAGGCCGTCGTCCTGCTCTCCGGCGGGCTGGACTCCGTCACGACCCTGGCCATCGCCCGGGAGCAGGGCTTCGACTGCCACACGGTGAGCTTCGACTACGGCCAGCGCCACACGGCGGAGCTCTCCGCCAGCATGGACATCGCCAGGGCGATGGGGAGCGCCGAACACCGCATCATGCGCCTGGGCCTGGGCGCCCTGGGCGGCTCCGCCCTGACCGACGACAGTATCGACGTACCGGATCAGCCCGGCGAGGGCATACCGGTGACCTATGTCCCAGCCCGCAATACCATCTTCCTGTCCATGGCCCTGGGCTATGCCGAGGTGATCGGTAGCTTCGACATCTTCGTGGGCGTCAACGCCGTGGACTACTCCGGCTACCCGGACTGCCGCCCGGAATACATCGCCGCCTTCGAGAACATGGCGAATCTCGCCACCAGGGCCGCCGTTGAGGGCACGGGCCGCTACACCATCCATGCCCCGCTCATCCAGTGGAGCAAGGCCGAGATCATCCGCCGCGGCATCGAGCTGGGCGTGGACTACGGCCAGACCGTCTCCTGCTACCAGGCCGACCACCACGGCCGCGCCTGTGGCCGCTGCGACGCCTGCCGCTTCCGCGCCCAGGGCTTCCGCGAGGCAGGCGTTCCCGACCCCACCCGCTACCAGGACGGCGTCACCCCGCCCTAGCGCGACTCCCGCGAGGCTCTGGCGCTGCGCGATTGTCTCAACGGGTGTGTTTCGGTAAGATTCCCCGCCTGCAACACGGGCCGTTAGCTCAGTCGGTAGAGCATCGGACTTTTAATCCGCTGGTCGTAGGTTCGAATCCTACACGGCCCACCAGTCAAAACAGTTAGTTACAGGAAGCCCGCCAATGTCGCGGGCTTTTTTGTGTCCACTATGCGTCCACAACGGGGCGGCTTACGATACCTGTTCGGATCATCCTCAGGCCTACAGTTCAGCGTCTACCGCAAGGATCTCAAAGCCTGCAAACGCGTCAAGCTGGACTGGTGGGAATCCGTCTGGAACGAATGCGGGGAAGACCTGGACCGGCCCTACTACCGCGAAGGCAAACCCGTCTGGCGCCTGGAATGGCGCTACCATCACAGCGTGGTCCAGCAGGTCCAGGACCAGCACGACCGCAGCTTCCGCAAATACACCGATGGGGCCCCGTCCTGACCAACTTCCTCCATTACGCCCTGAAAGCGTTCCGCCTGGACTTCTCCCGCACCTATATCGATCCGTTCTGGCAACTGCTCTACGAGAACGTCCAGGTCATGGGTGAGTGCGACGCCTTCGTCGTGCGCCGCGTCTACAAGACCCCCGCCCGCGGGGATGAGAGAAACCTCGCCCTGGCCTTCGGCAACATGCTCAGCGTCTATGCCCGCTACGAGTACAAGACCAAGGACGTCATCGCCCACCTCAAGGGCGCCGGCCTATGGAACGGGCTGTGCGAGTACTGGCGACGCCGTAAGAAGGATCCGCAGGAGGTCATCGCCCGGGCCTTGAGCCTGCGAAGGCTGGCCGCATAGGCGCTGCAGAACCTGTCTCGGTGACAAGCCAAACTTGTGAAGTCCGAAAATTGGCACTAAATTATGAGCATAATAGTGCTCACATTTAGGTGCTGAAATGACTTCCAAGCTCTACGCCGAGACTACCGGCAGCATCACGGAGCTCAAGCGCAACCCCAAGGGCGTGCTCGCCAGTGGGCAAGGGGCCCCTGTGGCTATTCTCAGCCACAACCAGCCGGCTTTCTATTGCATCCCGGCGGATACCTACGAGGCCATGATGGAGCGCATGGAGGACCTGGAGCTAGCCGCCAAGGTCCATGAGCGCGAGCACGAGAAGGAAATCAAGGTCGACTGGGATGACCTATGAGCTGAGCTTCAAGGAGTCCGCTCTAAAGGAGTGGAAGAAGCTGGATCCGCCGATCCAGGACCAGTTCAGGAAGAAGCTCAAGGAACGCCGCGACAACCCTCACGTCCCGGGCGACCGGCTGCGCGAAAAGGGCTTCGAGGACTGCTACAAGATCAAGCTACGGGCCTCCGGCTTCCGCCTGGTCTACCAGGTGCGCGATGGCGAGCTCGTCATCGTGGTCGTGGCCATTGGCAAACGCGAACGTGGTGCCGTCTACTCGAAGGCAAAGGACCGGCTCTGACGGGTGTCCAGAGCGTCCACGAAGTGTCCACAAAATTGCGGAGTCGTAGGTTCGAATCCTACACGGCCCACCAGTTTCTCGAAGTTCCTTCTAGACGCAGCCCGCCACCCAGGCGGGCTTGGTTGCTCCCACCCGGCGCCACCAAGGACTTGGGATGCGCCCCTACACTGCCACGGGCATGTTCTGCATGGTCACCAGGGCCGTGGCGGACAGTTTTTGCTGATCCGCGTCACCCGCCAGCACGTCTACCGTCGCCACGGTCACGTGCTTGCCGGTCTTCAAGACCCGGCCCCGGGCGACCACCTGTTCGCCCCGGGCGGGGGCGAGGATCTTCACGGTGTAATCGATGGTCATGTTCATCCAGCCCTCCGGCAGCAGTGTGCCGGCCGCGGAGCCGCCGGCGAAATCGGCCAGGGCGCCGAGGATACCGCCCTGGAAATGGCCGGCGAGCTGGGCCAGCTCCGGGCGGTAGGGCTGGATGATCTCGGCCTCGCCGGGGGCCAGATCACCGAAGTGAAAGCCGAGGTGTTTGGCGGCTGGCATGCCAAGGACGGTGTCCCGGACAACCCGGGCGAAATCGGGGTTCGAGGCTTGGAAGCGGGTCACGGTTGGTCTCCTTATCCTTGATCGATAATAGTAGACCAGTCTGCATAATTTTTCACTCAAGGCAAGCAACCGAGTTCACTACCGCCCCCGAAAGCAGCGAACCCGCCGGTTGGCGGGTTCGCTGGGTTGCGTTGGTACGCGCTTGAGCGGTTACTCGACCACCACCGGGATCTTGCCGATGCGCTCGCGCCATTCCTTCGGGCCCGTCTTGTGGACCGACTCGCCCTGGGCATCCACGGCCACGGTCACCGGCATATCCTCCACCACGAATTCGTGGATGGCCTCCATCCCCAGATCCTCGAAAGCGACGACGCGGGATTCCCGGATGGCCTTCGAGACCAGGTAGGCGGCGCCGCCCACGGCCATGAGGTAGACGGCGTTGTGCTTGCGAATGGCCTCCACGGCCGCGGGGCCGCGCTCGGCCTTGCCGATCATGCCCAGTAGCCCCGTCTCGGCGAGCATCATGTCGGTGAACTTGTCCATGCGCGTTGCCGTGGTGGGGCCGGCGGGGCCGACCACTTCCTCGCGCACCGGGTCCACGGGGCCGACGTAGTAGATGAACTTGCCGCGGAAGTCCACGGGCAGCTCCTCGCCCCTGGCCAGCATGTCCTGGATGCGCTTGTGGGCGGCGTCGCGGCCGGTGAGCATGGTGCCGGATACCAGGAGAGTCTCGCCCGGCTTCCAGCTGCGCACCTCTTCCGGCGTGACCGTGTCCAGGTTCACCCGCTTGCTGGTGGCCCCGGCCTCCCAGGTGATCTCCGGCCAGTCTTCCAGCTTGGGCGCGGGCAGCTTCGCGACGCCGGAGCCGTCCAGCTCAAAGTGCACGTGCCGGGTGGCGGCGCAGTTGGGAATGATGGCCACGGGCTTGTTGGCCGCGTGGGTGGGATAGTCGCGGATCTTCACGTCCAGCACCGTGGTCAGCCCGCCCAACCCCTGGGCGCCGATGCCGAGCTGATTGACCTTGTCGAACAGCTCCAGGCGCAACTCGTCGACGGTGTTCTGCGGGCCGCGCTCTTTCAGCTCATGGATGTCGATGGACTCCATGCAGGCTTCCTTGGCCAGGCGCATGGCCTTGTCGGCGGTACCGCCGATGCCGATGCCCAGGATGCCCGGCGGGCACCAGCCGGCGCCCATCTTCGGCACCTGCTCCAGCACCCAGTCGACGATGCTGTCGGAGGGATTGAGCATGGCGAACTTGGACTTGGCCTCGGAGCCGCCGCCCTTGGCGGCGAGCTCGACCTCCACCCGGTCGCCGGGCACCAGGTCCATGTAAATGACCGCCGGGGTGTTGTCCCGGGTGTTGGTGCGCTTGCCGGCGGGGTCCGACAGGATCGAGGCGCGCAGCTTGTTGTCCGGGTGGTTGTAGGCCCGGCGCACCCCCTCGTTGACCATGTCCTCGACGCCCATCTCGGCATCCCAGTGCACGTCCATGCCGATCTTCAGGAAGACGGTGACGATGCCCGTGTCCTGGCAGATGGGCCGGTGGCCCTCCGCGCACATGCGGGAGTTGATGAGGATCTGGGCCATGGCGTCCCTGGCCGCGGGAGATTCCTCCCGTTCGTAGGCCTCGGTGACGGCGTCGATGAAGTCCTTGGGATGGTAGTAGGAGATGTACTGCAGGGCGTCGGCGACGCTCTGGATGAAGTCGTCCTGGCGAATCGTGGTCATGGTGGGCTCACTCGGCTCGGCTCACTGACAGCGGCGCTCTTTATACCACACAGCGGCGGCCGACTCAGCCGGCGGCCATCCCGAAAGGGTAAGGACGGATAAAGGAGGACCCGGCCAAGGCCGGGTCAATCAAGGGGAATCGACAAACGAGTCTCGAGCCGAAATCCTTTCGGTGACACCCTGAAGCCTCGCCTGCCACCTACATAGACCGTCACAGTCGCCACTTGTTCCCCGCCGCGCCGGCGGCCGCCGAAACCGGGGCCGACGTCAATGACGTCCGCCGGCCACCCACGGGTGATCGGGCCCCCGCCCCAGCCACGACGCGAGCTCATCGGCGGACATCGGTCGGGCCACGCCGAAGCCCTGGATGAGCTCGCAGCCAAGCTGACAAAGGTACGCGCGCTGGGCCTCCGTCTCCACGCCCTCGGCGACGACTTCGAGACCGAGCCCCTGGGCCAGCGCGATGATGCCGCGGGCAATGGTGGCGTCCTCATCCACTTCCGTGATGCCCGCGACGAAGGACTTGTCGATCTTCAACCGGTGAACGTGGAACTGGCGCAGATAGCTCAGAGAGGAATAGCCGGTACCGAAATCGTCGATGGCGAGCTGAACGCCCAGGCCATTGAGCTCCGCCAGCCGTTCACTGACGCTGACCGGATCGTCCATGAGCTCGCCCTCCGTCACCTCGAGCTCAAGCAGCTCTGGCACCACGCCACTGGCATCGAGGGCCTCACCGACCCTGTCGACCAGCGCCGGCTCCGCCAGGGCCTGACCGGACAGGTTTACCGCGACCCGCATGGACGCGTATCCGGCGTCACGCCACGCAGCAAGATCCGCCAGCGCCCGGTTGAGTACCCAGTCGTCCAGGCGCGCGGCCAGCCCCAGGGCTTCGATGAGCGGCAGGAATTCGCCCGGTGAGACCAGGCCGTGCTCGGGATGCCGCCAGCGCACCAACGCCTCGAAGCCGGCGATGGCGCCGCTGCCCAGCGCCAGCTGCGGCTGGTAGAAGACGCTGAACTCTTCCCGCTCCAGTGCGCCTCGCAGGTCGGTCTCGAGCTGCAGCCGGCGGCGGGCATCCGTGTCCAGCTCGGGGCTGTAGACGGCAAAGCTGGAGCCGGGAATGCGCTTGGCCTGTGCCCGGGCACTGTCCGCGTTCCGGATCAGGTCGACCGCGCTGGTACCGTGCTCGGGAAACCGGCACAACCCGACGCTGACGTCGGCGTAGACGACGTGCTCCTCGACACTCAGCGGCTCCCGGAACAGTTCCGCGAGCTCCGGCCCCACCGCGTGGGGCCGCCCGGGCTGCCCCTCATCCGGCAACACCACCATGAACTCGTCACCACCGAACCGGGCGACCACACCGCGTTCACCGAACGCCGCATGCAGCCTGTGCCCGATTTCCCGAAGCACCCTGTCCCCGAGCGGATGGCCGTAGGACTCGTTGATCGTCTTGAAGTTGTCGATGTCGACGGCGACGACCATGCCCTGCTCGGCCCTCGCCAGCACCACTTCCAGGTGCCGCTGAAGCATCTTGCGATTGGGAAGGCTGGTCAGCTCGTCGTGGTGGACGTGGTGCTCCAGCCGGGCTTCCGCGTCACGAAGCTCCGAGATATCCGAGAAGACACCGACGTAATGGGTCAGTTGGCCTGCCCCGTCACGAACCGCGCGGATGGTCAACCACTCGGGGTACTCCCGGCCATCCTTGCGACGGTTCCAGATCTCGCCTTCCCAGAAACCGTGACGAAGCAGCGCCGTCCACATGCGACGGTAGAAGTTCCCGTCCTGCCGCCCCGAGCTCAGCAGGCTGGGGCGTTGGCCCACGACCTCCGATTCGCGAAAGCCGGTGATCCGTTCGAAAGCGGGATTCACGGATACGATGGTGGCCTCGGTATCGGTAACCATCACGCCCTCGGCCGCCGAGTCGAGGAACGCCGCCGCGTGACGGCGGCGGGCGTCGTCGGCCACTTCAGCTGTGACATCGCGGACAATCCCCACAAGGCGCGGCACCGCTTCGTCGGGCATCCAGACCTTGCGCCCGGTCGCCCGGAACCATCCATAGCTGCCGTCCCAGCGGCGAATCCGAAGGCGAAGATCGACGTCGCCGAAGCGTCCGCCCAGGTGCTCGCGGATCAGGTGGAAGAGCCGCCAGCGGTCCGCGGGATCCACCCGGCGCAGCCAGCGCCGCGCCGGTTCGAGCTGCTCGTGGGGATCGTCGCCGAGCAGGCGTCGGCCCTGGGCGGAGACATGCAGCAGTAGAGAGCCCACCGGCCAGTCGAACATGCCGTGCTCCGCCGCGGACAGGGCCAGCTGGAAGCGGCGCTCGTTCGCGGCCAACTGCGCTCGCGACGTATAGAGCTCGCCGAGGCTGGCCCGGAGCAACAGGTACAGATAGAACCCCGTGACGGCGACGTAGAACAGGCCCTTGGCGATGTGGACGCCGGTCAGTGACGCAAAGTCATCGCGCAGCAGCTACTGCGCCAGGGGGTCGGAGAAACTGATCCAGACGGTGCCGATGAGGGCATAGCCGCCACTGATGGCGAGCGCCTTGCGCAACGCCTGGCGGCGGCTGGAATGGACGTGTGACTGCGACATGGGCAATGGCGGTGCGCCTGTAATCGGGCGGGCACCTCAGCGCCGCCGCCGAATGCCGTATCGTACCCCTCTCCAGGGTGGGGCCCGCAGGCAATCGTTCACATTTGCTGGCCGAGCCGCACTCAGGATTCTAACGGCCCGGGGCGCGTAACCTCAGGCCTCCTTTTCCGACTTCTCCGCCGCCACCGACCGGCGAAGTCGAAGGCCGAGCTCCTTGAGCTGGGCCTCGCCCACCGGGGCCGGGGCTTCGGTCAACAGGCAGCTCGCGGTCTGCGTTTTGGGGAACGCCATCACGTCGCGGATGGAATGGGCGCCGGTCATGAGCATGACCAGGCGGTCCAGGCCGAACGCAAGCCCCCCGTGCGGCGGCGCGCCGTGCTCCAGCGCGGTGAGCAGGAACCCGAACTTCTCGCGGGCCTCCTCCTCGCCGATACCGAGCAGGTCGAACACGGCGTACTGCATTTCCGGGCGGTGGATACGGATGGAGCCGCCGCCGATCTCCGTGCCGTTGAGCACCATGTCGTACGCGCGGGACAGCAGCTGCTCCGGGTCGTCCACCCGCAGCTCCGACGGTTCCCCGGCCTGGGGCGCCGTGAACGGGTGGTGGAGCGCATAGTAGCGCTTGTCGTTCTCGTCGAACTCCATCATGGGGAAGTCGACCACCCAAAGCGGTCGCCAGCCCGGCTCGACCATGTCGAGATCGTGGCCGATCTGCACGCGCAGCGCGGCCAGGGACTCGTTGACCACCTTGGCCCGGTCGGCGCCGAAGAACACGAGGTCTCCAGCCTGGGCCCGGGTGCGCTCCATGATGCCGGTTACGGCCTCGTCGCTGAGGAACTTGAGGATCGGCGACTGCAGGCCCTCGCGGCCCTGGGCGGGATCGTTGACCTTGATGTAGGCCAGCCCCTTGGCGCCGTAACGACCGACGAACCTGGTGTAGTCGTCGATCTGCTTGCGCGTGAGCTCGCCGCCGCCAGGCACGTGAAGCGCCGCCACGCGGCCCTTGGGGTCGTTGGCGGGGCCGGAGAAGACCTTGAACTCGGCGTCGGCGACCAGATCGCCCACCTCGATGAGCTCCAGCGGGATGCGCAGATCCGGCCGGTCGATACCGAAGCGGTGCACGGCCTCGGCGTAGGTCATGCGCGGGAACGGATCCGGCAACTCCTCCCCCAGAACCTCCCGGAATAGCTGGCGGATCATGGCCTCCATCAGACCCATGATGCCCTCCTCGTCCATGAAGGAGGTCTCCACGTCCAGCTGCGTGAACTCCGGCTGGCGGTCGGCACGCAGGTCCTCGTCGCGGAAGCAGCGCACGATCTGGTAGTAGCGATCCATGCCGGACATCATCAGCAGCTGCTTGAACAGCTGCGGCGACTGCGGCAGGGCGTAGAACTCACCGGGATGGATGCGGCTCGGCACCAGGTAGTCCCGGGCGCCCTCGGGCGTGGCCCGGGTGAGCATCGGCGTCTCGATGTCCAGGAAACCGTTGTCGTCCAGGAAGCGGCGCATGGCCGTGGTGACCTTCGCCCGGGTGCGCAGGCGGTGCTGCATCTCCGGCCGGCGCAGGTCCATGTAGCGATAGCGCAGGCGCACGTCCTCGCCGACGTCGGTCTCGTCGAGCTGGAAGGGCGGCGTCCTGGCACGGTTGAGGATCTCCAGGTGCTGGCCGAAGATTTCCACCTTGCCGGTCTTCAGGTCGGGATTGACGGTGCCCTCGGGGCGATGCCGCACCCGTCCGCGGACCTTCAGAACGAACTCGTTGCGCACGCGGTCGGCCACCTCGAAGGCCTCGCCGACGTCGGGGTCGAAGACGACCTGCACCAGACCGTCGCGGTCGCGCAGGTCGATGAAGATCACCCCGCCGTGGTCGCGGCGGCGATGGGCCCAGCCGCAAACCTCGACCTCCTGATCCAGCAGGTCCTCGGTCACCTGACCGCAGTAGTGGCTCCGCATGGCACTCTCGATTTTTCCGGGACTAGAAATAGGCGCGGCCCGCTGTCGCAGCGCAACAGCGGGCCGGGCGCAATGTTAAGGGGTCACCCGGGGGGGCGCAAGCAGCCCGGGGGCCCACTCAGCGTTCGCCTAGCCGTCGGCGGCGCTCTTGGAGCTGCCCGACGAGCTGCCGCTCTCGCCGCTGCTACTAGTACTGCTGCTCGTGCTGGCGTTCTCGCCGGCAATATTGCGCTTGTTCCTGGACTTGAAGTCCGTCTCGTACCAGCCACCGCCCTTGAGGCGGAAGCCCGCCGCGGAAATCAGCTTGCGCAGCTTCGACTCGCCGCAGGACGGGCAGTCGGTCAGCGGCTCGTCACTGATGGACTGGATGGCCTCCAGCTCATGGTCACACTTGTCGCACTTGTATTCGTAGATGGGCATGCTAACAACCTCACACAAAACCCCGGCCGGCGATCTATATAAGGCTACGCGACCGGGGTTGCAAGTCGGATTTTCACGCTTCTGGCACTATCTTACGCAGGATGGGCGCAGGCGAACAGTGACGCCGTTCAGGTTGACTTGCCCGGGCCGGACCCGCAGTTTGGACGGCGTTGTTACCGGACCGGGAGCGGGCGCGTGTTCCCCCTGCAGTTACTGATCGGCTTCATCCTGTTCGCCATGCTGTTCGCGCTGATCCAGATCGGCGCGCTCAGCATCGCCTTCGACAAGCTCGGCCTGTCCATGAGCTCCGCGATGCTGCTGCTGATGAGCTCGCTGCTGGGCAGCGGCATCAACCTGCCGTTGTTCACCATCGATGCCAGGGGCCCGCAGAATATGCAGCGCCCGCAGCCGCCGGCCTGGCTGAATGCCGGGCTGCCGTTGCGCGAGGGCAAGGTGCTGGTGGCCATGAACGTCGGCGGCGGTCTGCTGCCCATCGCGTTTTCCGCCTACCTGCTGGCGAACTACCCGCTCCCCTTGGGCACCGTGGCGCTGGCCATCGCGATCCAGGCCGCGGTCTGCTTCGCGGCCAGCCGCCCGATCCCGCGACTGGGCATCGGCATGCCCATACTCCTGGCCCCCATCACCGCCGCGCTCATCGCCGTGCTCCTGCTGCCCGAGCAGAGCCCGCCCCTGGCGTATGTATGCGGCACCATGGGCGTGCTCATCGGCGCCGACCTGCTGCGGCTCAAGGACGTACGCGGCCTCGGCTCGCCCTTCGCTTCCATAGGCGGCGCGGGCACCTTCGACGGGGTCTTCGTGACGGGCATCGTGGCGGTGCTGCTGGCGTAGGCGGTAGGACGCGGCTGGACGGATCACTTATCGGACGCAGGACGCCTGGGCGGCATCGCCGGCGCATCGCGGCTGCGCGGGAAATGGCGTCACCGGGCGGCCGTGCTGCGTCCATCCCGTCGATCAACGAAGGCTTTTCAAGGAGAAGGCACATCCCATGACCGACTCGGCTCGCAGCGTCCTGATCACCGGCTGTTCCAGCGGCATCGGCTACGCCACCGCCCTGGGGCTGAAGGAGCGCGGCTACCGGGTCTTCGCCACCGCGCGCAAGCCGGACGACGTCATGCGCCTGCGCGGCGAGGGCCTGGAGGCCTCACTGCTGGAAGTAACCAGCTCGACCTCGATTCGACAGTGCGTTGAGCACGTGCTGGAAACGACGGGCGGCGAGCTTTACGGGTTATTCAACAACGCCGGCTACGGCCAGCCGGGGGCCGTGGAGGATCTGTCCCGGGCCGCACTGCGCGAGCAGCTGGAGACCAACCTGCTCGGTGCCCACGAGCTCGCACGGACCGTACTGCCTCCCATGCGCGCCGCCGGCCGCGGCCGGATCATCCAGAACAGCTCCGTGCTGGGGATGATCACACTGCCCTATCGCGGCGCCTACTGCGCCAGCAAGTTCGCCCTGGAGGGGCTCACCGACACCCTGCGCCTGGAGCTGCGCGGCAGCGGCGTGCATGTGTCCATCGTCGAGCCGGGCCCCATACGCAGCGCCTTCCGGGAGAACGCGCTGCGTGCCTACCGGCAACACATCGACCCGGAGGCGAGCGCCCACCGGGAGACCTACGCCGCCGTGGAACGGCGCCTGACCGCCGGCGGCGACGCCAGCTTCACCCTGCCGCCGGAGGCCGTGCTGAAAAAAGTCGTCAAGGCCCTGGAGGCCCGGCGGCCGAAACCGCGCTATTACGTCACCTTCCCCACCCACCTGTTCGGCTTCCTGCGCCGGGTGCTGCCGTACCGGACCCTGGACCGCGTGCTGCTGGCATCGACGGCGGACGAGCGGAGGACGGAAAAGACCTAGCCGCGAATGAACGCCAATAAACGCTGATCCGGTTCGCGGCCAGGGGCCGCGAACCGCCTTAGACTCATAGCCCACCGGGCAGAGCGCGATACGCATCGCTATTCGACTCTACCCGCCCTACGAAGACCACGAGCACTGCATTTCCCGTGGGAGCGCCGACCCCGGCGCGAACGGCGTTCCGATGGCAAAACCCTTTCGCGGCGAGGTCGCCGCTCCCACGACGCCGTCCGTCGGCACCTGTAGGAGCGTCGCAAGGCGCGATGGCTTCGGGGCGCTGTCGGAATCGCGCCTTGCGACGCTCCTACAGGTGCCGGGGATATCAGCCCAGGGACTATCTGCGTCCATCCGCGTTCATCTGCGGCTAAACAAAAAACGGGGCCGTGAGGCCCCGTCTCGTGCCGCTCAGCGTGGTCTGGCCTACGCCGCGTCGGCCTTGCGCTCGGCCTTCTCGAAGGCCAGCTGGTCGTCCTTGATGGTGACGCGGACCACGTCGCCCTCGGCATAGCGGCCCTCCAGGATGGCCTGGGCCAGCGGGTTCTCCACCTTCTGCTGGATGACGCGCTTCAGCGGCCGGGCACCGTAGACCGGGTCGAAGCCCGCCTCGCCCAGCTTGTCCAGGGCCTCCTTGGTAAGCTCCAGCTCCATATGCCGGTCCTTCAGCCGCCGGTTGAGGTACTGCACCTGGATCTCCGTGATCTCGCGGATCTGCTCCCTCGCCAGCGGATGGAAGACCACCACGTCGTCCACGCGGTTGATGAACTCCGGCCGGAAGTGCTGGCCGACGATCTCCATGACCGATGTCTTCATGGCGTCGTAGTCGTTCTCCCGCGCCATCTCCTGGATTACGTTGGAGCCCAGGTTCGACGTCATGACGATGACGGTATTGCGGAAGTCCACCGTGCGGCCGTGGCTGTCGGTCAGCCGGCCGTCATCGAGCACCTGCAGCAGGATGTTGAACACATCCGCGTGGGCCTTCTCCACCTCGTCCAGCAGGATCACCGAGTAAGGCTTGCGGCGCACGTGCTCGGTCAGGTAGCCGCCCTCCTCGTAGCCGACGTAGCCGGGCGGGGCACCGATGAGCCGGGCGACGGCATGGCGCTCCATGAACTCCGACATGTCGATGCGGATCATGTGCTCCTCGCTGTCGAAGAGGAACGAGGCCAGGGCCTTGCACAGCTCGGTCTTGCCCACGCCGGTGGGGCCGAGGAAGAGGAACGAACCGTTGGGTCGGTTGGGGTCCGACAGCCCCGCCCGGGAACGGCGGATGGCGTTGGCCACGGCGGAGACCGCCTCGTCCTGGCCCACCACGCGGGCGGATATGGCCTCCTCCATGCGCAGGAGCTTTTCCTTCTCGCCCTCCAGCATCTTGGCCACCGGGATGCCGGTCCACTTGGAGACCACCTCGGCGATCTCTTCCTCGGTGACCGAGTTGCGCAGCAGACGCAGCTCGTACATGTCGGCCTGGGAGGCCATGTCCAGCTGGCGCTCCAGCTCGGGAATGCGCCCGTACTGGAGCTCGGACATCCGGGTCAGGTCGCCGGCACGGCGGGCCGTCTCCAACTCCTGGCGGGCCTGCTCCAGGGATTCCTTGATGTTGTGGGTCCCCTCGACGGCGGCCTTCTCGGAGTTCCAGATCTCCTCGAGCTCCTTGTACTGCTTCTCCAGGCCCTCGATCTCTTCCTCGACGGCCTTGAGCCGGCGCTTGGAGGCCTCGTCGGACTCCTTGTTGATGGCCTCTCGCTCGATCTTCAGCTGCACCAGCCGGCGCTCGAGCCGGTCCATCTCCTCGGGCTTGGAGTCGATCTCGATGCGGATGCGGCTGGCCGCCTCGTCCACCAGGTCGATGGCCTTGTCCGGCAGGAACCGGTCGGTGATGTAGCGGTGCGAGAGCGTCGCCGCGCTGACGATGGCCGGGTCCGTGATCTCGACGCCGTGGTGGACTTCGTAGCGCTCCTTCAGACCGCGCAGGATGGCCACAGTATCCTCCACCGAGGGCTCGTCCACCATTACCTTCTGGAAACGACGCTCCAGGGCGGCGTCCTTCTCGATGTTCTTGCGGTACTCGTCCAGCGTAGTCGCGCCGATGCAGTGCAGCTCGCCGCGGGCCAGCGCCGGCTTGAGCATGTTGCCGGCGTCCATGGAGCCCTCGGCCTTGCCGGCGCCCACCAGGGTGTGGATTTCGTCGATGAACAGGATGATCTGGCCTTCCTGCTTGGACAGATCCTTGAGCACGCCCTTGAGGCGCTCCTCGAACTCGCCGCGGAACTTGGCGCCGGCGACGAGGGCGCCGAGGTCCAGCGACAGCAGCCGCTTGTTCTTGAGCCCGTCCGGTACCTCGCCGTTGACAATGCGCTGGGCCAGACCCTCGACGATGGCGGTCTTGCCGACGCCGGGCTCGCCGATGAGCACCGGGTTGTTCTTGGTCCGGCGCTGAAGGACCTGCACCGTGCGGCGGATCTCGTCGTCGCGGCCAATCACCGGATCCAGCTTGCCCTGCTCGGCCCGCTCGGTGACGTCGATGGTGTACTTCTCCAGGGCCTGGCGCTGGTCCTCGGCGTTGGGATCGTCCACCTTCTCGCCGCCACGGACCTCGTCAATGGCCTTCTCCAACGCCTCTTTGGTGGCGCCGGCCTTCTTGAGGATCTCGCCCAGCTTGCTCTTGCCGTCGTCCACCGCGGCCAGGACGAACAGCTCGCTGGAGATGTAGTCGTCCTTGCGCTTCTGGGCCAGCTTGTCGGTGACGTTGAGCAGCCGCCCCATCTCGTTGGACAGGTGCACCTCGCCGGCCGCGCCGGAGACGGTGGGCATGTGGTCGAGCCGGTCGCCGAGCTGCGAGCGAAGCAGGCTGACATTGACCCCGGCCTGCTGGAGCAGCTGGCGCGAGATGCCACCCTCCTGATCCAGCATGGCGACCATCAGGTGCTCGGGCTCGATGAACTGATGATCCCGCCCCACGGCCAACGACTGGGCGTCGGCGAAGGCGTTCTGGAACTTGGTGGTGAGCTTGTCCATCCGCATAGAAAAACCTCGAATTCGGTGGTGTTTTTGAACTTATCCACAAGATGGGGGACACCATCGGCTTTTCAAGCAATGTAACGCCGCTAATGCCAGCCGGGTTGAGCCAGGTCAGGTTTGGGTGGGGTGCAGGGTGGATTGGGGAGGCATCAACCGCCCCGTCCACGGGGCTCGCGACCATCGACCCCATCAACGGGCGAGTGGGCATCGTCAGGATTGAGGTCGGCCTTAGACCCGGCGGGCTTGCGTTCGACCATCGCCGCGGGGACGCGCCTCCCACAGCGGTATTCGGCCATCACGGCATCTTCCGGGAGTGTGGGAGGCGCGTCCTCGCGGCGGTCCTTTCCATGCGTACCGGAGCACCCGGGGCCAACCTAGGGTTCGAGCCAGATGGCCGTCGCCATGCGCCCGGTCTCACCATCGCGGCGATAGGAGAAGAATCGGCGCGAATCGGCTACGGTGCAGGATCCGCCGCCGAACACCGCCTCAACCCCGGCGGCATCGAGACGGCGGCGGGCGAGCATGTAGATGTCGGCTAGCCACCGTCCGGCCGGGGACGACTGGAACGCTGCCTCGGCCCCGTCGTCCCGCGCCAGGAACGCCTCGCGCACCTCCGGCCCCACCTCGAAGGCGGCCGGGCCGATGGCCGGCCCCAGCCAGGCCACGAGCTCCCGGGGCGCGGCGCGCATTTCGTCGATGAGGCTCTCCAGTACGCCGGCGCTCAGGCCCCGCCACCCGGCGTGGGCAACGCCTACGGCACTACCGTCCACTGCCGCCAGGATCACCGGCAGGCAATCCGCCGTGAGCACGGCACAGACCCGGCCGGGACGATCGGTCCAGGCGGCGTCGGCGTCCTCGGGCGCCCCGGCTTCGGTGACGTGCAGCACGTCCGTGCCATGCACCTGATTCAGCCAGCGCGGCGCCGATGGCATCCCCGCCGCTTCGGCCAGCCACCTGCGGTTCTCGGCGACGGCGGCGGGATCGTCACCCGTGTGCCCGCCCAGGTTCAGGGTATCGAAGGGCGGCGCGCTCACGCCTCCGCTGCGCGTGGTGCTGACCGCCCGCACGCCGGCGGGCACCGGCCAGTCGGGCAGAATGAGCTCGATCGATGCCTCGTTCATGACAGCCGCCCTTCCCGGGCATCGCGGTGGGCGCGTAGTACCGCGAGCAGCGCTTCCATGTCCGCCGGCAGCGGGGCCGCCCAGGTTTCGGACTCGCCGCTGCGCGGGTGAGTCAGTGTAAGGCGCTGGGCGTGCAGAGCCTGGCGCCGGAAACCCGACAGGGCCGCGCGCAGCGCATCGTCCGCGCCCTTGGGCAGCCGCGGACGGCCACCGTAGACGGGATCCCCCACCAGCGGGTGGCGGATGTGGGCCATGTGCACGCGAATCTGATGCGTCCGCCCCGTCTGGAGAAGACACCGCACCAGCGTATGGGCCGGGAAACGCTCTTCCACCCTGTAGCCGGTGACCGCAGGCTTGCCGTCCTCGCGCACGGCCATGCGCTTGCGCTCCCGGGGATCGCGGCCAATGGGCGCATCCACCTCCCCGCCGGCGGTCATCGTGCCGGCCACGAGCGCCAGGTATTCCCGGCCCATGCTCCGGGCCTGCAGCTGGTCCACCAGGGCCTTGTGGGCCTGCAGGGTTCTGGCGACCACGAGCAGGCCGGAGGTGTCCTTGTCCAGTCGGTGGACGAGCCCGGCCCTGGGCAGGCGCTCGGTCTCGGGGGCGTGGTGGAGCAGCGCGTTCTGGAGCGTACCCGCCCGATTTCCCGCGCCGGGGTGCACCACGAGCCCGGCGGGCTTGTTGATGACCAGCAGGTCCTCGTCCTCGTGAACGATGTCCAGGGTGATGGCTTCCGGCTCGACCTGGGCGTCGTCCCGTTCCAGCGCCGCCTCAACGCGGATGATTTCACCGCCGAGCAGGGCTTCGCGAGGCTTGCAGCGGGCGCCGTTGACGGTGATTTGCCCGGCCCGGATCCAGCTCTGCAGCCGCGTGCGCGAGAACTCCGGGAACAGGGCGGCGGCGACGCGGTCGAAACGCTCGCCGCGCAGATCGTCCGGCACCGTGGCACTGCGCTCGATCCGTTCGCTCATGGCCGTGCTCCAACGTAACCGCCGCACGCCACCGCGCGCTGTGCAACACCGCACTGTTTACCTAGAATGACGCCTTCGCGCATTGCAACCCCGGGAGCCAATGGCCCTTATGCCAAGGATTCTGATCACGCTCTGCCTGGCGGCCGTCGTCGCCCTCGCAGGCTGCGCCACCAACGGCGCCGACGAGGAGCAACCGGCGGAGAGCCTGTACGCCGAGGCCCAGGAGGCGATGGACGCCGGCAACTACGAGGACGCCGTTCAGACCCTGGAGACGTTGCAGGCGCGTTACCCCTTCGGCCGCTACGCCGAGCAGGCGCAGCTCGATATTATCTACGCCTATTATCGCTTCGACGAACCGGATTCGGCCGTGGCCGCCGCCGAGCGGTTCATCCGGCTGAACCCGCGACATCCGTCGGTGCCGTACGCGCATTTCATGCAGGGCGTGGCGGAAATGAGCCGCGGGCGGTCGTTTCTCACCGAAGCCTTCGACCTGGATCGGGCCAGCCGCAATCCCGAGCCGCTGCAACGCGCATTTCGCGCCTTCCGGACCGTGGTCACCCAGTACCCGGACAGCGACTATGCCGAAAACGCCCGCCAGCGCATGCTCATCATCCGGGATCTGCAGGCCCGTCACGAGCTTCACGTGGCGCGGTTCTACATGGACCGGGGTGCCTTTGTCGCAGCCGCCAACCGGGCCAAGCGCATCCTGAGCGAATATGACGAGACGCCCGCCGTGGAAGAGGCGCTCGCCATCATGGCCGAGGCCTATGGCAAGCTGGAGATACCCGCGCTGCGGGAGGACATTCGCCGGGTAATCGGCGACAACTTCCCGGATCACCCGCTAGCGAGGCGCGAGCAGCAGTCGGCGAGCGACTGATCTCAGAGCGCCTCCTCGTTCTCCTCGCCCGTGCGGATGCGCACCACGCGTTCGACGGGCGTGACGAAGATCTTGCCGTCGCCGATCTTGCCGGTGTGGGCGGCCTTGCTGATGGACTCCACGCACCGGTCGACCTGATCATCGGAAACCACGACTTCCACCCGCATCTTGGGCAGGAAATCCACCACGTACTCGGCACCCCGATAGAGCTCGGTGTGGCCCTTCTGGCGGCCGAACCCCTTGACCTCGGTGACCGTCATGCCGGTGATACCGATCTCGGACAGGGCCTCGCGAACATCGTCCAGCTTGAACGGCTTAACGACTGCTTCGACTTTCTTCATCGGTCTCCCCTGACTGTTCCAGCCCGGATATCTCGACGACCCGCGGCTGCGGCTGAGGTGTCAGTTAACCACGCCCGAAACCGGACGTGATCGGGTAGCGCCGGTCGCGCCCGAAAGCACGGGCAGTGACCTTGACGCCCGGCGGCGCCTGCCGGCGCTTGTATTCGTTCTTGTGGATCATGCGAATGACGCGCTCGACATCCCCGGCATCGTAACCTTCCGACACGATGGACGCCACAGACTGGTCCTTCTCGACATAGGCCTCGATTATGGCGTCAAGCACGTGATATTCGGGCAGACTGTCGGAGTCCTTCTGATCCGGCCGCAGCTCGGCCGTGGGCGCCTTGGTAAAGATGCTCTCGGGGATCACGGCACCCAGCGTGTTGCGGTAGCGGGCAAGATCGTAGACCTCGGTCTTCAGCACGTCCTTCAGCGGCGAGAAACCGCCCACCATGTCCCCGTAGAGTGTGGCGTAGCCCACGGCCATCTCACTCTTGTTGCCGGTGGCCAGCACCAGCTTGCCGAACTTGTTCGACACCGCCATCAGCAGCGTGCCGCGGGTGCGGGACTGGAGGTTCTCCTCCGTGATGTCTTCAGGCCGCCCTTCGAACAGCGGACCCAGCGCCCCGCGAAACGCTTCGAAAATGTCTTCTATGGCAACAACGTCGTAACGAATGCCCAGGTTCTCCGCCACCGCCGTGGCGTCCGTATGACTGAGCTCCGAGGTGTAGCGCGTGGGCATCATGATGGTGTGGACGCGGTCCGGCCCCAGGGCGTCCACGGCAATGGCGGCAGTGAGCGCCGAATCCATACCGCCCGACAGCCCGATCAGGGCCCCGGGAAAGCCGTTCTTGTCGATGTAGTCCCGAACCCCCCAGACCAGCGCCTCGTAAACGCTTGCCTCGGCGTCGAGCTCGGCGGCAATGGTCCCGGCCCGGGACCGCCAGCCTCCGTCCCCGGCCTGCAGGGTCACCGGATACAGGCCAAGCTCGAACTGCGGTGCCCTGACCGTAAGCTCCCCGTCCCGGTTGAACGCGCAGGAGCCGCCATCGTAGACCACCTCGTCGTGCCCCCCGGACATATTCACGTAAACGAGCGGCACCGGCGCCTCCGCGAGTCGGGCGCGCAGCACCTGTTCGCGGGCCCGCCACTTGTGCCGGTCGAAGGGGGAGGCGTTGATGTTGATCAGCAGCTCGGCACCGGCACGGTGAGCCGCCGCCGCCGGGCCGGGGTGCCAGAGATCCTCGCAGACCGTGACCCCGATCCGGCAACCCCGGATCTCCACCACCAGCGACGTGTCGCCGGGCGTGAAATAACGCTTGTCATCGAAAACGCCGTAGGTGGGCAGCTGCTGCTTGAAGTAGCGGCCCTGCTCGGCACCGTCGGCGAAGACAACCGCTGCATTGCGCAACCCCGCGGGCGAGCGCAGCGGCGTACCGAGGACGACGGCGATACCGTGGATCCGCTCACGCAGGCTCTCCAGCGTCCGCTCGACGCTGTCCATGAAATCGTCCCGCAGGAGCAGATCATCCGGAGGATAGCCGGTCAGCATCAGCTCCGGGAAGACGACCACGTCGCCACCGAGCTCGTCACGGGCGCGGGCCGCGCTCTCGACAACGGCCGCGGCGTTGCCCTCCACATCGCCCACCAGGGGATTGAGCTGCGCCATCACGACGCGGATTTCGTTAGCCATGGATGCCATCCTGAGTCATGGATGCTGACGCTGCCAGCCACCCGGGCAACAAAAAGGCCGAGCCCCCGGGGACTCGGCCTGTTTCGGCACCCGGCCGGACGCCGGGGCAGGGCCCGGCCGGCGGTCACCGCCGGGGTGTTCAGCCGGCGAAGAACTCGTGCACTTGCGCGCCGATCTCGGCCGGCGAGCGCACGGTGGCCACGCCCGCCTTGTCCAGAGCGGCGAACTTGTCCTTGGCCGTTCCCTTACCGCCGCTGATGATGGCGCCGGCATGGCCCATGCGCTTGCCGGGAGGCGCGGTGACACCGGCGATATAAGCCACCACGGGCTTGCGCACATTGGACTGGATGAACTCCGCCGCCTCTTCCTCGGCCGTGCCGCCGATCTCGCCGACCATGACGATGCCCTTGGTCTGGCGGTCCGCCTCGAACTGCTCCAGCACATCGATGAAGTTCATGCCCTGGATGGGGTCACCCCCGATGCCGACACAGGTGCTCTGGCCCAGGCCGATATCGGTGGTCTGCTTCACGGCCTCGTAGGTCAGCGTACCCGAGCGGCTGACGATGCCGATGGAACCGGACTTGTGGATATGGCCCGGCATGATGCCGATCTTGCACTGCCCCGGGGTAATAACGCCCGGGCAGTTGGGACCGATGAGGGTGGCACCATAGTAGTCCAGCGCCGCCTTCACCTTGAGCATATCCAGCACCGGGATGCCCTCGGTAATGCAGGCGATGACCTTGATGCCCGCCTCGGCCGCCTCGAGAATCGCGTCAGCCGCGAAACCGGCAGGCACGTAGATCATGGAGGCATTGGCGCCGGTTGCCTTCACGGCATCCTTGCAGGTGTTGAACACCGGCAGGTCCAGGTGCTTCTCCCCACCGCGACCGGGCGTGACACCGCCGACGACCTTGGTCCCGTAGGCCAGGCACTGCTCGGCATGGAACGTGCCCTGGTTACCGGTGAACCCCTGCACGATGACCTTGGTGTTCTTGTCGACCAGAATACTCATGTCTCGACTTCCTCGTGTTCGCTGGGCGGTGGCTTATGCGGCGCCGACAGCGGCGACAACTTTCTTGGCCGCGTCGGTGAGGTCGTCGGCGGCGGTCAGCTCCAGGCCGCTCTTCTCCAGCAGCTCCTTGCCCTTCTCGACGTTGGTGCCTTCCAGGCGCACGACGACGGGCACGTCCACGCCCACGTCCTTCACCGCCTCGATGATGCCCTCGGCGATCATGTCGCAGCGAACGATACCGCCGAAGATGTTGACCAGGATGCCCTCGACGGACTCACTGGAGAGAATGATCTTGAAGGCCTCGGTCACGCGCTCCTTGGTGGTGCCGCCCCCCACGTCCAGGAAGTTGGCCGGATTGCCGCCGTGGAGCTTGATGGTGTCCATGGTGGCCATGGCCAGGCCGGCGCCGTTGACCATGCAGCCGATGTTGCCGTCCAGGGTAATGTAGTTCAGCCCGTGCTCGGCCGCGCGCACCTCGGTCTCGTCCTCCTGGGAGGTGTCGCGCATGTCGGCGATGTCCTTGTGGCGACCGACCTCGATGGCGTTGTCATCCACGTTGATCTTGGCGTCCAGAGCCAGCAGGTCGCCCTCGGCGGTGGCGATCAACGGGTTGATCTCGATGAGGGAGAGGTCCTTCTCCACGAACAGGTTGTAGAGCCCGTTCATGATCTGGGTGAGCTTGCCGATCTGCTTTTTGTCCAGGCCCAGGCCGAAACCGATCTGACGGCACTGGTAGGGCTGCAGGCCGGCCACCGGGTTCACCTGCACGGTGAGGATCTTCTCCGGCTCGTTGGCGGCCACTTCTTCGATGTCCATACCGCCGGCGGCCGAGGCCATGAACACCACGCGCTTGGAACCACGATCCACCAGCGCGCCCAGGTAGAGCTCGCGCTCGATGTTCAGGCCCTGCTCGACCATCACCGAATTGATGGGCAGACCGTTGTCGTCGGTCTGATGCGTGACCAGGCTCGTGCCCAGCATCGCCTCCGTGTGCTGGCCCACCTCGTCCCGGCTCTTGGCGATCTTCACGCCACCGGCCTTGCCGCGCCCGCCGGCGTGGACCTGCGCCTTCACCACCCACAGGCTGCCGCCGAGCTTGTCGGACGCATCCTGGGCCTCGGCCGCGGAGCTTGCTACGTAACCCTGGGGAATCGCGATGCCAAACTGGGAAAACAGGTGTTTGGCCTGGAACTCGTGGAGATTCATGCGCCCACCTCCCTTCTGAGAAGGTGCGTATTCTCTATCAAACTACCAGTCAAATCAAAAAGCGCGACGGCGTTACTTGCATTACGCTCGTGTTCCTCATAAGACTTGGCGGGACTGTCAGGGACCCCTTACCGGAGCGCGGCCGGGGCCATTCAGAAGAACGACGACACCGACGCGAACCAAGATTCCATGAGCACAAGGACCGTCGCATCCCCCTTGGGCGAGCACATCGACAACCCACCGTCACCCTCGCCCGATGGCGACTCCGATACGGCCTTCACCTGGCGGCCGCTGCGGGTCTTTTCCATCTACCGCGTGGTGATCGCCCTCGGCATCCTCTCCATCTACCTGATCACCCGAGGCGAGAACATCCTCGCCGTCGACCGGCCGTCGCTGTTCGTGGGCACTGCCGCTATCTACGCCATGGTGTCGGTGTCTCTGCTGGTACCGCTAGGCCTGAGACAGCCCTCGTTCACCTGGCAGGTGTACGGCCAGTTGGCGGTGGACGTCGGCGCGCTGGGCCTGCTGATCTTCGCCAGCGGCAGCATTGACAACGGCTTGCCCACCGCGCTGCTGGTCGCCGTTGCCGGCGGCAGCATCCTGGTGGGCATGCGCAAGGGCGCACTGGTCGCGGCTGTTGCTACCATCATGCTGTTCGCGCAGCAGTTTTACTCACTGTTTGAACTGGGACAGCCGGCCCTGGGGTATTCCCAGGTCGGGTTCCTGGGCCTGGCCATGTTCGCCACGGCGGTGGTGGGCGGCTGGCTGGCGAACCGTGCCCGTGAGAACCAGGCGCTCGCAGAGCAGCGCGGCCTAGATATCGAGAACCTGCAGGCCCTCAACAACCACATCGTGCAGCGGCTGCAGACAGGGGTCGTTGTACTGGATGCAGAAGGCCGGGTAAGGCTCACTAATCGCGCGGCCAGGGACCTTCTCGGAGAACAGCAAGTGCCGGAACGAACTGAATTGACCGTGCTTTCGGCCGAGCTTGCGAATGCCTACGAGTCCTGGAGGCAATCCTGGACCAACATGGAGCAGCCGGTTTCGCTGCGCACCTCAGGGCCTAACGTCATGCCCCGGTTTCGTCCGATCGGTCAGGGTGGGCATCAGGGCTGCCTTGTATTCCTGGACAATCTTTCCGAAATGCAGGCGCAGGTCCAACAGGCGAAGCTTGCCTCGCTTGGCCGATTGACTGCGAGCATCGCCCACGAGATCCGAAACCCTCTTGGCGCGATTTCCAACGCCAGCCAGCTCCTGGAGGAAAACGAAGCACTTGCCACGGCCGATCAGCGGCTTGTGGAGATAATTCGTAATCAGTGCAAGCGCCTGAACACGGTCGTCGAGAGCGTGCTACAGCTTTCACGCCGTCAGGCCGCCGAGCAATCGCGCCTCAATCTGGACGACTGGCTTCGCCAATTCGTACACGACTGGCGGGAGCAACAGGACCCACGCCTGGAGTCGGTCGAGGTGTCCATGGCATTGAGTGGCGCAGCTGCGCGATTCGACCCTGACCACCTCCGGCAGATCCTGGAGAACTTGATGCGCAACGCGCGCGAACATGGAGGCGGCAACCGCCGGACGCCGCGCATACACCTGGTCGCCGACTATGACGAGGTCGGCCAACCTTTTCTCGAGGTTCAGGACAATGGCGCCGGCGTTCCCGAAGAGCTTCGCGAGCATCTGTTCGAGCCGTTCTTCACGACATCTTCTTCCGGCACAGGTCTTGGTCTGTATCTTTGCAGGGAGATCTGCGAGGCGAACCACGCGAGACTGAATCTGATGGAACGGGAAGGTACGGGGGCCTGCTTCCGCATCACTTTCGCGGGCCCGAAGCGAGAGGAGAACCTGTAGATGACGCGTCCACTCGCCCTGGTCGTGGATGACGAAGCCGACATTCGCGAACTTGCCGAGATGACATTGCAGCGGATGGATGTCGAGGCGATAACAGCCGAGGACATCGAATCCGCGAAACGCGCCCTTCAGGAGCACGCTGTTGGTGTCTGCCTCACGGACATGAAGCTGCCGGATGGCGACGGCATAGAGCTGGTCGACTACATACAGCGGGAGTTTCCGGATATCCCCGTGGCCGTTATCACTGCCTATGGCAGCATCGACACCGCGATCCAGGCCCTCAAGGCCGGAGCGTTCGATTTCGTTTCGAAACCCGTGGACCTCAACGTGCTGCGCCGGCTTGTCGAGCACGCCATGAGGCTAAGCGAAGATCCGAAGATGGATCGCCGTTCGCGAGACGTGCTCCTTGGCGAGTCGGCGGCGATGCAACAGATCCGGTCGACCATCGTGAAGCTGGCGCGCAGCCAGGCCCCAGTTTACATCTATGGGGAGTCCGGCACTGGCAAGGAGCTGATAGCAAAACTCATTCACGAAAAGGGGCCGCGTCGGGACCAGCCGTTCGTTCCCGTGAACTGCGGCGCGATTCCCGGCGAACTCATGGAGAGCGAGTTCTTCGGCCACAAGAAAGGGAGTTTCACGGGGGCGAACACCGACAAACAGGGGCTATTCCAGGCAGCCGATGGGGGCACACTATTCCTGGACGAGGTAGCCGAGCTGCCCCAGCACATGCAAGTCAAGCTCCTGCGGGCCATTCAAGAGAAAGCGGTGCGCCCTGTGGGTTCCCAGAAGGAGGCGCCCATAGATGTGCGCATCCTCAGCGCCACGCACAAGGACCTGGCACAACTCGTCGAGGCGGGCGACTTCAGGCGGGACCTCTATTACCGGATCAACGTGATACAGCTGCGCGCCCCCGCCCTGCGCGAGCGCCCAGAGGATCTGCCGCTACTGGTGGAACACATACTGGACAAGATACTATCCGGGACCGAGGAACGACCAAGGCTTGCGGACGATGCAATCTCGGCCCTCAAACGTTATGACTTTCCGGGCAACGTGCGGGAACTGGAGAATGTACTTGAACGCGCCCTGACCCTGTCCGAGGGCACCGTCATCGGCGCTGCCGATCTCCAACTGCCCGAAAATTCAACTGCCGCCGGCGACTCTGGAGGCCAACCCGCACCTACTGCAGAAGTGGCCGATCCGTCAGAGGACTTCGAGTTGGAGAACTATCTCGGCGAGATCGAACGGGACGTCATAACCCGAGCACTCGAGAAGACCCGCTACAACAAGACCGCTGCCGCGCAGCTTCTCGGTATAAGCTTCCGCGCGCTGCGTTATCGATTGAAGAAGCTGGGACTGGAATAGTGACCGGTTTGGTCACCCTGACAGTTTGCGTCACCGACAGCCGCTGCGAGGTGACGCGTATCGACACCTGCCGCGAGAAGGGCGCTCCACCCAGAATGCCGCTACAGCCGTCCACCACGGCTGTAAGCCCATGAAAACAGGAGACTAAATGAGTTTTCCTATTTGCGTGACGTGGTTCACACGAAGCTGGCATACATCCTGCTAGCTTATGCATCGAGAAAGAGAATCCCGGCCGAGCCGGGACCTTTCGGCAAACCGGGTACAGTGATTTGCAACGAAGCGCCGCGGGCGTTCAGAACTTGATCTAGGGGAGTTGAAACATGAAGAAGCAACAGGGCTTTACGCTTATCGAGCTGATGATCGTGGTCGCGATCATCGGCATCCTGGCCGCGATCGCCATCCCGGCCTACCAGGACTACACCGTTCGCTCGCAGGTAACCGAGGGCCTTAACCTGGCCTCGGGCGCCAAGACTGGCGTGTCGGAGTTCGTCGTCACCAACGGCACGTTCCCGAATAACAACACCAGTGCCGGCGTGGCGCCTGCCGGGTCCATCTCCGGCAACTACGTTACCTCGGTGGACGTCCAGAACACGCGGATCGTCATTACCTACTCCGCCAACGGCCTGAACGCCAGCACCCGCTTGGACCTGGTCGCCGCCACCAGCGGGGGCAGTGTGACGTGGACTTGCGGCCAGGGCGGCACCACCGTTCCGACCAACTTCCTGCCTTCCAACTGCCGCTAACGAGCGCTGGCACTCTCGCCGGACGCGAAAGTCTCCGCGGGCAACCGCGGAGACTTTTTTTTTTGGGGGGAAAGGGGGCAGGAAAGGAGAAGATGGGCACCCCGCCGACACGACGGCCCGCGTGACGGTATTCTCAAAACCCGGCCCCAATGGCTTGCCGATTCACGAATGATCCTTTTCCATACGCCCTGTAAGACAAAAACAATCAAGCCCACTCTTAGGACCCGCCTCAAGGAATGGCATGAATAGCAACAAGCTCACGTATGTTGAAGCCCTTGCGTTCGGAGCCCTAATCGCATGTGCCCTGCTCCTCTTCTGGCCAGGCGTGAGCGGACCGTTCGTTTTCGACGACCTGCCGAACCTGAAAGCCATGCAAAATGCAGATGGCGCGGTCGACACCCTCGGCGAAGTCAAGGAATTCATCTTTCGCGGTCGCGCACCAGCACGCGCGCTGAGCTATTTGAGCTTTCTGGTACATGACAACGCCTGGCCCACCGATCCACGGCCATTCAAGATTGCCAACATTCTGATTCACCTGCTGAACGGTGTCCTGGTGTTCATGCTGGCCAAGAAGCTGGCTCAGGTGATTCCGACGACCGGGCGCCAGGCGATAGCTTTCCCCCTCCTGGCAACGGCGCTGTGGCTTCTTCACCCCATACATCTATCGACGATGATGTTGGTGGTTCAGCGGCTCGTCGAGATCTCGGCGATGTTTACCCTGGCCGGTCTAATCGCGTTCGTGCATGGCCGAGCCCAGGTCAATGACAATCCGATCAAGGGCTACCTGTGGATGTCCCTGGGCATAGGCCTGGGTGGACCGCTTGCCATTCTGGGCAAGGGCACGGGGATCCTCATTGCCGTCTATGCGATCGTCCTCGAAGCGACGGTCTTCCGGCATGCCGCGGGAATGCGCGCACCCAAATACGCTCGATTGTGGTTCGCAATTTTCACGATCGCGCCCTTGGTTCTGCTTCTCATCTATATAGGCTCCAGGTGGGAACGGTCCGCGCTCATCTTCGAGCATCGGCGGGACTTCACCATCTGGGAGCGACTCCTGACAGAACCTCGCGTTCTGTTCAACTACATCGGCCAGATATTTACGCTGCGACTGTCCGGTTCAGGCATATACCATGCGGATTTCCCGGTCTCACGCGGCCTATTCACACCGTGGACCACACTGCCCGCCCTTCTTGGCGTGCTGGGCAGCCTAGCTGGTGCAATCGCCTTGCGGCGACGTTGGCCAATCCCGGCTTTCGCCGTTCTCTGGTTCCTGGGCGGTCACTCTCTCGAATCAACATTTCTGCACCTGGAACTGTACTTCGAGCATAGAAACTATGTGCCGATGCTCGGTCCGGTGCTCGCCCTGTCATACGGCGCCTGCCGCGCAGCAAGGCGATATCGACCACATATAGCGATCCTGGTAGCGGGATTCCTGGTGCTGGAGATCGCCACAGCGCGCCATTCGGCTGCAATATGGGGGTCGGAGGGACGCCTTGCAGCCGTCTGGGCAGAGGAGAACCCGAGTTCCGTCCGGGCGCGTCAGACTGCGGCCGACTATTGGGCGACACGAGGCCATATCGACAAAGCCCGCCAGGAACTCGTAGAAGCATCGACTCTTAATCCCAACGCTGTCGATGTGAGACTACAAGTGCTTTTCCTCGACTGCGTGGCTATGCGGGATACAGAACAGACTCGGGAATGGGCATTCTCGATCGCGCAAGAGGCGTCGTTCAGCTTCGCGACAATCGATACCATTGACCATCTGATCCGCCAGGTGAAAAAGGGTACCTGTCAGACACTGGACTACGATGACATCGAAACCCTGATAGATACGCTCCTGGAAAACCGCAACTATGGGCTTTATCCGGAACACCGCGCCAAGTTCTGGAACTACAAAGCCCAGCTGCACTACCATCAGAGGGCGCTTAACCCGACGATACATGCCCTTGAGAAGGCGTTTGAGGCGGACCCGCGACCGCAGTACGCCATGCAGGCAGCTTCCAACCTCCTGTCGGCTGGCCTGCCGGAGCCCGCACTGGAGTACTTGAAGCGGGCGGAAGAGACGAACCGAAACGCCAGACTAGGGGGCATATTTGACGAGGATCTATCTGACAAGATTGCGGCACTTCGTGCGCAGGCCAAGGCCATGCAAGAGAGAAAGACTTCCGATTGAGATTTTTTGCCCGGACGCGGCTCCACGGCAAGAACGCAAAGCAGACAAAGCCCATCGAGTGTGGAGTGGACGCATCAATGGATCGAATTAGCATAATTATTCCGGCGCTCAACGAAGCGAAGACGATCGCCCCCCTTGTTCGCCGGCTTCATGAGGTCTGCTCTCCGCTCGAAGTCGTTGTAGTGGACGACGGGTCCAATGATGACACGCGCCAACTCGCCGAAGAGGCCGGCGCGCGGGTCGTCTCGCATCCGTATTCCATGGGCAACGGCGCAGCCGTCAAGACGGGGGCGCGTTCCGCAAAGGGAGAAACCCTGGTGTTCCTTGATGCGGATGGCCAGCATCGGCCCGAGGAAATTCCCCAGCTATTGGAGCGGTTGGACCAGGGTTACGATATGGCCGTAGGGGCACGCACGAGCGAGGGGCAGGCCAACGCGGGACGCGCATTGGCGAACAGGTTCTACAATCGGCTGGCAAGCTTCATGGTGGACCACCGCGTTGACGACCTGACCTCCGGCTTCCGAGCTGTGAGGGCTCAGAAGTTTCGAGAATTCCTACACCTTCTGCCGAATGGGTTCTCCTACCCGACGACGATAACGATGGCATTCTTTCGGGCGGGGTATGGCGTCAGCTATGTGCCTATAGCGGTGCAGGCTCGCGAGGGCAAGAGCCACATCAGGCCCATCAAGGACGGTCTGCGCTTTCTACTGATTATATTTCGTATCAGTACACTGTACTCCCCGCTAAAGCTGTTCTTCCCGCTCGCGCTGTTTTCCGGGCTACTGGGGACTACCTACGCTGCCTACACGTTGGGGTGGCATGGGCGTTTTACGAACATGACGGCAACCCTATTGGTAACTGCAGTAATAATCTTCCTGATAGGACTGGTGTCCGAACAGGTGACTGCGTTGATGTACCAGGGTACGAACCGCCGCCGGCTTACGGATTCGGGCGACGACCAGCGCTAACGCCGCGAAGTGGACGGCGACGCTCACCGCGACGGAGTCTCGAGGTTGTCGGCAGCCTTCTCGTATTGCCGCAGGATCAGACCGACTAGAAACACCAGCACTTCGGCGCCGAGTGACCAGAGCCTGGCCAATCCCGATGCCACGATTGCGGTCGCGGGCGAAATCCCGGCCAAGCTGAGATAACCGACCATCACGCCCTCCCGCACACCTATGCCTCCCGGTGCAAAGCCAGCAAGCATCCCCACGGAATTGGCGAGCGGCTGGAGAAAGACAGGCGCTAACCCGGCGTCCAGTCCAATAGCTTGCAACATCATTAGTTGCGCGCCCCCCAGGATCAACCACGAGACCATACCCAAGAGAATCGCATAACGCAGAGGTGGCAGCCTGAGGCCTGCTGTACCGGGCAGAATCCTGGAGATCAGCCTGACCAGGAGGCGGCGGCTCTGGGGTAAGTCCAGCGCCAACACGACGACGATGGCACACACGCAGAAGATCGCGTAGGTATACCAAGTCATCGGTAGAGATGCTCCCAGAGCGAGCACGCCAAATGCGGCGACCATCAGGCCGCCCGCCACCACCGAAAGCTGAAACCACATGGTCAGCACTGCGGCACGCGAGAATGAACCAGAGCTCTGACTCACAGCACTGGCCGTTCCCGCCAGAGCCCAGATCTTTCCCGGAACGTACTTACCCAGGATAGGCAGCGACCGACTGATCAGCGCCGGCCGCCACCCGATATGAACCTCAGCGGAGCCGAGAAAGACCTTCCAGATCAAACCCCTGGAAAGCAGTGCAACCGCCAGCAACAGCATCGATGCCACCAGCAGTGGAAGGTCCATCTCGCTGAGGCGCGCGGTCGAAGCACCGCCTTGAGTCGTTGCAAACAGGATCGCGAAGGCGATACCCGCAACCGCAATGATGCTCAGCATGTAGCGCGCAGCGCGGGTCATGCAGAGCGCCGCCGCCAGCCAATGCTTTGGAAAGCCTGAAATACTGCACGCCGCAGTAAATGATGAATCGGGTATTCAGGCCAGTACCACATATAGCGCCCAATCACACCAATGTCCTTGAGGCGCTCCAGCGGTCTAGGCTTAGATGTAGCAGGGCCTTTAGCTCGCTCCGGTACGTACCCCAGCTTCAGCATCATGTCCCAACAGTGTTCTTCGATACGCCTTACCTGTTGGTCGCTCAACTTCTCCTTCCAGTCAGCCAGCTTTGCCTCGTCGGGGAGAATGCCGTCTCGCACGGTGTTGATCCTGAATCTTGATCGGGAGAAGAACACCGGCTTCGCATTCTTCTCGATAACGTCCCTGTCGATAGGCCGAGCGCCAAGAAAGTCAAAAATGCGGCTCATATGCGCGTCAAACTCACGGACCAGGTCCTCGTAGCAGACAATGAGCACATTGGTGGCTGCCAGATCACTCTCCTTAAGTGCCACGAGGGCGCGATTGTCGCGATTCCACCGCTCACAGGCGTGCCAGATCGAGCTCGTATGCTGGCCCGAACCCAACATCGAGCTGACGACGGCCCTCGGATCCCTGTAGACAACCACCCACTTGATGTCAGGAAGGCGGCGGGAGAAAAGCTGCCAATCCCGAATGAACCTTGGCGTCTTCTCCCCCCAGATGCGAGCGCCGGAACGACGTGCCATGTGGCCATGAACACGGTCAATAGCCTCCGCCGCGTCGTTGAATTGAAACCTTGGACCGTCATACCAGCAGCGCAGCTGGGGTTCCCTGAAGAACAGAAACTGCAACACACGTTTTGGAACGCTGGCCTCGTACCTGAGATAGTCACTCAGGAAGAGGGATTCCGACGGGATATAGATCTCCGGATGCGCATCCAGCACCGTCCGCAAGAACGAGGTTCCGGAACGCCCACAGCCCGCAACAAATACGATCGGGCCACGCACTCCCCGGCCTCGCTGGTCAAAAACACTCATTTCGGTAGAAGCAGGTGAGGTTTCCAAGTGCATAGAGTAGCATCCACATTGTAGTGAAAACGCCATGTTGTTCTCATGGCCGGAATATAACCTGATGCTTTGTCGAGGAAACTCATTGTCGACCGACAGCCTCCCCCACCAGACCGTCTTCATCGTTTCCACCGGTCGGACCGCCACCAAGGCTCTTGCTCATTACCTTCACGAGGCCTGGCCGGGCGTCACCGCAACACATGAGCCTTGGCCCTCTCGTCCACTTCGAGTCGCCGCGAATATGTACCGTTCCAGAAAGATCTCGAAGAAGACGATGACAATGACCCTTCGATACGCACGGCCGTCACTGAGGCACTCACACGCAGGCGTCCACATTGAAGCCAGCCCCTATCTGCGTTCCTGCATTGAGCTTTTGGGCGAGGCATTCGGGGACATTCGTGTCATCCACCTGACGCGCCATCCGGAAACCTACGTTCGCTCCTATATCAACCACGGCGTATTCAGTGGAGCAAAGGGTCTGGCAGGCAAGTGGATTCCCTACTGGCACATCAAGCCGGAACATATCGATTCGGACTCAGGCCTGAGATGGCGGACCATGAACTCGGCCGAACGGATCGCGTGGCGGTGGAATGCACTCAATAGCATGCTGGATGCAGCGGCTGACGTGTACGGCGAACGCTATTTGAGGATCCGTTACGAGGATCTCTTCGATGAAAACTCGCACGGCCTGGAGCTGATCTCGCGCTGGATCGGGCTTGAGTGGACCGAAGAACTCAAGCGCAGAACCTCAACGCCGCTTAACCAGAGCCTTCGCCAACGAACTCCACAAGACGACGCGTGGAGCGACGAACTGCAGCGCGCCGTGAGACAGTTCTGCGGCGATCGTATGGCCCGCTATGGTTACTCACTCTTGGATCAGGGATAGCCAGTAACGCCTGTCGTGGCGCGTGCAACTAGAATCAGCAGACACTGACGAATCGATAGGGGCTGCATCCCTGCCAACGTTCCCCAATACGACTAGCCGCACGGCACTTTGCGACTACGGAAGTCTGGACGCGCATCGTCAATTGATGACAACTTTGGGCTTCAAACAGGCGCCAGGCGCCCGCCCCAGCCTGGCGAATCGCCTCACTAGGCGCCGCCTCCCCGGGCACGAACCATGCATGCCCATATTGTAGAGGGATGACATTGGGGGCGACATAAAATGACTCTAGGGGATAACCGAAAGGAGAGCGGGTTCACGTTGATCGAGCTGATGATCGTCGTGGCAATTATCGGCATACTCGCTGCGATAGCCATACCCGCCTATCAGGATTACACGATTCGAACGCAGGTAAGCGAAGGGCTCAATCTCGCCAGCCAGGCGAGAGATGCGTCTGCCGAATACGTCATAACGAATGGGACGTGGCCCAACAACAATACAAGCGCGGGCATTCCCACACCGAATCTGCTCAACGGAAACTTCGTGGACTCTTTGACGGTGTCCAACACGCGGGTGGTGATTCGATACTCTGCCAATGGACTAGGCGCGAGCACCAATCTCACTCTGACTGGCCAAACGAGCGGCGGGAGTGTGCGCTGGGCCTGCGGACGCAGCTTGGATGGGAGCAACAACGGTACCACGGTCCCCGCGCGATTCCGGCCGAGCTCTTGCAGATAACCCCAAGATGAGGAATCCCATGAATCGCCACGGCTACCGTCGGCGCGTTCATGTGCAACGGAGCTTTTGTCGGAGCGATCAAATGGTGGCTACGGGTGGATTCGAACCACCGACCCCATCATTATGAGTGATGTGCTCTAACCAGCTGAGCTACGTAGCCACGTGCTATCGGGCGGGATAGGCGTGCAATTGTCGTTATGCGCGTCCTGGGTGTCAAGGAGACTGAGACGTTAGCCACAGATGAACACGGATGGACACTGATTCTGGTTGACCTACCCAGGTAGCGGACGTCTGTGCTGCCGGCCGCAACCCCGCGGCTACGGCCAGACCCGGCCTCACGCTAGCATCGACTGTTTACGAATCCGTGTTTATCCGTGTCCATCTGTGGCTAACAAAGCCCTTTAGACATTGAACCGGAAGTGGACGACGTCGCCGTCCTGGACGATGTACTCCTTGCCCTCCAGCCGCAGCCGGCCGGCCTCCTTCGCGCCGTGCTCGCCGTTGTACTTTGCGAAGTCCTCGTAGCTCGTCACCTCGGCGCGGATGAAACCGCGCTGGAAGTCCGTGTGGATGGACCCCGCCGCCTCCGGTGCGGTAGCACCCACCCTGACCGTCCACGCCCGGACCTCCTTCGGACCCGCGGTGAAAAAGGTCTGCAGACCGAGCAGTTCGTAGCCGGCGCGGATTACGCGATTGAGGCCGGGCTCGTCCAGGCCGTACTCGGCCAGGAACTCGGACTTCTCCGCATCGTCTAGCACGGCCAGCTCGGCTTCGATGGCGGCGCACACAGGTACGACGATGGCCCCTTCCCTTTCCGCCAGTTCGCGCACCGCGTCCAGCTGAGGGTTGTTCTCGAAGCCACCCTCGTCGACGTTGGCCACGTACATCACCGGCTTGGCCGTAATCAGGTGAAGCTCCTGGAGCAGCGGCTTGAGCGTCTCGTCGAAGGATTGCGCGCGAATGGGCGTACCCTCGTCCAGGGAGGCGGCCATCGCCTTGAGGGCGTCGCGAAAGGCAATGGCCTGCTTGTCGTTGGATTTGGCCCGGCGTTCATAGCGCTGTTGCGCCTTGTCCACGGTTTCCAGATCGGCGAGCATCAGCTCGGTGTTGATGGTCTCGATGTCGGCAATGGGGTCGACGCGCCCTTCCACGTGATGGACATCACCGTCTTCGAAACAGCGCACCACGTGCGCGACCGCGTCGGTCTCGCGGATGTGCGCCAGGAACTGGTTGCCCAGCCCCTCGCCCTTCGAGGCACCCGAGACCAGGCCGGCGATGTCGACGAACTCCATGGTCGTCGGGATGACCTTCTCCGGCTTGACGATCTCCGCGAGCTTGTCCAGGCGCGGATCGGGCACCGGCACGATCCCGGTATTCGGATCGATCGTGCAGAAAGGGTAGTTCTCGGCCGGAATCTCGGCCTGGGTCAGCGCGTTGAACAGCGTTGACTTGCCGACGTTGGGCAGGCCGACAATGCCGCATTTGATGCCCATGACTTAACTCCAGTGAGGGTTAGCCACAGATGAACACAGATGGACACAGATAACCGTTTACATCCCGAGCTGTCGCCGAGCACCTGCTGCCTCGAAGAGGCCGGCCGGAGCGCAACCGATCATCAAGAACATCTGTGTTAATCCGTATTCGTCTGTGGCTAATCATTCCGCTTTTTCAGCCGTGTGCAGCCGCTGGTAGGCGCGGGCCCAGTCGCCTTCGACAAGTAGTGGCACGGCGGCCGCGGCACGCTCCACCGCCCGGTCGATTTCCGCCTGTTCCGCGGCCGGGGCGACCCTGAGCACATACGGCACCACGTCGTCTTTGTGACCTGGATGGCCGACGCCGATGCGCAGTCGGCCGAAGGCCCGCGTGCCCAGAACTCGAATCGTGTCTCGCAGCCCGTTGTGCCCGCCGTGGCCGCCATCCTGCTTGAGCTTCAGCCCGCCCGGCGACAGGTCGATCTCGTCGTGGGCCACGAGCATGGCCGCGGGGTCGACCTTGAAGAACCGCAGCAGCGGACCGAGGGCCTCGCCGCTCCTGTTCATGAACGTTTCCGGCTTGAGCAGCACGACGTCCTCGCCGGCAATGCTGATACGCGCGAGCTGGCCGTTGAACTTGCGCTCGGAACGAAAGGACCCGCCATGGAGGCGGGCCAGTTCGTCGACAAACCAGAACCCGGCGTTGTGCCGGGTTCTGTCGTAGCGCGGCCCGGGGTTGCCCAGGCCGACGACCACGCGAACGGGGATGTCCGACATTCAGCGCCCCGCCGTTACTCCTTGTCTCCGGACTCTTCGTCCGAAGACTCCGACTCCCCGGAGGCAGGCTCCTCCTCGCCGGCAGCGGCGGCGCCCTCGGCGGCGGCCTCCTCGGCCTCCTCCTCGAGCTGCTCCGCGGTCACGCGCGGCGCATGGATGCTGACTACGGTCGGATCCTGCTCCGGGTCGTTGGACAGGCTGGGGATCGCCACACCCTCGGGCACCGACACCTGGCTCAGGTGAACCGAGTCGCCGATCTCCAGCTCCAGGACGTCCACCTCCAGGAACTCGGGAATGTCCTGGGGCAGGCACTCGATCTCCACCTCGATCATGTCATGGTGGATCACGCCGCCTTCCTTCACGCCCTTGGCCTTGTCCTCGTTGAGGAAGTGGATCGGGATGTGCGTGGTCAGCTTCTCACCGGCCTTGATGCGCTGGAAGTCCAGATGGCTGACCAGCGGCTTGAAGGGATGGCGCTGCATGTCCTTGAGCAGGGCCTGCTCGGTCTGCTTGCCCAGCTTGATATCGATGATCTGGGAGAAGAAGGTCTCCTCGCGCAGCAGGCGCAGCACCTGCTCCTCCTGCACCTGAATGGCAACCGCTTCCTTGCCCGCTCCGTAGAGCACGGCGGGAAGCTGCTTCGCACGGCGAAGGCGGCGGCTCGCACCCTTCCCCTTGTCCGTGCGCTTTTCAGCGTCAAGCTTCAGTTCAACACTCATGGCGTTACACGCTCCCAATTGAAAAACCGCCCCTCGGGCGGCCCACGCCTCCCCCGCGACCAGGTTCGGCGTGTCGTTACGGTTGAGGAAATACGGAAGCATTGCCGCGACGGCGGCGCGAACGCTTCAGTGCGTCCTCAAACTTACTCCACGAAGAGCTCGCTGACCGACTCGTCGTTATTCACGCGACGCATGGTCTCGGCGAGCATCTCGGCGATACTGAGCTCCCGGATCTTGGGCGAGGCCTCGGCCTCAGCGCCAAGCCGGATGCTGTTGGTCACGACCAGCTCATCCAGGTGCGAGGCGTTGATCCGCTCGATCGCCGGCCCGGACAGCACCGGATGGGTGATGTAGGCCACCACCTGGGCCGCGCCCTTGTCCTTCAGCGCCTTGGCGGCCTCGCAGAGCGTACCCGCGGTGTCGACGATATCGTCGACGATGATGCAGGTCTTGTCCTCCACGTGGCCGATGATGTTCATCACCTTGGACTCGTTGGCCCGGGGGCGGCGCTTGTCGATAATGGCCAGCTCCGCGTCGTCCAGCCGCTTGGCAATGGCCCTCGCCCGCACCACGCCGCCGACGTCCGGCGAGACCACGATCTTGTTCGGGTAGACCTGCCGCCAGATATCACCCAGCAGCACCGGGGAGGCATAGACGTTGTCCACCGGAATGTTGAAAAAACCCTGGATCTGATCGGCGTGGAGGTCGACGGTG
Organism: Ectothiorhodospiraceae bacterium WFHF3C12; assembly: GCA_013519935.1. Classification (GTDB taxonomy): domain Bacteria; phylum Pseudomonadota; class Gammaproteobacteria; order Nitrococcales; family Nitrococcaceae; genus WFHF3C12. The sequence continues at coordinate 15,947 of JACDUA010000008.1, read as the reverse complement.
ACCACGCGGTTGATGCCCGCCGCCGTGATCATGTCCGCCACCAGCTTCGCCGAGATGGGCACCCGCTGGGAACGCGGACGGCGGTCCTGGCGCGCGTAGCCATAATAGGGAATCACCGCCGTGATGCGCGCGGCCGAAGAACGGCGCAGCGCGTCGGCAATGACCAGTAGCTCCATCAGATTGTCGTTGGCCGGCGCGTGGGTCGGCTGCACGATGAACACGTCGCGGCCGCGTACGTGCTCATTGATCTCGACGTTCACCTCACCGTCACTGAACCGGTTGACCTCGGCGTGCCCGAGCCGGGTCTTGAGATTGGCGGCGATTGCCTCTGCGAGTGGCGGGTTGGCGTTACCCGCGAAGACCATCATGCGTCCGTTTTCGATCACGGTGCGATACCTGCTGGTAGTGCTTTCGTCGATGCGCCGGCGCCCGGAGCCGGAATCCGGCGGACTCGGCCCCGGTTCGGACCCGCCTGCGCCGCCCCTTCCAATGCCCATTCAGGAAAGATGGCTGGGGTGCCAGGATTCGAACCTGGGAATGCTGGGATCAAAACCCAGTGCCTTACCGCTTGGCGACACCCCAGTTGAAAATCGTCAATCTCCGGGACTGCTGGCGAGCCGCTGCAGCAGTGGGGACTCGTTCAACCCGCGGGCCACGAATCCGCGCCACTGCCGTGGCACGCGCGCCAATACCGAACGCGCCGAGGGCTCGTCCTCGAACGCGGCGAAGAGGCAGCCGCCGGTCCCGCTGAGGCGGGCGGGCCCGTACTCGCCGAGCCAGTCCAGTGCCCTCGCCACGGGCGGTCTGAGCGCGCGCACCACCCCTTCACAGTCGTTGTGCACGGCGCCCCGCTGAAAGCCGGCTATTGTGATACGCGGGGAATGACGTGTCAATTTGGGATCACCGAACACTTCCGTCGTGGAAACAGGGCAATGCGGGTCGATAACAAGGTACCAGGGCTCATCCAGTTGCAACGGCTCGAGCTTCTCGCCGACACCCTCGGCCCAGGCCGCACGACCATGCACGAATACCGGCACGTCAGCACCGAGCTCAAGCCCCAATCTCGCCAGCGCGTCCGTGGACAGTCCAACCGCCCACAGCTCGTTCAGCGCGTGCAGAGTCGTGGCGGCATCGGAGCTGCCACCGCCCAGGCCGCCGCCGGCCGGAATGCGCTTGACCATTCGAATGTCCACGCCGCTGCGACAGCCGGCACGCGCCTGCAGCAGCCGGGCGGCGCGCACGATGAGATCATCGCCGGGAGCATGCCCCGCGCCATACGGCGCCAGCACCACGGCCCCATCGTCGCGCGGCGTGAAATGCAGCTCGTCATGGAAATCGAGAAACTGGAACACCGTCTGCAACAGATGATACCCGTCCTCGCGACGGCCAACGATGTGCAGAAAGCGGTTGATCTTGGCCGGGGCCGGCCAGGCCGCCGGGGTGCCGGAGTCCACGTTTACCCCTCCCGGTGCCCGATGTCCCACTGCTGGACGGCCAGCTTGAGCTCGATGCCCTGCCCCTCGGCGCGGATGGTGCCGGGCATGCTGACGCCGCCGATCTCACGGTAGTCGTCATAGCGTATTACCCATCCGGCCTGGGCAAGGCGGATGAGCTCGCCCTGTTCATTCAACTCCATTTCCGGCGCGCCATCCGGCGCCGGCATTCCCAGCACCCAGTGGCGCAGGTGCGGCACCGGGAGACGATAGCCGGTATGACGCTCGACCAGCGCGGCCGCGTCCCGGGCGCTGTCCCGTCGACCGTCGGAAGTACGCAGCCGGACCATCCCGTCGGCGCCGTGCAGCTTGATCGTCCCGACACCCAGCGCTGCCCGCAGGGTCAGCGTGTATTCCTTACCCGACTGGCGCCAGAACATGGAAACCGTGCCGGAATCGCGCGGCGTGTTGATGGCCGCCCGCGCATACAACCGCCAGCTCTGCAGCGCGCGCAGCTGCGTCTCCCGGCTCTCGAACCGCGCTTGCCTGAGCGGTTCCGGCGCCGGCGGCTGCACCGCCGCGCAGCTGGCAAGCAACAGGCTCGTCAGCAGTACGAATGCGTTGCGCAAACTCATTCGGTGAGCCGCCGCATGGTCTCCGTTACGAAGCGGTTATCCGGGTCCTCCTTCAGCACCTGCTGCCACACGGAGCGCGCCCGGTCCTTGTAGCCGAGCTGCCAGAGCACCTCCCCGAGGTGAGCGGCGATCTCCGGTTCCTCGCTGCGCTCGTGGGCCTTCTCGAGATAGTCCAGCGCCTGCTCGGGCTCGCCCAGCCGGTACAGGGCCCAGCCCATACTGTCGAGAATCGCGGGCTCGTCGGGCCGGATGTTGTAGGCCTGCTCGATGAGCTGCTTGCCCTCACGGACACGGTCAGTGCGGTCCACCAGCGTGTAACCGAGCGCGTTCAGGGCGTGGGCGTTGTCCGGCTCGGCATCGATGACCTGGCGCAGATCGCTCTCGGCGAGGTCCAGCCGGTCCAGGCTCACGGCGGTCATGGCCCGACCGTATAGCAGGTCCGTGTTGCCGGGGGACTGCGCCAGCGCCTGGTTGTAAACGGCCAGGCTCTCCTCCAGCCGGCCGGCGCTGCGCAGCATCTCGCCCTCCATGGCGAAGGTGCGCGGCGCGAGGTCGGGATCATCCTCACGCAGGCTCTGCAGCCGGGCACGGGCCTGTTCGAGATCACCGCTCTCGGCGAGTACCAGGCTGATACGCAGCTGGGCTTCGGCCCGGTAATCGCCCCCGGCCCGGCTGTACCAGCGGATCGCGCCCTGGTAGTCCCCCTCCTGCTCCGCGATTCGCCCGAGATAGTAATAGGCCGCATCCGCGCGCTCTCCGCTATTGACCATCTTCAGCAGATATTCCCGCGCCATTTCCAGCTCGCCGGCGTCCATGGCCAGCAGTGCCGCCGCATAGGTCACCTGCGGGTCGTCCGGCCGGCGTTCCATCAAGCGCTGGAACTCGGTCAGCGCCTCCTGGGTGCGTGACAGATCAAGCAGGGTGCGCGCGTAGTGCAGCCGCAGGTCATAGTCTTCCGGGGACTGACGCAGCAACCGTTGCAGATCGGCGAGCCCGAGCTCCGACTCCCCCGTTGCCAGGTAAGCCTGTGCACGCAGCAGATAACCGTCGCGCCAGTCCGGGGAGAGGGACAGGGCATCGTTGGCGGCGGTCAGCGCGAGCCTCGGGCGGCCCGCTTCGAGGGCCGTCTCCCCGAGGGCGTAGTGCGCCGAGCGCTGTTCCGGATAGCGCTGGGTCAGGCGCTGCAACACATCAATGGCCTTGCCTGATTCCACCTCCCGGTTGAGCAGTGCGGAGACCTCGTCGAATCCGGCGGCCAGGCTGCTGCTGGCCCGAATCACCGCCTGCAGGTGGTTGGTTGCCGCCTCCAGCTCCCCGGTACGCAGTGCAATGATGGCCAGCACCTCGTCGGCGCCGGGGGCCTGCGGGCTGAGGGTGGTCCAGCGCTCGGCGGCTCGCCTGGCGGCTTTATTGTCGCCAGCATAGACGGCGATTCGCGCGGCACGCTCGGCCACGCCGGAATCGCTGCTGCGCTCGGCGGCGGAGAGATAGTGCTGCACGGCCGCGTCCAGATCGCCCCGCGCCCCGGCCAGCTCGGCGACCAGCAGGTGATAGAGCACGGTATCCTCCGCCGCGAAATCGCTCTCCGGAGCCGCCACCTGAAGGCCGGGCGCCTCGGAAGGCTCGCCGCCGGGCACGCGGTCCTCGGGCAGATTCGCGCAGGCACCGAGCACAAGCACCGGGAGGATGATCAGGATTCGCTGCATTTGGGACCTCTTGGCCTGGACCACGCCGCGGCCGCGGCTGTCACCAGCTGGAAAGAACTGTTGCGGTTTATGACCCGTGTTCAACGGCTTGCGTTCCCGGCCTCAGCTTGCCGTACTGCACCGGTTCGCCGTATCCTCGTCAACCCTGTCGCGGCGGAGCCGGCGCTGACCCAGGGCGACGCGGCAGCCGCGACGGAACACCGCCGGGCGCCTGGCGGCTCTACTATACCGGTATACTCTGGCCCGGCACGACCCATGGCGGCGGGCCATGATTGCCGCATTTGTTTTCAACGCCGTGTCGCCTACAATTTGGCACTCTCTCGCCGTCGAGTACTTGATGCCTGTCTTCACCCTCGGACTCAGCCACAAAACCGCCCCATTGGACGTGCGCGAAAGGGTGGTTTTCAGCGCCGAGGACAGCGCCGGCGCCCTGGCTCATCTGGCGCGACTCGACGGTATCGAGGAGGCGGCGATTATCTCCACGTGCAACCGCACGGAGATCTACACCTTCACCCACTCGGACAACGCCGCGGACATGCTGGGCCGCTGGCTCGCCGAGCAGCACCGGCTCGAATACGAATGGCTGCGGCCGTATCTGTACAGCTACCGGGGCCGTGACGCCGTGAACCAGCTTCTGACGGTGGCCAGCGGACTGGACTCCCTGGTTTTGGGCGAGCCGCAGATCCTCGGCCAGACCAAGGTCGCGTATCACCAGTCGGCCGCTGCGGGCACCCTGGGCCAGGCCCTGGAGCGGTTGTTCCAGCATGCTTTCTCCGTGGCCAAGCAGGTCCGTTCGGAGACCTCCATCGGCGAGAACCCGGTCTCCGTCGCCTACGCCGCCGTGAGCCTGGCAAAGCAGATTTTCGGTGACATCCCCAGGCGCGCCGCCCTGCTGGTCGGCGCCGGGGAAATGATCGAGCTCACCGCGCGGCATCTCAAGGACCAGGGACTGCAGAAGCTCATCGTCGCCAATCGAAGCGAGGACAAGGCCGAAAAGATAGCGGAGAGCTATGACGGCGAGGGTATCTCCCTGTCCGACATCCCGCATCGTCTGGCGGAGGCGGACATCATCGTCACCTCCACGGCCAGTGCCCTGCCGATACTCGGCAAGGGCAGCGTGGAGAGCGCGCTGCGCACGCGCAAACACCGGCCATTCTTCATGGTGGACCTGGCAGTCCCGCGGGACATCGAGCCGGAGGTGGCCGAGCTGAGGGACGTCTACCTTTACAGTATCGACGACCTGCGATCGGTCATCGAGGAGAACGTTCGCTCGCGCGAGACCGCCGCCTCGCAGGCGTCAGAGATCGTCGACACCCAGGTCGAGCGCTTCATGACCTGGCTGCGCACACTGGATGCCGTCGACGCCATCCGCGAGCTGCGCGACAACGGCGACCGCTTGCGCGAGCAGACCCTGCGCCGGGCCAGGCAGCGACTCGCCCGGGGCGAGTCACCGGAGGCGGCGCTGGAGTACCTGGCCAACACGCTGACCAAGAAACTGCTGCACGAGCCCACCGTCGGGCTGCGCCAGGCAGCCGGCAGCGGCGACATGGAGCGCCTGCGCGTCGCCCGTGAGCTGCTGGGCCTGCCGCGGGAGGATGATTCGGAATCGTGAAAGCATCGCTGCGAGACAAACTGGAGAGACTGCGGGACCGCCACGAGGAAATCGAGGGCCTGCTGGCGGACCCGGAGACCATTGCCGACCAGAAGCGCTTCGCCGGGCTCTCCCAGGAGTATTCGCGGCTGGAACCGGTTGTGAAGGCGCTGGGGGCCTATGAGCAGGCGGAGTCCGATCTGCGCTCGGCTCGAGAGATGGCCGAGGACGAGGACCCCGAGATTCGCGAAATGGCGGAGGAGGAGATCGGCCAGGCCGATGACCGGGTGGAGCGGCTCGAGCGGGAGCTGCAGCTGTTGATGCTTCCGAAGGACCCCAACGACCGCAAGAACACCTATCTGGAGATTCGCGCCGGAACCGGTGGCGACGAGGCAGCCCTGTTCGCCGGCGATCTGCTGCGCATGTACCTGCGCTACGCCGAGCACCGGGGCTGGCAGACCGAGCTGATCAGCGAGAGCGAAGGCGAGCACGGCGGTTTCAAGGAGGTTGTGCTCCGGATCGCCGGCGAAGGCGTGTACTCCCGCCTCAAGTTCGAATCCGGCGCCCATCGCGTGCAGCGCGTGCCCGAGACCGAGTCCCAGGGGCGTATCCACACCTCGGCCTGCACCGTGGCCGTGTTACCGGAAGCCGACGAGGTCGAGGACGTGGACATCAACCCCAACGACCTGAAGACGGACACCTATCGGGCGTCCGGCGCCGGCGGCCAGCATGTCAACAAGACCGACTCGGCCGTGCGCATCACGCACCTGCCAACGGGCATCGTCGTGGAATGCCAGGATGAGCGCTCCCAGCACAAGAACCGCGCCAAGGCCCTCTCGCTGATCAAGGCGAAGCTGCTCAATGCCGAGCAGGAGCGGCAGATGGCTCAGGAGGCGGCCACACGCAAGTCACTGGTCGGCAGCGGCGATCGTTCCGAGCGCATTCGCACCTACAATTTCCCCCAGGGCCGGGTCACCGACCACCGCATCAATCTCACGTTGTACAAGCTCGGGGAGGTCATGGAAGGCGCGCTCGACCAGGTTGTCGACCCCCTGATCCACGAGTACCAGGCGGAGCAGCTCGCCGCCCTGGCCCAGGAGGCGTAAAGGGCGGCTCACCGGCTCCCGCGATGGCTTGCGGCCATGGACCGCGCCTGGCGTTCGACGGGGCGCCGTGACGGAACCGGGCGCATTGGCCTTAGGCGGCACACCCCCGTTGCTCCTGTCCAGAATCGGCGATGTCGGACGGCAAACCCGACCGACCTACGGCCGGCCACTGCTCAGAAATCGACTGCCGCCATGAACCGCGTCGGGACGGGGACGCCGGACGGCGATCCGCGGCAGGTGCGTCCCCGCCTCGAGAGGACGGGACCGGATCGTGGGTCGGCATCGCGCACAGCGCGACGCCGACGCTGCGTTGCCCCCAAGCCGGGGACGCCGGACGGCGATCCCGCCCGACCTGCAGTCCCTGTCGGCGTCAAACAGAAAGGGCCCCATGCGGGGCCCTGATCGTTCCGGCTATCGCGCGGCGGGACGGGTCAGGCGACCCGCTGCTTCTCGCGTATTTCCTCGAGGGTCTTGCAGTCGATGCACAGTGTCGCGGTGGGCCGCGCCTCGAGCCGGCGCAGGCCGATCTCCACGCCGCACTGCTCACAGAACCCGTAATCGTCCTTGCGAATCTGCTCGAGGGTCTGATCGATCTTGCGGATGAGCTTCCGCTCCCTGTCGCGGGTGCGCAGCTCCAGGGCGAATTCCTCTTCCTGCGTGGCGCGGTCGGCGGGATCGGCGTAGTTATTCGCGTCGTCGCGCATGTGGTGGACCGTGCGCTCCACCTCTTCCTGGAGCTGCTGCTTCCAGGCGAGCAACAGCGCCTTGAAGTGCTCGCGCTGCGGCTCGTTCATGTACTCTTCGCCCTTTTTGGGCTTGTAGGGCTCGAATCCCTTGACGGGAAGAACCTGTCTGTCAGTCATTATGCGTTCCTCCACTCACCCGGTCACAATGACCATCTAAGCGATTGGTAACCCGGAACCAGCGAACCGGAGCCAGACTCTGCCGCGCGCCTGACTTCCAAGGTGCCGAAGAGCGCCGGCGGTGTATGTGACGTGGGTCAACGATATAACCAATCAAGCTCGCCGCATCAACCCTGGAACCGTCATTTTTCGAACACCTTAGCGTATCCGCCCGGGCAGCGCGTCCCGCAGTTTGTCGGCGGCGTCGCGCAGCACACGCTCCGTAGTGGACCAGTCGATGCACGGGTCGGTGATGGACACGCCGTATTCCAGCGCCGACGGATCGTCGCCGAGCTTCTGGTTGCCCCAGCCCAGGTGGCTTTCCACCATCACGCCGACAATGGAGCGGTTGCCCTCGATGATCTGGTTGGTGATGTTCTCCAGCACCAGCGGCTGCAGCGCCGGGTCCTTGTTGGAATTGGAGTGGCTGCAGTCCACGACCAGCTGGGTCCGCAGGCCGGCATCGTCCAGCTCCTTCTCCGCCAGTGCCACGCTGACCGAGTCGTAGTTGGGCTGGTTGCCACCGCGAAGCACGACGTGGCCGTAGTTGTTGCCACGGGTCCGGATCACGGCGCACTGGCCCTGCTGGTTGATGCCCAGGAAGTTGTGCGGCGTGCTGGCCGAGCGCAGCGCGTTGACCGCCACCTGCAGGCTGCCGTCGGTGCCGTTCTTGAATCCGACCGGCGTCGACAGCCCGCTGGCCATCTCCCTGTGGGTCTGGGATTCCGCCGTCCGGGCGCCGATGGCCGTCCAGGTCACCAGGTCCGAGATATACTGGGGCGTGATCGGATCCAGGGCCTCGGTACCCGTGGGCAGCCCCAGATCCGCCAGATACAGCAGCAGCTCCCGGGCGCCGTACAGCCCTTCCTCGATATGAAAGGAATCGTCGAGCCGCGGATCGTTGATGAACCCCTTCCAGCCGGTGGTGGTCCGCGGCTTCTCGAAGTAAACCCGCATGACGATGTAGAGCGTATCCTGCAGCTCGTCGTGAAGCGCCTTGAGCTTCCGCGCGTACTCCTTCGCGGCATCGATGTCGTGAATGGAGCAAGGCCCCACCACGACCATCAGCCGATGATCGCGGCCGTCAAGGATGTTCTGCACCACCTGTCGGCCTTCCACGACCGTCTCATAGGCCTTGGGGTCCAGCGGCAGCTTCTCCTTGATCTCCGCCGGCGTGGGCAGGAGGTCCTGGGACTGAACATTTACGTTGTCGACGTTGCTGCTAGACATAATCGGTCTCGGTATCGGTCTCGTTGAACCAAACGGAAAGCCCGCGCCGCCCGCCTGGGGGCCCGGGCCGGATAAACGCCCAATACTATCTATGTTGCGCCCTGCTGGCTATGCCGTGCGGCGACCAGTCAGGGAACTGTCACAGGTGGGGGCAGGGCGGGGCGGGGTCAATGCCGCCCCGCGGCGCGATTCCGGCTACTGCGCAACGGGCGCGGCATCGCTTGAAAGGTACTCGACACGGGGCCCACCGGTACCGTCCACGCAGCCCTCGTCGATGACAACCCGGGCCGCGCAACCGCTGACCGGCAGGTTGAACATGGGCTCCAACAGCACCCGTTCCAGGACCGCCCGCAACCCCCGCGCCCCGGTGCCACGCGCAATGGCCTCGCGAGCCACGGCGCGCATGGCCCCGTTGGTGAGTTCCAGCTCACAGGCATCCATGCGCATCAACGCTTCGAATTGCCTCGAGAGGGCGTTGTTGGGCTCGGTGAGTATCCGAACCAGCGTATCCTCGTCCAGAGTATCCAGCGCGGCCACCACCGGAAGCCGGCCGATGAACTCCGGGATGAGTCCGTAGGCGACGAAATCGACGGGCTCCACGGCGCCCTGCAGCCGCCCCGCACTCAAGCCCTCCTGCTCCACCGGGGCGTTGAAACCGATGCTGCGCTCGACGCGGCGCTTCGCCACGACGTCCTCGAGACCGGCGAACGCCCCGCCGCAGATGAACAGGATGTCCCGGGTGTCCACCGCCACCTGCTCCTGCTGGCCGCGTCGCCCCCCCGCCACGGGCACCTGGACCACCGTGCCCTCGATAAGCTTGAGCAGCGCCTGCTGCACACCTTCGCCGGAAACATCTCGGCTATGCGTCGGGTTCTGGCTGCGGCCGGCCAGCTTGTCGATCTCGTCGATGTAGATGATGCCGCGCCGGGCCTTCTCCACGTCGTTGTCGCACTGGATGAGCAGGCGCTGGATGATGCCCTCCACGTCCTCGCCAACGTAGCCGGCCTCGGTCAGCGTAGTGGCGTCGGCCACGGCCAGCGGGACGTCGAGGAACCGGGCGAGGGTCTGAGCCAGCAGCGTTTTGCCGGAGCCGCTCGGGCCCAGCAGCAGGATATTGCTCTTGCCGATTTCCACCGCGTCGCCTGTGCCGCGGTGGGCCACCCGCTTGTAGTGATTGTAGACGGCCACCGACAATACCTTCTTGGCGTGGCTCTGCCCAACGACGTATTCGTCGAGATAGCCATGAATGTCCCGGGGCGTGGGCAGGCCCTCCAGGGAAGGCTGGCCACGCTCGCCTACGTCGGCACGGACCTGGCCGACGTAATCGGCGACACATTCCTCGCAGATGAATACCGAAGGGCCTGCGATCAGCGTTCCCACCGCCTGTTCCGGGTTACCGCAGAAGGAGCAGACGATAGGCTCATCCGCCGGCCGGTCGGAGGGATGGAAATGTGCCTTGCGCCCCATAGTCACACCTCATTGTCGAGCGGGCTTACGCGAGGAGGCCCGTTTCATGTCGGCGTCCGGCGCCCGCGCCGGCGCGTCCCGCCGGCCCCTGTATGCATCAGCGGCCGACCCGGGAAACACTGAAGGATTCCAGAGCTCCCCTCTTGATATTTATAGGGATTACGCGCGCATTTCGCCATGAAGCACTGCAACGTGACCTTGCCGACAAAACTGGTATATTGGCGGATTAGGTACACGCGCCAGCCCATCGGAAGGCCCATGCCGGTAGACCGCAAGCTCCTCGACATCCTCTGCTGCCCCACGACCAAGGTACCGGTCCGCCCGCTGAGCAAGGACCAGATACAGCAGATCAACGCGGCCATCGAGCAGCGCGAGCTGAAGTATTTCGACAAAACCGTGGTGGACAGCCCCATCAAGGACGGCCTGATCACGGAGAACGGCGAGCGGGTCTACCGCGTCGATGACGGCATTCCCATCATGCTCGAGGATCAGGCGATCTTCGTGAAACCGCTTGATCTGCGGATCTGAACCGGCACGCGGAGCGCGCGTGCCAATGTCGCGGCAGGTGAACACCCCCGAAGCGGGCTCTCCCGCGCCCACCATCCAGGACCTTCTCCGCCACGCCACGGACGTCCTGAAGGCGACCAGCGAAAGCGCCCGCCTGGATGCCGAGCTGCTGCTGGCCGAGTGCCTGGGTGTCTCCCGTACCCATCTCTATACCTGGCCCGAACGCCAGGTGGACGCCCCCGCGAGGGCGAGGCTCGATGCCCTGATGGCCGAACGCCGCCGCGGCCGGCCCATCGCCCAGATCCTGGGGCGCCAGGGCTTTCACAGCCTGGAGCTGACCGTCACCGACGCCACCCTGATCCCGCGCCCCGAAACCGAGCTCATCGTCGACCTGGCGCTGGAAATGCTCCAGGGAACGAACCGCCCGCGCGTTCTGGACCTCGGCGCCGGCAGCGGTGCCATCGCCGTGGCGGTGGCTCACCATCGGCCCGATGCGCTGGTGGATGCCGTCGAGCTGAGCGACCGGGCCGCCGCCGTCGCCCGGCAGAACGCGGCAAGGCACGGGTTGTCCAATCTGCACGTGCACACCGGCAGCTGGTTCGAGCCCGTGGGCGGTACGCGTTACGAAGCCATAGTCGCGAATCCGCCCTACGTCGCCGAGTCGGAACGGGCACTCACCTCGCCCGGGACCCGGCACGAGCCCCGGGAGGCCCTCTATGCCGCCGAAGACGGTCTCGCCGCCCTGCGGGCGATCTGCGCTGCGGCACCGGGCCACCTTCAACCGGGCGGCTGGCTGATTCTCGAGCACGGATTCCGCCAGGGCGGGGCCGTGCGCGGCCTACTCCAGGCGGCGGGGTTTGAGGACATCGCCAGCCACCGCGACCTGGCCGGGCACGATCGAGCCACCCGCGGCCGCCATCCGTGGGCAGCGGAGGAACCGGAAGCATAATGGAAGACGAGCAGCTTCTGAGATACAGCCGGCAGATCATGCTGGCGGGGCTGGACATCGAGGGTCAGGAACGCCTCCTGGGCGCAACGGCATTGATTGTCGGGCTTGGCGGGCTGGGCTCGCCCATCGCCATGTATCTCGCCGCCGCCGGTGTGGGACGGCTGATCCTGGCCGACTTCGACGAGGTGGACCTGACCAACCTGCAGCGCCAGATCGTCCACGAAACGGACGCCGTGGGCACCGCCAAGGTGGAGTCCGCCGCGGCGCGTCTGCGCGGGCTCAACCCGGAGATCACGGTGGAGCCGGTGAACCAGCGCCTCGATGCCGAAAACCTCCACTCGCTGGTGGGGCGGGCGGACGTGGTGGTGGAAGGCACGGACAATTTCACCACCCGGTTCGCCGTGAACCGGGCCTGCGTGGCCGCGGCCAGGCCGCTCGTGGCCGGCGCGGCCATCCGGATGGAAGGTCAGGTCGCCGTCTTCGATGCCCGTGATCCCGAGAGCGCCTGCTACAGGTGCGTCTTCCCGGAGGCGGGCGAGACGGAGGAACGCTGCGCGGAGACCGGCGTTCTGGCACCCGTGCCGGGCATCATTGGCAGCATCCAGGCCACCGAGGCCATAAAGCTGCTCACCGGCCTCGGCGAGCCTCTCATCAACCGCATGCTCATACTGGATGCCGCCGCAATGACCTGGCGCACCCTCAAGCTGCGCCGCGACCCGGCCTGCCCCGTCTGCGGTAGCGATTAGTACCTCTTAGCCACAGATGAACACAGATAGACACAGATTCACTTATTGGTAGCGGCGGCGGTCCGATTGTCGTGCGCAGGGCGAAGTGAGCCCCGAACGGACAATCCGTGTTTATCCGTGTTCATCTGTGGCTAAGCAAAGGAATTAATGCCGCGTCTGCGACCCCGGCTCCACCCCCGCCTCGGCGAAGAGCTGATCCACGTCCACGGCATCGAACCGATACACCGCGTTACAGAAATCGCAGGTCACCTCCACCTGCCCTTCCTGCTCCAGGGTTTCCTGGACCTCCTGAGAGCCCAGGGAATAGAGCATGTTGCCGACACGCTCCCGGGAACACTTGCACAGGAACCGGAACGGCGTTGGGTCGAACAGCCGCAGGTCCTCTTCGTGGAACAAACGGTGCAGCACGTCGGTTGCTCCCAACCCCATGAGCTCCTCGTCGGTCACGGTGTCCGCCAGGTACTGCACCCGCGGCCAGGCGTCCGCGTCCTCGCCCGCCTCCGGCATCTGCTGCAGCAACATGCCCGCCGCCCGCTCCGCGTCGGCGGACAGATACACCCGGGTGGGCAGCTGCTCGGAGTTGAGGAAATAACCCTCCAGCACGTCCGCGAGGCTCCCGGCGGTCAGATCCACGACACCCTGATAGCTCTCCCGGCCCTCGGGCTCGATGGTGATGGCCATGGTGCCCTCGGCGCACAGACTCCTGATGTCCCCGTCCGCCTCCGGGCGGCCCTCGTAACGGGCCATGCCGCGCAGATTGCCGTCACTGCTCGCCTGGATCACCAGCAGGTTCACCGGACCGCCGCCCTGAACCTGCAGGGTCAACCGGCCACGAAACTTGATGGTCGCGGTCAGCAGCGCCGCCGCGGCCAGCGCCCGTCCGAGCAGATCCCGCACTGGCGCCGGATAGTCGGCACGCCGGGTGAGCTCGGCATAGGTATTGTTCAGCTGCACGAGCTCGCCGCGAACCTCGGCGCCCTCGAACAGGAAGCGGTAGAGATGATCGTTCTGGCTCATGGGATGCCTTTGGGAGAAGCCTTCTCCCCTAGATGGGTCTGTCACGCGAAGACGCCAAGCCGCGAAGCCGTATGCCGGGGAAACCCGCGCGTAGGCGTGCCCCAAGGCGCGATCGGTTCGCCGGCGATTCAGGTCTGTCGCGCCTCGCGGCGCTCCTACGCGGGACCAGCCAACGGAATCGGCGAAACCGATATCCGGATCAGCGCCTTCGCGCCTTCGCGTGAGGCCTATTCCGACAGCTTTTTCTTCAGCAGCTCGTTGACCTGCTGAGGGTTCGCCTTGCCCTTGGAGGCCTTCATTACCTGGCCGACGAAGAAGCCCATGAGCTTGTCCTTGCCGCCCCTGTACTGCTCGACCTGTTCCGGGTTGGCGGCGATGACCTCGTCGATCATCGCCTCGATGGCGCCGGTGTCGGTGACCTGCTTCAACCCCTTGGCCTCGATGATCCGGTCGGCCTCGCCCTCGCCGTTCCACATGGCCTCGAAGACGTCCTTGGCGATCTTGCCGGAGATGGTGTTGTCCTCGATGCGCTTGAGCATGCCGCCGAGCATCTGCGGGGTCACCGGACTGTCGGTGATCTCCAGGCCGGCCTTGTTCAGGGCGCCGGAGAGCTCGCCCATGACCCAGTTGGCGGAAAGCTTGGCCTGACCGCCGGATTCCTGAACCGCGGACTCGAAGAAGTCGGCGAGCTCCCGGCTGGTGGTGAGCACGCCGGCGTCATATGCGGACAGGCCGTATTCGTCGATGAACCGGTCGCGCTTGGCGTCCGGCAGCTCCGGCATGGTTTCCCTGACCTCGTCGATGAGCGCCTGGTCCACCTCCAGCGGCAGCAGGTCGGGATCCGGAAAGTAGCGGTAGTCGTTGGCCTCTTCCTTGGTCCGCATGGAGCGGGTCTCGTGCTTGTCGGCATCGTAAAGCCGTGTCTCCTGGACCACTTGCCCGCCGTCCTCGATGAGCTCGATCTGGCGCTCGATCTCATAGTTGATGGCCCGCTCCACGAAGCGGAAGGAGTTGAGATTCTTGAGCTCCGCCCGCGTGCCGAACGTCTCCTGGCCCTTCGGCCGGACCGAAACGTTGGCGTCACAGCGGAAGGAGCCTTCCTGCATGTTGCCGTCGCAGATCTCCAGGTACCGCACCAGGCTGTGGAGCTTCTTCATGTACGCCACGGCCTCGGCCGCGGAGCGCATGTCCGGCTCGGAAACCACCTCCACCAACGGCGTGCCGGCGCGATTGAGATCGATGCCCGAGACCCCCTCGAAACCTTCGTGGAGGGACTTGCCGGCGTCCTCCTCCAGGTGCGCGCGGGTCACGCCCACGCGCTTGGTGGTGCCGTCCTCCAGGTCGATGTCGAGGTGGCCGGTGCCGACGATGGGGATCTCGTACTGGCTGATCTGATAGCCCTTGGGCAGGTCCGGGTAGAAGTAGTTCTTGCGCGCGAACACCGACCGGCCCGCCACGTCGGCATTGATGGCCAGGCCGAGCTTGACGGCCATGCGGACGGCCTCGGCGTTGAGGACCGGCAGCACGCCCGGCATGCCCAGATCGATGGCGCAGGCCTGGGTGTTGGGGGCGGCGCCGTAGGCCGTGGACGCGCCGGAGAAAATCTTGGTCTTCGTCGACAGCTGAACGTGGATCTCAAGACCGATGACCGGTTCCCATTCCATGATTCATGCACCTTCAGGTGTTATTCGCCGCGAGCCCGCGCGGGCTTACTCGTAGGCCGCCGGAGCCTGGCCATGCCAGTCGGTATGCTCCTGGTACTTGTGGGCCACGTTGAGCAGCCGCGCCTCGTCGAAGTAGTTGCCGATGATCTGCAGCCCCACCGGTCGGTCGCTGGCGAAGCCGGCCGGAATGGACACCGCCGGCAGGCCGGCGAGATTCACGGCGATGGTGTAGACGTCCGAAAGATACATCTGCACCGGATCGTCGGACTTGGCGCCGATATCGAAGGCGACGGTCGGCGCCGTCGGGCCCATGATCACGTCCACCTCTTCGAGGGCCTTGCGGAAGTCGTCCCGGATCATGCGGCGAACCTGCTGGGCCTTGAGGTAATAGGCGTCGTAATAGCCGGCGGACAGGGCGTAGGTGCCCACCATGATGCGGCGCTTGACCTCGTCGCCGAAGCCCTCGCCCCGGGAGCGCTTGTACAGATCCTCCAGACCGCGGGGATTCTCGCAGCGGTAGCCGTAGCGCACGCCGTCGAAGCGGGACAGGTTGGAGGATGCCTCCGCCGGTGCGATGACGTAGTAAACCGGCACTGCCAGGTTGCTGTTGGGCAGGGAGATTTCCTTCACCGTGGCGCCGAGCTTGCGGTACTCGTCGATGGCGGCCTGCACGGTCTCGGCCACCGCCGGGTCCAGACCCTCCCCGAAGTATTCCTTCGGCACGCCGATGGTGAGCCCGTCCAGCGCGTGATGGATCTGCTCGTGGTAGTCAGGCACGACCTGGTCGACGCAGGTGGAATCGCGCGGGTCAAAGCCGGCCATGGCACCTAGCAGCAGCGCCAGATCCTCCGCGGTGCGCGCCATGGGCCCGCCCTGGTCGAGACTGGAGGCGAAGGCGATCATGCCGTAGCGCGAGACCCGGCCGTATGTGGGCTTGAGGCCCGAAATGCCGCACAGCGCCGCCGGCTGGCGTATGGAGCCACCAGTATCCGTG
>JACDUA010000079.1 GCA_013519935.1 Ectothiorhodospiraceae bacterium WFHF3C12 | reverse complement strand
GGTACGGATCAAGGAGATCGGTAACACTTGAGTTCAAGGACAGGGGTTACACCTTGAGGGTTAGGTAGTCGTCGCGGTGTTTGCCGGTCGGCTGGTCCTTGACCTGACCCAGGCGCACGGGGCCGAAGCTGACCACCCATAACCGCTCATCGACCTGCTCTAGGGCCACGTCTTCGCCATGGAGGACGTAGCCGACGTAGAGCTGCTTGTTGTGCCAGTAGACTACGCCGGTGTTGCTTACCCGACGTACCTCTACATGGCTCGGGTAGGTCCACACCGGTAGTTGGCTCGGCATCTGCCGCTGCGAGCGCCGGTAGAGCGTCCTTGGTAGATCCTGGCCCAGCGACTCGTGCGGGCGCTGCTCGTTGTATTCATCGCGAAAGGTGTCGAACTGCGCTTGCTGTTCGGCGAAGTTAGCGGCAACCGGGTAGGTGGCGGCGCGCTTGAGAGTTCGGTGCATGCGCTCGTGGCGCGGGTTTTGCTGGGGCCTGCCCGGGGTGATGCGCTCGGGCTGGATGCCGAGCTTGATCCACCAGATCGACAGCCGCGAGAGCCCGGCTGTAGCGGTGCTCGCGAAGGGCGCGCCGTTGTCGCTGCGGATCCGCGCCGGTAAGCCGTATTCGCGGAACAGCCGCTCGAACACCGCCTGGCTGGCGTGGTACCCGGTCCCGCCCAGCCCCTGGCAGCCGAGCAGGTAACGGCTGGCATGGTCCATGACCGTTAACGGATAGCACCACGGCCCATCACCGAGCTTGAACTGCCCCTTGAAGTCCACGCTCCACAGATCATTGGGCTCGTGGGCCGGGGCAAAGGCCTGTTGCGTCGGCTCAACGCGGCGCCGACGCCGGCGCGGCTCGATGCGCCCGGCAGCCTTGAGGATGTTGTAAATGCTGGTCTTCGAGGGCGGCGGCTGCTCGGGAAAGCGCCACTGCAACAGCCGCTGGATCTTCTTCGGCCCCCGCGGATCGCGGGGACTGCCGCGCAACGCCAGCACCTGTTCACGCACCGCATAGGGGATCTGCTCGGGGTTGGTGTGCGGTCGGCGGCTGCGCTCGATGAGCCCCGGTGGGCCGACTTCGGCGTAACGCCGCACCCACTTGTAGCCGGTCTTGCGGCTGACCCCGTAGCGCTCACACAGCCGGCTGAACGGCTCATCGCCTTCAATGCAATCGGCGATAAACTGCACACGTTCATCCATCGGTCGCACCTGCTGCCAGGGCATGGGAACCTCCTCTGTGTCGCTCCCATGCACCGTAAGGACTGTTACCCCTGTCCTTGAACTCAAGTGTTACCGATGAGTGTGAACCGTACCACGGGGTGGCTTCTTTGGTTCGATTCTTGTCCATACAAGAAATGAACTCGGCCGCCGACAGGCGGGCGAAACCGCAGTTGAACTCGAACGCTGAGAGACAAGCAATCCGCGGCCAGGGGCCGCTCCTGCGAAGCCAGTGGCCGGGGCTGGTGTCATGCGCGCGCCCCACGGTCGCCGGCGCGTCCGGCGTGACGCCCATTGAACCGGGCGGCGCCAGACCCTATAAAGCTCCCGGCTGAGTCAACTGTGAGGGAGTCCCTGCTCGATGAAACGCATCCTGTTGTTCCTGGGTACCAATCTGGCCGTCCTGGTCGTTTTGGGCACCGTGCTGCGCCTGCTCGGCGTCGAGCGCATCCTGGACGAGCAGGGGGCCGGCCTGGACTACCAGGCGCTGTTGATCTTCGCGGCCGTCATTGGGTTTGGCGGCAGCTTCATCTCCCTGGCCATCTCCAAGTGGATGGCGAAGCGTGCCATGGGCGTGCGGGTGATCGATCAGCCCCGCAACCAGTCGGAGGCCTGGCTCGTGGATACCGTGCGCCGCCAGGCCCGCCAGGCGGGTATCGGCATGCCGGAGGTGGGCGTCTACGAGTCGCCGGACGTCAATGCCTTCGCCACCGGTATGAGCCGCAACAACGCGCTCGTCGCGGTCAGCACGGGCCTGTTGCAGAGCATGACCGCGGACGAGGCCGAGGCGGTGCTGGGCCATGAGGTCTCCCACGTGGCCAACGGCGACATGGTGACCCTCGCCCTGGTGCAGGGCGTGGTGAACACTTTCGTGATCTTCCTGGCCCGGGTAATCGGTCACGTGGTGGATCGGGTGGTGTTCAAGACTGAACGCGGTCATGGGCCGGCGTTCTGGATCGTCACGATCGTCGCCGAGATCGTCCTGGCCATCCTGGCCTCGGTCATCGTCATGTGGTTCTCCCGTTACCGCGAGTTCCGCGCGGATGCCGGCGGCGCCTCGCTGGCGGGCCGGGAGAAGATGATCGCCGCCCTGGAGCGTCTGCGCCGTGGGCAGCCGGCCCATGATCTGCCGGACCAGATGGAGGCCTTCGGCATTTCCGGCCGGGTCGGCCAGGGGCTGAAGCGGCTGTTCATGTCCCATCCGCCACTGGAGGAGCGCATCGCCGCGCTGAAGGCGCGGGGGTGAACGGAAATCGCCCGGCCACGCCGGGCGGCCCGCGGGCTCAGATCACCATGCCCGTGAAGTCGTAGTCCATCTCCGTGGTCGGTTCCTGGAGGAAATTGCCCTGCACGAAGTCGGCGTTGTGCTGCCAGAGCATGGCGAGCACGGTGGCCTCTTCCAGGTAACCGGTAATGACCTTCTTCTTCATCGAGTGCGCGGTTTCGATGATCTGGCCGACGTTCTCCTGGGCCTCGTCGCTGCTGCCGAGATTCTCCGTCAGCGTGCGGTCGAGCTTCAGATAATCCGCGGGCAGGTGCTTGACCAGCTGGAAGGGGTTGAGACCGCTGCCGAAGTGGTCCAGCGCGAAGCCGCAGCGCAGCTCCTTGAGGCCGCGGAACATGGACTTGGCCTGGTTGAGCTGGGTGACCGCCACCGGCTCGTTGAGCTCGAAAACCAGCCGCCGGCCCTCGATGTTGGTGGATTTGAGCAGGTTCGCGAGATAGGGCAGAAAGTCGGCGTCGGCCAGCGTGGCGCCCGAGAGCTTGAGGAAAATGTGGCTGTCATGGCCGTTGTCCAGTCGCTTGGCCAGCAGCTCCAGGGCATGCTGCGCCACCCAGCGGTCCAGTCGCGACATCAGGCTTGCCTGATCCGCGTGGGGGATGAAGTCGCCCGGCAATAGCTCGCCGCCGCCTTCGTCGCGCATGCGGATGCGGGCCTCGTAACGCTCGGCCGTATCGCCGCTGAGGCTGACGATGGGCTGGAACATGAGGTAGAAACCCTCGCCTTCCAGCGCGTCCTCGATCTGGCGCTTCCAGTCGCCGCTGGCCGCCTGGCCGCCACCCTCGTCCGCGGCCGCGTGCAGGTGCACCCGGTTGCCGCCTTCCGACCGGGCGACTTCGCAGGCATCGTAGGCCAGGTTTACCACCTGGTGGGCGTCCCCGCTGCTCTCACCGATGACCGCCACGCCCACGGTGCAGGTCTTCGTGATCGTGCGCTCGCCGGATTCCGAGACGTGGTCCTCGACCGCCTTGCGGATGGCCTCGGCGATGCCGATGCTTTCGTGGACGCCGCCGTCGCGCAGCAGCACGGTGAAGATGTCGTCCGAAAAGCGCGCCGCCACCGCGCTGCCCGGAATCTGCTCCTTGATCAGGGCGGCGACATCGCCCACGACGAGGTCGATGGCGGTGATTCCCATGTTCTGGCGGATCGCGTCCAGGTTGTCCACCTGGATGTAGAGCAGGGCATGGCTGGCATCGCCCTCGCCCTTGATGACCTCCCCGATCGCCGTATCGAGCTCGTCGAGGAAATACTTGCGGTTGTAAAGGTTGGTGAGCAGGTCGCGCTTGGACAGATTGTCGAGCTGGGCCTCGAGCTCCTGGCTGCCGGACTTGTCCCGGATGAGGATCTGGGTGCAGGGCTCGCCTTCGATGCTCGCGGGGGAGAACGTCATGTTCACCGTCGACGTGCGCCCGTCCGCCACGATGCCCACTTCGATCTCGTCCTCGTCCTGGTCACCCTTGTTGTAGGCGCGGAAGAACTCCTTGAAGCGCGTCTGATCCTCGGGGGCGATCATGTCCAGGATGGGCATGCCCTCGATGTCCTCGAACTGCGCCACGCCGAAGCGCTCCACGTAGGCGTCGTTGGCGTAGATGTGCATGCCCTCGTGGACGTAGGCGATGGCATCCCGCGAGCTGTCGAGCAGCGCCGCACAGCGTTTCTCCGACTCCCGCAGGGCCGCCTCCAGCCTTCGCAGCTGCCTGCGCTCGTTGACATTGCGCAGCTCCCGGGCGACGACCACCTGCAGGTGGTCCATGTCCTCCTTGTTGACCAGGTCGGCGGCGCCCGCCTGCATGACCGCCAGACGGGCCTCGGTGTCGTCCGCCGGCGCAAGGCCGAGCAGGGGAATGTCCTTGCGGTGCTGCTCCAGGCTGCGGGCCACGGCGGACAGTGGCAGGGCTTCCATTTCGGTGGCACTGAGGATGAGGTCAAAGGGCTTGTGTTCCAGGGCTTCGGTGAGGTCCTCGTCGTCCTCGACGCGCGTGGCGCGCACGGCGAAGCCGGCATTGCGCAGCACGCTGATGAGCATTTCCGCGTCGTTCAGCGAGTCTTCGGCTATCAGCAGCCTGAGCGTGTTATCCATATTGTCGTTGCCGTTCCCTAGATGTGCCTGTGCATGGGGCGCGTGCCGGGCCTGGCTCACTCAGATGGAGGCGAAGACCGATTCGAAGCGGTCGTCACCTTCGCCGGGATGGCCCGTGGTGCGGAAGACAAACTGCGAGAAGCTGCGCGTGTGGTCAAGCTCCCGGATCAATACTACCTCCTGTGCCGTCCCCCGGGTCGTGATCTGTGCCTCCTGTTCCACACTGTAGTGCAGCGGTGGCGTCACCAGCGTGGCCGGCTGGCCCGTGGGCCGGATCTCGGGCAGGAGCAGGCCCCGGTCGGGATGGCGCGCAGCGTTCTCGCCGCGGCGCTGCACGACCACGGGCTTCGGCCGCGGCGCGATAACCTGGACGCCCAGATGCATGCCCGACT
The DNA here is from genome assembly GCA_013519935.1 of Ectothiorhodospiraceae bacterium WFHF3C12. Lineage (GTDB taxonomy): Bacteria > Pseudomonadota > Gammaproteobacteria > Nitrococcales > Nitrococcaceae > WFHF3C12. The sequence continues at coordinate 15,281 of JACDUA010000079.1, read as the reverse complement.
TCGGAGTGTGCTTCATCCAGCGAATGACGGCCGTCTGCCAGGGCATCTCCCGGGCGTTGACCTCGCGCAGGGCCACCAGCTCACCGACGTGGGCCCGGGCGGTCTGTTTGGGGTCGGAGAACAGGCAGTAGCCCCCGGCGCTGACGTTAACGAGCCGCCATTCGCCGTTGGTGCTCTGGGCCTTGGGCCTGGGCTCCGTGGTGAAGGTCGGGTTGATCTGGTCCTTGGGCGTCAGCTCCGGTGCAGGCCGATAGATCAGGTCCCACACGTCGCTGCCGTTGCCGTCCGCGGCCTTGATCTCGCGGCTGGTGAAATGTGGGTCCAGGCCCTTCTCGCCGTCCAGATCGAGGCCCAGCTGTTCCACCAGCATGCGGTGTATGTGGCCGAGCCCCAGCACCACCTGTACGGGCGAAGTGGCGGGTAGCCGGGCGTGCTGGCGTCTCGGCGCATCGCCGAGGGCGAGGGTGACGCGCTCCTGCAACGCCGGTTCGGCTTCCAGCGGCGCGCCACGGCGCAACAGGCCGCGCACCCGGGGGGAACGGCCGTGCTCCAGGGCGTCAAGCACCCGATCGGTCATCAACGCCAGCTGGCTGGGTTCCGCGCCGTTGTCGCCGCGGAAGACCGGCACCGGGCCATGGTCGCTGTCCGGGTCCACGCGGAAGATCGCCTGCCGGGCGCGTTCGTCGTCCGAGGGGAACAGCTCGGCGGCGGGGGCCAGCTGCTCCATGAGCTTGTCTATGCGGGCGGCTTCGCCCTGGTTCATGCGGAAAGGACCCGTCGCGGCGGTCAGCAGGGTCTGCAGGTAGGCCTCGGCCACGGTGGTTTGCTCAGACTCGGGGGCGAGCAACTCGTCACGGCACGCGAAGCGGTCGAAGCCTTCGGCCCGCGCCATGCGGAACAGCGTGTGCAGCCGGCGCCACACGCCCTGGGGACTGGGCTCGTAAATCAGGTAGCCCTCGATCAGCAGGGCACCCAGCGTCTTGGCGGTGCGGTGGAATGCCAGGCCCTGTTGGCGCCTGGACAGCCCGCGCATACCGTTGCCGCGCTGTTCCAGCACGATCTGGTAGCCGACGGCCAGCTCGTTGGTCAGCGCCATCACGAGCTGGGCCACGCGACGGTTCTTCTCTGGCAGCGGAAAATCCCGGTTGAGGTAGTGCTTGCGCAGGCCCTCCAGCACGTAACCGTGCGTGGGACGGATCTGTTCCAGAAAGGACAGGCGTTTTGCGGCCGGCGCTTCCAGCCGATTGACTTCACGCAGGGCGTTGTACAGTCGGCGGCTGGTCTCGCCCAGATTGGCCACGGGCAACTGTCGCAGCCATTCCTCGACGGACCGGGGACGTATGTCGAAGCTGTCCGCGCCCGGCTTTGCCTGAGGTGGGATGGCCAATCGACTGGACGCCGCCATGAGGGTTACTCCAAACGCCACCGCGAATCGGTCGATGGTGCATGGCCGAGGGCGCCTCCTTCAGCCTCCCACGCGTCGTGAACGCAATGAGGCAGTCGCTCTCTACTGCTGCCCGCCATGGTGATCCACCAACCCCCGGAGCCCGCGTTCGCAAACGCGACGCTGGCGAAATGCTTCCCGGCTGACGCGGCACTTGACCGCCCTGCCGGCTGCGCATTCCGCGCGGGCTCGCCTCGGGCCGGGCGGCTCGATCCCGGATCATCCAACGGATCGAACCCCGGCCCGGGGAAACACTGAACGATGTGCCCATGGTTCGGGCCGTTTGGCCTGGTTGCTTCAGCCACGGTTACCCGCGTCCGGGGCTGCAGCCCCATTGACTCGCGTCAGCACCGGACTCGGCGCCCGTCCATGGCACGCGGAAGCGTACGCCAATATTCCAGTGTCCCCTCTCACCGGGCATTCTGCACGAAATCCGCGTCCACATGCGAGTCCGGGGCCAGGACGGTCTTGTTGGGGCGACCGGGCTCCTCGCGGGCGAGGCGCGGCACGAGGTAACCCGGCAGTCGTGCGGCGACCTTTTCCAACAATCGTCTCGCCCGCTGCTCCGGCACGTCGAAATGCGCGGCGCCGCTGACCGGATCCAGCAGATGCAGGTAGTAGGGCAGGACACCGGCGCTGAACAGTCGTTCGCTGAGCGCGCAGAGGGTATCCGGGTCGTCGTTGACGCCCGCCAGCAGCACTGCCTGGTTGAGCAGCGTCACGCCCGCCTCCCGCAGTCGCGATGACGCTGATCGCACGGCGTCGTCGACTTCCGCGGGATGGTTGCAGTGAAGCACCACGACGGTCTGCAGCCGTGTCTCCCGCAACCAGGCCGTGAGCCGGTCGTCCACCCGATCCGGAATCACCACCGGCAGCCTTGTGTGGATGCGCAGGCGGCTTACGTGGCCGATGGCCGCGATTCGGCGGCACAGCGCCCCCAGGCGCTCGTCATCCAGCACCAGCGGGTCGCCGCCGCTGAGAATGACCTCCGTCGTTTCCACGTCGGCGGCGATCCGGGCGAGGGCGGCGTCCCAGCGGCCGCCGTCGCCACGTTCGCGATGATAGGGAAAGTGCCGGCGGAAACAGTAGCGGCAATTGATGGCGCAGGCGCCGGTGGTCACCAGCAGGCTGCGGGCATGGTACTTCTCGATCAACCCCGGCGTGCCGCCGCGGTCGACTTCCGCCAGCGGGTCGGCGGTGTACCCGGGCGGGTCCTGCCGCTCCGCCGCCAGCGGCAGTACCTGACGCAGCAGGGGGTCGTCGGGGTCGCCGGGGCGCATGCGGGCGGCGAAGGCCTCGGGTACGCGCAGGGCGAACAGGGGCTCGCCCGCGCGGGCGCCGGGCAGCAGGTCCTCCGACAGGGAGAGACGGCGCAACAGGGTCACCGGGTCCTGAATGGCGTTGGCGAGCTGTTGGCGCCAGTCAGGGCGCGCGGGCGGTTCCGTCATGGCGTCATTCGGTGCGCGGGCGTCGGAGCGGGTCGCGGTCAATGGCACAGGCCGTGGGTTTTCCGTTACTGTATGCGCCGTCAGGGGCGGCTGCCGGTACTCGTGCGCGGAAACGGACCGCCCCGGAGCCGCCAGGGGACCAATCGGCGGATGCTGCGGCGAGTGTAGTGCATCGCGCGGGCCCGACCAACCGCATCCGGCGGGCTGGCCGCCGCGAGGCCACCGCAAAGACGAGGCAAGAGGACGACATGGCGACTTACTCCACCAATGAGTTCAAGGGCGGGCTCAAGATCATGCTCGACGGTGATCCTTACACCATCGTCGAGAACGAGTTCGTCAAGCCCGGCAAGGGGCAGGCGTTCAACCGGGTGAAGGTGCGCAACCTCAAGACGGGCCGCGTGCTGGAGAAGACCTTCAAGTCCGGTGACAGCGTCGAGGCCGCGGATGTCATGGAAACGGACATGCAGTACCTCTACAACGACGGGGAGTACTGGTATTTCATGGATCCGCAGAGCTTCGAGCAGGTGGGTGCGCCGGCCACGATCGTCGGCGACGCGGCGAAGTGGATGAAGGAGCAGGATACCTGCACCGTGGTGCTGTGGAACGGCGAGCCCATCAGCGTCGATCCGCCGGCCCACGTGAATCTCACCGTCACGCAGACGGACCCGGGCCTGCGCGGCGATACCAGTAGCGGCGGTAGCAAGCCGGCCACGCTCGAGACCGGTGCCGTCGTCCAGGTGCCGCTGTTCATCGAGGAAGGCGAGGTGCTCAGGGTGGACACGCGCAAGGGCGAGTACATCAGCCGCGCGAAGGAATGACCCTCGCCGGGGACTGGCCGCCGACCGCGGGTCCGGCGGCCCTGCACGAACGGGCACGGATGCTCGCCGCCATCCGTGCCTTTTTCGCCGAGCGTGGCGTCCTGGAAGTGGAAACACCGCTGATTGGCGCCCACGCGGTTACGGATCCCCATATCGACTGCGTCCCGGTCGCCGACCCCAGCGGCGGTGCCGGCCCCTCGATGTACCTGCAGAGCTCCCCGGAATACGCGATGAAACGGCTGCTCGCCGCCGGGAGCGGCGCCATCTTCCAGGTGGCCCGCGCCTTCCGCATGGGTGAGCGGGGTCGGCTGCACAACCCGGAATTCTCGCTGCTGGAGTGGTACCGGCCGGGATTCGACCATCACCGGCTCATGGACGAAGTCGCCGAGCTGGCCGGCGTGGTGTTGGCGGACAGGCCGGTGCAGCACCTGTCCTATCAGGCGGCGTTCGAGAAGCACGTCGGGCTCGATCCGTTCAGCTGCGAAACGGCGGCGATGCGGTCCGTCGCGCTGGACCGGCTGCCGGGGGCTCCGGAGCTGGGAGAGGACCGCGATGCCTGGCTCGACCTGCTGATGGGCGAGCTGGTGGCGCCGGCACTGGGCCACGGCGCCATGACCTTCGTCTACGATTATCCCGCCAGCCAGGCCGCGCTGGCGCGTCTGGTGGAGAGCAATCCGACCCGCGCTGCGCGATTCGAGCTGTTCATCGACGGCTGGGAAATCGCCAACGGCTTCCACGAGCTCGGGGATGCCCGGGCGCAACGGCGCCGCTTCGAGGCGGATCAGGCGCGGCGGCGTGCTCGGGGTGGCGAAGCGCCGGGGATCGACGAACGCTTGCTGGCAGCGTTGGAGGCGGGGTTGCCGGACTGCGCCGGCGTGGCCGTGGGGCTTGACCGGTTGCTTATGCTGGTCACCGGCGCCAGCCGCATTGATGAGGTGCTGGCCTTTCCCGTCGAACGCAGCTGAGCCCGGAGCCTTGCCGGCGACGGCTGACCGTCAGTGCGCCCCGGTGCCGGTACGGCCCGCCACGTCGTCCACGTAGCTTGCCACCGTCTCGCCCAGTCGCAGCTTCAGGCCGGGATGCAGGCGCTGCGACCAGGCGATCTGTCCGGGACCGAAGAGCGCGATCACGGTGGAGCCCATGTTGAAGCGGCCCATCTCCACGCCGCGGGCCAGGGCGACCGGCGCGCGATCGGCGTACTGCCAGCGGCGCAGTCGCCGCCCCCGTGGCGGGGTCACGACGCCATGCCAGACCGTTTCGATGCTGCCGACGCCGATGGCGCCCACCAGGATCAGCGCCATGGGGCCGTGGCGGGTCGAGAACCGGGCCACCACGCGCTCGTTGCGGGCGAAAAGCCGCGGCACCGTGCGCACCGTGAACGGCGCGACGCTGAACAGCCGGCCGGGAACGTGGGTCATTGACAGCAGCTCCCCGGTGGCGGGCATGTGCACGCGATGGTAATCCGACGGCGACAGGTAAACGGTCAGGTAGTGGCCGTTCTGGAATTCGCGCGCCAGCCCGGCGTCGCCGCCCAGGAGCTCCTCCAGCCCGTAGCTGCGGGACTTGGCCTGGATCAGGGTGCCGTCGCGGATCTCGCCATGGTGGCTGAGCGTGCCGTCGCTGGGGCTCAGTACCGCCGCCGGGTCTGCCGGCAGGGGGCGGGCGTTGCGCCGCAGCGCCCGGGTGAAGAAGTCGTTGAACGTGGCATAGCTGCCCGGCCGCGGGTCGGCGGCCTCGGTCATGTCCACCCCGTACTGGTGGATGAACCAGCGGATGCTCAGGTTCTTGAAGGCCGCCCAGCGCCGCCGGGTGAGCCACATCAGCACGCGCGATACGGCGTGCTGCGGCAGAGCGTACAGCGGCAACGCCTTGGTCCAGTCGAGCCAGCGCGGCGCGGCCGTCGGTCGGGGTTCGGGAAGGTCCGCGGGCACTGCGTGATCAACTCCGTGTCGTCATGATGCCTCGGCGGCTTCCGTTGCCGCCGGCAATGGGGCTCGCGTTTCGGCATCGGATTCGTTCAGCCAGATGCCGAGCCCGATGCCGGCCGCCAGGAAGGCCAGGGCCAGGAGCAGCAGGAGCGGGCTGGGCGAACGCCGGGGTAATGGTCTCGTCATAGCGCCCGGCATTATTCCACAGTGTATCCGGCCGTGTCCGCCCCATGGAGTGCGGTAACAGCATGGCTGCCGATTCCGGTATCATTCACCGCTTCCTGCATAACGGTGTTTCGCCATGCAAGATCTGGATCGTGTGCCCAATGAGCTGAAGACGCTGCGCGACTGGGTGCGCTGGGGTGCCAGCCGGTTCCAGGAGGCGGGCCTGAGCTTCGGCCACGGAACCGACAATGCCATCGACGAGGCCGCCGCCCTGGTGCTGCATTCCCTGCACCTGCCCATGGACCTCAACGCGGCCTTCTGGGATGGGCGCCTCACGGCAGCGGAGTCGGAGGCGGTGCTGGCGCGCATTCGCCGGCGCATCCGCGAGCGCATGCCGTTGCCGTATCTGACACACGAGGCCTGGTTCGGCGGGCTGGCCTTCTATGTCGATCCGCGGGTGCTCATACCGCGCTCGCCGCTGGCCGAGCTCATCGAGCAGGGGTTCCAGCCCTGGCTCGATCCCAACGCCGTGCACCGCGTGCTGGATGTCGGCACGGGCAGTGGCTGCATCGCCATCGCCTGCGGGTACGCCTTTCCCCAGGCCCGTGTGGATGCGGTGGACAATTCCGCCGATGCCCTGGAGGTGGCGCGGATCAATGTCCAGCGCCATCACATGGCGGAGCAGGTCAGCCTCCACGAGTCGGATCTGTTCTCGGCGCTGCCGGCGGAGCGCCGTTATGATCTTATCGTCAGCAATCCGCCATACGTCGACCGCGACCGCATGGAAAGCCTGCCGCCGGAGTACCGGCACGAGCCGGCCGACGCACTGGCCGCGGGCGAGGACGGCATGGCCTGCGTGCACCGGCTGCTGGCCGAGGCGCGCGAGCGGCTCACGGATAACGGGCTGCTGGTTGTCGAGGTCGGCGCCACGCAGGCGGCCGTCGACGCCGCGTACCCGGATTTGCCCCTGACCTGGCTGGAGTTCGAGCGCGGCGGAGAGGGCGTGTTCCTCATTACTGCCGAGGAGCTCGCCCGTCATGCCGGCTGAACAACGCCCCGACACCCTGGAAGCCGCAGACTATGTCCGGTAACACCTTCGGCACCCTGTTTACGGTCACCACCTTCGGCGAGAGCCACGGCCCCGCGCTCGGCGCCGTCGTCGACGGCTGCCCGCCGGGCCTGGCGCTCAGCGAGGCCGATCTGCAGCCGGATCTGGACCGGCGCAAGCCGGGGACCTCCCGCTATACCACCCAGCGACGGGAAGGCGACGAAGTGCGCATTCTTTCCGGGGTCTTCGAGGGCGTGACCACCGGCACGCCCATCGGCCTGCTCATCGAGAACGTGGACCAGCGGTCCCGGGACTACAACAAGATCAAGGACCAGTTCCGCCCGGGCCACGCCGATTACACCTACCGCCAGAAGTACGGCATCCGGGACTACCGCGGCGGCGGCCGATCCTCGGCCCGGGAGACCGCCATGCGGGTGGCGGCGGGCGCCATCGCCAGGAAATACCTGGCGGAGCGCTACGGCGTGCGGATCCGCGGTTACCTCTCGCAGATGGGTAACATCGAGCTCGCCCTCAAGGACTGGGCCGCCGTCGATGACAACCCATTTTTCTGCGCGGACCCCGAGCGCATCGGTGAGCTGGAGGACTACATCACCCGGTTGCGCCGGGATGGTGATTCCGTGGGTGCACGGGTGACTGTCATGGCGGAGGGCTGCCCGCCGGGGTGGGGCGAGCCGGTGTTCGACCGCCTCGACGCCGATATCGCCAAGGCGCTGATGAGCATCAACGCGGTCAAGGGCGTCGAGCTCGGCGCCGGCTTTGCCAGCGTGGCCCAGCGCGGCACCGAGCATCGGGACGAGATCACCCCGGAAGGGTTTCTCGGCAACAATGCCGGCGGCGTGCTCGGCGGGATATCCACGGGGCAGACCATCGTCGCCCACATGGCGCTCAAGCCCACTTCGAGCATCACCACGCCGGGGCGTTCGGTCAACGTGGACGGCGAGCCGGACGAGATCGTCACCACCGGCCGTCACGATCCCTGCGTGGGCGTGCGGGCCACGCCCATTGCCGAGGCCATGCTGGCGCTGGTGCTGATGGACCACGCCCTGCGCCATCGCGGGCAGAATGCCGACGTGCAGTCCGGGACGCCGGTGGTGCCGGCGGCGCCTCGGGATGCCTGAGCAGCTCCCGTACTGGCGACTCTCCGCGTTCTACCTCTTCTACTTCGCCATCCTGGGCGGACTCGTGCCCTATTGGGGCCCTTACCTCCGGAGCCTGGGCTTCGAGGCTCAGGCCATTGGCTCGCTGATCGCCATTCTCCACGTGACCAAGGTGATCGCGCCCAACGTCTGGGGCTGGATCGCCGACCATACCCAGCGGCGAATGGCCGTGGTCCGGCTAGCCGCCTTCTTATCGGTGGTGTGCTTTGCCGGGGTTTTCCTGGGCGAGGGATTCTGGTGGCTGGCACTGGTCATGGCCGCCTTCAGCTTTTTCTGGAACGCGGCGCTGCCGCAGTTCGAGGCGAACACCATGAGCCATCTCGGCGAGGCGGCGCACCGCTACAGTCGCATTCGCGTCTGGGGCTCGCTGGGTTTCATCGTCACCGTTACCGTCATGGGCGAGGCCATCGACGTGCTGGGCACGGCGATCCTGCCGCCGGTGCTGGTGGCGCTGTTCGCCGCCCTCTGGCTGGCCAGCCTCGTGGCCCCGGAGCAGCGCAATGGGGCTCACGAGGGGCAGACCGAGCGTTTCATGGCCGTGCTGCTGAGGCCGGACGTGCTGGGCTTTCTGTTCGCCTGCTTTCTGGTCAAGGCGAGCCACGGGCCGTACTACGTCTTCTTCAGCATCTATCTGGCCGACCACGGCTACAGCGGCATGGCCATTGGCCTGCTCTGGGCGCTCGGAGTGGTCGCGGAGATCGTGGTGTTCCTGCGGATGCACCGCTGGCTGCCGCGCTTCGGCCCGCGCCTGCTGATGACGGCGGCGCTATTGCTCTCGGCGCTGCGCTGGGTGCTCATCGGACGCTTCGTTGAGAGCCTGCCGGTCATCATCGTCGCCCAGACCCTCCATGCGGCGAGCTTCGGCGTCTACCACGCCGTGGGCATCAGCATGATCAACCGATTCTTCGTCGGAAGGAACCAGGGGCGGGGCCAGGCAATCTACAGCAGCGTGACCTTCGGCGCCGGCGTCGCGGTAGGCAGCTTTGCCAGCGGCTTTCTGTGGTCCGACCTGGGCGCGGCCGTTACGTTCTACCTGGCCGGCGGAGCGGCGCTGCTGGGCGCCGTTTTCGCTCAGCGCAGCATGCCCGCCCGGGCCTGACCGGGACCGCGCCCGCCCGCTCAAGGCACTGAATGGCCGCGATGGATGGCTTGAAATAGCGGGCCGCCCTGTAGATTCGGTATACTAACGGGCTTCCTGAAACGGCAATCAACAACGGTGGACCCGACGTCCATGGCTGGTAAGACACTCTACGACAAGCTCTGGCAGGACCACGTGGTCCGCGAGAATGACGACGGCACGGCGTTGCTCTACATCGACCGCCACCTGGTCCATGAAGTGACCTCGCCGCAGGCCTTCGAGGGACTGCGCCTGGCGGGACGGCGCCCGTGGCGCACCAGCGCCAATCTGGCGGTGGCCGATCATAACGTGCCCACGACTGACCGCAGCGGTGGCATCAAGGATCCGACTTCGCGGCTGCAGGTGGATACCCTGGACCGCAACTGCGACGAGTTCGGCATCGTCGAGTTCGGCATGGGCGATCCGCGCCAGGGCATCGTGCACGTCATCGGCCCGGAGCAGGGCGCCACCCAGCCGGGCATGACCGTGGTCTGCGGTGACTCCCATACCTCCACCCACGGCGCCATCGGCGCGTTGGCCTTCGGCATCGGTACCTCCGAGGTGGAGCACGCCCTGGCGACCCAGACACTGATCCAGGCCAAGTCGAAGCGCATGCTGGTTCGCGTGGATGGCAAGGTGGGACCGGGGGTGACGGCCAAGGACATCATTCTCGGCATCATCGGCCATATCGGTACCGCCGGCGGCACCGGTTACGCCATCGAGTACGGCGGCGAGGCCATTCGCGATCTCTCGGTGGAAGGCCGGATGACCATCTGCAACATGTCCATCGAGGCCGGCGCGCGCTGCGGCATGGTGGCGGTGGACGACCGGACCATCGAGTTCATGCGCGGACGGCCCTTCGCCCCGAGCGGCGAGCTCTGGGATCAAGCGGTCGAGTACTGGCGCACGCTGCACAGCGACGATGACGCCGAGTTCGACCGGGTCGTCGTGCTCGACGCGGCCGATATTCAGCCGCAGGTGAGCTGGGGCACGTCTCCGGAAATGGTCGCGCCAGTCGGCGGTCGCGTCCCCGACCCCGCCGAGGAGTCGGACCCGGTCAAGCGCACCGGCATGGAGCGGGCGCTGGAATACATGGATCTCCGCGCTGGAACGCCGCTGAGCGAGGTCCGGCCGGACAAGATCTTCATCGGCTCCTGCACCAATTCCCGCATCGAGGATCTGCGCGCCGCCGCGGAGGTCGTGCGGGGCAGGCGCGTGGCCGACACGATAAAGCTGGCGATGGTGGTGCCGGGCTCCGGCCTGGTGAAGAAACAGGCCGAAGACGAGGGCCTGGACCGGATCTTCACCGAGGCCGGGTTCGAATGGCGCGAGCCGGGTTGCTCCATGTGCCTGGCCATGAATGCCGACCGCCTGGAGCCGGGGGAGCGTTGCGCCTCCACCTCCAACCGCAACTTCGAGGGACGGCAGGGCCAGGGCGGTCGTACGCACCTGGTCAGCCCGGCGATGGCCGCGGCCGCGGCCGTGGCCGGTCACTTCGTTGACGTGAGGAACATCTGAGGCATGGAACCGATAACCCAGTTCAAGGGGGTCGTGGCGCCATTGGACCGCGCCAACGTGGATACCGACGCCATCATCCCCAAGCAGTTCCTGAAGTCCATCAAGCGCACCGGCTTCGGCCCCAACCTGTTCGATGAGTGGCGCTACATGGACCAGGGCGAGCCGGGCAAGGACAACAGCGAGCGGCCGCTGAACCCCGACTTCGTGCTCAACCAGCCGCGCTACGAGGGGGCCAGCGTTCTGCTGGCCCGCCGCAACTTCGGCTGCGGCTCCTCCCGGGAGCATGCCCCGTGGGCGCTGCTGGATTTCGGTTTCCGCGTGCTGGTCGCGCCGAGTTTCGCCGACATCTTCTACAACAACTGCACCAAGAACGGCATACTCCCGGTGTCGCTGGATGAGGCGATCATCGAGCATCTCTTCCAGGAGGTCTACGAAACGCCTGGCTACACCATCTCGGTCGATCTGCCGAATCAGGTGCTGGAGACGCACTTCGGCGACCGCCACCCGTTCGACATCGACGCCTTCCGCAAGCACGCGCTGGTGGAGGGGCTGGATGAAATCGGCCTGACGCTGCAGCACGCCGACGAGATCCGCGCTTATGAGGCCCGGCGCCGGCAGTCGGCGCCCTGGCTTTTCGCCGGCGGGCAGTAAGGGGAGGGCGGCCGTGACAGCGAAGATCGCAATCCTCCCGGGTGACGGTATCGGTCCGGAGATCGTCGCGGAGGCCGTCAAGGTCATCGACTGCCTGCGCGGCGAGTTCGGGCTTGACTGCGAGCTTGAGCAGGCCCCCGTGGGCGGGGCGGGCTACGAGGCTGCCGGCGAGCCCCTGCCGGCCGATACCCTGGCACTGGCCGGGTCCGCCGACGCCATCCTCCTGGGAGCGGTGGGCGGCCCCAGGTGGGACAGTCTGGACCGGCCCCTGCGCCCGGAGCGGGGACTGCTCGCCTTGCGCTCGGAGCTCAACCTGTTCGGCAATCTGCGCCCGGCCATTCTCTACCCGCAGCTGGCGGAGGCGTCGGCCTTGCGCCAGGAAGTGGTGGCCGGACTGGACATCATGATCGTGCGCGAGCTTACCGGCGGCATCTACTTCGGCGAGCCCCGGGGGGTGCGGACCAACAGCGCCGGCGAGCGTGAGGGTTTCAACACGCTGATTTACAATGAAGGCGAGATCGAGCGCATCGGCCGGCTCGCCTTCGACATTGCCGCCAAGCGCGAAGGGCGGCTTTGCTCGGTGGACAAGGCCAACGTATTGGAAGTCAGTGAGCTCTGGCGGGAGGTCATGGAAGCGCTGGCCCGGGACTACCCGGATGTCGAGCTCAGCCATATGTACGTGGACAACGCCGCCATGCAACTGGTGCGCGCGCCCAAGCAGTTCGACGTGGTGGTCACCGGCAACATGTTCGGTGACATCCTCTCCGACTGCGCCGCCATGCTCACCGGCTCCATCGGCATGCTGCCTTCGGCGTCCCTGGATGCCGACTCCAAGGGGATGTACGAGCCGGTGCACGGCTCGGCGCCGGACATCGCCGGCCAGGACCTGGCGAATCCCCTGGCGACCATATTGTCCGTGGCCATGATGTTGCGCTACAGCCTGGGCCAGGGTGAGCTGGCGGACCGGATTCAGCGGGCCGTGGGTTCGGTGCTGGATGATGGGCTGCGCACCGCCGATATTCACACACACGGTGCCGAGCGCGTTGGCACGCGCGCGATGGGCGACGCCGTCGTCAATGCGCTGCGCGCCGGAGCCTGAGCGGACGGCACGAGACCAGAGAGGTCATTATGAAACGCATAGGATTCGTAGGCTGGCGCGGCATGGTGGGCTCCGTGCTCATGGACCGCATGCGCCAGGAGAACGACTTCGCCGACATCGAACCCGTGTTCTTCTCCACGTCCCAGGCCGGGCAGCCCGGCCCCGACGTTGGCAAGGAAACCGCGCCGCTGCAGGACGCCCATGACATCGAGGCCTTCAAGGGCCTTGATGCGGTCGTCACCTGCCAGGGCGGCGACTACACCGAAGCCGTCTATGGCAAGCTCCGGGAAGCGGGCTGGCAGGGCTACTGGATCGACGCGGCCTCAACCCTGCGCATGGCCGACGACAGCATCATCGTGCTGGATCCGGTGAACCTGGACGTGATCCGGGATGCCCTCGGCAGGGGTACGAAGACTTTCGTCGGCGGCAACTGCACCGTCAGCCTCATGCTGATGGGCGTGGGCGGACTTTTCCACCACGGCGTCGTGGAGTGGATCAGCCCCATGACCTATCAGGCCGCCTCCGGCGCCGGTGCCCAGAATATGCGCGAGCTGGTCGCGCAGATGGGACACCTCCACGAGGCCGCCCAGGGTCTGCTGGACGATCCGGCCAGCGCCATACTGGAGATCGACCGCGCGGTCAGCGACGCGCTCCGTGGCGACGGCTACCCCCAGGAGCACTTCGGCGTGCCGCTGGCCGGCAGCCTGATCCCGTGGATCGACAAGAAGATGGATTCCGGGCAGAGCAAGGAAGAGTGGAAGGCGGCGGCGGAGACCAACAAGATACTCGGCCGCGGCGACAATCCCATCCCCATCGACGGCATCTGCGTGCGCGTCGGTGCCATGCGTTCCCACGCCCAGGCGCTGACCGTGAAGCTCAACCGCGACGTGCCGCTGGACGAGATCGAAGGCATGCTGGCGGAAGCCAACGACTGGGTGAAGCTGGTGCCCAACGAGCCCGAGGCCTCCAAGCGCGACCTTACGCCGGCGGCGGTGACCGGGACGTTGTCCGTGCCGGTGGGGCGTCTGCGCAAGCTGCAGATGGGCTCGGACTTCCTGTCCGCGTTCACCGTGGGTGACCAGCTGCTGTGGGGCGCCGCCGAGCCTCTGCGCCGGGTGCTGCGTATCGTGCTGGAGCGGTAGGGGGAATCCGGACGATTCGCGCGGGCCTTCCGGGCCCGCGCGAGCCGGTAGCGTGAAACGTCTATCGCTCGCCGCCGCGAGCGCCGGTTCTCATTTTTGCCCTCCGGATCGCCGGTCACCGGACAATCGGTTACACATCACATTTTTTCCCACGCCGTTGCGTATACCCTGTGCGCGACTGCTGTTCCGGGGCGGGACGACACGGCTGTCGCAGCCGCCCGGTCAGCGTACTTCGGTGGCCCGGCAAGCAGCTGTTTTTATGATGTTTTTCGGTGTTTGTCCGGAGACGTTGCCAGAACGGCGGCATTGTTGCGCTGGTCACCCTGTGACCGAGGAAAAAGCCCTTGCACCAACGGCAGTAGCACAGGGGTTGTGAGAAACTACTTTAACAAGCTACTTTAATAGGCGGGGGCGTGCCGTTTTACCAGCGCGCAATTAACGGACTACAAATCGGACGACGGGCTTCCGCGGGGCACATGCGTCGAGAATAACCCCACCGGAAGCGGGACCGAAGCAATAACGATAAGGGTTTTCGGCCGGCCGTGCCGCGGCGCGGGGCCGTTAGCAAGCGGATAGGGAGCGCCATGGCACGAAAACTGGCCTTTGTTCTTGCGTTGATTGGCCTCTGCCTCGCGACGGCGGTCTACGCGCTGGGGCTGGGTAACATCCAATCCGATTCCGCCCTCAACGAGCCGCTGGCCGCCAGGGTTCCGTTGCTGGGGGTCGATGAGGACGAGGCATCCAGCGTCAGGGTGGATCTTGCCTCGCCCGAGGCCTTCGAGCGTGCCGGTATCGACCGTCCCTTCTCCCTGTCCCGCCTCAACTTCGAGGTCAAGCAGGGGGCACAGGGTACCTACATCGAGATCACCACCAAGGAACCGGTCAAGGAACCGTTCCTGGATTTCCTGCTCGAAGTGCGCTGGCCCCAGGGTCGCCTGGTACGGGAGTACACGCTGCTGCTCGATCCGCCGACCTACGCGCCGGGTGATGGCGCGCCGGCCACCCAGGCCCCCGCAGTGGCCGCCGAACCCGCGCAGCAGCCCGAACCGGCCGAGACGGCCGCACCGGAACAAACCGGCACGACGGGTGATGCCACGGCCACCGGCGCCCGGTCCCTGGGCGAGGTGAGCGAGGTCGCGGAGCCGACGGTCCGGCAGTACACCGTAGAGGCGAACGATACCCTCTGGGAGGTCGCGCAGACCGTCCAGCCGGATGGCGCCGCCAGCATCAACCAGACCATGCTCGCCCTGTTCCGTGAGAACCCGGACGCGTTCATCAACAGCGACATGAACCGCCTCAAGCGCGGTGCCGTGTTGCGGGTGCCGGAGCAGGGAGCCATCGAAAGTATTCCCGTGGCCGAGGCGAACGCCGAGGTTCAGCGGCAGATCGAGCGCTGGCAGCGCAATCGCGGCGTCGCCGGCGGCACCGGTGCCACCGGTGATGGCGCCGGCCAGCAGGCCGCGGCCGCGTCGCCGGAAAGCGGCGCCAGCGACGGTGAGCTGCGCGTGGTCGCACCCGAGGAAGGCACCGGCGAGCAGCCCGCGACCTCCGCCCAGGGCGAGGGTGGTGAGAACCTGGGCCGCCAGGTCACGCTGCTCAGGGAGTCCAATGCCAGCCTCGAGGCGGAAAACGAGGACCTCAAGGCCCAGGTCGAGGCCCTCAAGCGCGAGGTTTCCCAGCTGGAAAGCCGGGTCAACGTGGAGGCGGGCCAGGCTCTGCCGAGCG
>JACDUA010000078.1 GCA_013519935.1 Ectothiorhodospiraceae bacterium WFHF3C12 | reverse complement strand
GGCTATCGCCACCGCCCGGTGAGCTGGCCAGCTCCCAGCGCGTCGGTCGCCAGTCGCCAGCCGCCGCCTGGCCGCTTTCCGTCCCGCCCTCGCCGGCGAGGGGGTTGCCGTGTCCCCATCGGGTGGGCCAGGGCAGTGTCGGACGCCTTGAATCGGAACCCATGGTCGTTGCCTCCGTGGAAGCCGCCGCTGGCTCGGCCGCTGGACGCTCGGGGCGGTCCCCTTCGCCGCCCTCCTGGCTCACGCCCAGCAGCTGGCGCTGGCGCTCGCGGTCGTGCTTGAGACTGGCGGCCTCGGTCTCCAGAGCGATCTCGCCGTTGACCATCACCAGCGCGCGCTCGGCGACGTCCAGGGCCACCTTCATGTTCTGCTCCACCAGCAGGATGGCCATGTCGCCGTCGGCGGCCAGGGCGTGGAGCAGGCGCTCGATCTGGCGCACGATGGTCGGGGCCAGGCCCTCGGTGGGCTCGTCCAGGATCAGCAGCCGGGGGTTGGCCAGCAGCGCGCGGCCGATGGCGAGCATCTGCTGCTCGCCGCCGGAGAGCTGCTGGCCCCCGCTGCCGCGGCGCTCGGCGAGCCGCGGGAAGATCTCGTAGACGCGCTCCCGGTTCCAGCGGCCCGCCTCGCCGCGACCTTCCAGCATGCGCAGGTGCTCGTCGACGGTCAGCGAAGGCCAGACGCGCCGGCCCTGGGGCACGTAGCCCACGCCCAGGGCGACGATTTCGTTCGGGTCGCGGCCCGTCGCCTCGTGGCCGAATATCCGGATGGCGCCGGCATCGGCGGGCAGTAGGCCCATGATGGTGTTGCACAGGGTCGTCTTGCCCATGCCGTTGCGGCCGAGCAGGGTAAGGACGCCCCGGTCCAGCTGCAGATCGACGCCGCTGAGCACGCTGGCGGAGCCGTAGCTGACATGGAGATCCCTGATCTCCAGTGCGGGCGCACCGTGGCTGGCGTGGGTGCTTTGCCGCGGCTCAGTCATCGTCCCGCCCCAGATAGATTTCCTGAACCTGCGGGTCCGCCTCGATCTCGTCGGGCGTCCCCTCGGTGAACCAGCGCCCGTTGTGGAGCACCGTGACCCGGTCGACCACCTTCAGCGCCACTTCCAGGTCGTGCTCGATGATGACGAAGGCGATCCGGCGCGGGAGCTGGGTCAGGGTGCGCGTCAGCGTCGCCCGCTCGGCGGCGGAAAGACCGGCCGCCGGCTCGTCCAGCAAAATGAGCCGGGGCCGCCCGGCCAGGGCCATGCCGATCTCCAGCTGGCGCTGCTGGCCGTGGGAAAGCTCGGCGACCGGGGTATGCAGCCAGTCCTCCAGCTCCACGAAGCCGGCGAGCTGCCGGGCGCGCTCCATGCGGGCACCGGTGCGGCGCAGCCGCCGCCAGGAAAAGCGCCCGCGCTCGACCCCCTGTTCGGCGAGGAACAGGTTGTGGGCCACGCTCAGGCCACCGAAGAGCAGCGAAGTCTGGTAGGTCCTGCGCAGCCCCCGGCGTATGCGGTGGTGAACCGGCAGCTCGGTGACGTCCTCGCCGAAGAGCCGGATATGGCCGTTGCTCGGCTGGAAGTCGCCGGTGATGCAGTTGAACAGGGTGGTCTTGCCCGCCCCGTTGGCACCCAGGATGGCATGCCGGCCGTCATACGGCACTTCCAGGTTGATGTCCTCCAGGGCCACCAGGGCACCGAAGCGACGGCCGACGCCGCTGATGGACAGCGCCGAGTCCACGCCCATGCCGAAGGCGGCGGGTGCGGTCCCGTGCTGCTCGCGTGCTGTGGCGTCGACCGTCGCGTTCATGCCGGTGATCCTGGATCAGTTGCAGGGCGGATTGGTACGGCTGGGCTTGCCCAGCTCCATGAACTCGTCGCGGTCACGGCCCAGGGTCTGATTAACCTCCGGCACCACCTCGACCACCTTGTTGTAGAGCGACCCGTCCTCGTTCTGGGCCACTTCGGTGACGAAGATGTCGGCCACCGCCTGACGGTTTTCGTCCAGGTAAACCGTGCCGGTGGGCGTGTCGAGCTCCAGGTTCGAGACCACCTCGCGGTAGCGCTGATGATCGCCCAGCTCGCCGTCGACCTCCGCCAGGGCGGTCGTGGCCGCCAGGGTGTTCACGTAATAGCCGTGTGCGAACAGCGAGGGCGAGGGCAGGCCGTCCGGGAAGGTGTCCTGGTAGCGCTCGACGAACGCCCGCCAGTCCTCGTTCTGCCAGTTATCGGCGATGGGCCCGGCACTGGGCGTACCCGCCAGGTAGTCACGCCCCAGGCCCTTGGCCGAGAGAACGGACTGGTCGACGGTTATGGAGCCGCCGATCATCGGCTTCTGGCCGCCGGCCTGCTGATACTGGGTGAGGAAGTTGACGGCGTCGGATCCGCCCAGCGCCACGTAGATGGCATCGATGTCCTGGGGGATGGAATAGACGATGGAGCTGTAATCACTGTTGCCGATGGGCACCCAGAACCGCTCGGCGACCGAGCCGCCCCGGCTGCAGTAGTCCAGCAGGAAGCCCATGACCTGGGTGTAGGGGAAGGAGTAGTCTTCGGCCACCACGGCCACGCGCTCCCAGCCTTTCTCCTCATAGACGTACTCGCCGAGGCCGGCCATCCACTGGGCCCCGTCCGTGGAGAAACGGAAGAAGTTCTCCGACGACTCCCGCAGGGTGGTGCTCTGGGCGGCGGATGCGCCGTTGAAGAAGGTCACCTGGGGCTGGGTCTTGGAGTAGTCGCGCAGGGCGATACCCTCCGAGCCCGACAGCGGGCCGATAACGATGTCCACTTCGTCGTTCTCCACCAGCTTGCGGGCGGCCTGAACGGCGCTGTCCGGCGAGGCGTCGGACGACTCGGTGATCAGCTCGATGCTTTTGCCGCCGATCTCGTAGTCGTGCGCCTCCAGTGCCATTTTCACGCCCCGGATGCCGTCCTGGCCGAGCGTGGCGAAGGCGCCCTCCAGGGTGGCGATGGCGCCGATCTTGATGGTGTCGTCCTGGCCGGCCGCCAATGCGGGGATGGCCAGAAGCGTCAACGCAGCGGTTCTGAGCATGCCTTTCATGGTTACTCCTCCACTCACACGGCTTTTTGTTGCGGGCTGCGCGGCTTGCCACGGCCGCGCCCCGGAGCCTTCAGTCCGGCTCGGTGTCCCGCACGGAGCGGGCAAAACGCTGCCAGAGGCCGAGCAGGCCGTCCGACGAGAACACAACGATCGACAGGAAGACGACGCCGATCAGCAGGTTGAATCGCTCCCGCGCGCCGGGGATGAGGTCCGTCGCGAAGTTGTCGATCAGCACGAACACCAGCGCGCCGACGAAGGCGCCCACGGGATGCCCCACGCCGCCGATGACGGCGATCACGAGAATGTTGATGACCGGCTGCACGCCCACCGTCGACGGGTCGATGCGGGTGTTGAACCAGACCAGCAGCACGCCGCCCATGGCGGCCAGGAAGCCGGCCACGGCGTAGGCGGCAATGCGGTGTTGATGGACGTTGAAGCCCAGGGCGGCGAGCCGGCGTTCGCCGTCGCGCATGCCCTGCAGCGCGAGCCCGAACGGCGTCAGCACCAGGTGGCGCACCAGCCAGTAACCCAGCAGCGCCGGCAACAGGCAGAGCCAGTAGAACGGTGTCGGGTCGCCCCAGTTCACGCCGAAGACGGTGGGCGGCAGCACCTGGGGAAAGCCGGTGAAACCGTTGAACACGGCGTAGTTCTGGCGCGTGAAATAGAAGAAAACGACGGCGATGGCCAGCGTGATCATGATGGTGTAGATGCCGGAGGTGCGCACCGCGAGCCAGCCGATGAGCACGGCGGCGGCCATGGCGAGCAGCAGCGCCGCCGGGATCGCCAGGATGAACGGCAGGCTCCAGGTCAGTCCGGCGTCGCTGGTGGTCAGGATCGCCACGCCATAGGCGGCGACGCCGGCGATGGTCATCTGGGCCAGCGAGACGATGCCCGCGAAGCCGATCAGGAAGGTCAGGCCCAGGGCGATCAGGCCCAGGATCAGCGTGCGGCAGAGGATCTGCACCAGGACGAAATCGCCCGCCAGGGCCGGCATCAGCAACAGCACGATCAGCGCGGCCCATTCCGCCGGGCGGCCGTGCCGCGCGAGTATGCGAAGGGGTGACTGGTTCATTGCGCCCGCCCCATGAGCCCCTGGGGCCGCACGGCCAGCACCACCACCAGGATGATGAACATGTAGAGCGCGCCGTAGGTGGGCGTGTACGCAAGCCCGTACTGCTCGGCGAGGCCGATGAGGACGGCGCCGATGGCGCTGCCGGCCACCGATCCCATGCCGCCGACGATCACCACGACCAGACTGGCCAGCAGGATGCGGATGTCCTCGCCCGGCGAAACCGACAGGACCGTGCCGCCCACCACGCCGGCCAGGCCCGCCAGCCCGGCCCCGACACCGAAGGTGGCCGCGAACACGCGATGCACGTTGACGCCGGAGGCCTGCAGCATGCTGCGGTCATCCACCCCGGCGCGGATCATCATGCCGAGCCGGGTCCGGGACAGGAACACCCAGAGTGCGACGGCGATTACCACCGCCACCGCCAGCATGCTCAGACGAATGGCCGAGTAGTACGGCAGCGCCTCGATCCCCAGCGGCATGGAGCCGGAGAGCAGCTCGGGCGGCTGGATCCGGTAGGTCTGGCCGCCCCAGTACGCCAGCATCAGGTCGGCGAGGATAATCGACAGCGCCAGGGAGACCAGCGTCTGGCGCAGATCCTGGCCTTCCAGATGGCGGAACACCAGCATCTGCAGCACGACACCCACGAGGGCCATTGCCGCGAATCCCACGGCCACCGCCACGAACCAGTTGCCGCTGAGCGCGAGCGCCTCGTACCCCAGATACGCGCCGAGCAGGTAGAGGGAGCCGTGGGCCAGGTTGATGTTGCGCATCAGCCCGAAGACCAGCGTGAAGCCGCTCGCCACGATGAAGTACAGTGCGGAGAGCGTCAGGCCGTTAAGTGTGACTGCGAGGAACTGGGTCACTACGCTTAACCCCTCGGGCGCGGTTAATTATTGATTCTCTTGAAAGCATAGACGGGCGCTTTTTGGGCCAACAACCATGTCCAGCGGGTAAAGTGGGTAAATCTGGGTAACTTCCGGTAGAGATCGAACGATGTGTGCTGACTGGACCCTGATGCCGGTGGACCAGGTCCACCGCCGCCCCCGCGGGCGGCCGGTGCTGGTGACGCTGCCCTGGCCGGCGACCCTTGGCCATGATCCGTGGCTCGGTCTGCTGTTGCCGACCCGGGACTACAACCGCGCCATGATGGAGGCGCTGGGGCGGACTCACCTGCCGGAGGACTGCTTCGTGGGGCTATTCCTGGCCCATCCCTTCCTGGACCTTGACCGGTGGCTCGATCTCCTGGCGGGGGCCGGCGCGGCCGGGCTGGCGGCCTTTCCCGGGATCACCCGCCTGGACGGACAGTTCGCCCGCACGGCGGAGCAGGCGGGGCTTTCCCACGCGACGGAAACGCAGCGGCTGGCCGCCGCCGCCGAGGCGGGCGTGGCGACGATGGCGAGCCTGGGATCGGCGGAGTTCGCCGCGCACACCGGCGGTTTCCGCCCGGACTGGCTGCTGAGCGCGGTTCCGGGGCCCCCGGTCTCGACGCCCGCAAGGGGCGTGGTGGACTACCGCCCGGGCACGGCACGCGCCGGGACGATGACGCTGCACGGCCGGGCGTGACAGTGGCGGCGCGCATGGGAGGCGAGAGACTGGCGCGCAGTCATAGCCCCAGCCGCCGCAGGCGATTGTAGAGCGTCTTGCGGCTGATCCCGAGCGCCTGGGCAGTGGCCGTGCGGTTGAAGCGGTTCCGGCGCAGGGCCGCGACCAGCCATTCCCGGGTGGCTTCATCCAGGTTTTGCGCGCTGCGCGATTCCCCGCGCAGCCCGGCCGGGCCGAGGCACGGCTCCACGTCGGCGGCGCCAATGCGCCCCGCGCAGCCGTTGGCCCGCAGCCGCTCGAGCAGATTGCGCAGACCGCGCATATCGTCCGGCCAGGCATGGCGCTGCAGCACCGTGACCGCCGAGTCGTCGAAGCGCATGTTCAGCTGCAGCCGGGCACAGAGATCCTGGATGATCTCGCCGATATCCTCGACCCGCTCGGCGAGCCGCGGCATGACGACTTCGCTGGGCTGCAGCAGCTCGCAGAGCTCGTCGATCACCAGCCCTTCCTGCTGGAGCACTTCCAGGGGCCGATCGGCCAGGAATATCAGCCACGGCCGAGTCCGCACGGCGCGGCTGCCACGGAAGGGCGTCACCATCCCGCGCACCAGCAAGCGGGCGAGCTTCCGCTGCCACCGGCGGGACAGCCCGTCCAGGGAATCGATCACCAGGGGCTGGCCATCGCGCTGCACCAGCAGGCTCTGGCGGCCGTCGCCATGACCGAACAGCCGCATGCCCAGCTGCGGCTCCGGATGGTCGTTGACCACCAGGGTGGCCAGCTCACCGGCCGTGCCGGAGACGCAACGCCGCGCGAACTCGACGGCGGCATGGCGCTGGGTGCCGGGCGCCCCGGAAACCAGCAGCGGTGCCTGATTCTCCGCGAGCGCCTGGAGCCTGAAGAGGCTGTCCGTCAGCGCCGACGAACGCCCGCGGATGCCGACCTCGGCGGCGCGCCCGAGAAGCACGCCCAGCTCGGCGCGCTCCTGCTGGCGGGCCGAGCCGGCGGACTTGAACGCCAGCGTCGCATCGACGACGGCATTCTCGATGGGCAGACGATCCAGGGTGGAGCCGCCGATATAGCCCTGCATGCCCGCCTCCACGCAGATCTGGGCCACCTGGCCGGGGTGAACCACGGGTCCGCCCTCGATGACGCACAGGGTCCGCGGCGATTGCCGGCGCACCTCCCGCGCCAGGTCCCGCGCCCGGAGAATGGCTTCGTCGATGGAGACCTCGGGCTGCAGGTCGGTCAGGCGGCCACCGGCGTTCCAGCCGAAATTGACGCAGACCATGTAGGGCTTGAGCGCCGCTGCGCGGCGCGCCTGGTCGCGCGTCTTGACATAGACGAGCGTGCGACAGCCCAGGGCCTGGGCGCGCGAGAGCATGTCCAGCTCCGCGGAGAAGCCGACCCCGGAGACCTCCAGCGCCCGCGCCACCTCCGGCGGATAGTGAACACTGGTGGGGAAGTTCACCACCCCGGCGAGACCGCCGGCGGCGACCTGGCGCAGCCTGCGCTGGAGCACCTCCTGGGGTTCCCAGACGCCGAGACCGACGTAGACCGGGATGCTGGTGGGCCGGACGAGTTCGTACTCGACGAAGCTCATCACCAGATCGTTGGCCGGCGCGAAAGGCAGCATGGCGCTGATGGACGGCAGGCCCATCGAGCGCAGACGCCCGACATTCAGGGCGAGGACGAAGTCCGCCTGCCCCCTTTCCACGGCGCGCGCGACCAGGCCGGTGCCGATGGCCGCGCCCACCAGGAAGTTGTCGCCCGCGTCGGTCTGATCGTCCATGCGCTCAACTTAAGCGCTTCGGGACGCTGAGGGAACAGCCGGGGCTGTTCGCGGCCAGGCCCCTCTCCAGCGAGATGGGAGGGGAATGCGCCAATCGCGCCTTGCGGCGCTCCTACAGCCGTCACCGCCATCGTTGCGGCACCTGTAGGAGCGCCGCAAGGCGCGATAAAACGGTAGGTCGGATGGGCTTGCCATCCGACATCATGGGCCAGAATGAAAACGGGCGCCCTGGGCGCCCGTTTGAGTGTTCTTGTTCTTGCGTTACAGCCTAGCGCGAGAACCCCCGGCCCTGTCCAGCCGGGTTATTGCTCGTCGAGGAAGCTGCGCAGGCTGTCCGAGCGGGTCGGATGGCGCAGCTTGCGCAGGGCCTTGGCCTCGATCTGGCGGATGCGCTCCCGGGTGACGTCGAACTGCTTGCCGACCTCTTCCAGGGTGTGGTCGGTGTTCATGTCGATGCCGAAGCGCATGCGCAGCACCTTGGCCTCACGCGGGGTCAGCCCGCCGAGGACCTCGCGCACCGACTCCTTGAGGCCCTCGCGGGTGGCGGAGTCGATGGGGGACATCACGGCGATGTCCTCGATGAAATCGCCCAGATGGCTGTCCTCGTCGTCGCCGATGGGCGTCTCCATGGAGATCGGCTCCTTGGCGATCTTGAGCACCTTGCGGACCTTGTCCTCGGGCATTTCCATGCGCTCGGCGAGCTCCTCGGGCTGGGGCTCGCGACCCATCTCCTGGAGCATCTGCCGGGAAACCCGGTTGAGCTTGTTGATGGTCTCGATCATGTGCACCGGGATGCGGATGGTCCGGGCCTGGTCCGCGATGGAGCGGGTGATGGCCTGGCGGATCCACCACGTGGCGTAGGTGGAGAACTTGTAGCCGCGCCGGTACTCGAACTTGTCCACGGCCTTCATCAGTCCGATATTGCCCTCCTGGATCAGATCCAGGAACTGCAGGCCGCGGTTGGTGTACTTCTTGGCGATGGAGATCACCAGGCGCAGGTTGGCCTCCACCATCTCCTTCTTGGCACGGCGGGCCTTGGCCTCGCCGATGCTCATCTGGCGGTTGATCTCCTTGATCTGACCGGTGGTCAGGCCGGTGCCGCGCTCCAGCTGGGCAAGCTGATTCTGCGCGGTGAGGATCTCCTGCTGCAGGTCCGAAATGCGGTCGGCATAGGCCTGCCCGCTCTCCAGCAGCTCACTGATCCAGGCCGGATCGGTCTCCCGGCCCGGGAAGGTCTGCAGGAAGGTCTTGCGCGGCATCTTGGCTTCCTTGACGCACACGCGCATGACCTCGCGCTCCTGGCGGCGGATGTGCTCCACCGAGCGGCGCAGGTTGGTGGCCAGGCTGTCGATGACCTTGGGCACGAACTTCATGCTGAGGAAGAGCTCGGCCATCTCCTCCCGCAGCTCGGCGCAACGCTTGCTGTCGGCGCCTTCTTCCTCCAGGCACTGCACCAGGTTCGCGTGGGTCTCGCGGATGCGGCTGAAGATCTCGGCGGCCACCTCGGGATCGGGACCGCTGTCGCCACTGGCGGTTTCGCCGTCGCTGTCGTCGTCGTCCTCGTCGCTGTCTTCCGACGAGGCGCTGGCGCTCTCGGCGCCGGCGCCGGCACCGGCCTGGGCGGCGACACTGCCCGGCTCATCGGCGTTGCGGAAACCGCCCAGCAGGTCCGCCAGTCGCAGCTCGCTGGCCTCCACCTGGTCGTACAGGCGGATCAGCGCGCGGGCGGACTCGGGGTAGGCGGCGAGTGCCTTGAGCACCTGATCCAGGCCTTCCTCGATGCGCTTGGCGAGCTCGATCTCACCCTCGCGGGTGAGCAGCTCCACGGTGCCCATCTCGCGCATGTACATGCGCACCGGGTCGGTGGTGCGGCCGAACTCGGCGTCCACCGCGGCCAGCGCGGCGGCGGCCTCCTCGGCTTCGTCGTCGTCGGCGTTGACCGCAGCATCGCTCAGCAAGAGCGTATCGGAGTCGGGCGCGACCTCGTGGACGGTAATGCCCATGTCATTGATCATGCCGATAATATCCTCGATCTGTTCGGGATCGACGATATCGTCGGGCAGGTGATCGTTGACCTCGGCGTAGGTCAGGAACCCCTGTTCCTTGCCCTTGGCGATGAGCTCTTTGAGTTGCGATTGCTGATCTTGCGTCATAACCTAGATAGTCGGTGGTGGACGTCATTCGGTGGCGCAAATGAACCGAGCATTATAGTCATCCTGGCTCGGGATACAAATGCACACGTCTAATGTATCGGCCGCTGCGGCCGTGTCTTTAACTCCTGCCATTCCCTGACTTCTTCCGGGGTGAGCTCGCCCTGCTGCAACCTGTCGTTCAAGTATTGCAGGCGTTTTTCGGCAAGCAACTGACCGATGCGTCCCAGCGCGCCTGAGAACTCCTCTTCCAGACCACTCTCGGGCACCAGATGTTCCCACGTGGCCAGCTTCCACAGCGCCGCTTCATGCGGGTCGTCGGCGAAGCGCTCCAGTATTGCGCTAGTGCTGATATGCGGCTTTGCGTGTATAAGTTCAACGAGTTCGATCAACAGATCCACGCCCGGCAACTCGGCGGTGCGCAGCCAGTTCGTGTCGGTGACCATCCCGGCCAGGGACGGGCGCTGCAACAGTAACGCCACCGCCAGGCGCACCGGTGTGCGTGAGACGACTGGCTTGCCCGTGGCTTCTGTGAGCCACTCCTGATGTTTGCGCCGTGCCTCCTGCTTGCCGGTTAAGATAGCTTCGATTTCGTCGCTGTCTACCCGCGCGAGCTCCGCGAGGCGGTCCACCATCAGGGTGCGGAAGATTCCCGAGGGCAGCTTGCGCAGCGCCGGGGCTGCGGCATCCACCAGACGGGCGCGGCCGTCCATGGTGTGGATGTCGACGCCCTCGCGCAGGTGATCGAAGAAGAAATCCGATAGCGCCCGCGCCTCGCCGAGCGTCTCCCGGAAGGCTTCGGCGCCGCGGCTGCGCACCAGCGAATCGGGGTCCTCGCCCTCGGGCAGGAACAGAAAGCGCACCTGGCGGCCGTCACGCATCGCGGGCAGGGCGTTTTCCAGCGCCCGCCAGGCGGCCCGGCGGCCGGCCTCGTCGCCGTCGAAACAGAACACCACGTCGCTGGTGACCTGGAAGAGCGCCTCCACCTGGGCGGTGGTGGTCGCCGTGCCGAGGGTGGCCACCGCCCTGGGGAAACCGAACTGGGCCAGGGCCACCACGTCCATGTAGCCCTCCACGACCAGCAGCTCGCTGGGGTGGCGCTCCACCTGCAGGCATTCGAACAGCCCGTAAAGCTCCCGGCCCTTGTGGAAAACCGGGGTATCGGGGGAGTTGAGGTACTTCGGCTCGCCGTCGCCTAGCACCCGGCCGCCGAAACCGACCGTCCGCCCGCGCCGGTCCCGGATGGGGAACATGATCCGGTCGCGGAAGCGATCATAGGCGCGGCCGTTGTCCTTGCGGATGATCAGCCCGGCCTCCGCCAGCGCGGACTCCGGCTTGAGCCGTCGCAGGATGTTGTCCCAGCCGGGCGGCGCGAAGCCGATGGCGAAACGCGCGGCGATCTCACCGCTCAGCCCCCGCCCCTTGAGATAGTCCACCGCCCGCCGGCGCTCCGGATGCTTGCGCAGCCAGTGCTGATACGCCTGCTGGGCCTTGGAAAGCACCTCGTAGAGCCCTTTGTGGGAATCCTGGGCCGGTCCGCGAGCCTCCTCGGGGATCTCCAGCCCCACCTGCCGGGCCAGGGTCTCGACGGCGTCGCGAAACCCCATGCCGTCGTATTCCATGAGAAAGCGGATGGCGGTGCCATGGGCGCCGCAGCCAAAGCAGTGATAGAACTGCTTGGTCGGCGCCACGGTGAACGACGGCGTCTTCTCGGTGTGGAACGGGCACAGGCCGTGGTAGTTGCTGCCGGCCTTCTTCAGCTGCAAGCGCTGCCCGATCACGTCGACGATGTCGACGCGGGTCAGCAGCTCATCGAGGAAGCGGTCGGGAATCCTGCCGGCCATCCGGGGGCCTCTAGCGGCTCTTGCGAGCACTGTTCGCGTGGCGGTTCACGGGCGACAGCATAGCCCATCTCTCCGTGCCCCCAAACGCAAACGGCCCGGCCGTCGCACGACGGCCGGGCCGTTCCGGCAATCCGTCCGGGCGCCGATCAGCCGCCCAGCTTCGCCTTGATGCGCCCGCTGACCTGGCCGAGATCCGCGCGCCCCTGGACCCTGGGCTTGACCACACCCATGACCTTGCCCATCTCCTTGATGCTCGCCGCACCGGTCTCGGCGATGGCGGCATCGACGATCTGCTCGATCTCGTCGTCGGACAGCGGCTGGGGCAGGAACTCGGAGATGATGTCGATCTCCGCCTTCTCGCGGGCGGCCAGCTCGTCGCGGCCTGCCTGCTCGTACTGTTCCTCGGCCTCGCGGCGCTGCTTGACCATCTTGCTGAGTATGGTCAGCACGTCCTCGTCGGTGAGCTCCTTGCGCTCGTCCACCTCCACCTGCTTGATGGCGGCGCTGACCATGCGCAGCACGCCCAGGCGATCCTTTTCGCCCGCGCGCATGGACGCCTTGACGGCATCGGTGATGCGCCCTTTGAGCTCACTCATCGTAGGGGGAACCCGCGCTTAGTAGAGGCGGATGCGGCGCTGCTGCTCGCGCTGCAGACGCTTCATGTGCCGCTTGACCGCGGCCGCCTGCTTGCGCTTGCGCACCTGGGTGGGCTTTTCGTAATGTTCGCGACGACGGACTTCCGAGAGGACACCGGCTTTCTCGCAGGAGCGCTTGAACCGGCGCAGGGCAGCCTCGAAGGGCTCGTTTTCGCGAACCTTAACCTGTGGCATGTACGATTACACCTTCCCAATTACTTGTGCGTGAACGAAATTCGTCCGGGCTTTATACCCGTAGGGCCGGTTATTCTATACGCGACCCCCGGCGAATGCAAAGCGTCCCGGGCTGATCCAGCTGCTTGGGCAAGACCTCGGAGGCCATTGTTCCCCATGAGAATTCTGGGTATCGAAAGCTCCTGCGACGAGACCGGCGTTGCCATCTACGACGGTGAGCGTGGGCTGCTCTCCCACGCCCTGCACAGCCAGGTGGACACCCATGCGGTCTATGGCGGCGTGGTGCCGGAGCTCGCCTCCCGCGATCACATCCGCCGGCTGGCGCCGTTGACCGGGCAGGCCCTGGCCGAGGCGGGCCTGGAACGCGCCGATCTCGACGGCATAGCCTACACCCGCGGCCCCGGCCTGATGGGGGCGCTGCTGGCGGGGTCCGCTTTCGCCCGTTCCCTGGCCTGGTCCCTGGACATACCGGCCCTCGGCGTCCATCACATGGAGGCCCATCTGCTCGCCCCCATGCTGGAGGACAACCCGCCGGCATTCCCGTTCGTGGCGCTGCTGGTCTCAGGCGGCCATACGATGCTGGTGCTGGTGGCGGGCCTGGGCCGCTACCGCCTGCTGGGGCAGTCGCTGGACGATGCCGCCGGCGAGGCCTTCGACAAGACCGCCAAGCTGCTGGAGCTACCGTATCCCGGCGGCCCTGCGCTGGAGAAGCTGGCCGCCGAGGGCGACCCGGGGCGCTTTCGCTTTCCCCGACCCATGACCGACCGCCCGGGACTGGACTTCAGCTTCAGCGGGCTGAAGACCCATACCCTGAACACCGTTCACGAGCACCGGGGCGACCCCACCGCCCGTGCCGACATCGCCCGCGCCTTCCAGGACGCCGTGGTGGATACCATGGCCATCAAGTGCCGCCGTGCACTGGAGCAGACCGGCGTGGGCCGCCTGGTGGTCGCCGGCGGGGTGGGCGCCAACCAGGCCCTTCGCAACCGCTTGCGCGAGGTGGCCGAGAAACGCGACGCCACCGTGCATTACCCGCGCCTGGCCCTGTGCACGGACAACGGCGCCATGGTGGCGTACCTGGGCCACTGCCGGCTGGCGGCCGGACAACGGGGGGATCTGAGCTTCGACGTCACCGCCCGGTGGGGGCTGGAGGAGCTGACCGACCCGGGGCGGCCCGACGCTGCCTAGTGACAGTCAACTGCGTTGGCCGCAGATGAACGCGGATAGACGCCGATTGGACATGGCGGTTGGTTCGCGGCCAGGGGCCGCTCCTACGGCGATAGACGCCACCTGTAGGAGCGCCGCGAGGCGCGATCCGGCGGCGTTTCGCAAGAGAGGAAATCGCGCCTTGCGGCGCTCCTACAGGTGCCGTTCCGGCCGGTGAGGCTGGGATAATCCCGCGACCCAGCCCACGAGACAACCGGCCCGTGGGAGCGCCGACCCCGGCGCGAGTGATGGGCTCGACGGCAAAACCGTTCGCGGCGAGGTCGCCGCTCCCACGCTGTAGCCACGGCGCGTAGGAGCGGCCCCTGGCCGCGAACGACAAACCGCGCCCATCCGCGGCTGAAACGAAACGCCCACTCAACCGGGGTACTGAGCCCCTCGCCCCTGGCTGGAGAGGGGGCGCCGGCCGGAGCCCCTCAGGCCAGAATCAACCGCAGCCCCACGATAACCAGAAACGCCGCAAAGATGCGCTTGAGCACGTTCTGCGGCAAGCGGTGGGCCAGTTTCGCGCCGACTGGCGCGAGCAGGACACTCGCCACGGCGATGCCGGCGAAGGCGGGCCAGTAGACGTAACCGGTGCTCCAGGCGGGCAGGTTGCCGGCACCCCAGCCGGCGATGACATAGCCGGCGGCACCGGAGACTGCGATCGGGAACCCGCAGGCCGCCGATGTACCCACGGCCTTGCGCATTTCGGTGCCGCACCAGACCAGGAAGGGCACGCTCAACGAACCGCCGCCGATGCCGACGATGCTGGAGATCACGCCGATGACGCCGCCGGTGCTCACCAGGCCCGCGGTGCCGGGCAGGCGGCGATGGGCCGGTGGCTGCCCGCCCAGGGCCATGCGCGCCGCCATGATCAGGACGAAAACGGCGAACACGTACTGAAGCGTCTCGCTGGGTAGCGCCCCGGCGATCTGCGCGCCCCCCACCGCGCCGACCACGAGCCCGACGGCCAGCGGCCGGAATACCGGCCACATGATGCCGCCCAGCCGGTGGTGCGCGCGCAGCGATGAGGCCGAGGTCACGACAATGGTCATTAGTGACGTGCCCAGGGCGAGGTGCATCGAGATGGCCGGGTCGACATCCGCCAACCCGAAGGCGAACAGCAGCACGGGCACGATGATCAGGCCGCCGCCGATGCCGAACAGGCCCGACGCCAGCCCGGCAACGATGCCGGCGGCCAGATAGATCAGCAGCGCTTCCATGAGCGGGCGCTCCCCCGAGTGGAAATGAATGGCAATGGCCGGCGGTGGTCCGCCGCGGCGGGCGCCATTATGTCAAAGGTTGGATGCCGACCGGGCAATGGGGCGCAATGCCGCGCCGACATACCGTACAATCGTGGCCTGCACGGCCGCCGCCATCTCCGGCGCGGCCCGGGGACATTGGCAGCGCAAGGGGAGCCAAACGATCATGAGAGTTCGCAAGGTTTGCATCCTGGGGGGCACCGGCTTCGTTGGCCGGCATATCGCCAACCGGCTGGCGGACACGAGCATCGAGAAACGCGTCCTCACCCGCCACCGCGAGCGCAACAAGCACCTGCTGCCGATCCCGAACCTCAAGCTCACCGAGGGCGACGTTCACGACGAGAAGACGCTGCTGCGGGAACTCGAAGGCTGCGACGCCGTGATCAACCTGGTGGGCGTGCTCAATGAGAGCCGCAAGGCCGGCGAGGGATTCGAGGACGCGCACGTCAAGCTGGTGAACAAGATCCTCGACGCCGCCAGGCAGGCCGGCGTCAAGCGCTACCTGCACATGAGCAGCCTCGGAGCCGGTCCCGACGCACCGAGCCGCTACCAGAAGACCAAGGCCCAGGGCGAGGCGGCGGCCCGGGAGGCCCACGGCGGAGACCTGGCCGTGACCATCTTCCAGCCCTCGGTGATCTTCGGGCCCGAGGACAGCTTCCTCAACCAGTTCGCCCTGATGCTGCGCATGGCCCCTGGCATCTTCCCGCTGCCGACGCCCGGGGCCCGGTTCAAGCCGGTCTACGTGGGCGACGTGGCCGAAGCCTTCGTGAAGTCGCTGGGTGATCGCGACACCTTCGGCCAGACCTACCAACTCTGCGGCCCCCGGGTGTACTCGCTGAAGCAACTGGTGGACTACACCGCGGAGCTGATCGGCACCGACAAGCTGGTCTGGGGCCTGAGCGACGGGCTCTCCCGGCTGCAGGCGCGGGTGCTTCAGCTGGTGCCGGGCAAGCCCTACACCTACGACAACTACCTCTCGAGCACGGTCGACAACATCTGCACCGAGGACGGGCTGGCGTCCCTGGGCATCAGCCCCACGGCGCTGGAAGCCGTGGCGCCCGCCTATCTCGGCGGCCGCACGCCCCGTGGACGCTATGACGAGTTCCGCAAACAGGCCCACCGCGGCTGAGTTCGACACCTACCTGGTCGGCGGGGCGGTCCGGGACAGGCGACTGGGCCGTCCCGTCCACGAGCGCGACTGGGTGGTGGTGGGAGCCACCCCGGAGGCCATGCGCGCCGCCGGGTTCAAGCCGGTGGGCAAGGACTTCCCGGTCTTCCTCCACCCGGAGACGGGTGAGGAGTACGCCCTGGCGCGCACCGAGCGCAAGACGGCGCCCGGCTATCACGGCTTCGAGTTCCACGCGAGCCCCCAGGTCACCCTGGAGGAGGACCTCGCCCGGCGGGACCTGACCATCAACGCCATGGCGGAGACACCCGAGGGGGATCTGGTGGACCCCTACGGCGGCGCGGCCGACCTCGACGCGCGCCTGCTGCGGCATGTCTCCCCCGCGTTCGCCGAGGACCCGGTACGGATCCTGCGCCTCGCGCGGTTCGCGGCCCGCTTCCGGCCACTGGGCTTCACCGTCGCCGAAGAGACCATGGCCCTGTGCCGGCAAATGGTGGCGGACGGCGAAGTGGACGCCCTGGTGGCGGAACGGGTCTGGCAGGAGCTCGCCCGCGCGCTGATGGAGGACCGCCCCGACACCTTCATCCGGGTACTGCGCGACTGCGGCGCCCTGGCCCGCATCCTGCCGGAGGTGGACCGCCTGTTCGGCGTCCCGCAGCCGGAGCAATATCACCCGGAGGTGGATACCGGCGAGCACATATTGCTGGTGCTTCAGCGCTGCGCGGCCCTGCAGGCGCCGCTGGAAGTGCGCTTCGCGGCGCTGGTCCACGACCTGGGCAAGGGCCTGACGCCCGGCGAGGAGCTGCCCAGCCACGTGGGTCATGAGGAACGCGGCCTGGAGCCGGTCAAAGGGCTCTGCGAGCGGCTGCGCACGCCCCGGGCCTGCCGTGACCTCGCCCTGCACGTGACGCGAGAGCATCTCAACTGCCACCGGGCGCTGGAGCTGCGCCCGGCGAAGGTCGTGGACCTGTTGCAGCGCCTGGACGTCTTCCGCAAGCCGGACCGGCTGGAGCGTTTCCTGCTGGCCTGCCAGGCCGACGCCCAGGGCCGCACCGGCCTGGAGGAGCGCCCCTATCCCCAGGCGGATTTCCTGCGCCGGGCCCACGAGGCCGCCGCCGGGGTCGATGCCGGCCCCTTCGTGGAACAGGGCCTGCAGGGACCGGCGATCAAGGCGGCCATGCGGGAAGAGCAGATCCGGCGGGTGAAGGCGCTCAAAGACATGTTACCCGCAAATGAACGCGGATAAGCGCCGATTAATGACGGTTCGCGGCCAGGGGCTGCTCCTACGCGCCGTGGCTACAGTGTGGGAGCGGCGACCTCGCCGCGAATGGTGTTGCCGGAAAACCGATCATTCGCGCCGGGGTCGGCGCTCCCACGGGGGGTAGGTTCCCGCAGCTTCCATGGTGGCTCCGTAGGCGCGGCCCATGGCCGGCGAACACAATTTGTGTCCATCCGCGTTCATCTGCCGCATACAAAAAAACGGGCCCATCAGGGCCCGTATCACGCCAGGTCGGCTGGATCGCCTACAACGCGATCAACCGCGAACGGATGCGCTGGTCGAGGTTCTGAATCCAGCGGTTGTAGCCCTTGTGGATCTTCTCGCCGTCGTAATCGAGGTCGCGGCTGTCCTTGTAGTTGATGCTGTAGCTTGACGTGGTGTAGTTGATGTCCACCTTGGCCATGTGGCCCCGGCTGACCAGGGTGGCCACGATCAGGCCGTCCCGGGCGGGCTCCATGCGCCAGCCCAGGCTGGTGCCGGCGCGCACGATGGCCTGCTTGACCTGCTCCATCGTTGGCTGACCCTCGCTGGCGGTGGTCACCGGTGCGCCGTCCACGTTGTAAACGGGCTGGGTCTTGCAGGCGGCCAGGAACAGCACCAGTAGCGCCAGGCCGAGAATCTTGATGGTATTCGAATGACGCATCGCTTCTTCCCCGTTCTTCCCTTTCCCATTGAACGAACAGACTGCCGCCGCGTCCCGGTGGACGCCATCCCCCGGATGCGGTCGCCAGGAAAACTTAGCACAGTCACTGCATATAGCTAAGCAGCTTCGATGCGATCCTGTGCACCCCCCGTTTGGGGCAGGTCAGTGGACCCGCGGACGCGGGTCGCGCAGGGCATGATAGAGCCCGCGGGGATAAAGCCCACGGCGCAGGAGCTTGCCCGCCACCATGGCGACGATGAGCAGCCCGTCGGCGAGCGGGCGGTAGTGACTGGGCCGAAGGCCCTCGGGGTAGACGGCGGGTATGCGCACGAAGGCCACGCCGAAGCCCAGCCGCGAGGCTTCGATCAGAACCTGGCTCTCGAACACGAAGGCGCGGGCCTCGCCGAGCGCGGCCGGCATGCGGTCGATGAGCTCGCCGGGATAGACCCGGAAGCCGCTCTGGGTATCGACCAGCGGCCGCCCAGCCGCCCAGGAGATCCAGAAATCGGCAAAGTCGTTGGACAGCCGCCGGTACAGCGGCGCGGCCTCGCGCTTGTCCGCCCGCGCGCCGACCACCAGGGTGTCCGGGACCTGGCGATACGCCTCCAGCAGGTGGGGAATGCGCTCCGGCGGATGCTGGCCGTCGGCGTCCAGCGTAACCACGGCACTCGCCCCCGCCGCCCGGGCCGCGCGCAGCCCCCGCCAGAGCGTGGGGGCCTTCCCCTGGTTGGCTTCGTTGCGCACGACGGTGACCGGCAGGTCGGCGATGCTCTCCCCCATGCCGTCCGTGGAGCCGTCGTCGACCACCAGCACGGAATCCACATGGGGCAATACCGCCTCGGCCACGCCCCGGAGGGTGGACCGCTCGTTGTAGGCGGGTATGACGGCCCAGATCGGGCCCGTGCCGATTGCGCCACCGGCGCCCATCAGGTCATGGCACCATCGACGCCGATAATCTGCGCATTGATGTAGCCGGCGGCATCGGAGGCCAGGAAGGCCACCAGCGCCGCCACCTCCTCCGGCCGTCCGGCCCGGCCGGCGGGCACCAGCTGCCGAATCTGCTCGGGGGAGAAAACGTCGTCGGTCATGTCGGACTCGATCACTCCCGGGGCGACCACGTTGGCAGTGACGTTGCGCGAGGCCATCTCCCGCGCCAGGGACTTGGTGGCCCCATGGAGTCCGGACTTCGCCGCCGCGTAGTTGGCCTGGCCCCGATTGCCGAGCACGCCCGCCACGGACGAGATGCTGATGACCCGCCCCCAGCGCTGGCGGGCCATGGCCAGCAGCAGCGGCTGGGTGACATTGAAGAAGCCGTTCAGGGACACGTCGACGATGCGCCGCCACTGCTCGGTGCTCATGCCCGCCATGGGGGCGTCGTCGTGTACGCCGGCGTTGTTGACGACGATCTGAACGGCGCCGTCGGCCAGAAGCCCCTCCAGGGCGGTCCGTGCCGCTTCCGCGTCGCAGACGTCAAAGATCACCGTCCCCGCGCTGCCGCCCGCGTCGCGAATGGCCTCCGCCACCGCCTCCGCCCGGTCCGGATTGCTGTTGGCGTGGACGATAACCTCGTGGCCCGCTTCCGCCAGGGCCCGGCAGATGGCACTGCCGATGGCACCGCTGCCGCCGGTAACCAATGCGCGTTTCCTGCCCCCGGTCATACCTCTTCCTGGTCCGCGAACAGCACCATGGCCCGGCCCTCGGCACAGACATCACCGTTGGCCATGACGCTGAAGGTGTACATGATGCCGTTGTCGTCGCCCATGATCCGCTGGCAGGCAACGTAAAGATCGTCGCCCAGATCATCCAGCCGGTCGGCGTGCAGCTGCAGGCTGCGAACGGCGGCGAGATAGCCCGGTCGGCCCACGGTGTCCCCCGCGCGCAGCGCGCCGTGGACGGCCATGGCCTGGGCCGCGTACTCGACGGCGTTTATGGCCGCGAGCCGGCCGGCGTGGCGCAGCGGATTGTCCGGCGCACGGTGGCTCTCCGCCCGGGCATGGATGGTCTCGTCGTCCCATTCGGTGATTTCCGCCAGCAGGCACATGGTCCCGCTATGGGGGATCAGCTGATCGATCCGTGCCGCGTCGAGGCCCTCCATCAGCGCCCTCCCACGGCCAGCACCACCTGCCCGCCAGGGCAGACGATCCGCGCCCGGCCCTCGCCTCGGGCCAGGGCCGCGAGCAGGGGCAGCGCCCGGGCAGCCGGGTTGCTACACCGCAGCGCCTCCAGCGCCGCGTCGGCCATGACGGTCTCAGCCTCCGCCGGCCGCGGGGCGTATTCCAGCGACAGGCCACGGCCAGCCGCGAGCCGCAATGCCACCGCGCAGGGGTTGGCCAGCGGGCGCTGGCTGTAGAGCGGCTCGGGCGCCGGCTCGTCGTAGGCCACCAGCAGGCACTCGGCAACGCCGTCGGCCGCGATCTGGGAGGCTGCTTCCAGCAGCCCGGCCGCGAAAGACGCGTCCCACGCGCAGACGCTGGTGGTGTTGGCCTGCACGCCCTCGGCGATGCTCCAGTACCCCACCGCGGCGTTGTGCACGGCATTGTGGAAACGCATGGGCGAAGCCCAGGGCGGTTCGGCGGTCATCGTCCGGCACAGGGCGTCGGTGGTGGTGAGATCGCCCTCGGAAGAGGCGAACACAGCGGGCACCTCCGCCGCCGGGGCATCACCCATCGCCTGCCCCGCGGCCGTGATGGCCAGCTTGGTCACACCGGTGGCGCGGCGGCGCTCGGCGGCGGTCAGGCGCTGCGGGGCGAGCTT
>JACDUA010000077.1 GCA_013519935.1 Ectothiorhodospiraceae bacterium WFHF3C12 | reverse complement strand
GAACGCCGACCATCACCCGGCTCAGCCCCGCCAGGGCGGCGACGGCGAGTACCGCCGCGCGCCAGCCCCAGCCGCCGATGAACGGGACCACGGCCCCGGCGAGCGTGAAGGCGGTGAGGGTATGCCCGGACGGGAAGGCGTCGCTGCGATAGGCCTTGCCGATCACCCGGAAGGTGTCGGTGTCGAGCACGCCCGGCGGCCGGGCGAAATCGAACAGCTCCTTGAATCCGTGGCTGGCCGCCCCGCCGATGACGACCGCGAAGACCGTCGCCCAGAACAGCTGCGGCCAGCGCAGTCCGAACAGGAAAGCGATGACGACGGCGGTATGGGTGTCGCCCAGGAAAGTGATCCACTGCCACGCGGCGCTGGGGATGGCGGTGCCGGCCTCGTTCAGGGCCAGGAAGAGCGGCTCGTTGACCCCCGCCGCCATGAGGGCGACCGACGCCGCCACCAGTGCCACGGCCACCGCGATGTAGCCGTAGAGCCAGCCCGGCGCCGTCACCGGCGGCCACCCGTCGGCGCGTTGATGGGGCAGCATGGTTGGCGCCGCGCTCACTCGGCGTCCCCCGGGGTTGTCTCTTTCATCCTTGCCATGACCACACCGCCGCGACGGAATATCACCGCGTGGGGGCCCAGATCCTCCAGCTTGCCCACGCGGGTCACCACCACCTCCCCGGGCCGCGGTTCGCGTTCCGGTGTCACGGCTCCCCGGTAGACGCTGAAGGAGGGCATGCGGAAGCGATAGCCCACCACGTTGGCGTCCAGGCCCCGCGCGAAACGGGCGGCCTCCACCACTGGCTGCTGCTGGATGTACGCCAGCGCCGGCACCACCGCCTGCATTACCACCAGGGCCTGAATGAGCCCCGCGGCGATTAGCCCCTGCCAGGGAGCCAGGCCGCGCAGGAACGGCAGTATCAGCGCCACGGCCAGGCCGCCCAGCGTCCATACGCGATAGGCGGTCCCGAAGGCGCCCGTGGCCCGCTCCAGCAGCGCCGACTCATAGGCGGCGGGCGTATAGGGCTGCGCCAGTGCCACCAGTTCCGGCAGCGCCGCCAGCAGTGCGAATATGAACACCACCGGCACATAGGCCAGCCAGCGCGAGCGCAGCCGTTCACGGTAACGGGCCATGAGCAGGAAAAGCGGCGTGCAGCCGTAGAGGATGTAGTGCGGCAGCTGGGTCTGCGAGAAAGAGAACAGCAGGAATACGACCCCGAACCAGATCCACAGGAACTGGTCCAGGGTGCCCCGCCGCAGCGACGCCAGCATGGGCAGAAGCCGCAGGAACAGCCCGGTGTGCGGCAGCAGCACCAGCGGCAGCAAGCCCACGTAGTACAGAACCGAGCCGCCGTGCTGCTCCATGGTGTCGGAGAAGCGGCCGATGTTGTGCTTGAGGAAAAACCCGTCGATGAAGGCCTGGCCCTGATCCAGGTAAATGAGCGCGTACCAGGGCAGCGCCACGGCCAGGAACACCGCCCAGCCCGGCGGATAGAACACCGCGGCCAGCAGCCGCCGCCAGTGTCCGGACCAGACGTAGAACGCCGCGCTTACCAGCAGCGGCAGCGCCACCGCCACGGGGCCCTTGGTCAGAAAGCCCAGGCCCATCCACAGGTACACCCGCAGGGCCACGGCCCGGCTGGGGGTCGTGTAGTAGCGGTAGATGTCCAGCAGCGTCAGCGCCAGCCAGAGGTTGAGCAGGGCATCGGCGGTGGCGGCTCGGCCGATGACGATCACGACCAGGGTGGTCATCATGAACAGCGGCGCGGTCCAGGCGCTGTCGCGGTCCACGTAGCGGCGGGCGAACACCAGGATGCCCGCCGCCCAGAGCGTGGCGGCGACGGCGGAGGGCAGCCGGAACGCCCACTCCGTGACGCCCAGCAATGCCACCGCGATGGCCTGCAGCCAGTAGATCAGGATGGGTTTGTCGAAGCGCGGTTCGCC
Organism: Ectothiorhodospiraceae bacterium WFHF3C12; assembly: GCA_013519935.1. Taxonomy (GTDB): domain Bacteria; phylum Pseudomonadota; class Gammaproteobacteria; order Nitrococcales; family Nitrococcaceae; genus WFHF3C12. Next base: position 18,844 of record JACDUA010000077.1, on the reverse strand, counting down.
GTTGAGATAGGTGGCGATGAAATCGCCGCGCTCGAACATCTCCCGGGTGGCCTCGGAGAAGGCACCCTCGTCCAGGTCGAAAAGCGGGTAACCGCCCAGGCCGGCGAAGAAGCACAGCAACGCGGACAGCGCCAGCAGCGCCCAGATGGCGCGCTGACGGTTAAGCGGACTGCGAAGTGGCATCCTTCGCCTTTTCGTCGCGCTTCCAGGCCGCCGGCGGCTGCTCCGGGGAATCCAGGGCAACGAGGTAGGAGCGTTTGTCCGACGACTCGAAATAGGTGCGTGCCAGCAGCTCCGCCAGGATGCCCGTGGTCAGGAACTGGAAGGAGGCGATGACGCAGACGATGCCCACCAGCAGCAGCGGCCGGTTGCCGATGTCCTCGCCGCCGATGAACTTCACCCAGGCCAGGTCCAGCAGAATGAGCCCTCCGACGATGCCGAAGGCGAGCCCGATGGCGCCGAAGAAATGCGCCGGCCGGGCGCGGAAATTCATGAAGAAGATCACCGACAGCAGATCGATGATCACGCGAAACGTGCGCGAGATGCCGTACTTCGACTTGCCGGCCACCCGGGCGTTGTGGTGGACCACCGTCTCGCCGATGCGGTCCGGCGGCGTGACCGCCGCCACCCAGGCGGGGATGAAGCGGTGCATCTCGCCGTAGAGCGTGACCTGACGGATGACGTCCGCGCGGTAGATCTTGAGGCTGCAGCCGTAATCGTGCAGGCGCACGCCGGTGGTGCGGCCGATGAGCCAGTTGGCCAGGCGCGAGGGGATGCGGCGCAGCAGATTGTCCTGCCGGGCCTTGCGCCAGCCCACCAGCAGATCCAGGTCCCGTTGCTGGAGCTCCCGGACCATGTCGGGGATGTCCGCGGGATCGTTCTGGAGGTCGCCGTCCAGGGTGGCCACGAACTCGCCCCGGGCGGCATCGATGCCAGCCTGCATCGCCGCGGTCTGGCCGAAATTGCGCCGCAGCCGGATGACGCGGACGTGCCCCCCCAGCTCCGCGGCGACGGTCCGCAGCTGCCGGCTGGTGTCGTCGCGGCTGCCGTCGTCGACCAGGATCAGCTCCCACGGATCCGTGTAGGCGGCCAGCCCCTGGTGGACGCGTTCCACCATGGGGCGGGCGTTGTCGGCCTCGTTGTACATCGGGATGACCACCGAAAGCGCGCGCGACGGCGTCCCGTCGGTACCTGTCTGCTCGGCCAATGGTGACTCCACGCCCTGGTGCCGGGCGGACCGGCGTTGTCAGCCGGGCCGCGTTTGAGTAACGTCGTCGCGCCGCCATTCGGCCCGCGAGCGCCGGGCGCGACAGGTGGCCGAGTATACTAAGGCGCTGACCCTGAGGAAACGCCGGACAATCCTGACCGGCCCGGGACAGCCCGTCCGACGGTGACGAAGGGCCGGCAGTGGCGAGGATGACTTGATGGATCAGGCGATTCTGCTTTGGATCAACCAGGGCTGGGCCCACTGGCTGCTGGATCCGTTCTTCATCTGGGTCTCGGCCAAGTGGACGTTCTCCTTCCCGTTGCTGGCGATATTCCTGGCCACCTGGTGGTACCAGTACGGGCGTGACGGAGCCTGGTTCTGGCTCGCCATGGCCGTGTCCGTGGGCCTCGGGGATGCCTTCGGCAACCAGCTCAAGGATGCCTTCGACCAGTACCGGCCCTGCTTCGAGCTGGTGGAGCTCACGCGCTGGCCGGGTCATGCCCCGGGCGACACCTGCACCAGCTCCACCTCCGGGCTGCCGTCCAATCACGCGTTGAACTTCTTCGTCGCCGCGGCCTTCGTGACAGCCGTGCTGCGCAGCTATCGCTGGGGCGTCGGGCTGTTCGCCCTCGCCGTGGTCGTGTCGATATCCCGCGTCTACCTGTCCAAGCACTATCCCAGCCAGGTGCTCGTGGGCGGACTGATCGGCACCGGTTGGGGGTTGCTCTGCGCGTACCTGGCGCTGCGCCACTTCCCGGCCATCCAGCGGCTCTGCCCCGCCATGGCCGCCGAGGATGGCCCGGATGTGGGGGAGGCGCCGAAGCCATGAGCCTGCGCGGCAAGCTGGAGTCCATCGACGGCCGCGGCTACAAGGCCTACAAGTCCATTGCCGGCGCTCATCCGCTGGGTGCCCTGGAGCTCGTTGTCGATCATGTCCAGGCGGACCCCTTCGCCGCACCGTCCCGCGCCCGGATCCGTATTCCCTGGCACCGGGCCCGCCTGCCCGCCGCGGCCCTGAGCGGTGAGCCCCGCCGGCGAGCCACGCGGGATTACCTGGGGCGGGCTTTCCGGTGCGCCGCGCGCGAGGACGAGGCGCTGGCCATCGACGCCGGCGCGCAGACGGTACTGGAGCGAAGCTGCACGGTCTTCGAGGACGACGCCATCGAGCTGCGTTTCACCGTGGCGCTGCCGGCCCGGGGGCGCACCATCCAGGGCCGCCGTGCCGCCGGGATTCTCTGCGACCGTCTGCCGGACATTGCCGAGCAGGCCGCCGTCGCCGACGATCTGGACCTGGATGCGCTGGAGCGTCACTGTGCCGCCGTGGAGGACCAGGTGGCCCTGCGAGGGCAGCTCGAAGGGCGGGGGCTGTTTGCCTTCGTCGTCGATGGCGCCAATCTCGCCCGGCGCTCCGGAGTGGACGACCGGCCCCTGGCGGACGGGATTGCCTTTGATTCTCCGGACAGCCTGCGGGTGACCCTGGAGGCGCCCAATGCCGGCGCGGTTACCGGCATGGGGGTGCCGCGAGGGATTACGCTGGTGGTTGGCGGTGGTTTCCACGGCAAGTCCACCCTGCTCAATGCCCTGGAGCTGGGGGTGTACGATCACCGGCCCGGTGACGGGCGGGAAGGGGTGGTCACCGCCGACGATGCCGTCAAGATCCGCGCCGAGGACGGCCGCGCCGTGCACGGCGTGGATCTGTCACCGTTCATCAATCATCTGCCCTACGGCAAGTCCACCACGGCCTTCAGCACCGAGCTCGCCTCCGGCTCCACCAGCCAGGCCGCCTCGCTGCAGGAGGCCCTGGAGTGCGGCGTAGCGCACCTGCTGGTGGACGAGGACACCTCCGCCACCAATTTCATGATCCGCGACGAGCGCATGCAGGCGCTGGTGGCCAAGGCCGACGAGCCCATCACACCCTTCGTGGACCGGATCCGGGACCTGCGCGAACGCCTGGACGTCAGCACGGTGCTGGTGATGGGCGGCTCCGGCGACTACTTCGAGCATGCCGATACGGTCATCCAGATGCATGATTACCTGCCCCGGGATGTTACCGCCGAGGCCCGCGCCGTTGCCGCGGACCACCGAAGCGAACGCCGAAGGGAGGTGGAGTCGGAGCTCGAGCGGCCCGAGCCGCGCCCGCTCCGAACCGCGCGGCTGGATGCATCGGTGAAGCCGGGCAAGACGCGGGTCAAGGTGCGGGGCACGGATACCCTGGTTTTCGGGCGTCAGGACGTGGACCTGCGCGCCGTGGAGCAGCTGGCCGACAGCTCCCAGCTGCGGGCCATCGGCCTGTTGATGCAGCGGCTGCACGAAAGTGGCGGCGTGCTGGAGGACCCGGTGGCGGCCGCGCGCGCCCTGCTGGCGGAGCCGGTGACCGCCTGGAGCCGAAAGCCGGACGGGGACCTGGCCCGCCCCAGGATCATGGAGGTGCTGGCGGCGATCAACCGCCTGCGCGGGCCCTGACGGGCGCCCTGCTCAGTCCTCGCCGCGGACCTCGGGCGGCATGATCACCAGGTGCCGCTGGGGTTCGCTGCCTTCGCTCTCCGCCACCAGCCGGTGCTGCATGGCGACCCGGTGCTGCACCTTGCGCAGCGGTGCGGCACGGGGTGGCAGCTCGACCGCCACACCCCGGTCCAGCACCTGGCGGGCGGCGGCCTCGGCCTCCGCCACAGCGCCCTTGACGTCCTCGCCGTCGACACCCTTGACCACGTGGAATACCCCTTCCAGCAGACGGCGCAGCTGGGCGGTGCTGTTCTTCTTGACCTCGTAGACGGGGGTGTCGCGACCGCTCAGCGCCTGCTGCAGGCGGTGATCGTCGGCCCGCGAGCGGAGCGCCACGATGACGTCGGCGCGGTCCGGGTGGGGCACGGAGCGCGCGGGCAGTCGCAGTTGGCGGATCACCCGGTCCAATGAGTCGCGGCTGATGGCGTAGGGGTAGATGCGGGTCGGGCCCTGCCCTTCGTCGGTCTCTTCCTGGCGCGCGGTGGTCCGCGGCTGCGCCGGTGAGGGCCGCGGCTCGCTCACGGCCGGTGGGGGCGTTGCGGCATCGTCGTTGCCGCGCAGCTCGCCGGGTGCCTGGCCGGTGCGCAGCAATGCGTCCACAGACCGCGCGGTGTCGGGATGCACCACCACCTGTTCACGGCTGACGATTTCCACCACGGCGTCGAAGGTCGGGGCGGCCTTGCGCTCGGTAACGGTCTTCTGGGTGCCGCGGAATCGCGCCTCCTCGTCGCCCAGAATCACGCTCTGCACACCACCCACCAGGTCCGCCAGGGTCGGGTTGGTCACCAGGTTGGCGAGGTCGTTGCCGTGGGCGGTACCCACCAGCTGGACGCCGCGCTCCGCAATGGTGCGGGCGGCCAGGGCCTCCTGCAGGGTGCCGATCTCGTCGACGATGATGACCTCGGGCATGTGGTTCTCCACGGCTTCGATCATCACGGCGTGCTGACGGTCGGGATGCGGGACCTGCATGCGCCGGGCCCGGCCGATGGCAGGATGCGGGATGTCGCCGTCGCCGGCGATCTCGTTGGACGTGTCGACGACGATGACCCGCTTGCCCATCTCGTCGGCCAGCACCCGGGCCACTTCCCGCAGCCGCGTAGTCTTGCCCACCCCCGGCCGTCCGAGCAGGAGCACGCCCAGTCCGGCCTCGACGAGGTCGCGGACGGGACCGATGGTGCCGCTGACCGCCCGGCCCACCCGCAGGGTCAGCCCGATCACCCGGCCGTTGCGGTTGCGCAGGGCGGATATGCGGTGAAGGGTGCCCTCGATGCCGGCACGGTTGTCGGCGTTGAAAGCGCCCACCGACTCGACCACGTGGTCGATCTCGCCAAGCGTCACGGGGACTGTGTCCAGCGCACGGACGCCGTCGCTCAGGCGCACCTCGGGCGGACGGCCGAGGTCCATGACGATCTCGATGAGCCGCTCCGGGTCGTGGGCCGCCACCGCCTCGCTCAATCGCGGGGGCAGGGTGGCGGTCAGGCGGTGCAGATCGTCGGTGTGGCGTTCGATACTCAAGGCTACGCTCGGTCGGGCAGGGCCACGTGTTAGGCATCGCGGTGGCGCCGGGGTTCACCGGCCGCGCTTTCGCAACGACCGCCGCGGCGTCATACTTGATCCATGCATGTTTCAGTCTACAAGGGCCGGAAGCGGCCGGACACCTACATATTCCTGCCCGTCAAGGACGACTTCTCGGTTCTGTCCGACGAGCTCCGGCGGGCCATGGGCGAGCTCGTCCACGTCATGGACCTGGTGCTGACACCCGAGCGCCGGCTGGCCCGGGCGGATGCCCGCAAGGTCATGCGCGGCCTGCTGCAGCGCGGCTGCTACATCCAGCTACCGCCACAGGACGAGACGTTGCCGCTGGCGCCATCCCGGGCGCAGACGGTTCACTGAGCCCGCCCGGCGGCGGGGCTGCAATTCCGGGGCAGGGGCGACCAGGGCGCCGCCGTGCCTTCGAGCAGCGCCGGTGTCCGCAAGCTGCGACCCGGCGGGGACGTGGACTTCGCCAACGACACCGGCCAGCCGGTGGCGCTGGCCTCGATGTCCGGGCCCGTTTCGCTCAGTCCGACTGCGGGCGCAGCTGCTCGCGGTAGCGCCGGGCGTTGCTCACGTAGTGTTCTGCACCGTGGGCGAGCATCCGCACCTGTTCCTCGGTGAGCTCCTTCACCACGCGCCCCGGTGAGCCCATCACCAGCGAATTGTCCGGGATCTCCTTGTTTTCCGGTACCAGGGCATTGGCCCCGATGATGCAGTTGCGGCCGATGCGGGCGTTGTTGAGCACTACCGCGTTGATGCCGATCAGGCTGTTGTCGCCGATATCGCAGCCGTGGAGCATTACCTTGTGGCCCACGGTGACATTCCGCCCGATGTTGAGCCGGATGCCTTCGTCGGTGTGCAGCACCGAGGCGTCCTGCACGTTGCTGCCCTCGCCGACGGTGATGACGTCGTTGTCGGCACGTATGACCACGTTGAACCAGACGCTGGCGTGGCTCTTCAGTACCACCGAGCCGATCAGCGTGGCGTTGTCCGCGATGAAATGGCCGTCACCCTCCAGGGTGACGCGGCGCTCGCCGAGCTCGTAAAGCATAGCCGTCTCCTCCTCGTCGTCTGTGTCTGGTCGGTCTCGGGTTGGTGCCGCCCGTTACCGGTGGGCGCCCGGCTGCCAGAGGACCTCGTCCCGGCCGCCGTCGTTGGCCCGGCGGGCCATTACGAACAGCAGATCGGACAGGCGGTTGAGGTAGCGCAGGGCCTCCGGATTCACATGGGCGCTTTCCATCAGCGCGGCCACCAGCCTTTCGGCGCGGCGCACCACCGTGCGGGCGTGGTGGAGATGGGCCGCGGCGGGGCTGCCGCCGGGCAGCACGAAAGAGCGCAACGCCGGGAGATCGGTGTTGACCCGGTCGATGGCCTCCTCGAGCCGTTCCACCTGGTGGCCCGTCACCCGCAGCGGCGGGTGTTCCGGGGCGTCCTGCTCCGGCGTGCACAGGTCCGCGCCGACGTCGAAAAGGTCGTTCTGCACCGTGCCCAGCAGCGCGTCCATCTCGCCCTCGCAGTGCAAACGGGCGATACCGGTCACGGCGTTGGCCTCGTCGACGGTCCCGTAGGCCTCAACGCGCAGGCTCTGCTTGTTGGTGCGCGAGCCGTCGCCCAGGTGCGTCTGGCCCTGATCGCCGGAGCGGGTGTAGATCTTGGTGAGACGTACCATGGAGGCGGGATCTCCCTACGCTGTCGTTTGCGGATTCGGGTTCAGCGGTCCGGCGCGCCCGGCCGGTCCACCCGGGCAGGGCAGGATACCCCGCTTCGCCCCGCTTTTTCAGGTCCCGATGGCGGGGCGTCTCGCCGTTCGCGCCTTGCGAAGTCCCGGTCCGGGGATATGCTTAGAGAAACGCTGAACAATTCGCGCAGCGCCACGCGGGAGTCGGTCAGCGTTTTCGTGAGGGGGCGGGCGCCGGTCGACGTGCCCGCTTTGCCGATTGCCGCCCGGAGTCGCCATGGCCCGACGTCAGACCAACAACAGGCGCGCCTCAGCGCGGGTTCCCGCGGACGTACTGGTGCGCGTCTACGCCAACGGACGCCGGATCGGCGACTACCACACGCGCGATGTCAGCGAGACGGGGCTCGGGCTCTCCCCGGGCCGCGTCATGTTCCTGCCCGGCATGGCGCTGGAGGTGGAGGTGCTCTCGCCCCGGCACCGGCGGCTGATGACCTCGCGCCTGCCGGCGACGGTGCGTTACTGCCGCGGCCTCGGCATGGGGCTCAAGCTGCGGACGCGGCGCCTGTTCCCCTAGAGCACCCCGATAAGGCGAGCGCTGCCGGTTGCGGGCCGCACCCGCGGCCATCGGGCCGTTCCCAACGCGGCGCGCGGCCATGGCGTGGGCAGGCGCTACTAGCCGCGGGTCTCGCCGCTCGCCAGGAACCGGGCCAGCTCATCGCCCATGATGCGCTCCAGCGCCCCGGTCAGGGCTGACTCGATGTAGCGGGCGTTCTCCCCGGCGGACGGGCGATGGGTAATGCGATCGTCCTCACGCTGCTCGGCCTTGAGCTTGAGCGTACTGTTCCGATGGACGGCAGTCGCCGACATTCTCACCGTGGTCTCCACGTCCCGGGGCACGGCGGCGGCCACGGTATGGCTCAGGTGCGTGATATTCACGGTCAGCCGCCGATCGGCGTCAGCGTCCCAGGCCACCGGCCTGAAACCATAGGCCTTGAGGGTCTCGCCCGCCGTCAGCTCCATCACGTAGGCGAGCTCCTGCTTTGTCCGTACCGGGGCCGCTTCGGTCTCCCGGTTGCGCAGCTCGCCGATCCGGGTTTTGTCGAGTCGCTGGTCGACGACGCGCAGGGCAACGGTTCTGCCCTTGCCGTAATCCACCGCGTAGCCATCCGGCGGTTCCGGGGCGAGACGGACGGTCTGCGGTGTCTGGGCGCAGCCAATCATGAACAGCGCCGTCACGGCCAGAAGCACAATGCGAAGCGGGTTACGCGCCATGTCTTTACCTCTCTGGTTCGCTGGTCCACAGGGCGCCCCGCCACGCCTGCGCCAGACATAGTGGTGTCTGGGCACAATGCAAGGGTGGCGGTTGCCTCGTTTGCCAATGACCCCATATCCCGGTAGGGTCACTGGCCCTCAGGGTCCGCTCGGCTCGGACGGCGGGCTTTTCAGAGCCGTCTCCCGCGCCCGCCGGGCGACCAGCGGGGGAAGGCACAATCATCCCAGCGCCGGCCTCGGGGCGGCGCCGATCCGGCATAACGTTTCGAACGCTCGAGCCCATGACTGACGACACCAAACGCTACCAGGGCGGCGGCGAGCGCCACGGCGGGCCCGCCCGCACCTCGCCCTATCCGGTGAGCCGGCTGGCCGGCCCCATAGACCTGGTCGACGTGGCCAAGCAGATCCAGGAGGCTGACAAGCTCCTGTCGACGCGGGCCAACTCGAAGCTGCGCGTCATCGCCGATCAGATCCGGTCGCTGCAGGAGGAGGCCAAGGGCGTGCTGGAAGAGGCCCAGCGTGACCAGGATCTGCACCGGGCCCGGTGCAACTTCGAACGCCGCCCCGGCAAGATCTACCACCTGTACCGCAAGGCCGACGACAGTCTGTATTTCTCCATGCTCTCCCCGGCGGACTGGAACGGCGAGCCGCCGGATACGTACGTCGACTCCTACCGGCTCGAGGCGGATATGTCGTGGACGCCGGTGGCCGATCTGGAACGGCCGGACGACAACGCCGAGTTGATCCAGCGCCTGCTGGAGGCCCACCGCGACGACGACTGACCCGTCAATATCCACCCGTAAACTGTGAACTGTTTCGCATCGTAGTCACCCCTGGTTTGGCCGCCGAGGTGGTCACGGTGCTACAAGGATGTACAGGGGAATCCGGTTGCGAGTCTCCTGAAGCGACCGCGGCAGCGTGCCGGACGCCAAACCGGGCGATTGGGGCGCCCGACCGACCGGCCAACCGCGGGAGTCAACGGTGCAAGGGGGTGCGCCGTCCAGCCCACAGGGCATTCCGGGGGGTGTTGGCGTGGCCAACCAAGGGGCGGACGCGGCACGCGTTCTTCTGATCGACGATTCCAAGCTGATCCGGTTCTCGGCGCAGAAAATCCTGGGCAGTGATTTCGAGGTGGTGCTCGCCGAGGACGGCGAGGACGGTTGGGCCAATATCGAATCCGACCCTGGCATCGGGGTGGTGTTCACCGACCTGTCCATGCCCAATCTGGACGGCTTTGGCCTGCTGGAGCGGGTACGTGGCTCGGCGGATTCGCGGATCCGCGATCTGCCGGTCATCGTGGTCACCTCCGGCGAAGAGGTGCAGACCCGTCAGAAGGCCTTCGATCTCGGGGCCACCGATTTCATTACCAAGCCCTTCGACTCGGTGAATCTGCTGGCGCGGGCCCGCGCCCATGCCAGCCGGCGTGCCGGCGCCGATGCCGGCGGCGAGGACGGCGCCACCGATCCGGTAACGACCCTGCGCAGCAAGCCGTTCTTCCTGGAGCAGATCCACCGGGACCGGGCGCTGGCCGCACGCCATGGTCACGAATGGGCGGTACTTTTCGTCGAGCTTGCCCAGTTCCGGGAGTTCTTCCTCAAGCATGGCAAGGACCGGGCCTACGAGGTCCTGGGGGACATGGGGCGCATCGTTCGCCGGCAGGTGCGGGAGGAGGACACGGCCGCACGCGTGGGGCTGTCACAGATCGCCCTCTCGGTGCCCATGACCGGGGAGTCCGGCATCGGCGTGCTGGCGCAGCGTCTTCACCGTGCCCTCGCCAGGGCTCAGCTTGGCGGCGGCAACGGGCTCCCGGTGGCGCTGGCGGCAATGGTACCGGATCCCGCGGACAAGGCCGTGGAACGGCATCTGCAGCGCCTCGGCCGGGCCACGGCGAACGTCATCGGCGAGCACGGCGGCGGGATGGTGCGGCTGCGGCCGCGCCCGGCGGCGCAGAGCGGTCAGGGGGTCGCGGCCCAGCGCTGATCCGCGGCGTCTCGCCGGCGGCAGCGGTTGACTTGACCGCGGCAGATCCGGAGACTCAGTAGGGTTAGTAAGGCGCCGGGATGGTATGAACCGGCCCTCTACAGCAACCTAGCGACGCGACAAGGGTGTGTCGTCGGTCTTCCGCCGGCCGGGGCCGCGGAGACATTTTTAGCGAGCGGATCGCTTCACCCGCGGCACTTGCGGGAGCTGTCGGTTGGCCCGACGGGCCGAGCGCCGACAGCGAAGGCACACCTACCCTTCAATGGATGCAGGCGCCGGTAGATCCGGCACGCGGACCGTGAGTGGAACGGTCCAGCGCGATCTCAGCAGGACACGCCTTCGAAAACGGGGCCGGGTCGAGACGTGGAGACCGGGACCCCGCAGTCTGCCCGAGACGGGTTGAACGCCGCTGCGCCGGAGGCTCGCGGTCCCGGCCGAACACGGCCCGAATCCATTGCCGGCCGCGGTTGCACCGCGCCGTCGCGTTTCCTGGACGAGACTACAACGAATTAGGGAGAGAACAGTGACTCTGCCGAAGACTCAAACCAAGGGTTCCGTATTCACGGCACTCGAGGCCGTGCCGCCGCTGCTGCGGCAGGGGGAAGCCGGCATCGAGGCCGTGATAGAAAAGGTCCGGGCGGTTCATGAAGCCGTGGGCCTGGATGGTGTGAACATCCCCGAGATCCGCGAGGAAAGCTCCAAGAGCGACAAGGGTGAGCGGATCAAGCCATTCGAGCCCCGCGTCGAGCCGCGGGAGATCGCCCGCCGCATCAAGGAAAGCGTTGGCATCGATTGCATGATCAACCGGGTCGTGGTGCATCTGCCCCATGATCAGCAGGCGGACTGGTTCCGCGAGACCTACGAGGAATATGGGGTCCGCGAGTTCGTCCTTGTGGGCGGCGAGCGCAGCGACGTGGACTACCCGGGGCCCAGGGTGCCCGAGGCTAATGAGATGATTCGCAAGGTCATCACCGACCCCAAGCTGCGGGTGGGCAATATCTGCATCCCCGGCCGGGAGAACGAGGGTGCGCGGATGGCCCGCAAGATGGGCAGCGGCGCCGATTTCTTCACGACCCAGATCGTCTACCATGCCAGCGAGTTCACCGGCCTGCTGGACGAGCTCAAGGAAGTGAAGATGGAAGGCGAGCCGCCGTCGCTGTTGCTGACGGTCTGCCCGGTGAAGTCCGCGCGCAACATCAAGTTCCTGCACTGGCTGGGCGTGAGCATGTCCCAGGAACTCGAGGCCTGGCTCGTGCAGGAGAAGGACCAGGTGGCGGAACGCTCGGTGGAGCACATTCGCAACACCTGGGCCGAAATCCAGCGCCACGCGGCAACGACGGGTTCGCGCTTTCCGATCGGCGTGAGCCTGGCGCCCATCGGCAAGATCCCCAACAGCCTCACCATAGAGCTGGCGGAGAGCCTGGTTTCAGCCCGGACGGCCGTGGCCTGATTCCCGGCGCAGCGCGGGCGCTGCCCTGGCGCCCGCGTATCTCTCGGTGTTTCCCTACCGGCGGTGCTTGAGGTAGTCCGCCGTGGTCAAAAGGAACAGTTCGCGGAAGAGCTCCTGCAGCGCGGCATCCGCATCCTCAGGCGCGGCCCGCTCCTCGGGCACCGGGTAGCGCCACGCCAGGCGCACGCAGCCGGAGTCCGCTTCCAGCACGCGCAGATAAGGCGCATTCCCGTCCAGCCCGGCATCGATCATGTAGCTCATGGCAGTTTCCTCTTTCGCCATACACCCGATATACAGAAACAATAATCATTCGCATTTGTGCCGTCAATCGTGGGGCACGCTGACGCCGCGCTACCGTGCTTGAAAACCCGGTATGGCGTATAAAGTGTCGGGAGTGGACGTGGATGCGCGGGAGCGGTGCCGCAGAGCCTGGCCGTTTCGGCGCGCCGACAGTATCGTGATCCGGAAAAGGGGACTCAGGCGTGAAGACGGTAAGCGAATTTCCCCATCGCGTTCGTTGCATCGAGCACACCACCATCCCCATGAGCGACGGCACAGAGCTGGCCGCGCGCATCTGGCTGCCCGAGGATGCCGAAGCGGATCCCGTGCCGGCGATACTCGAGTACATCCCCTATCGAAAGCGGGACCATACGCGGCCCCGGGACGAGCTCAACCATCCGTATTTCGCCGGGCATGGCTACGCCAGCGTCCGGGTAGACCTGCGGGGTAGCGGCGAGTCGGAGGGGGTGCTCACCGACGAGTACCTGCAGCAGGAGCTCGATGACGGTATCGAGATCATCCGCTGGCTGGCCCGGCAGTCCTGGTGCGACGGCAATGTGGGCATGATCGGCATCTCGTGGGGCGGCTTCAACGGGCTGCAGATTGCCTACCTCCAGCCGCCGGAGCTCAAAGCGGTGGTGACCGTCTGCTCGACGGATGACCGCTATGCCGACGACGTCCACTACATGGGCGGCTGCCTGCTCACGGACAATCTCTCCTGGGCGTGCACCATGTTCGCGGGCAACTCACTGCCGCCGGATCCCGAGCTCGTGGGCGAGAAATGGCGGGATCTGTGGTTCCAGAGGCTGGAGGGCAGCGGACACTGGCTGGATACCTGGTTGCGCCACCAGCGCCGCGACGGTTTCTGGAGGCACGGCTCCATCTGCGAGGACTTCTCCCGGGTGACGACACCGGTGCTGGCCGTCAGCGGCTGGGCCGACGGCTATTCCAACGCGGTATTCCGGCTGCTTACCAACCTGCCCGGTCCGCGCAAGGGGCTGGTCGGCCCGTGGAGCCACAAGTACCCGCACATGGGCGAGCCGGGGCCGGCCATCGGCTTCCTGCAGGAGTGCGTGCGCTGGTGGGACCACTGGCTCAAGGGCGTGGACAACGGCGTCATGGAGGAGCCCATGCTGCGCGCCTGGATGCAGGACAGCGTCGAGCCGACGTCCAGCTACCAGGTGCGGCCGGGGCGCTGGGTGGCGGAGAACATCTGGCCGTCCCAGCGCATCGACCATCGCCGCTACGCCCTGGCGCCCGGCGAGATCGCCGGCGCCGGCGAGGAGCGGCCGGAGGCGGTCATGACCATACAGTCGCCCCTGAGCGTGGGGCTGTTCGCGGGCAAGTGGTGCTCCTACGCGGCCACGCCCGATCTGCCCCACGACCAGCGCGAGGAGGACGGCGGCGCGCTGGTGTTCGACACGGAACCCCTTGAAGAGACCCTGGAGATCCTCGGCGCCCCGGTACTGGAGCTGGAGCTGGCCTCGAACCGCCCCAATGCCATGGTCGCCGTGCGGCTCTCCGACGTGGCGCCGGACGACAAGGCCACCCGGATCACCTACGGCCTGCTCAACCTCACCCACCGGTACAGCCATGAGCAGCCCGAGCCGCTCAAACCCGGTGAACGCTGCCGTGTCCATGTTCAGCTCAACGACATCTCCCAGGTATTTCCCAAGGGACACCGGCTGCGCATCTCGGTGTCCACCTCTTACTGGCCGCTGGCCTGGGCACCGCCGGAGCCGGCGCGTCTGACCCTCTTCGGCGGCGCCAGCGAGCTGGTGCTACCCGTGCGGCCGCGGCGGGAGGCCGACGCGGAGCTGCCTGCCTTCGGCGACCCGGAGAGCGCGCCGGCCCTGCCCGTGCGCCAGCTGGAGCCCGGGGAGCACAACTGGCTGGTCATCCGCGACCTGGCGGCGGACCGTTCCACCCTGCAGGTGGTCAAGGACGAGGGCACGGTGCGCCTGGAGCCCATCAATCTCGAGGTCAAGGACAAGACGCTGGAGTGGTACAGCTATCAGTACGACGATTTCACGTCCCTGCGCGGCGAGGTCTACGCCGTGCGGGGGCATGCGCGGGCGGGGTGGTCCATCGAGACCGTAACCCGCACGGTGCTCACCTGCGATCGGGAGAATTTCTACCTGCATGCGGAGCTGGATGCCTACGAGGGCGACGCCCGGGTCTATTCCCAGAACTGGAACAGGGTGATCCCACGGGATCATCTTTAGGGCAGTGCGTGCTTCGGGCTTATCGCGGCGGGCCCGCCAGGCGCCGGAGACCATACGCTGCCCTAGCGAACTGATTCGCATGTTGCGATATGATGACAGCCCTGTTTTCGGTTCCCGGAGGGGCTGCCAAGAATGTCCAATCTGAAATCGGGCAGCCGCCTGGCGGCTGCCTGTCTGCGGCTTGCCGGCTGGCGGCTGAATGTCGACCTGCCGGACGACCCGCGCTATGTGCTGGTCGTCGCGCCCCACACATCGAACTGGGACTTCGTCGTTGGCTTTGCGGCCAAGATCGCGGTGGGCCTTCAGCTCAAGGTGATGGCCAAGCACACGCTGTTTCGCGGCCTCTTCGGCCGCTGGCTGCGCTGGATGGGCTGCCTGCCGGTGGACCGCCGGGCGCCGCGCGGCTTCATCGGGCAGATGGCCGATGCCTTCGATCACGGCGATTACATGGTGCTCGCCATTACGCCGGAGGGGACGCGCTCCTACACGGAATACTGGAAGTCCGGCTTCTATCACATAGCCCGGGCCGCCGGGGTGCCCATCGTGCTCGCCTCACTGGACTACGGTGCCAGGGTGGTTAGCGCGGGGGAGCGCATCGAAACCACCGGCGATATGGAGGCCGACATGGCGCTTATCCGGGCCTACTACGAAGGCAAGCAGGGCAAGCGGCCCTCGGAGCAGGGACCGGTGCGGTTCCGGCCTTCCGAGGAAAAGGCCGTGGTCAACGGCTGACCCGGCGCCATCGAGCGAAGCGCCGGGTCAGTCGGTCTCGCGCGCCGGGTAGAGCTTGCCCGGGTTGAGGATGCCCCGGGGGTCCCAGGCCTGTTTCAGGGCGTGCATCAGGGCGATCTCCACCGCTGACTTGTAGGCGCTCAGAGCCGCCGGCTTGAGCTTGCCGACACCGTGCTCCGCGGCGAAGGAGCCACCCATATCGGCCACCACGTCGTGGACGATGCGGTTGAAGTGATCCCACCGGGCGATGAAAGCATCCGCGTCCATATCCGGCGGCTGCGAGAGATTGAAATGGATATTGCCGTCGCCGACGTGGCCGAACGGGCACGGGCGTACCCCCGGCAGCTCGGCCTCCACGGCGGCCGTGGCCCGTTCCAGGAAGTCCGGAATGCGCGAGACGGGTACGGAGATATCGTGCTTGATGCTGGCGCCCTCCCGGCGCTGGGCGTGGGGAATGGACTTGCGGATTCGCCACAGGGCGGAGGCTTCACGCTCGCTGGCGGCGACGGCATAGGCCTGGATCAGCCCGTCGCCGACGGCACCCGCCAGGCAGCGGCGAAGCACGCCGGCCAGGTCGTCCTCCGGCCGGGAGCTGGACAGATCGACGAGCAGGTACCAGGGGTAAGCCGACGGAAAGGGCTCCCGGCAGTCCTCCCCGTGGTGCAGGGCGAATTCCACCGGTCGTCTCGCCATGAGCTCGCACGCGGTGAGGGCGTCCGCCGACGTCGCCCGCAGCCGGCCCAGCATGTTCACCGCGGCGCGTGCGCCGGACAGCCCGATCATGGCCGTCGCCTGAGCGGTGGGCTTCGGGAACAGCTTGAGCGTTGCCGCGGTGATTACGCCCAGAGTGCCCTCCGCACCAATGAACACGTCTTTCAGGTCCAGGCCGCTGTTGTCCTTGCGCAGCGTTTTCAATCCCGACCAGATCCGGCCGTCGGCGAGGACCACCTCCAGGCCCAGGCACAGGTCCCGGGCGTTGCCGTACTTGAGCACGTTCATGCCGCCGGCGTTGGTGGACAGGTTGCCGCCGATCTGACAGCGGTCCTCGGCGGCATAGCTCAGGGGAAAGAACCGGTCCGCCTCGCGGGCCCGCGCCTGAATGCGAGCCAGGATGCAGCCCGCCTCGGCGGTGAGCGTGAAATTCTCGGCGTCGACTTCGCGGATGCGATCAAGGCGGTCGAGGGCCAGGACGATCTGCCCCCGGGCCGGGTTCGCGCCGCCGCACAGCCCGGTGTTGCCGCCCTGGGGAACGACACCGACGCGGGCCTCGTGGCAGACGGCGAGGATCCGTGACACGGCGGCCGGCGAGGCCGGTCGCAGCACGGCCTCGGCCTCGCCGGGGAACAGTCCGCGTTGCTCGCTGAGATACGGCCCCATGCGCTGTGGCGCTTCGATCCAGCCCGCCTCGTCCACCTGCTCGCGCAGGCGAGTCCTGACACCGGGGTCCAGGCTCATGTTGCACTGCCTCCGCGGGATCCGAGGATCCACTGGGCGACGCCAAGCAGGGCCGCGTAGAACACGCATGTGGTCAGGCCGAGGGCGGCCGCCATGGGCCCGAAAAGATCCGGTGCCTTCATGAGCGTGGTCATCAGGGAATCCTGGTAATAGAAAAACCACTGGTGATCGGGTGGAAAGACCCACTCGTGCAGCCGTGCGAACCAGCCGGTATCGGAGACGTCGAAACTGGCGAAAACGAGCGCCCCCGCGGCCAGCCCGCCGAGTGCCATGCCACCGACCGGGAGCAGGCGCGCCGGCCGGATGCGCCGGACTGCCATCCCGCCCACCAGCGCGATGAATACGCCCAGCGCCACCGCCCCGAGCGCGCGCAGCATGGCGACCAGCTCGCCGACCAGCCGCAGATGCTCGATCTCCGGCTGGCGCAGCAGCGGAACCGCCTGTCGCCCGGTCCCGGGGCGGTAGCTCAGGGCCTCCAGGCCGCGGCCGCCGTTGTTGATGGCATCGACGATTCCGCCGAACAGGGCGATACGGCGAGCGTCGCTGGTCTGTTCGAAGCCCTCGCGGTATCGGTTCTGCGGGCCGAAGCGTTCGATGTGGGCGTCGATCTCCAGGGCGTCGTAGAGCCAGGGATAGCCGAAGTCGACGGCACTCAGGGCGAGCCAGGCCAGGTATGCCGCGCCCAGCAGTCCGCTGACGAGCATCGCGAAAGCGGCTGTCCAGCCCGCCCATGGCGATGGCGAGGTTTGTGGGCGTCGCGGTGCGCCTTGCCGCACGGTGCGTGAGCTCCTGGCTATAGTGACGCCGTGGCATTATACGTGGCTACCGGGTCGGCGGATATTGCGTGGGCCGCGAGCGATCCGCATTTCTCCAATAGTCAACCAAGGGGCGGAGGCGGCATGGAACGCGATTTCTGGCTCGAACGCTGGGAAAACGAGGAGATCGGCTTTCACCAGGCCGAGATCAACCCGGCACTGCAGCGGTTCTGGCCGGGCCTGAAGGTGCCGGCGGGCGGCCGGGTCTTCGTGCCCCTGTGCGGCAAGAGCCACGACATGGGCTGGCTGCGAGAGCGCGGACACCCTATTGTCGGCGTCGAGCTGAGCACCCGTGCCTGCGAGCAGTTCTTCCGCGAGCGCGACCTGACGCCGGAGCGCATCTCGCACGAGCCCTTTGTCATCTACCGGGCCGCGGGCTATGAGCTCTGGGGCGGCGATTTCTTCCATATGCCCGCCGAGGCGCTGACCGACGTGGTGGCGGTATACGACCGCGCGTCCCTCATTGCCCTCCCGCCGGGGATGCGCGGGCGCTACGCCGCGCACATGGGTAGGCTGGTGCCGGGCCACGCCCAGGTGCTGCTGGTGAGCTTCGAGTATCCGGTGGATGAGATGAAGGGCCCGCCGTTCTCGGTTACGGAGCGCGAAGTCCGTGACTACTTCGGTGCCGATTTCGAGCTGGATGTGTTCTCGCGGGCGCAGGTGCTGCACGAGCACCCGCGATTCCGGGCACGGGGCCTGACCCGGCTCGAGGAGGTCGTCTACCGGCTGCGACGCCGCGGTTGAGCCGAGACGGCGGCGAAGCCGTCCCTCGCCGCGCGAGCGGTGCTCGCGGAGAACGCTCGGTACGTCCCTATGGAAAGTTCGGAATGTTGGGCTCCGTGCCTTCGATCTTCACGTCGGCGTGATGGCTGCGGATCACTTCCTCGACCTCCCGCACGCGATCCTTGCGAACGTCGACCATCATCAGTATCTGGCCTTCGTCGATGGCTTCCTGGAAGCGCCGAATCTGCGAATTGGGCGTGTCGACGCCCAGCATGCTCGACATCCAGGCGCCGAAGCCGGCGCCGGCCACCGTCAGCGCCAGCACCGCACCGCCGCCGAGGACGATGCCCGCCGGCGGGACGGTTACGGCGACCAGTCCCGCCACGGCCCCGGCGGCGCCGCCCACGGTGGCGCCTTTCTCGAGGGAAGGGATGAGGTCGCTGGTCTGGGCGAGTCCGGCCTCGGGCAGCCCTTCGAGGGTCGTGCCCTCGCGGGCGACCAGATGCATGTGGCGCTCCTCGACATGGGACAGCAGCAGCTCCTCGACGACCTTGCGGGCCGTCTCGACATCGGGGAGCAGAAAATAGATGCGTCGCATTGCGGCCCTCCCGTTTACAGGCTGGTCGTCGCCACCCGTATCATCCGTACCCGCGCTCGTGGTGCATGCGGCCGGGGTGGGGGTGTACTGGTGACCGGCTCTCCCCGGTGTGCCTGCTCATGACGTGGTGCCAGGCGGGAGTCGCGTCAAGGCGGTACCTTTGCAACAGTATAGGAGAGGGCCGGGAGGCGCGCCGGCCATGTCAGTGGCCCTGGACGGCCGGCGGATGCGGCATGGGTACGCCCAGAGCATGCATGACCCCGGGCCCGAAAAGGGTCCACAACCCGAACGCCACCACCAGGGCCCCGGCGGCACCGCGCAGGCGGCGGTCGCCGCTGAAGCGTCTCAGGCGGCCCGCCATGGCGCCGGTCGCCAGCAGCGCGGGCATGGTG
>JACDUA010000076.1 GCA_013519935.1 Ectothiorhodospiraceae bacterium WFHF3C12 | reverse complement strand
CCCTTCGTCAAGGGCCTGGCCGCCTTCGACTACGCCTACCAGCCCTCGCTCGACAAGAAGCAGCTCACGGCGCTGGCCGCCTGCCACTTCATCGAGCACGGCGAGAACGTGATCATCCTCGGCCCGCCCGGGGTGGGCAAAACCCACCTCGCCGTCGGCCTGGGCCTGGAGGCGATCGGCCACGGCTACCGCGTGCTGTTCACCACCGCCGCGGCCATGATCGCCACGCTGACCAAGGCGCTGCACGAGGGCAAGCTCGAGGAGAAGCTCAAGACCTACACCGTCCCGCGGCTGCTGATCATCGACGAGATCGGCTACCTGCCCATCGATCGCCAGGGGGTGAACCTGTTCTTCCAGCTCATCTCCCGGCGCTACGAGAAGGGCCCGATGATCCTCACCTCCAACCAGAGCTTCGGTGCCTGGGGCGAGGTCTTTGGCGACCGGGTCATCGCCACCGCCATCCTCGACCGCGTCCTCCACCACGCCGTCACCCTCAACATCCGAGGTAACTCATACCGACTCAAGGACAAGCTCCGCGCCGGTCTCGTCCGGCCCGAGGAACCCATCACCGAAACCCAGCAGGTGGGGAATTTTCAATGACCAAAACTGGGGAAATTTGGATGACCGTTGACAGTGGGGCCGAAAGACCCTCCCATCGCCCTCGAAACCGGCCGCCTGAAGTCGTGCCGTGAGCTCCGCGTGCAATCGCTCGAGCGCCGCAGGCACCTCGGTCGGTGCCAGCCAGCCGATGCCGCGCCGCCGCCAACAGCCGAAACGCCCGAGCACCAGCTCGAACGCCTGCCCCGCAACCCGGTCCGCCGCGGTCAGCGCCGCCGTCCGCTCGGCCGGTGCTAGGCTGCCCAGAAAGACAAGCGTTACATGCAGATTGCGCGCCGGCAGGAGGCGGCCGCGGCGAACACGGGACCGGGCCATTCGTTGAATCCGCCTCTGGAGCGGCGCCGGTGGCCAGAGCGCGAAAAACAGCCGCTCCGCGGGCGTATCCCGGCCCGTGGATCCCTGCGCGGCCTCGTTCATCCCTACCCCGTTCCGTCGATCAACGCGGCAAGCGATTCGTAGCCGGCCTGAACCCGCTCTACGACGGACCCCATGGACAGGTCCGCGAGACCGGCCTGAACGGTAACCGTCTCGTCCGGCACCAGATCCACCGCCTCGCCGTCCGCGCCCCGGACCAGTGTCGCGCTCAGCCGTGAGGCGATATGGACCAGCGCCGCGCCGGCGCGCTGCACGTTCGCCTCCCACGGCACTCCGGAGAATCGCACCGGCTCGACCACCGACTCCGGCAGGCGCCAATGCGCCAGGAGCTCGGCACCGATCAGCGCGAGCCTGGATCCCGTCACGGCGCACTCGATGCTGGGCCCCGCGCCGGAAGCCGGAACCCGCCCGGCCAGGAGCGCCTCCCGCACCGCCTCCGGCAGGCGCAGGCACGCCACCAGCGAGCCAATATCGAAGACCAGTCCGGTCAGGAAAAGCTGATCCGGAGGCAGTCCGGCTGCACTGCGCGTGCCGAGCTCGGCGGTCGCCAGACCGCAGTAAAGGGCGCGCCGCCGCAACGCGTCGGCGGACGCGAGATCGTCGGGCACATCCCGGAAGCGGTCCAGTACCGTGGTCGCCAGAACCAGGGAACGGATCTCGTTCTCGCCGAGCAGCACGACGGCCTGGTCGATGCTTGCAATACGCCGGGGCCCGGCGAACAGCGGACTGTTCGCCACCCGCAGCAGCCGGCTGGCCAGGGCGGGATCGGCACCGATCAGCTGCGCGGCCTCACGGGCGTTCCAGTGCTCACTGCCCATCAGCCTGGACAAGCTGAGGTATACCGCTGGAGGCGAAGGCAGGTCTTTGGTGGAAAGTACCAGGTCGCGCGCGCTGGGCAGCGCCATCAGTTCGAGATACCCCACTCCTGGCCACCGCCGCGCGACTCACGCAACAACCGGGGGCGCGAGGTCGCGGCCGACGGCAACTCCGGATCGAGCTCGATACGGTCCCTGCCGTTGGCCTTGGCGCGGTAGAGCGCACGGTCGGCGCGGTTGATCAGAGCCTCGGGGGACTCGGTGCCACTGAACTCGGCGACCCCGGCGGAGAAGGTGGGCAGCGGAATGGTTTCACTCTCCCACTCGACGGCGATCCCCTCGGCGACTTCGCGGATCTTCGCAACGGCCCGGCGGGCATCCGCGGCCGGCGTGGACGGCAACAGAATGGCGAATTCTTCACCGCCGTAACGGGCGACCAGGTCGTGGGCACGGAATGCCGTCAGCACGCGAGTCGCGTACATCCTGAGCACTTCGTCACCGGCGCCGTGACCGCTGCGGTCGTTGATGGCCTTGAAATGGTCCAGATCCAGAATCGCCACACTGAAACGCCCGCCCTCGCGCCGCGCGCGGGCCGCCTCCGCCTTGAGCTGGCGCAGGAACGCACGGCGGTTCGGGAGGTCGGTGCTCTCGTCGGTCAGACTCAGGACCCGCACCCGCTGTAACTCCTCCTGCAGCCGCTCGTTGTCCACCGTCAACGACTGCAGGGACGTGAAAGTCGTCTCCAGCTTCTGGGCGACCCGGTCATGGGCATCCGCCACCCGCTGCACTTCCTCGGCGAGCTCCAGCCGCGCATCAAGCACCTCCGGAACGGTCGTGCCCAACTGCAGCCGCGTGGTGAGCGAATCGAGCAGGCGCCTTGCCTCCTCGTTGGCATGCATGGTGTCACGCGCCTGCTGACACAGCCGTGCACGGAGCGTTTCGAACTCCCGCGTGCGGTGGTCCAGATGATCCTTGAACAGGTTGTTGGCGCGGTGTTCGCCCTCGTCAGGCTCCTCGGCGGTGTCGTGGCGCGAGTCATCGGCGTGCCCCGCCGGCGCCTCGCCGGCCGTCGCGGATGCCTCGCCGCTACCTGGCGTGGGGGCTTCCATGGACTCCAGCACCGCCTGAATCTGCCGTAGCTCGGCCGGCTCCAGCGGCGAATCCATCGAGTCTGCCAGAAGCTCCAGGACTGCGGCGTCTTCGGTGGATTGCGCCGGCGCCATGCGCAGGAGCAACCCACGCAGGAGCTGGCCGTAAGCCTCGTACCGCGCTTCGTGCTCGCGCTCGGCGGTCTCCACCAGCGCGTCCACGCGGCCGGCCACCGCCCCGCTGACGCCCCGGTCGCCCAAGGGCCGCAGGATGCTTACGATCCGTTGCCGAAGCCATCCCGGACAATGCTGTCCATCCACGGATACCCCTTCGACGGCGTCACCTACCGTCCGTTTCGAATCCGAAACCGCGGCCGAGCATTCTCAATCCCTCGCCCCGGTCCTGACTCAGCCGCGCAATATGCCGCGCCCCCTCGGTGCAGACCGCCGGCGGGAAGGCCTTCGGGCGCCTCCGCGTTCAGCGGCGCGTCAGGCACTCCCCTGGAGCAGTCGCACTATCCGCTGCACTGGGATACCACGCCCGGGAGTCCAGCACAAGTCCCGGCCGGTCCCCGGAAAGTGTGCGCACGGATACATAAGTGCCCGCCGGATGGTAGGATTATGGTTGGGGTATTTCGATTGCGAATTGCAATGAGGGGGCACGGCGCGCTCGCACGGGGCGCGGCGCAATGACAGATGCGCCGCGGAACGGCGTCGGGCGTGACCGCAAGAAGAACGAGCCGGACGATCCCGAACGCCACGCCACTTCGGGGGATCGTCGCCGGGCGCGTTAAAGGACGGGGTGACGTGGTAGAGACCGACGGCAGCAACGGCGCCGCGACCATAGCCATAACGAGCGGCAAGGGAGGCGTCGGCAAGACCAGCCTGGCCACGAACCTGGCCATCGGGCTCCAGCGCCAGGGCCACCGCGTGTGTCTCCTCGACGCGGATATGGGGTTGGCCAACGTCAACATCCTGCTCGGCCTTCAGCCCACCTATTCCCTGGACGATGTCAAGAACGGCCACGCACGGCTTCAGGATCTCATCCTGCGTGGTCCCGACGGGATCGATATCCTGCCCGCGGCGGCGGGCCTGGAGCGACTCGCCGCCCAGTCGCCTCTGGGTGAGCCGCATCTGCTCCACGCCCTGACCTCGCTGGAGCAGCACTATGATTACCTGCTGGTGGATACGCCCGCCGGAATCGGCGCGGCCACCAAGGCGTTCATTCAGCCCTGCGACATGGCGGCCGTCGTGATCACGCCGGAGCCTACATCCCTCACCGATGCCTTCACGCTGTTACGGACGCTCATCAGGGAGGGCTACCCGGGCACCTTCGGCGTCGTGGTCAACATGCTCCCGAACCGCCAGGAGGGTTTGCGGCTTTTCGAGCGATTCCAGTCCGCGGCCCGCAAGTACCTGGAAGTCGACCTCGCATTCCTCGGCGAGATACCCATGGACCGCGGCGTCACGCGTGCGGTGGTAACCCAGCGCCCGCTGCTGCTCTCGGCGCCGGATTCCCCCGCGGCGATGGCGATCGAGGAGCTCGCGCGTCACCTTGACCAGACGCTGCCACCCGGGATCGGCAATGGCCGCTTTGGCGCCACATTCGCCCCTGGCGGTGAGGGCCCGAACGGCACTGCCGCGGCGGCCGGCGAGCCGCTGCAGCCCGAGCGACCGGCAGCCGAAGTCCCCGAGGTGGTCACGGCTCCGGAGGGCTTCGAAACGGCAGCGGACTGGAGCCTGGAGGAGCTCGCGGACGTCGCCGACCAGCTGCTGACGGCGCCGGACCTGGACGAGAGATCCGCCCGGCATTTCTTCGGCCGTCTCGAACGTCGTTTCAGTGAGCGATTCCGGCGGCGTGCCGGGGACGTCAAGACCCTGATCTACGAAAACCTGGTCCAGGATCATCTGGGCGAGGAGCAGCTCCGGGAAATCCGTGACGTGCTCGTGGATACCTACGCCAAGCGTTTCGGCGACTCGCCGGATCGCGCGGCTCCCGCCCCGGCCCCCGCCCGGCGGCACGAGGCATCGAGAGAGCCGGAACAGGCACTGACGGCGCTGTATGAGTCCGGCGATCTGGACAGGGAACGCTCGCGCCGGTTGATGGCGATGTTGGCCGCGCATCACGCCGAACGCTTTGGCGAACCGGCCGATCCCTCAATCGACGAGCGCCGCGAGGCCCTGAGAGCGCTACGCGAGCGCTTCGAGAACCAGCGCCGGGAAATCGAGGCCCGCATGACCGAAGCCTGCCTGCTTCTCGAAGAACATGCCCGCCTGCTCGGTGACGCGACAAAGCAAGAGGATCGGGAAGACCGCGAGCGCTAGGCGCGGCCCTATTCCCCCGCCTTCCCGCCGGCCCGCGAGCTGCTACGCGGGCTGGCCGGCTGCGCATCCTCCCCGTTGCTGAGGAGCAGTGCGATCTCCTCATCCTGGCCCCGCTGGTCCGGGCGTTCCAGCGGCGAGGTGGTGACCGGCGATTCGAGCGCCTCGCCCAGGTGATGGCCCTGAACGTAATCCACGCCCAGGCGGCGGAGTATCTCCATGGTCTCGGCGTTCTCCACGAACTCGGCCACCGTCTCCTTGCCCAGGTTGCGCGCCACCGAAATCATGTGACGCACGAGCTCCTGGTCCATCGGGTCATTGGCGAGGTTGACGATGAAGCTGCCGTCGAGCTTCAGGTAGTCCACCGGGAACTGCTTGAGGTAGTTGAAGGTGCTGAATCCCGAGCCGAAGTCATCCAGCGCGAAACGGCAGCCCAGCGCCCGAAGCCGCGCCACCAGCTCACGGCTGCGTTGCATGTTCTCGATGGCGGCTGTTTCGGTGATCTCGAAGACCAGCCGCGTGGGCGACACCCAGCTCATCTCGAGCCGCTTGGCCAGAAGATCGAATAGGTCGTGGTTGCGGAAGGCATGGCCGGACAGATTGATCGAGACGCTGACGAAGTTACGCTCGGGCGGCAGTGAGGCGAGAAAATCCAGCGCCTTGTCCACCACCCACATATCCACGTGGTGAATCAGCCCGGTGCGCTCCGCCACGGGAATGAAATCCCCGGGCATGTGCACCTCGCCGTCGCGTCCGCGCATGCGCAGCAGACATTCGTAGTGGGTCACCCGCCCGTCGAGCACACGCACGATGGGCTGGAAACAGAAGAAGAACTGGTCGGTCTCGATGGCGTCCCGGATGCGCGGCGCCCAGCGATAGTCCCGGCGCAGGTACTCGAGCTCCGGATCCAGATCGCTGTAGACATGGACCCGGTTTCGCCCGTGCTGTTTGGCCACGTAACAGGCCTGGTCGGCGCGGGCCATGAGCTCGCTGGTACGCACGCCCTGATCCTCGCCCGAGACGGCGGCCACGCCCACGCTCGCGCAAGTACGGTAGGACCGGCCATCGTGGCGGAAGCGGTAGGATTCCAGCTCCTCGCGAATGGTCTCGGCCTGTCCCTCGGCGTCATCCACCGCGGTGTTCTCCATGACGATGGCGAACTCGTCCGAACCGATCCGGGCCACGGTGTTATTGTCCCGCGCCGCCCGCCGCAGGACGCGGGAAACCTCGATGAGAAAGCGATCGCCCGCCTCATAGCCCTCGAGGTCGTTGACCAGCTTGAACCGGTCCATGTCAATGAGAATGAGCGCGCAGGGACGATGCAGGTTGGCGGCGCGCAGCAGCGCGAGCCCCACGACGTCCTTGAGCCGGCGCCGGTTCCACAGCCCGGTGAGCTCGTCATGGTAGACCAGGTGCTGCAGGCGCGATTCCATGACGCGCAGCTCGGCAAGCTCGGTCTCCAGCTCCCGGCTGCGCCGCCGCAGGCGGTTGCGTTCATGCTGGGTGGAGAGCAGTAACAGCATGCGATGCTGCAGCTGCGCCGGGTCCATGTCTTCCGGCAACAGGTCGCTCAGCCCGAGATTCCAGGCCCGGGAAAGCTTCTCCGCGGTGACCGCCTTGGTGTCCTCGCTTACGGCCGCCACGCCGGCGCCGGCCTCCTCGCACATATCCAGCAGGCCCCGGGCCCGGCCGGAGTCCCCGTCGCTCAGCAGCCGCTCACCGATCAGCACGAGCAGGATCTGGGGACCGAGCCCGCGTACGCTGCGTTGCAGACGCTGTTTGACGTCATCCAGCGAATAGGCCGTCTCGGTCGTGACGAAGCCGGCCCCCTGCAAGGTGCTGCTCAATGCCAGGGCCCGGGCGGCGTCGCTGTCCGCCACCACAACGCCCCAATCTCGATACGCCTCTGTGCCGTCCATCTTTGGAATTCCTTCTTGTGGACGTTCGCGACGGCCGGACCACCCATTCGGGCTGCGCCCGGCCCCGGCGCCTTGCCGGCGCCTTACCGTTACTGCAAGAACTCCAGCAGCCCGTCGAGGGCCCGCAGGACCGCTGCCCGACGCACCGCTTCGCGGTCACCGTCGAAACACGCTTCGTCGGTCACCATCCGCCCGCCGGTTCGATACCAGGCCAGCCAGACCGTGCCCACCGGCTTCTCCGCCGTGCCGCCATCGGGGCCCGCGACGCCGGTAATGGCCACGCTGACTTTGGCGCGTCGATGCGCCACCGCGCCCCGGGCCATCTCCAGCGCCACTTCCCGGCTCACCGCACCGTGGCTTTCCAGTGTCTTGGGGGAGACACCAAGCATTTCCCGCTTCGCGGCGTTGGAATACGTGACGAACCCCCTTTCGAACCACTCGGAGCTGCCAGCCACGTCAGTGACCACCTTCGACAACCAGCCTCCCGTGCAGGATTCGGCGGTCGCCAGCATGATACCTAGCGCCGCCAGACGCTCGCCCACCTCCCTGGCGCGCGTCTGCAAGACCTCTTCGCTGTTACCCACCCCGGGCGCTCCTTAACCCAACCAGTTCGCCCCGGCGAAGACGCCGGTGCGAGCGCAATGCCAGCTGCGGCGCCCCGAGAGCCGGCGCCCCTGGCGGCGGCGCGCCCGCGTCCGTGAGACGACTGGTACCGTGGTACCTGCTGTTTGTTGTGTTGCGCGCTCGCAGTGCAGCCACCGGCCGCCATCCCCCACGCCGCGCACCCGACGTCCCCTTTTTCTACTCTGCTTGGTTCGCTCATGCAACCCCGATGTACCCCGGAAAAAGATTTGTAATAGAGGAGGCTACGAGCGGAATCCAGAATCCATACCACAAAACCCGTGTAACCGGCGCTCATAAGGAGCCCCTGTGAAGTGGAGCGGCGATGTCGCTATACTCCGGCCTTTCAGCGAGTTAACGGCCCTTCGAAGAACCCCCACATGTCCCAGGCCACGGCGAGCAAGCAGCACACGCCGATGATGCAGCAATACCTGCGCATCAAGGCGGAACATCCCGACATTCTCGTCTTCTACCGGATGGGTGATTTCTACGAGCTCTTCTACCAGGACGCCGAACGAGCCGCCCACCTGCTGGACATCACCCTGACCGCCCGCGGGGAATCCGCCGGCGAGCGCATTCCCATGGCGGGCGTGCCGGTGCATGCCGTGGAGTCCTATCTCGCGAGGCTGGTACGGCTCGGGGAGTCCGTGGCCATATGCGAGCAGATCGGCGACCCGGCCACCAGCAAGGGCCCCGTCGAGCGGCGCGTGGTCCGGGTGGTCACCCCGGGAACGCTAACGGAGGAGGCACTGCTCGAGGAGCGGCGCAGCAACCTACTCGCGGCCGTGACGCGGGAGGGCGAGCGCTTCGGTGTCGCGACCCTGGAGCTGTCCAGCGGCCGGTTCCAGGTCCAGGAGGTGGACGGCGCGGAAGGGCTGCTCGCGGAAATCGAGCGGCTTCAGCCGGCAGAGATCCTGACCAGCGAGGCCGAATCACTGCCCGACACCATCCGGGAACGCCGCGGCACCCGCCGGCGTCCGCCCTGGCACTTCGAGGTTGAGACCGCCACGCGTCTGCTCAACGATCAGTTCGGGACACGTGATCTCAGCGGTTTCGGCTGTGAGGATCTACCCCTGGCGCTGTCCGCGGCCGGCTGTCTGCTGGACTACGCCCGCGAGACGCAGCGCACGGCCCTGCCCCACCTCCAGGGCCTGAGCGTCGAGCGACGCGACGAGGCGGTGCTGATCGACGCGGCCTCCCGGCGGAACCTGGAGCTGGAGCGCAACCTCAGCGGCGGCCAGGAACACACGCTGGCCTGGGTCCTGGACGCCACTGTGACGGCCATGGGCGCCCGGTTGTTGCGGCGCTGGATTGGCCGTCCGCTGCGACGCCGCGACGAGCTGCGGCCCCGCCAGGACGCTATCCAGGCGTTGATCGAACAGCGCCTCCACCGCCCGCTGCGGGAGACCCTGCAGGGACTTGCCGACTGTGAGCGCATTCTCGCGCGCATCGCCATGCGCTCGGCCCGGCCGAGGGATCTGACCGGCCTGCGGGACGCCCTGGAGCGGCTGCCGGCCGTGCGGGAGACCCTGGCGGAGGTGGACTCGGACCGCTTGCGCGCACTCACGCCCGCTGCCGAGGCCCATGATCCGGAACGCGACCTGCTGCAACGCGCCCTGGTCGAGAATCCACCCGTCGTCATTCGCGATGGCGGGGTTCTCAAGGATGGCTTCGACGCCGAGCTCGACGAGTTGCGAGGGCTCTCCCGCAACGCCGACCAGTTCCTGGTGGATCTGGAGCAGCGCGAACGCGAGGCCACCGGGATCGGCAACCTCAAGGTGAGCTACAACCGTGTTCACGGCTATTACATCGAGATCACCAAGGCCCAGGCCGCCGCGGCCCCGGAGCACTACATCCGCCGGCAGACGCTCAAGGGCGCCGAGCGCTACATCACCCCGGAGCTGAAATCCTTCGAGGACAAGGTGCTGAGCGCCCGTGAACGGGCGCTGAGCCGGGAAAAGGCGCTCTACGAGGAGCTTCTGGATGCCCTGGCGGAGCGGATCACGGCCCTGCAGTCCACGGCGGCCGCCCTGGCCGAGCTCGACACCCTGGCCTGCCTGGCCGAGCGCGCCGAGGCCCTGGATTACGTCCGGCCCGAGCTCACGGAGAGCCCGGGCATCAGTATTACCGCCGGCCGACATCCCGTTGTCGAGCGCGTCCTGGAGGACCCGTTCGTCCCCAACGACGTGGCGCTGGACGAGGCCCACCGGATGCTGCTCATAACGGGCCCGAACATGGGCGGCAAGTCCACGTACATGCGGCAGGTGGCACTGATCACCCTGCTGGCCCATATCGGCAGCTTCGTCCCCGCGGCGGCGGCCGCCATCGGCCCCGTGGACCGGATCTTCACCCGCATCGGCGCCTCCGACGATCTGGCCGGCGGTCGATCCACCTTCATGGTGGAGATGACGGAGACCGCCAATATCCTCAACAACGCCGGTGACCAGAGCCTGGTGCTGCTGGACGAGGTCGGCCGCGGCACCAGCACCTTCGATGGCCTCGCCCTGGCATGGGCCGCCGCGGAGCGTCTCGCGGGCAAACAGCGTTCGTTCTGCCTGTTCGCCACCCACTATTTCGAGATGACGGCCCTGGCCGACCGCTACGAGACCATAGCCAACGTGCACCTCGACGCCGTGGAGCACGCCGAACGGATCGTGTTCCTGCATGCGGTCAAGCCGGGGCCGGCAAGCCAGAGCTATGGCCTTCAGGTCGCGGCGCTGGCGGGCGTGCCCAAAGGCGTGATCGAGGCGGCCCGGGAGAAGCTCTTCCGGCTCGAGGCGGAGCAGCGTCAGCAGCTCGACGCCCAGAGCCAGCTCTCGCTCTTCGACCCCGCCCCGGCCGCTCCGGCGGAGCCGCATCCGGTGGTGTCCCGGCTCGCCGACATCGACGTGGACGACCTCTCACCACGCCAGGCACTGGAGCTGCTGTATCAGCTAAAATCCGAGGCGGAATCCCGGTGAGGTAGCGCGGAACCACGTCCGCACGCCGGCCCGCTAGCCGGATCCGCCCACCCGTTAGATATATTTGTTATACTTATTTTAAATGCCCTGTGAGCGGTGCCATGAAGGCAGGCATTGCGCCCATTCACGCCGATCGCCGGGACGCGGCACAATAGGTTGATCCGCGCCGCAGCCGCGCCTAAGATCGCGTGCAACAGATCGGGAACGGAGCTTTCAATGACCTACGTCGTCACGGAAAACTGCATCAAGTGCAAGTACACGGACTGCGTCGAGGTGTGCCCCGTGGACTGCTTCCACGAGGGCCCCAACTTCCTGGCCATCGACCCGGACGAGTGCATCGACTGCACGCTCTGCGAGCCGGAATGCCCGGCCGAGGCCATCTATTCCGAGGACGACCTGCCCGAGGAATACGCGCATTACCTCGAGCTCAACGAAGAGCTGGCCAAACAGTGGCCCGTCATCACCGAGATGAAGGAACCGCCGGAGGACGCCGAGGAATGGGATGGCAAGCCGGATAAGCTGAAGCTGCTGGAGCGCTGAGGTACCGGCACCGACGGAATGGAACGACGGGCGGCCAGGGGCCGCCCTTCTTGTTTCAGGGAACCGCCGGACTGGGGAATGTCAGGCATCCCAACCGGGTTGGCGATGGCCCGCCGGGCCTCGGCCAGGGCAGGCGCATGGACAATCGGCGGTTCATCGCGCAACCGACGCGGTTGACGTCGTTAGGCTGCCGCGGGGAGACGACACAGGCGGCGCAGGCATTGCGTGGTAGGTTCACGCCCCCCTGCGAGGCAGACCGGCAAGGGGCCTTCGACTGGCACGGGAAGGCAGCCCGTCGCCGCCTCCCGTGGATCGCCGCCGCGCCTTCTAGCGGGCCGCCGCCTGGGACTGGGTCGCCTCCAGCGCCTGGAGCAGATCATCGGGGCCGCGATAACCGCGAATGACGTCGCCGGAGCCGGTGATAATGGTGGGAGTCGCCCGCACGCCCAGGCGCTCGGCCAGTGCCATGTGGGACTTCACCGGATTCTCGCAGTCGCGTTTCTCCATGTCCGCGCCCTGCTTGGCCCGGGTCATGGCCGCCAGCCGGTCCTCGGAGCACCAGACGGAAACGGCCTTGTCATAGGACTCCGACTGCACGCCGGCGCGCGGCATCAGCAGGTACCGAACCTCCACCCCGCGGGCGTTGTACTCATCCATATGCCGGTGGAAACGCCGGCAGTACGGGCAGTCGATGTCGGTGACGACGGTGATGCGGTGCTGGATCTCGCCCTCCGGCGAGTAGATCAACATCTGATCCTCCGGGACTTCCTCCACCAGCTTCGCGCGCAGGCTCGCCCGCCTCGGCTCAGTTAACGAGCGGCGCTCCTTGAGGTCGACGAGCTCCCCCTGAAGCATGTAGCGGCCGTCGCCGGACACATAATAGATCTCGGACCCGATGGTGACCTCGTAGACGCCATCGATGGGTGTCGGAGCCACCGCGTCGACCTGAATCTGCGGGTTGATGGCCTGCAGGCCCTTTTCAATCCTGTCCTTGGCCGCCTCCGAGTCCGCGTGAACCTGTACGGACAACGCCAGCAACAAGCTCGATAACAGGACGGCAATACCCTTTCGCATGTAGAGACTTCCCGGTTCTGTGGAATGGACCTGGTTGTTGGAATGATCCCAGGGGACGTTGATGAATCCCGGACGCCCGCACGGTTCCCGCCGCGGGACGTCGCACGGCGGCAGGAGACTGCTGAGCCTTCACCCTAGGGACAGCCGCATCCCCGAGCGGTTCCCGGCCGCCCGCGTCAGGCGACCGGCGGACAGCCCGGAAGGCCGTGGGCACTACCTTAGCAGCTGCCGAAACGACTGGGCAGCCCGCTCAGCCGCGCGGGTGGTGCTCGGCGTGCAGGGCCTGGAGGCGCTGCCGTGCAACGTGCGTGTAAATCTGCGTGGTCGACAGATCGCTGTGCCCCAGCAGCAGCTGCACCACGCGCAGGTCGGCGCCGTGGTTGAGCAGGTGCGTGGCGAAGGAATGCCGCAGCGTGTGGGGCGAGAGGGGCTTGCGGATACCCGCCTGGGCCGCGTGATGCTTGATGCGGTACCAGAACGCCTGCCGGGTCATCGCCCCGCCGCGGCCGGTAACAAAAACATGGGGACTCTGGCGGCGCCCCAACAGGGCCGGTCTGCCGAGGCGAAGGTACTGCTGCAGCCAATCCAGGGCCTCGTCGCCCACCGGCACCAGCCGCTCCTTGCCGCCCTTGCCCTGCACGCGCACGACGCCCTGCCGGCCGTTGACCTCGTCGAGCTGTAGTCCGACCAGCTCCGAGACCCGCAAACCGGTGGCATAGAGCACCTCCAGCATGCAGCGATCCCGAAGCCCCAGCGGCTCCTCCGGCGGCGGCGCCGTCAGCAGTGCCTCCACGTCCGATTCAGTGAGCGCCTCGGGCAACGGCCGGCCAAGCTTCGGCGCCTCCACCTCGGCGGTGGGATCGGCCTGAAGCCGCCCCTCGCGGACCTGATAGCGATAGAACCGGCGCAGTGCCGACAGCAGCCTCGCCGTGCTGCGGGGCTTGCGGCCCCGCTGGACACACTCGGCCAGGTAGCCAAGCAAAAGGTCCCGGGTAACGTTCAGAAGACCGATGCCGCGGCTGTCCAGCCAGGCGGCGAATGCGCCAAGGTCGCTGCGATAGGCCCCGAGCGTGTTGTCGCTAAGACCGTGTTCCATCCACAGGGCGTCCAGAAAAGCGGCAATCAGGTCACGGTCCCCCTCAGCCGGCTGGCGCGCCGGGCCGCTCATGCCTGATCTGACGTCCCATCGGGCTTGAGGCCCGCGTCAGCCGCCCGGGAGAAGCTCTCCATGGCTCTGAGGAACTCCATGGGCAGCGGGAAGATGATGGTGGAGTTCTGGTCCGCGGCGATGTCGTTCAGCGTCTGCAGATAGCGAAGCTGCAGTGCCTGGGGATTGGTAGCGAGCTCGTCGGCCGCCTCGCGCAGCTCCCGGGAGGCCTGTTTTTCACCCGTGGCGTGTATGACCTTGGCGCGCCGGCTGCGCTCCGCCTCGGCCTGCTGAGCGATGGCGCGGATCATGCTTTCGTCGAGATCCACGTGCTTGATCTCCACGTTGGCCACCTTGATGCCCCAGGCGTCCGTCTGATCATCCAGGATGTCCTGTATGTCCTTGTTGAGCTTGTCGCGCTCGGCGAGCATCTCGTCCAGCTCATGCTGGCCCAGCACGGAACGCAGGGTGGTCTGGGCCAGCTGGCTGGTGGCGCCGTAGTAGTCTTCCACCTGGATCACGGCTCGTTCCGGGTCAACCACCCGGAAATAGAGCACCGCGTTGACCTTCACCGAGACGTTATCCCGGGAAATGACGTCCTGGCTCGGCACGTCCATGACGATGGTGCGCAGATCCACGCGCACCATCTGCTGGATCAGTGGGATCACCAGGATCAGACCGGGGCCCTTTACCTTGTAGAATCGTCCAAGCAGGAAGATGACGCCGCGCTCGTATTCGCGCAGGATGCGCAGCGAGGCGACGACCAGGGCAACCAGAACACCAATGACGACCAGCAACACCGTGGACATGGCCGACTCCTCTCAGGCCTTTTCCCGTGCCACTCAGGATACTGGCTAATCGTGGCCGCCGAAACAGCGATTACGGGGCTCAGCGCCCTGCGCTTCACGGCGCTGCTGGTGCAGTGCCGGGCCGGGTTCGAGAACGACTGCGCCGCCGAACTGACCGAGCGGGCGGCCGCCGAGAACGTCTGGGGGTATTGCAAGGCGCAACCCGGGGCGGGCTTCGTCGAGTACTTCAGTGAGGACGGGCCGGGCCTCGCCCGTGCGCTGACGCAGCTGCCCATGCGCACGCTGGTCTTCGCACGCCAGTGGGCCGGGGTCGTCGACATCATCGAGGATCTGCCCCAGGCCGACCGCGCCACCCCTATCGCCGAGATCGTGGCGGCGCAGGTCACGCACGTCAGCGGTGTCTTCATCGAATATCCGGACACCAATACCGGCAAGCAGCTCTCCGCGTTCAGCCGCAAGTTTCAGCGCCCCATCGAGGCCGCCCTCGCCCGCGCGGGTGTTCAACTGGCCCCGGAGACGGACGCGCCACGCCTGCAGCTGTTCTTCACCGACTCCAGCCGTGTCCGCGTCGCTCTGGCGGACCCGGGCAATAGCGCGGGCTGGCCCATGGGCATCCTGCGTCTGAAGATGCCCCGCCAGGCCCCGAGCCGGTCGACGCTGAAGCTGGATGAGGCGCTCAAGCGGTTGTTCACCGAAGAGGAACGGGCGCAGCTGCTGCGGCCCGGCGGACACGCCGTGGACCTGGGCGCGGCACCGGGCGGATGGACCTGGCAGCTCACCGAGCGGGGAATGTTCGTCACGGCCATCGACAACGGCCCCATGGACGCAACCCTCATGGCCGGCGGCCGGGTCGAGCACCTGCGCTCGGACGCCTTCACCTACCGCCCTGCCCGGGCCGTGGACCTGCTGGTCTGCGATATCGTCGACAAGCCGGCCCGGGTTGCCGGGCTCATGGCTGACTGGCTGGAGCGGGGCTGGTGCCGCGCGGCGGTTTTCAACCTCAAATTACCCATGCGCAAACGCTACGCCGCCGTCCGCGACGCCCTGGCGCTGATCGCCGAGCGGGTCGGGGAGAAGACCGGCCGTTCGCCGGCGATAGCCTGCAAGCAGCTCTATCACGACCGCGAGGAGGTAACCGCGCTGGTCCGGCTGGCCTGACCGCGGCGCGTCAGAGCAGTTGAGGCCGGCGGCAAGGCTGGTAACATCGGCCGGATAGTCCCGCGACGGAGAGACGGCATCATGAGAGCGACCTGGGCCATAGCTTTGAGTGCCGGGCTTGTCCTTGTGCAGATAGCATCCACCGCCCTGGCCGGCGAAACGCTCCAGAAGGTCCGCGAGCGCGGCCACATCCGCTGCGGCGTGAGTCAGGGCCTGCCCGGATTCTCCTCCCCCTCGGGCGATCAGGGCAGCTGGCAGGGTATCGATGTGGACTACTGCCACGCCCTGGCCGCGGCGGTGCTGGGCGATCGCTCCAAGGTCCGCTTCCGGCCGCTGTCCGCCAAGGAGCGCTTCACCGCGCTGCAGTCCGGCGAAATCGACGTGCTCTCCCGGAACACGACCTGGACGGCGACACGCGATACGGCACTGGGCATCCACTTCGTCGGGGTCATCTACTACGACGGTCAGGGCTTCATGGTGCCCAAGTCGCTGGGCCTGGACAGCGCCCGGCAGCTCGGCGGCGCAGCGGTCTGCTCCAATGCCGGCACCACCACCGAGCTCAACATGGCCGATTACTTCCGCGCCAACGGCATGGACTTCGAGCCCGTGGTCTTCGAGAACACCGACGAAGTCATCGCCGCGTACCAGGCCGGCCGCTGCGACGTCTACACCACGGACCGCTCCGGGCTGTATGCCCAGCGCATCAAGCTCGAAGACCCGGACGCCCACGAAGTGCTGCCGGAGGTCATCTCCAAGGAGCCGCTGGGTCCGGCCGTGCGCCAGGGCGACGACGAGTGGTTCAACATCGCCAAGTGGACGCTGTTCGCGCTGTTTCAGGCCGAGGAGCTGGGCATCGACAGCGGCAACGTGGAGCAGCATCTGGACTCGGAGAATCCACGCGTGAAGCGCTTCCTGGGCGTGGATGGCAGCATAGGCGAGAACCTGGGCCTGAATGATCGCTGGGCCTACCGCATCGTCAAGCAGGTGGGTAACTACGCGCAGATGTATGAACGCCACCTGGCCAGCGAGCCTCTGGCCATCCCGCGCGGGCAGAACAAGCTCTGGAACGACGGCGGCCTGCACTATCCGCCCGCATTCCGTTGACACACCGCTGACCCGGCGGGGCGCGCCTGAACCAACCGGCGCGCTCCGCCCGGATACTCGCGGCCCAAAGACAAGGCGCGACCTTGCCCAACGCCGGAAAGACCCCGCTGAAGCCTGAAAAGACGCCGCTGTGGCGCGACCCGCGTACGCGGGCCCTAGTTTTCCAGGTGCTTGTGCTGGCCGGCGTCGTGGCGCTGGTGGGAATGATTGTCCACAACACGCTCAGCAACATGCGCGAGCAGGGCATCGCCTCCGGCTTCGGCTTCCTGGATGACACCGCCGGCTTCGGCATTGCCTTCTCCCTCATCGACTACAACGCCGACAGCACCTATGCCCGCGCCTTTCTCGTGGGCCTGCTCAATACCCTGTTCGTCTCGGGCGTGGGCATCCTGCTGGCAACGCTGCTGGGTTTCATCGTCGGCATTGCCCGCCTCTCACCCAACTGGCTGATCCGCCGCTGGGCGGCGGTCTTCATCGAGACCTTCCGCAACATCCCGCTGCTGCTGCA
This sequence comes from Ectothiorhodospiraceae bacterium WFHF3C12, assembly GCA_013519935.1. GTDB lineage: Bacteria > Pseudomonadota > Gammaproteobacteria > Nitrococcales > Nitrococcaceae > WFHF3C12. The sequence continues at coordinate 4,075 of JACDUA010000076.1, read as the reverse complement.
GATCTTTTTCTGGTATTTCGCCGTGCTGCGGGCACTGCCGGCGCCGCGGGAGAGCTTGGCCATGCTCGATCTCGTCTACCTCAACAACCGCGGCCTGCAGGTGCCCAAGCCGGTCCTTGAGCCGGGCTTCGGCTGGGTGATCGCACTGCTGTTGGCGGGAATCGCCGGTGCCTGGGCCATAGCGCACTGGGCACGCAAGCGGCGGGAGCGCACGGGGCAGGGGTTCGCGTCCTGGCCGGCCGCGGCGGCGCTGGTCATCATCCCCCCGGTCATGGCCTTCTATGCCGCGGGGAACCCGTTGGACTGGAACGTACCCAGCCTCGGCACCTTCAGCTTCAGCGGCGGCATGAACCTGATCCCCGAGTTCGTGGCCCTGCTCCTGGCGCTGGCCATCTACACAGCGGCCTTCATCGCGGAGATCGTCCGCGGGGGCGTGGAATCCGTGCCCCGCGGCCAGGTGGAGGCTGCCCAGTCCCTGGGGCTCAGCCAACGACAGGTCATGCGCAAGGTCATCCTGCCCCAGGCACTGCGCGTCATCATCCCGCCGCTGACCAACCAGTACCTGAACCTGACCAAGAACTCGTCGTTGGCGGCGGCCATTGCCTACCCGGAGCTCGTCTCGGTGTTCGCCGGTACGGTGTTGAACCAGACGGGACAGGCGGTGGAGGTCATCGCGGTGACCATGGGCGTGTATCTCACCATCAGCCTGAGCATCGCGCTGGTGATGAACTGGTACGACCGCCGCAAGGCGCTGAAGGGGGCATGAGATGAGACCTTCCGCGCCGCCGCCGGATCAATCCCTCGGGGCCCTGGGCTGGCTCCGGGCAAACCTGTTCTCCTCCGTGGGCAACACCCTGCTTACGTTCGTCGGCGTGGCCCTGTTCCTGATCGTGGTGCCGCCCGTGGTGGAATGGGCCGTGCTCGAAGCCACGGTGGCCGGCACCACGAAACAGGCCTGCGACGGCGGTGGTGCCTGCTGGGTATTCATCAAGGTTCACCTGCCCCAGTTCATCTATGGCTTCTACCCGGAAGCCGAGCGCTGGCGCGTCAACCTGGCATTCGCGATTCTGGTCGGTCTGGTGGCGTTGCTGTTCATCCGTCCCATGCCGAAGAAGGGCTGGATCGCCGCGTTCACGGCCGTCGTTTTCCCGTTCATCGCCTACCTGCTCTTTTTCGGCGGCATCTTCGGGCTGCCGGTGGTGCCCACCAGCGAGTGGGGCGGGCTGTTCCTGACCCTGATCATCGCCGGTGTGGCCATCGCGGCCTCCCTGCCCCTGGGCATTCTGCTGGCCCTGGGCCGGCGCTCGGAAATGCCCGTGGTGCAGGCGGTGTGCACCGTGTTCATCGAGTTCTGGCGCGGCGTGCCATTGATCACGGTACTTTTCATGGCCTCGGTCATGCTGCCGCTGTTCCTGCCCGGCGGGGTCACCTTCGACAAACTGCTGCGTGCCATGGTGGGCTGGGCCCTGTTCGCCGGGGCTTATACGGCGGAGGTGGTGCGGGGCGGCCTGGCGGGCGTGCCGCCGGGCCAGTACGAGGCGGCCAAGGCCCTGGGCCTGGGTTACTGGCGGCGTATGCGGCTCATAATCCTGCCCCAGGCGCTACGCATCGCGATCCCCGGCATCGTCAACAGCTTTCTGGCCATATTCAAGGACACGACCCTGGTGCTCATCATCGGGCTCTTCGACCTGCTGGGCATCATTCAGGCCATCGCCACGGACCCCGAATGGCTCGGCTACGCGGTGGAGGGCTACGTCTTCGCCGCTGCCGTCTTCTGGGCCTTCTGCTACGCCATGTCCAAGTACAGCATGCGCGTGGAGCGCCAGCTCAACCGTCACAAACAGGGGGTATGACGCGCGTGAACGATTCCAACGCCGATTCGGGCGACGTCCGCTCGGCCGTGCGCTTCGAGGACGTCAACAAGTGGTTCGGCGACTTCCAGGTGCTTCGCGACATCAACCTGGACGTGGCGCCCGGAGAGCGCATCGTGGTCTGCGGCCCCTCCGGTTCCGGCAAATCGACCCTGATCCGCTGCGTGAACCGGCTGGAGCCCCATCAAACGGGCCGTATCGTGGTCAATGACGTGGAGCTGACCGAGGACGTGCGCCAGATCGAGCGCGTCCGGCGCGAGGTCGGCATGGTCTTCCAGACCTTCAACCTCTTTCCCCACCTGACGGTGCTGGAGAACTGCACCCTGGCGCCCATCTGGGTCCGCAAGGTACCAAAGGCCGAGGCGCAGGCGCTGGCGATGGAATACCTGGAGCGGGTGCAGATTCCGGAAAAGGCCGAGGCTTTTCCCGGGCAGCTCTCCGGCGGTCAGCAGCAACGGGTGGCCATTGCCCGCGCGCTGGCGATGCAGCCGCGCATCATGCTCTTTGACGAGCCCACCTCCGCCCTGGATCCGGAGATGATCAAGGAGGTGCTGGACGTCATGGTCGAGCTGGCGCGATCCGGCATGACCATGCTGGTCGTCACCCACGAGATGGGCTTTGCCAAGGAGGTGGCCGACCGGGTCGTTTTCATGGATGAAGGCGAGATCGTCGAGGAGGCCCCGCCCCGGAAGTTCTTTGGCGAGCCGGAAACCGTCCGGGCCCGGCAGTTTCTCAGCCAGATCCTCGCTCACTGAGGCGGCGCGGTGCGCATATCGCTCGGCATTGCGATCATTCTCACCCTCTGGCTGTGCGCGGCCGGTGCCGTGCAGGCGCAGCCCGAGCAGCGGGACGGCGCGGCCAACCTGCAGCCGCGCGGAGTCAGCGTGGGGCCGGCGTTCATCGTCGGCCAGCCGATCTACCGGGGCACCGGCGAGGCCGATCGCCTGGTGGTGCCCTTTCTCGGCTACGAGTCCGACCGGCTGTATCTGCGGGGCCTGCGGGCGGGGCTGCATGCCTGGGAATCCGGACGGTTGGCAGTCGATATTTTCATCCAGCCGCGCCTGGACCAGCTCGACCCCGACGACAGCGACGCCCTGTCCGGGATGGAGTTCCGGCGCCGGACCCTGGAAGGCGGTCTGAGCGCGGGCTGGCGCTGGAACGGCTGGCGCCTCTCCGGGACCGTGCTCACCGACCTGCTGGATCGGCACGAGGGCCGGGAAGCCGAGATCGACCTCGGCTACCGCGTCGGTCCGCCGTTCGCCTTCGTGCGCCCGTCGCTGAGCGCCTCCTGGCAGAGCCAGGCGCTCACCGACTATTACTATGGGGTCCGGAGCGCCGAGGCGCGGCCGCACCGCCCCGCGTATACGGCGGGCGAGGCGCTCAACTACAGCGCGAGCATCGCCGGCCGCTACAGCTTTACCCGCGCGTGGGGCGCCTTCGTGCTCGCGCGCCATACGTGGCTGGACGATGCCATCGCCGACAGTCCCATCGTCGCCCGCGACCATCGCTGGTCGGCCGTTCTGGCCCTGACCTATACGTTTCGTTAGGTCCCGCGCACACCCGACGCGGCGCATGAGCAAAGGAGTCAGCGAGCCGCCCATGGCAGAGCAGAATCACGTTGGCATCGATCTTGGCGGCACCAAAACCGAGATCATCGTCCTGGACGGTCACGGCAACAGCCTTTTGCGCGAGCGCCAGCGGACGCGGGACGGCTACGCCGGGATCATTGACGGCGTGGCGGAGCTCCTCGCGATGGCCGAGGCGCGCCTGGGGCGGCGGGCCGACACCGTCGGCATCGGCACGCCGGGCGCGCTCTCACCGGCCACCGGGCGGGTGAAAAACAGCAATTCCACCGTACTCAACGGGGCGCCTCTGAAGCGGGACCTGGAGACGGTGCTGGCGCGCAGTATCGCAATGGCCAATGACGCCGACTGCTTTGCGCTATCGGAGGCCGTCGACGGGGCCGGCGCGGGCTATTCGACGGTCTTCGGCGTCATCGTCGGCACCGGCTGCGGGGGCGGCATCGTCGTCAATGGCTCTCTGCTGTCCGGACCCAATGCCATCGCGGGGGAATGGGGCCACAACCCGCTGCCCTGGCCGCGGGACGAGGACCAGCCCCTGCCGCCGTGCTATTGCGGTCAGCGCGGCTGCATCGAGACCTACCTAAGCGGGCCCGGGCTGGCGGCCGACTTTGAGCGCCGGGG
>JACDUA010000075.1 GCA_013519935.1 Ectothiorhodospiraceae bacterium WFHF3C12 | reverse complement strand
GTGGGAGATTCTATGTTTCCGCGCAAGCGTTGTGAGCGAGTTTGGGTGCGTAGTTGGTTTGGTATTTCATCAGGCTGAAGGCGATCCGTGCGAGCTTGCGGCCGAGAGCGACGAAGGCCTGGATGGGGCTCATTCCTCGGGCGAGATAGCGCTGGTAGACGGGCTGCCAGGTGGCCGATCGGGATGCGGTCATGGCGGCGAGGTAGAGTAAGCGCCGCAGCTCGGGATCGCCTTGTTTGGTGAGCTTGCGCTTGCCCTTGGAACGGCCTGAGTCGCGCACCCGCACGTCCATGCCGATGAAGGCGATGAAGGCATCGGCGCTGACGAACGCGCCGCGGTTGTAGCTCATGGTCAGCGCCGCGGCGGTGATCTCGCCGATGCCCTCAACGGCCTGGCAGCGGCGGGCGTCGGCGAGCCAGCCGTGTTCGGTCAGTGCCTGACGCAGGCGTTTCTGGATCAGGGCATCGAGGCGGTTGAGTTGGCGCAGCACCGCTTGGGCAGAGCTCTTGAGCTCGGGCAGCTCCTTGAGGCTCTGTGAGAGCGTGGTCTTGACCTGCACCAATCGGGCACGACGGCGCAGTAGTTGCCGCAGGCGGGTGTAGCCCTTCCCCGGCGGGCTCCAGGGGCGCAGCTGGTCGTGCTCGCGCTGGAGATAACGCGCTAGCAGCCGGGCATCCGAGGTATCGGTCTTCGCCCGCCCACCGACCCCCTCGCGGTAGCGGCTGAGCCGATAGCCGTCGATAACATAGACCCGGTGGCCGAGGCGGTACGCCTCCTCGACCAAGGCCAGGTGGTAGGTGTTGGTGGCCTCCACGGCGACCCAGGCCGGGCCGGCGAGAGCCTTGAGGTAGCGCCGGATCGCCCTGCGCTCATTGGCCAAAGTGATGAGCCGGGACTGACCCTGCTCACTGATCACCAACTCCGCCTTGGCGACGTCCACGCCAACGATAAAAGACTCCACCTGCATTGCCATCGCTGTGCCCCCTGGCTACTGTGAAGGTTGCTTGTCGGGGGCTCACCGAGGCGCTGGCTTGCCATCAATCGTCGGTCGTGCGGCTACACGCCGATAGATTCCTTATGGGCGCTAAGGTGAGGGCGGGACGATTTCTCCCACTGTCTGTGCCTTCGGCCAGATGCGGCGTCAGTCCCTCCACCCCCGGCAAGTCCTTTCTGACCCACCGGGGATCAACATACAAGCGGCGTCCCCGCCGCGATTCCTTTCATAATCCGTTCGCGGCCCGGTCCGCTCCTACCACGAATCCAAGACATAGCCCGTAGGAGCCCGGCTCCGCCGGGCGAACGTTCGGTGGCGACCGGCAGATATTCGCGCAGCACAGCTGCGCTCCTACAGATAGCCCATGGCCGCGGGAGAACCATGCCGGCCCGTTTTGCTGATCGTAGCTACCGCCGTTCCCGGCAGGGACGCTGCTCCCACACATATGCATCCCCCCGTGAGCCATCGGAGCGGCCCACGGCGGCGTAGGAGTTCATTATCCGTGTTTATCGGTGTTCATCTGTGGCCGAGAAAGGGAGGTTAGTCCCGCGGCCAGGCGGAGAGACACAGCAGCGCGCCGAGACCGCCGAGCACCCAGCTGATGACCGGCGTGCCCGTGTCGCCGAGCATCCTCGGCGTATAGCCGTCCAGGGCGGTGATGATGAAGGCGCTGACGATCAGCGCCGCGCCGATGCTGGTGGCGAAGTGGCGGCGGTTGCCCTGGCGCATTTCCGCGCGTAGCCGCTCCATTTCCGTGCGCTGGCCCTTGAGCTCCTGCAGGGCGTTGTCGGTCCGGTCCAGGGCGTCGTTGAGCCGGCCCGGCAGGCTCGGCAGTTGCTCGCCCCACTTGGGCAGCTCGCGCTGCATCTTGCGCATGAACGCCTTGGCGCCCAACTGGTCGCGCATCCAGCGCTCCAGGTACGGCTTGGCGGTCTGCCACAGATCCAGCTCCGGGTAGAGGTCGCGGCCCAGGCCCTCCACGGCCAGCAGGGTCTTCTGCAGCAGTACCAGCTGGGGCTGTACCTCCATGTTGAACCGTCGGCCCGTCTGGAACAGCCGCAGCAGCAACGCGCCGAAGGATATCTCCACCAGCGGCCGCTCGAAGATCGGCTCGCAGACCGTTCGCATGGCCGCCTCGAACTCGTCGATGCGGGTCTCCGGCGGCACCCAGCCGGACTCCACGTGCAGCTCCGCCACACGCCGGTAGTCCCGGTTGAAGAACGCCATGAAGTTCTCGGCCAGGTAACGGTGGTCCACCGGGTTGAGGCTGCCCATGATGCCGAAATCGACCGCGATGTAGCGCGGGGATTCCGGGTCGGAGGTATCGACGAAGATGTTGCCCGGGTGCATGTCCGCGTGGAAGAAACTGTCCCGGAAGACCTGGGTGAAGAATATTTCCACCCCCCGCTCGGCAAGCACCTTCAGGTTCACGTGCTGGCGGCGCAGTTCGTCGATGTTGCTGATGGGCACCCCGTGGATGCGCTCCATGACCATGACGTTGCCCCGGTTGCCGGGCCAGTAGACGTCCGGCACGTAGAGCAGCTCCGAGCCGTCGAAGTTGCGCCGCAGCTGGGAGGCGTTCGCCGCCTCGCGCATCAGATCCAGCTCGTCGTGGATGGTCTTGTCGAACTCCCGGATGACCTCCACCGGGTGCAGCCGCTTGCCCTCCGACCAGTAGCGCTCCGCCAGCTCGGCGATGGTGTAGAGGATCTCCAGGTCCCGCTCGATGACCCGCTCGATGGCCGGCCGCACCACCTTGACCACGACCTCGCGGCCGTCCAGCAGGGTCGCGCCGTGGACCTGGGCAATGGAGGCTGACGCCAGCGGCTCGTCCTCGAAGTTGCGGAACAGGGAATCAAGGGATTCGCCGTAGGCCCGCTCGACGATGCGCCGGGCATCGGCGCCGGCGAAGGGCGGCACGCGGTCCTGCAGCCGGGCGAGCTCCCGGGCGATGTCGGGCGGCAGCAGGTCGCGACGGGTGGAGAGAATCTGGCCGAACTTGACGAAGATCGGGCCCAGGTCCTCCAGGGCCCGGCGCACGCGCACGCCCCGCTCGGCCTGCTTGCGGGGAATCCACACCCAGGGCCGGAACCAGCCGAGGAAACGCAGCGGCCGGAACAGGTGGGTCGCGAGAATGATGTCGTCCAGGCCGTGCTTGATGAGGACGAGGTTGATGTAGGCCAGGCGTAGGAACAGACGGGGGCTGAAGCGCAAGATCAGCCCTCCCCGCCGGCGCTTTGCCGCAGACGCCGCAGCCGGGCCTGCAGGCGGTCGGCATCCTGGCGCAGGCGGTCGACGTCGCTGATGAAACGCTCCACCTCCCCGGCCGTGGGCAGGCTGCGCTGCTCCTCGGTGAGGTACTCGCCGGCATTGTCGAGGAAGGTGTTGCCGGCGTGGCGCAGCCACTCGCCGAGTCCCCGCGCGGCGCGGCCGACCTGGTGGGCGGCCACGTCGCCGAGCACCCGCGAGAGCTGTTCTTCCCAGTCGATCTCCAGCTCGCTGAACAGGGTGCGAACGTCCTGGATCACCCCCACGTCGCCCTTGAAGGCCAGGTCCCGGCCGCCACGTTGACCGTTGCTCAGCGCCAGGGTCAGCAACGCCGATGGCGCCGCGGTCAGCGTCGCGTTGGCGCCCGGTACCTCCTCGTCCACCGTGCTCAGGTTCAGGCCGGTGTCGTTGAAGCCCACGCGCAGCGGCGTCGGGAAACCGGTGAGATGGACGTCCAGGTTCTGGCCGGCCAGGGCCCGGAGCCGCTCGCCGGCCGCCGGATCCAGGCTCAACACGCGATTGACCGCCTCCTGGACCGGCCGCAGCAACACGGGCCAGACGGAGACGGGGGGCAGGGGCGGGCGGCCGGATTCAGTAGACATAACCACGATGGATGGCGACCACGCCGCCCGACAGGTTGAGGTAATCGCAGTCCTCGAATCCCGCCTCGGTCATCATCGCCATGAGGGTCTCCTGGTCCGGGTGCATGCGGATCGACTCGGCCAGGTAGCGGTAGCTGTCGGCGTCGTTCGCCACCAGGCGCCCCATGAGCGGCAGCGCCCGGAAAGAGTAGAGATCGTAGAGCGGCTGCAGCGGCTTGAGGTAGAGCTGCGAGAACTCCAGCACCACCGCACAGCCACCGGGCCGCAGCACGCGGCGCATGGCCGCCAGCGCCTGTTCCTTGTGGGTGACGTTGCGCAGCCCGAAGCCGATGACGACCCGGTCGAAACTGGCGTCGGGGAAGGGCAGCCGTTCGGCGTCGGCAAGGACGTAGTCCACGCCGCCGGTCACGCCCTCGTCGATCAGCCGGTCGCGGCCCTCACGCAGCATCGCCTCGTTGATGTCGGACAGGATGACCGCCCCGTCCGGCGCCACCTTCGGTCGCATCAACGCGGTCAGGTCGCCGGTGCCGCCGGCGAGGTCCAGAACGCGCATGCCGGGGCGCAGGTTCAGCCGGTTCACCGCCTGGCGCTTCCACAGCCGGTGCAACCCCGCCGACATCAGGTCGTTCATGACGTCGTAGCGGCGGGCCACGGAGCTGAAGACCTGGCCGACACGACGGGCCTTCTCGTCGGTGGGCACGTTCTGGTAACCGAAGTGGGTGCTCTCGGTGTGCTCGCCCGTGGGGGCGTCGTCGTCACGCGTCATGGTCGTCCCGTGCGTGGCGGCTGTATCCGGCCTCGGCCAGGGCCTGGAGATAGTCCTGCCAGTACTGTTGCTGGTTGCTGCCCAGGTCGTAGAGCAGGTCCCAGGAGTATAGCCCGGTGCTGTGGCCGTCGTCGAAAACCAGCCGCACGGCGTACTGTCCCACCGGCTCCACGTCCGTGATGTTCACTTCGGCCTTGCCCACCTGGAGAATCGCCTGGCCCGGGCCGTGGCCGCGGACCTCCGCGGAGGGCGAGTAGACCCGCAGGTACTCGGCGGGCAGCTCGAAACGGCTGCCGTCGTCGAAGCTGACCTCCAGCAGACGCGACTTGCGCCGCAGGCGTATGTCGGTGGGCACGCGTCCGGTGTCCTTGCGATCGGGGCGCTTCATCGTCTGGCTCCCGTCCGCCTCAACCTGGTCCCGGGGACAGTCGCGCTGTCCGGGGCTGGCGCCGCTCCCGTTCCGGTTGTGCTCTCGTGGGAGCGCCGACCCCGGCGCGAACCCCACGGACTGGCACTCGAGTGTTCGCGGCGAGGTCGCCGCTCCCACGGTGCCGTAGACGGCACGTGCGGCATTCTACCCGTCACAGAATATACCGGCTCAGGTCCTCGTCCCGGGCCAGGTCGGCCAGATGCTCGTCCACGTAGTCGGAGTCGATACGCAGGGTCTCCCCGGCCTTGTCCGGCGCCTCGTAGGAGATGGTCTCCAGCAGCCGCTCCATCACCGTGTGCAGCCGCCGGGCGCCGATATTCTCCACCCGCTCGTTGACCTCCCAGGCCACCTCGGCGATCCGGGCGACCCCGTCGTCGGTGAAATCCAGCCGGCAGCCCTCCGTGTCCATCAGTGCCTCGTACTGCCGCACCAGCGAGGCGCTCGGCTCGGTGAGGATCCTGACGAAGTCCTCCACCTGCAGCGCCTCGAGCTCGACGCGGATGGGCAGCCGGCCCTGGAGCTCGGGAATCAGGTCCGAGGGCTTGGACAGGTGGAAGGCACCGGAGGCGATGAACAGGATGTGATCGGTGTTGACCATGCCATGCTTGGTGGACACGGTGGACCCTTCCACCAGCGGCAGCAGATCGCGTTGCACGCCCTCCCGGGAGACGTCGGCGCCCTGGCTTTCGGAACGCTTGGCGACCTTGTCGATCTCGTCCAGGAAAACGATGCCGTTCTGCTCCACCAGGTCGATGGCCATCGTCTTGATGTCTTCCTCGTTGACCAGCTTGGCCGCCTCTTCGTCCCGCAGCAGCTTGAACGCGTCCTTGATCTTGAGCTGGCGCGACTTGGTCCGCTCGCCGCCGAGGTTCTGGAACATGCTCTGCAGCTGGCTGGTCATCTCTTCCATGCCCGGGGGGGCCATGATCTCCACGCCAGGCTGCTGGGCACGCAGCTCCACGTCGATGACCTTGTCGTCCAGATCGCCCTCGCGCAGGCGTTTCCGGAACTTCTGCCGGGTGTTGTCGGCGCTCTCGTCCTCGGTGCCGACGCCCCGGGCCCGCGGCAGCAGGATGTCCAGGATGCGCTCCTCGGCGGCCTCCTCGGCCCGGTAACGGACCTTCTCCATCTCCGACTTGCGGGTCATCTTGATGGCGATATCCACCAGATCACGGACGATCGACTCCACGTCCCGGCCGACATAGCCCACCTCGGTGAACTTGCTGGCCTCGATCTTGATGAACGGCGCGTTGGCGAGCTTCGCCAGCCGCCGGGCGATCTCGGTCTTGCCCACGCCGGTGGGACCGATCATGAGGATGTTCTTGGGCGTGATCTCCGCGCGCAGGCTCTCGTCCACCTGCATGCGGCGCCAGCGGTTGCGCAGGGCGATGGCCACCGAGCGCTTGGCCTCGGCCTGGCCGATGATGTGCTTGTCCAGCTCCTGGACGATCTCGCGGGGCGTCATGACCGACATGGTTCGTTCACCTCATGGGACGGCGCTGGCCGCTAGCCGCCCAGTTCCTCGATGGTCAGCTGGTGGTTCGTGTAGACACAGATATCGGCGGCGATGTTCATCGAGCGCTCGACGATTTCGCGCGCGGACAGCTCGGTGCTGTTCATGAGCGCTGTCGCGGCCGCCTGGGCAAAGGCGCCGCCGGAGCCGATGGCCAGCAGGTCGTGCTCGGGCTCGATGACGTCGCCGTTTCCGGAGAGCATCAGCAGGGCATCGGTATCGGCGACGATCAGCAGCGCCTCCAGCCGCCGCAGGACGCGGTCCGAGCGCCAGTCCTTGGCCATCTCCACGGCGGCGCGGGTGAGATTGCCGCGGTGCTTCTCCAACTGGCCTTCAAAGCGCTCGAACAGGGTGAAGGCGTCGGCGGTGCCGCCGGCGAAGCCCGCCAGCACCCCCTCATGGTAAAGCCGGCGCACCTTGCGGGCGTTGCCCTTCATGATGGTGTTGCCCAGGCTCACCTGCCCGTCACCGCCCACCGCTATCTCACCGTTGCGGCGGACCGCCAGAATCGTGGTGCCGTGATACTGCTCCAATGGGACGTCCTCGCTTTCTCGGCGTGCCTCCCGGGGAGACACCGAGTGTCTCCCGAACGGGGCCGACATCTTACAACATCGAGGAGGTGGGGCGCGGGACGGGCTAATGCAAGGCGGCGCCGGGCAACCCACGATGCCGGATGCCCGGGCGCGGACCTTCGAGGGATTCGGCATCATCGGGAGGCGGGACGGGGCGCACGGGTGGCCTATGCAACCAATCGCGCCTCGCGGCGCTCCTACCGGTGCCGGGGTTGAAACGCGATCCGCGTCAACTCGCGTTCAGTCGCGGCCAGAGCAGTCAGTTCAGCCCCACCGACTCCTCGCCGAACAGCCGCTGACCCGGCGGCCGCTGCAGGCGCTCTTCAACCTCCCGGGCCTTGTCCGCGCCGTCGAGAATCTCGATCAGGCGCAGGGCGAAGTCCATGGCGGTGCCCGGGCCACGGGAGGTGACGGTCCGTCCGTCGGTGACCACGGCGTCCTCGCTGTAGTCGACGCCCGCGAAGGGGTCGAGGAAGCCCGGGAAACTGGTGGCCCGGCGGCCTTCCAGCAAGCCGGCGTTGGCCAGCACGCCGGGCGCCGCGCAGATGGCTGCGGTGTAGCGGCCGGACTCGGCGTAGGTCTGCAGCAGGCGCTTGATACGCTCGTCGGCGCGGAGCGCCTCGGCGCCGGCGGCCCCGCCGGGAAGAACGATCATGTCGAAGGGCTGGTCGAGGACATCGTCCAGGGACGCGTCGGCGACCAGGTTCACGCCGCGGCTGGCCTGGATGTTGACGCCGTGGAGGCCGGCCACGGTGACCTCGATGCCGGCCCGGCGCAGCAGGTCGATGATGCTGATGGCCTCCAGCTCCTCGCTGCCGTCGGCTATCGGGACCAGGACGCTTGCCATTGTTCAGTCCTCCGCTTGTAGCTCGCGCTCAACAGGGTCCGGACCGGCACCAGCCGGACGCCGGCCTCGGCCAGTTTCGGTATCTCCGCCTCCAGCACCGCGAGCGTCTCGGGGTAGGGGTGGCCGATGGCCAGGGCATAGCCCTGACGCTTCGCCGTGCGCACCAGCGTGCGGAACTGCGCCCGGATCGCGCCGGTGTCGCGCCGGTTGTCCAGAAAGACATGGCGGCGGCCGGCCGGAACGCCAACCTCGTCGGCCATGCGCTGAGCCACCGTGTGGTGCGTGGTGCGGCTGTCGATGTAGTAGAGCCCGCCCTGGCGCTGGAGCTCCTCCATGAGCCAGGTCATGTGGCCGGGATGCCGGGTGAGCAGGCTCCCCATGTGGTTATTGATGCCGCTCACGTAGGGCAGCGCCAGCAGGTTTTCACGCAGGGTGCGCAGGAACTGCGGCTCGGTCATCTCCAGGGTGACGGCCCCCGGGCCCAGCAGCTCGTTGTGGGTCACCGCCTGCATGGGCTGGTGCAGCAGCACTTCCTTGCCCTGCTCGTGAGCGCGCACGGCCAGGCGCTCGGCATGGGGGGTATGGGGCAGGAAGGCGCAGGCCACCGGCCCGGGCAGGTCCACGGTGCGCTCGCCGGCTTCCAGCCGGTCACCGACATCATCGATAACCACGGCCACGAGCGCCGCGGGCGCGCCGTCCGCCGTGGCCGTACCAGCCGCCACGCCGAGCAGCACTGCCGCCAGAATGGCACGCATCCGGCGGCGCGTTGCCCGCCCGAGCAACCCTATTGCCCCCGGGCCCGCAGGATGTTCAGCCCCTTGAGCAGATTCAGGGCCTCGGACAGGGCATAGTCCTCGGCGGCCAGGGGCGCGTCATCGCCGGTGCCTTCAGTGCCCTCGCCATCCGCCGGCTCACCCCCGGACTGGCCGTTGCTCAGGTGACGCTCCAGATCGGCCTCCTTGACCCGGTCCATGGCCGAATCCTGCGCGGCGGTGAGCTCCAGGCGCTGCAACTCGACGTCGGGGGCGATGCCCTCGGCCTGTATGGAGCGCCCGTCCGGGGTGAAGTATCTGGCCGTGGTGAGCTTCACGGCGGCACCACCCTGCAGGGGCAGGATGGTCTGCACCGAGCCCTTGCCGAAGGTCTGGCTGCCCATGATGACCGCCCGCTTGTGGTCCTGCAGCGCGCCGGCGACGATCTCCGAGGCCGAGGCGGATCCGCCGTTGACCAGCACCACCAGCGGCGCATCGGAGATGACATCGTCCGGCGTGGCGCTGAAGCTCATCTCCGCCCGGTCGATGCGGCCCTCGGTATAGACGATGCGCCCGTCGGCGAGGAAGGCGTCCGAGACTTCCACCGCGGCGTTGAGCACGCCACCCGGGTTGTTGCGCAGGTCCAGGACGAGGCCCTTGAGATCGCCGCCGCTCTGCGCCTTGAGCGCGTCGATCGCCTGCCGCGCCGCCGGCCCGGTATTGGACTGGAAGTTTGTGATGCGCACATAGCCGAAGCCGGGCTCGAGCATCCGCGACTTGACGCTTTTCACCTCGATGACCGCCCGGGTGATGGTCACCTCGATGGGCTGGTCGGCGCCGTCGCGAACGAGGGTGAGATCGATGTCGGTGCCGGGTTTGCCACGCATCAGGCTCACCGCCTCGCTCAGGGACATGCCCTTGACCGGCTTGCCGTCGATTCGCACGATCAGGTCGCCGGCCTGGATACCCGCCCGGCTGGCCGGCGTATCGTCGATGGGCGCGATGACCTTGACGAAGCCGTTCTCCATGCCGACCTCGATGCCGAGACCGCCGAACTCGCCGCTGGTGCCGGCCTGGAGGTCCTTGTATTCCTTGGGATCCAGGTAGGCGGAGTGGGGATCGAGACCGGAAAGCATGCCGCGGATGGCGCTGCGCAGCAGGGTCTGGTCGTCCACGTCCTCGACATAGTCACGCTTGATCCTGGAGAAGACCTCGGTGAAGGTGCGCAGGTCCTCCAGGGGCAGCGCCGAGTCCGGTGCCTGTTTCTCGGCCAGGACGTCGTGACCGATGGCGACGAAGAAGCCGAGCACCACGCCCGCGAACAGGGTGTAGAGACTCCGATTAAACCGCATTCAAATCGCTCCTCGTGAATGAGCCCGCGCGCGGTCCGGATGGACCCTGGCGGATCGCTGGGCACGGCCAGCCGCCGGTAACGCCATGCCGGACCCGTGCCGATGCCGCCGGCCGGCGCATCAACTCCGGCTCCGTCGCGGGCCGAGCCACGCCATGGGGTCGACCGGGCGCCCGTCGGCGCGCACCTCGAAATAGAGACCGGAACCGCGCTGGCCGCCGCTGGCGCCCACCGTGGCGATCACCTCGCCGGCCTGAACCCATTCGCCGGTTTCCTTGTAAAGCGACTGATTGTGCCCGTAAAGCGTCAGATAGCCGCCACCATGGTCAATGATGATCAGCATTCCCACGCCACGCAACCAGTCGGAAAAAACCACCCGGCCATGGGATACCGCGTGGACCTCCGCGCCCTCCGGTGCCCCGATGACCACGCCCTGCCAGCGCATGTCACCGACGCCCCGGTTTCCGCCGTAACGGGCCTTGAGCTCCCCGGCCAGGGGCCAGTCCAGCCGGCCCTTGCGCTGGCCGAATGGCTCGCGCTCCAGGGCCTCTTCCGGGATGTCCGCCAGGGCGCGCTGGAGCTGATCCACCAGGGACTTCAACCGCTGCTCGTCCGCTCGTAGCCGGGCGAGGCGCTGGTCCTTGGCGGCGATGGCCTCGTCGATGCGGGCAAGTACCTGCTCGCGCTCGTTCCGTGCGGCGCGCAGGGAGTCGCGTTCAGCGTCGCGCTTGTCGAGCAGCGCCTGGAGGCTTGCCAGCTCGTCGTTCAGGGACTGCTCCACCACCCGCAGGCGCCGCAGCTGCTGGACCGCGCCGGCAATCCGCTCGGCCCGAGCCCGCGTCAGGTACTCGTAGTACACCAGGACCCTGTCCAGCCGCGCCGGGTCCTCCTGGTTGAGCACCAGCCGCAGATACTCCTGGCGGCCGCTGGTATGGGCGGCGAGGATCTGACGGGTCAGCACGTCCTTGTGGGTAGACAGGCGCTGCTGGTGCTGGTCGCGCTGCCGGCGCAGGCCCTCGATGCGCGAGCGGGTCTCCTCGATGCGGCGGTTGAGCTGCCGGGTGCGCGCGGCGACCCGGCCAATGCGGCTGTCCAGCTCGCCGAGCTCCGACTGCAACTTGTCCTGGCGGCGGCGATCGGCGGCCAGGTTGGACTGGATCTGGTCGATCTCCGAGCGCAACTGCTCGAGACGCTCGGCCTTGCGCTGGTACTCCGGCCCATCCTCGGCCCGGCCCGCGCCGGCCGCCAGGGCGACGATGACAACGGCGGCCGCCGCCCGCGGCACTGCGCCGCGAAACGCGCATTTCATCAACATGGTGCGACTGTATAATACCGCCTCGGCAGCGTACAGGCGCTGACCATGCGGCCGAGCTTGCCGCCGGGGCCCGTGGAAAGATTCGCGCCGCCCCGACCGGCGAGAGCGCCCCATTCACCATCGATATCGGATTACAGACCCAATGGACCGCATCCTCGAGTTCGCCGTCAACAACTACGTCCTGGTGTTGTTGCTGGTGGGTGTGCTGATCGCCCTCGTCGTCAACGAGTTGCTCCTGGCCACCCGCGGGGTCAAGTCTCTCGAGCCCGGCTCCGCGACCCACCTCTACAATCGCGAACAGGCCCAGTTCATCGACCTGCGCGGCGACGCGGAGTTCCACAAGGGGCACCTGCCCGAGGCGGTCAACGTCCCGCAGAGCTCGCTGTCCAAAGGGTTGGGCGCGAAACTGGAGAAGGACAAGGAGCGGCCGATCATCGTCTATTGCACCAGCGGGATGCAGTCCGGCAAGGCGGCCGCGACGCTGAAGAAGCAGGGTTTCAGCAACGTCTACCAGCTCAAGGGCGGCTTCCAGGCCTGGCAGGGCGCCGGCTACCCCATCGAACGCAAGCGCTGAGACGCGACAGGAGAACGGCATGAGCGAGGAAGATCAGGCCCAGCCCGGTCAACAGCAGGGCGGGGATCAGCAGTTCCAGGTCCAGAAGATCTACCTGAAGGATGCGTCCTTCGAGACCCCCAATGCGCCCGGCATCTTCACCCACGACTGGGACCCGAAGATCAACGTGGAGCTCAACACGCGGGCCGAGCGTGTCGACGAGGCCGTCTACGAATCCGTGGTGACCGTGACGGTGACCGCCAAGCTGGAGGAGACCACGGCCTATCTCTGCGAGGTGCAGCAGGCCGGGGTATTCACCATCCAGGGCGTCGAGGGCGAGCGGCTGAACGCGCTGCTCGGCGGCTATTGCCCGCAGATCCTCTTCCCCTACGCCCGCGAGGCGGTCTCCGAGCTGGTGGCGAAGGGCGGTTTCCCGCAGATGCTGCTGGCACCGGTGAACTTCGACGCCCTCTACGCCCAGCAGCGGGCGCAGCAACAGCAACAACAGCAGCAGGGCGCGACCCACTGACATGGCCCGGCCCGGCAACCTCGCCGTGCTCGGCGCCGGCTCCTGGGGAACGGCGCTGGCGGTGGTGCTGGCGCGCAACGGCATCGCCACCACGCTCTGGGCCCACCGTCCGGCCCATGCGGACGACCTGGCGCGCGACGGCGAGAACCGGCGTTACCTGCCGGGCGTTGCCCTCCCGGCCGGCCTGTCGGTGACCGACGACCTGGAGGCGACGCTGGCAGGGACCGACGATGTTCTCGTCTCCGTGCCCAGCCACGCCTTCAGCGATACCCTGGCGCGCTGCGCCCCGGCGCTGAACCCACGCAGCCGTATCGCGTGGGCCACCAAGGGCCTGGACGCCGCATCCGGCGGGCTGCTGCATCAGGTGGCCGAGGCACTGACGCCGGGCCGGAGCCTGGCCGTGCTCTCCGGCCCCACATTCGCCGGCGAGGTGGCCGCCGGCCTGCCCACCGCGGTGACGGTGGCCGCCACCGACGCGGCCTTCGCCGCGGACCTGGCCGCCGCGTTCCACAACGAGGCGTTCCGGGTCTACACCAGTACCGACGTGGTGGGCGTGGAGCTCGGCGGCGCGGTGAAGAACGTGCTGGCCATTGCCACCGGCGTGGCGGACGGCATGGGCCTGGGCGCCAACGCCCGGGCCGGGCTGATCACCCGCGGGCTGGCGGAGATCAGCCGCCTGGGCGCCAACCTCGGGGCGGAGCCGCGGACCTTCACGGGCCTCGCGGGCATGGGCGATCTCATTCTCACCTGCACCGACAACCAGTCCCGCAACCGCCGCATGGGCCTGGCCCTGGGCGCCGGCAAGGACATCGCCACCGCCCAGGCCGAGATCGGCCAGACGGTGGAGGGCCTGCGCACCGCCAAGGAAGTCCACTGGCTCGCCGCCCGCCAGGGCGTCGAGATGCCCATCTGCGAACAGGTCCACCGCCTGATCCGCGGCGAGATCACGCCGAAGGAGGCCACCACGAACCTGATGGCGCGTGCGCCGAAGAGCGAGTTCGAGTGAGTCGCTTCGGCCGCGAATGGACGCGGATTCGCGTGCCTGATCGGCCCCGGTGAGACGGGTGGTTGACGGCCAGTCCCTGAGGCTTCGGATACCGGGTATCGCGGCGGGACGCCGCTCCCACGGTTCATTGCTCACCGTGTGTCGGGTCGAGGCAGGCGCCGCGGCATCCTGACCATCGGTGGATTACGGTTTCGCCCAATCCATTCTACGCCTGTCGGCGGCGAGCCGGCGTGGGAGTGGCTCACCGCCGCGAATATCGGCATCCGAAAACCGTCGCCGCGGGGACGCGCCTCCCACAAGCCTTCGCTGTGCCCCAGGGGTCGGATCCGGTTGCGGGAGCGGCGTCCCCGCCGCGATTCACGGTATCCGAAGCCGCAAGGGCTGCGCGGCGCCCGTCCCTCCTCACGGAGGCCATGATCCCGACAAATCCGCGTCCATCGGCGTTCATTCGCGGCTAAGGGGTTTTGCAGTCCTCCGCCCCCGCGAACCCCATCTGCCGCCAGGCCTCATAGACCACCACGCTCACCGAGTTGGACAGGTTCAGGCTGCGGCTGCCCGGGACCATGGGGATGCGCAGGCGCCGCTCCTCCGCGAAGTCCGCCAGGCGATCCGGGCCCAGACCGCGGGTTTCCGGGCCGAAGCACAGGGCGTCACCGGGCCGGAAGGCGGTTTCGTACGCGCTGCTGGCGGCATGCCGGGTGAGGGCGAACAGCCTTTGCGGCGCGACATCGCGCAGGAAGGTCTCGAAGTCCGGGTGTTCCTCCACCCGCGCCCATTCGCGGTAGTCGAGACCGGCCCGGCGCAGGCGCCGGTCGTCCATCTCGAAGCCCAGCGGGTGGATGAGATGCAGCCGCGCCCCGGTATTGGCGCACAGACGGATGACGTTGCCGGTATTGGGCGGAATCTCCGGCTCCACCAAGACCACGTGGAACATCAGTCGAACAGCCGGGTGAAGCTGAGCGTGGCCCCGCTGCGGCTGCCGTGCTCCAGGCGCAGGGCGATCCAGCCGCTGCGGTCGACCACGTACACCAGATCACCGAACACCCCGCCGGGCTCCTCGGCCTCCAGGGCCAGGGTGCGGTCCAGATCGCCCCGGGCCCGCTCGTCGCCGTCGACGTGGCGGTAGTAGGGACCGCCGCGCAGGACCAGCGGGCCGAGCTCCAGCGACAGCCCGGCCCGGGCCTGGAACTCGAACCAGTCCAGCTGCACCCGCTGGTCCTCGGCATCTCCGTCATCCGTGCTGCCGTCGACGGTGTGGTAGTCGTAACTGCCCTGGCCATAGAGGCCAAAGCCGGCGCCGAGCGGAATGTCGCTGCGCAGGACGAAGCCCACCGTGCCGCCGCTGATGGCCAGGCCGTCGGCGGGCGGGTTGCCGCTCTGGCTGAGATCACTGATCCCGATACGGAAACCCCCGTGGAGATAGCGGTAGGAGCGCTCGATGACCTCCACCTTGAGCTCGGTGTAGCGGGTGTCCACGTCCCCCGGGTAGTCCAGGCGCAGGTTGTGGCGGCCCAGCAGCAGGCTGAACTCCAGGTTTTCCCTGGCCCCGGCCGGGGCGCAGATCACGATGAACAGCACGAGTATCGGGAACAATCGGCGCATGGCGCTCAGGCCCTGTGTCTGGATTCGCCGCGCCCCACGCCGCCGGCAATGAGATGGGCGGTCCGCAGGGGCTCGGGTAGCTTGCCATTGATGGCGCTCACACGCAGCAGCCGCTCGGCCGTCGGCGCGTCGATGCCCCAGCGCTGGACATGGAGCCCGGCCATGGGCTCCATGGGACCGAGCCGCTCTATGAGCCGCCACTTGCGTGCGCCGCCGGGGACACGCTCCATCAGGGCGCGGCGTACGGCGGCCATGTCCGGTTCGTGGCGGGCAACCACCAGCACGGGCAGCGCCAGGGCATCGGCGAGCCGGGGTACGTCGACGACGTTGAATCCGGCCAGGGCGATACCCTGCAGCAGCACGGCGTGGAGCTGGCGGTGAAAGCGTGAGCCGGCAACCAGCTCGGCGAGGCGCCGGGTGGCGTTGGCCCCGTCCCGGCGTACCCGGGTGGAGAGAACGCCATCCAGCCGCGCGCCGGCGTAGACCGCGCCCACGGTCAATACGTCACCGCGGTGTCCGCGGCTGAACGGGGCGTCGTCGAATCCGATGAGATGGCTGAAGGGCGCCTGGTTCACGCCGGCAGTGTATCAGGCGGCGCCCAGGTGGCAGGAGACGCGAGCCCCGCGCGATGCCGGGCGCCGGGGCCGCGCGTTTCCGGTCCCCGGCGCCTCCACCACCGGCACGATCAGTGACGCGGGGGGTCGGTGGGCCGCACGGGATCGCGTATCCACTCGCTCCATGAGCCGGGGAAGAGGCGGGCATCGGTAAGCCCCGCCCGGTGCATGGCCAGCAGGTCGTGGCAGGCCGTAACGCCGGAACCACACATGACCACCACGTCGTGCGGGCTACGCCCGTCCAGCAGGCCGCCGTAATCCTCGCGCAGGTCCTGGGCCGCGGCAAAGCGGCCATCCCCGTCTAGGTTCGCCGTGTGGGGCCGGTTTACCGCGCCGGGCACGTGCCCGGCTACCGGATCGATGGGCTCGGCCTCGCCGCGAAAGCGTTCGGGGCTCCGGGCGTCGAGCAGCAGGATGCCCTCGGTGGGGACCTCCCGGGCGAGCTCGTCCGCGGTGGCCACCAGCGCCGGCCGCGGGTTGCCCGTGAAATCACCGGCGCGCGGCTCGGGCGCGTCCCGGGTCAGCGCCAGCTCGGCATCGACCCACGCCTGCACCCCGCCGTCCAGCACGGCCACGGCGTCATGACCCAGCCAGCGGCAGAGCCACCACAGACGGGCCGCGAAGGCGCCGCCGGCGTCATCGTAGGCCACGATCTGGGTATCCGTACTGACGCCCCAACCCCGCAGTGTCGCCGCCAGCTCGGCGGGGGCCGGCAGGGGGTGGCGGCCGTCGGCGGGACCCGGGGGCGCCGAGAGGTCCCGGTCCAGGTGGGCATAGCGGGCACCCGGCAGACGGCCTTCCCGATAGCGGGCCTCGCCGGCAGCCGGGTCGGCCAGGTCGAACCGGCAGTCCACCACCACCCAGTCCGGCGCGTCGATGCGGGCGGCGAGGTCGTCGACGTCGATCAGATCATGGAATGCCAACGTTGCACCCTCCCGCGCGGCGGCCGAGCCGGTCGGCGTCAGTCGCTTTCCAGCGGCCCTGGACGGCCTACTGCGTAACCTTGTACGTAGTCTACGCCGATCTCGGCGAGGCGGGCCATGATGGCCTCGGTCTCGACGAACTCGGCGATGGTCTTCTTGCCCATGACCTGGCCGATCTCGTTTATGGCGCGGACCACCGACAGGTCGATGGGATCGTCGGTGATGTCCTTGACGAATATGCCATCGATCTTGAGGTAGTCCACGGGCAGGTTCTTGAGATAACCGAAGGAGGAAAGCCCGCTGCCGAAGTCGTCCAGGGCGAACCTGCAACCCCGGGCCTTGACCGCTTCAATGAAACGCGTGGCCTGGACCAGGTTGCCGATGGCTGCGGTCTCGGTGATCTCGAAGCAGATGCGCTCGGCGGGCACCCCGGTGTCGTCCAGGAGCTGGAGCAGGAACTGAAGGAACTCGTCACTGCGCAGTGAGTGGCCGGAGAGATTGATGGAGCATACGGACAGCTCCTCGGTCCGCCGCGGATCTGCGGCCAGCCACGCCAGGGCCCTCCGCACCACCCATTCGTCGACGGTGGTGGCCATGTTGTACTGCTCGGCGGCCGGCAGGAAGGCGCCCGGTGGAACGATCTCGCCGTCCTCGTCCACCAGCCGGACCAGGAGCTCGTAGTGGGCCCCCTCGGGCTCGGCGGCTGGCTGCAGCGGGGCGATGGGCTGCTGGAACAGTCGCATCCGGTCCTCTTCCAGGGCCTGGCGCAGCCGGGCCACCCACTCCATGTCGCCGTGACGCCGAGCCAGCTCCTCGTCCTCGGGATGGTAGAGATGGATGCGGTTGCGGCCCTCGTCCTTGGCCGCGTAGCAGGCGGTATCGGCGAGGCTGAGGATCTCGGTCAGGCTCACCCGGTCCGGGGTCACCGGCACCAGGCCGATGCTGACCCCCACGCGGAAGCCGCGACCTTCCCAGGCGAAGGGAAAGGACTCCACCACGCCACGCAACCGCTCGGCCAGGCGCAGCGCCTCTGGGCTGGCGCAATGCTCCAGCAGAACGCCGAATTCGTCCCCGCCCATGCGCGCCAGGACATCGCGCTTGCTCACATGCTGGGTCATCTCGCGAGCGAGCTGGCGCAGCAATTCGTCTCCGGCAATGTGGCCGCAGGTGTCATTGATGATCTTGAACTGGTCCAGGTCCAGGTAACACAGGGCGTGCTCGGAGCCGTTGCTGCGCGCGTCGTCCAGGGCGTAGATCAGCCGGCGCTCGAACTCGGGCCGGTTGAGCAGCCCGGTGAGGGCGTCGTGGGTGGCCTGGTACGTGAGCTCGGCAGAGAGGTTGCGGGCCTCGGTGATGTCCTGGCAAACCAGCAGCAGGTCCGGTCCTCGATCGGGATGCGGCATCACGCGCGCCGTCACGCGCACCCAGAGGCTGCCGCCGTCTTCCCGCAACACCCGGGTTTCCCACCGGTGCACGACATCCGGGCTGGCGAAGCAGGCGTCGACGTGCTCCTGGATGCTGTCCCGCTCTTCCGGCAGGAACAGCCTGTTGATGGAGTCGCCGATAACGGCGGCGGGCTCGGAATACCCCAGGAGCTCGGCGCCGAATCGGTTCGCCGAGCGAATGCGCCCCTGGGCGTCCAGGGTGATGAAAATGGACGGGTTGTCGTGATAGAGGGCGCGGAAGCGCTTCTCGCTGGCGCGCAGCGCCTCGGCGGCGCGCTGGCGCTCGCTGATGTCCACGAAGCTGGTCTGCACCAGGCGCCGGTCCGCCGCCGGCAGCCGCACCAGGCGCACCTCGCAGGGTTTGCTGCGGCCCCGGGAATCCACCAGGGTCCAGTCGAATACGGGCCTTTCGCCCTCCAGCGCCCGCTGGAAATAGCGCCGGGCCGCGGCCGCGGATTCCCGCCCATCGGGCTGGCGGGGCGGGTAGAGGTTTGTCGGCGAGACCCGGTAGAGCGCGTCCTTGCTCATGCCGAACAGGGCGCCGGCATGGTCGTTGGCATCGACGATGCGGTTGGCGTCGAAGTCGAAAACCACCATGGCCTCCGGCGCATTCTCCACCAGGGTGCGGTAGCGGTGCTCGCTGTCGATCAGCGCCTGCTCGGCGGCCTTGCGCTGGGTGATGTCGATGATGCTGCCGCGGACCAGCGCCGGCTGACCGGGCAGCCGCGACAGGCGGACCTCGCAGTACACGGTCCCGCCCCGGGCGTTGACATGCGCCCATTCGAAAACCGGGTGCTCGCCCTGCGCCACCGCCTCCAGCCGCTCGCGGGCGGCTTCGACCGAGGGCCGGCCGTCGGGCTGCGCCGCCGGGCTGACCGCGATGGGGCTCAGCCCGAGGAGCTCGTCGCGCGGCATGCCGAACAGGGTTTCGGCGTTGGCGTTGACGTCCACGAAGGCGCCGCTTTCGGGGTCGTAGATGACGATGGCTTCGGGGGCCGTTTCCACCAGCGCGCGATAGCGTTCCTCGCTGCGGCGCAGGGCCTGCTCGGTCTGGATCAGGTCGGTGATGTCGTGGAAGGACAGGATGCAGGCATGGGGCCGCGGATCGCCCCGGCGGTATAGGGGGGCGCTGTTGACGCTCAGCCAGACGAAAGCGCCGTCGGGGAGGGTAATCCCCTGAACCTGCCGGTACACCGCCTCGCCCGTTGCCAGGGTGAGCGACGCCGCCAGCTCCGCGTGCTGGTAACTGCCGCCATCCGGTCGCTGGACGGCGGTCTGCGGCCGGGTAGGCTGAATCGCCCTGAGCTCCTCCCGGCTGCGACCCAGGATGCGCTGGGCGCTCTCGTTGCTGTCGATGACCGCGCCGTCGGCGGAGAGGGTGACCACCCCCTCGGCCATGTGCTGGATGACCGCCTCCAGCCAGGTGGCGGTGGCGGCCTGTTCACGGGCCAGCCAGAAGCGCTGGAGCTGGGCACCGAGAGCCTGGGCCATCAGCGTGAGGAATCGAATCAGGGCGTCGTCCGGCTCGACGGCGGTACCGACGACCAGAATGCAATCGTGCCCCGCGTTATCCCTGAACGGCGCCAGCCAGCCAGCGGTGGCCGGGGTCAGCCACCGACCCAGTTGACTGCACTCGCCCGGAGAGAGCGGACGGGCGTCGTTGACGGGGCCGAGCTCGATGACGGAAGCCCCGGGCAACGGGTTCAACGGCGTCCACTGCCCATCCTCGCCCTGCAGGGCCGCGACGGACAGGACGCCGGGGCAGAGCTCGGCACAGGCGCTCAGGGCATCGGCCAGCCCGGCCTCGGACGCCGCGTCCGTGGCGAGCTCGTGGAACAGCGACAGCGCCTGGAGGGCCAGTGCGTCCGGCGGCGTGCGGCGGGCGTCTTCGGTCACCATGACCGCGGCCGGCTCCCGGGGCCGTGCGGTGGCAAATGCGTCATGACCCCAGACCGAAAGCGCGCCGCCCACGGCGGGCGGCGGCGACAAGCCCCGGAAGTCTCCGGGTGAATGTAAGGATGCTCCTGGCGCATCGGGAATCCTGAACCGGTTATACGGGCAATGCCCCGGGGAGAAGACCCGGCTCGCAACCGCCGCTGGCCCGCCCGCTCTTTTCCGCTAGCTGTGACCTTCCAGTAGGTTGTTCACTCGGGACCTACCCGGAAGACTGGAGGTGCGAACCAAACCATCCCTCCAGGAGGCCCGAGTGAACAACCATCAAAATGCCCGATTGACCGTCTATGGTCGAGAGCTGCTGGTCCGCCGTGTCGTCGAGCACGGTCTGCGCCCCAGCGAGGCCGCGCAGGCCGCCGGGGTCAGTACGCGCACGGCCTACAAGTGGCTGCGCCGCTATCGCGAAGGGGGCCGAGCGGCGCTGGCGAACCGCAGCTCCCGGCCCTCATGCTGCCCCCACGCGATCAGCGCCGGCTGCCGTGAGCGCATTATCGCGCGCCGCCGCACGCGCCAGTGCTACCACCAGATCAGCCAGGCCCTGGGTGTTGGGCGGGCCACCGTGGCGCGGGTGCTGCGCCGGGCCGGGCTGAACCGTCTCGCCGACCTGGAGCCCGCCCCCGCGCCGCGGCGCTACGAGCATCCTCATCCCGGGGCGCTGGTGCATCTCGACATCAAAAAGCTCGGGCGCTTTCAACGCCCCGGCCACCGCGCTACCGGGGACCGTCAAGCCGGCCATTCCGCGGGCGCCGGCTGGGAGTACGTGCACGTGAGCATCGACGATCACTCGCGCATCGCCACCGCCAGCATCCACGCCGACGAGCGCGCCGGCAGCGCCTGGCGCGCGCTGCTGCAGGCGGTGCGCTACTACCGCCGCCTCGGCGTGCGCGTCGAGCGGGTGCTCACCGACAACGGCGCCTGCTACCGCTCCCGGGGATTTTGGCGCCTGTGCCGGCGCCTTGGTATCCGCCACAAACGCACCCGCCCCTATACGCCCCGCACCAACGGCAAAGCCGAGCGCTTTATCCAGACCGCGCTGCGCGAGTGGGCCTATGCCCGCGCCTACCAACACTCCGAGCAGCGTGCTCGCCACCTGCCGTACTGGCTGCACCAGTACAACTGGCACCGGCCTCACGCTAGCCTCGGCAAACGTCCACCCGTCTCGCGCCTTCCAGGCGTGAACAACCT